>DGWD01000006.1:0-101059 GCA_002395155.1 Treponema sp. UBA4267
GGATAGTAGAGAATCCGAACATTTCAGAAAGTGGAACTTCTGCGTTTACTGTAGATGTGTTGTTTTCATCTGTTGAATCAACAATTACACCACGGCGCTGGTTGATCAAACCGAACAAGTTACCCTGGAATTCTGTTGGTGCGGTCATCTGTACCTTCATGATTGGTTCAAGGATAGCTGGTTTAGCGTTCTGATAACCTTCGCGGAAAGCACCAATAGCTGCTGTCTGGAATGCGTTATCGTTAGAGTCTACAGGGTGTGACTGACCATCGTTGATTGTTACTCTAACACCAACAACTGGAGCACCAATCAAAGAACCTTCTTTCATAGCTCTCTGGAAACCTTTATCACAAGAAGGGATGAATTCGTTAGGAATTGCACCTCCCTTAATTGCGTCTACGAATTCGTAGTCTTTGTCAGAAATAGGTTCCATAAATCCTGCTACACGACCGTACTGTCCAGAACCACCAGACTGTTTCTTATGTGTGTAGTTGAATGTACCCTGCTGAGTGATAGATTCACGGTAAGCTACCTGTGGAGCACCTGTTGTTACTTCACAGTTATATTCACGGCGCATACGTTCTACGTATACTTCAAGGTGAAGTTCACCCATACCCTTAATAATTGTTTCGTTAGATTCTGGGTCTGTGTATACACGGAATGTTGGGTCTTCTTTTGTAAAGCGGTTAAGAGCCTTAGACATCTGCATAGAAGCCTGTTTATCTTTTGGAGTAATAGACAAAGAAATTACAGGTTCTGGAACGTACATAGAAGCCATAGAATAGTTAATTCCACCACTTACGAATGTATCACCAGATGCACAGTCAACACCGAAGAGTGCAACGATATCACCTGCACAACCTTCGTTGATATCTTCCATCTGAGCAGAGTTCATACGTACAAGACGTCCAACCTTGAACTTCTTCTTTGTACGTGTGTTGTAAAGTTCTTCACCCTTCTTAATTTTACCCTGGTAAACACGAGTATATGTAAGCTGACCATACTGACCATCATCAAGTTTGAAACCAAGTGCAACACAAGGTTTGTTATCAACTGATTCAAGTTCAACTTCAGCTTCGTTGTTGTCCAAGTCAAGAGCAACGTTTCTTACTTCGTTTGGAGCTGGCAAGTAACGAACTACAGCATCGAGCAATGGCTGGATACCTTTGTTTACGTGTGCAGAACCACAGAATACACCTACAAACTGTTCTGCAAGAGTACCCTTACGGATAGCTGCGATTACTTTATCTTCAGCAACTCCATCGTAACCCTTTTCCATGATTTCTTCCATCAAAGAATCATCGAACATAGAAGCTGCATCCAAAAGTTCTTCACGATACTTTTCAGCATCATCTTTCATGTTTGCTGGAATTTCAGCAATGCGGAGATCTTCACCGTTTGGTCCGTCGAAGTAGATTGCTTTCATTCCAACTAAGTCAACAACACCTTCGAGTTTGTCTTCCAAACCGATTGGAAGTTCCATCATGTATGCATTCAAACCAAGTTTTTCACGGAGCTGCAAGCGTACACGGAGTGGATTAGCACCCTGACGGTCACACTTATTAACAAATGCAACACGAGGTACATGGTAGCGTTTAAGCTGACGGTCTACTGTAATTGACTGTGACTGAACACCAGCTACTGCACAAAGAATCATGATAGCACCATCAAGTACGCGCAGAGAACGTTCTACTTCAACTGTGAAGTCTACGTGACCTGGAGTGTCGATAAGGTTGATAGTGTAGTCTTTCCACTGAACCTGAGTAGCTGCAGACTGAATTGTGATACCACGTTCACGTTCCAGTTCCATGTTGTCCATAACAGCACCAACACCGTCTTTACCACGAACTTCATGGATAGCGTGAATCTTGTTACAGTAGAACAAGATACGTTCTGAAGTTGTAGTCTTTCCTGAGTCAATGTGAGCACTGATACCGATATTTCTTACTTTTGAAATATCCCATGCCATATTAATACCTCTTTAAAATAAAATATTCGCAAAATTATAATATTAGAATGTTAGGTATTTTAATAAAATTTTTCTTTCTATTCAACTAGCCCCTTCAAAATTTAGTGTTAAATGTTTGTATCTGCGGAAAACTTCAAGATAACGCTAAAGTCTTTATAAGTAAAAGTTGATTTGAGGCTGGCAGAAAGTTTTTTGCTGGTAAGTTCTCCATCTTTATGATTAAGAGTGATGGAGGCAGTTCCACTTATTTTGGGAAATTTAGAATAAGTGAGTTTTAGGCCAAGTTTTGTAGAAACTGATAAAGAATCGAAATTTTGAGAGGGATTTAGTGTGACAGATGCATTAAAACCCGGAGTAAAAGCCCATATATAAGCAGAGTTTTGCAGTTTTATACTTACTGAATCAAAGCTATAAGAGGGTGTGTTATTTTTATAGTAAAGAGTTCCGTTTACATTTAAGGTCAGACTGTTTGAAGTGTAAGGACATGTAAACTGGCTGCCTGTACAGAATCTTAAATCGTGGGGACCTTCTTTTGAGGCCAGACTTAAATTACAGTAACTTGCAAAGGCATTTTTTATAAATATGGGAAAAGTTTTTCCAGTTTTGTATTTATACTGAAGGCCAAAACGGCACTGCAGACAGTTTTCAAGAATTTTGTCTGATGAAGTAATAATGGTTTTTTCTTTTGTATTTGGATTATAAAGTGTGGATAAAGTAAAAATGAAGCGGTCTGTAATTAGACGATTATCACTGCGGAAAAGGGATGTTAGGCTGCCAAAAGGAGTTTCATAAAGTCCTTGTAAGAAAGAAGTTTTAAAGTTTTTGTATTCAAAAGAGACTTGATAATTCGAACAAAGATGCATTCCCTGGTGGTAGTAAAACTCGTTTGTAAACCAGGAGGAAATTGAGTTTTCTTTATGTGGAAAAATTCCTAAGGATATTTGACTTGTAAGTTTAAGTTGATTCTTAAAAAAGTTTTTATTTAGATAGAAGGAAAGGGCGTTTTTTTTATCTTCTGGAGAATAAAAACAGTTGAACTTCCAGTGTATAAATGCAGACTTTTTAAAAAGATTTCCACATTGTAAAAAAAGTCTTGTTGGGTTGGAGAAAGATGTGTAAGAGGGCAGGCTTGCAGTAAAACTGTCGACTGAAGAAAAGCCTGAAGAAAAGGGGGAGGAACTTGTACTTAAAAGAGGGTTGTTTAATTTAGATAAGGAACCCCCAAGCGATAAGTTGCCGCATAAAAGTTGGAAAGAAATATTTTTTGCAAAAGAGTCAGAAAAAGCGGCAATTCCAGTGTTAACCTTTCCTTCCTGGTGGGCAAATTTGACCTGGCCTGCAATAAACTTAAAGTCCAGAGCTTGAGTTTTATCGCTGTCAAAATAGGTTTTTAGACTTGCTTTGCAATATGCTTTTGTCGTAGATATTGCAAAAATAAGTATGATGATTTCAATCAGTTTTTTTATTTTCATACTATAGTTATTTCCAAGATGTGTTAAAAAAGGAAATGAAAATAAAAAAAAGTTAAAAAAAATGAGGAAAAGCTTTAAAGGTAGTTAGCTTTTCCTCGTTTATGTTTCAAAAAGGAGTATTTGTTTTTTTTTTAATTCTAGTTTGTAGTTGTTGTTATATAACTTTCGGCCTTAGAAAATTCATCAATTTTGATGATTCTTGTACGCCAGTATTCAGCTTCACTCTTTGTTGTGTAAGGACCAACTCTAACACGGTAGAAAAGTTTATCCTTGTTATCTTTGAATGTAAAAATGTCTGCAGGAATCTTGTTTGAATCAAGAATGGAACGAGCTCCTTCAGCACCTTTTTTGTTAGAGTAAGCTGCTACCTGTACCCAGAACTGAGTTTTCTTGGTTTCTGTGTTAGCAGGTTTTGTTACAACTTTTGCTGTAACTGTTGTTTTTCCACTTGTAGCTTTTACCTGAGTTTTTACTTCAGGAGTTTTTTCTACAGTTTTATATGATGATGAAGAAGTCTTTGAAACAGTCTTTGTAGAAGTTTTTGTTTCTTTATCTTCATATTTTTGTTCAGATTGAGTTTCTGGAATAGTTAATGTGATATTGATGTTCTGTGCCTGTGATTCAGAAGGAAGTTCATTTTTAAGGCTATTCAAATCGATTGTTGTTTCGTTTGAAGAAGTTTTCTTGCCTACTTCATAAACAGTTGCGTTATCTGCAAGAACTACAAGGTCATTTGTTTTAGTTGTGATGTCCTGGGGAAGTTCCAGTGGTAACTGATCGTTTGTAGTTGTGTTTGTCCAGCCTGTGTTTGTATTAATGAGTCCCTTATCTACAGGAGAAACACTTGCGATTGTAGGACTTGGATTTTTTGCTGGAGAGTACATGATTCCAGCTGCACCTAAAACAACTAATAAGAAAGCACCAACAGCGGCGATAATCCATAAAGTTTTTTTCTGTTCCATAAATATTCCTCTTTGCACCGGTAAAATTTTTTTGCTTTTACCGGCCACCTTATTCAAAATATCGGAACTTGAAAAAAATCCTTTAGTATTTTTTTTCAGTACTTCTGTTTGTGGTTTTATAATTCAAGGGGTTTACAGCTGATTTGAGAAAAGGTTTAATTCTTTACAATTTCTAAGGGGATGTTGCTTTTTTTATACTCTGCAAATAAATGTCTCTGGCTGTAAAAACGTTTGAAAATTTGTTTGTAAGGCAGGTGGTCTCTTTTTCTTGCACGGATAAATCTTTTAAGCAGGCCCGCTTTTACGTACAGAATTTTCTGGCACTTTTTCATAATTTCTGGGGTCTTAAAAAGTACTGTGGCATTTATAATTACTTTTTCGTGGCTGCAAATAAAGTCCTCAATCATTTTTGTGATGATGGGGTAAACGATTGCTTCCTGCTTTGCCATAAGATCTGGATGGGAAAAAAGAATTGTTCCTAAGGCTCGGCGGTCAATTTTGCCATTATCCTTGGTGATAGAGATACCGGCTTTCTTTGCGTATGGCTGAAAGGTCTGGACAATAGTCTGGCAGGCCTGGTCTATGGCATCGTGAACCAAAAGATCTGCATCTATAGAAGCCCAGCCTTCCTTCTCCAATTGCGAAGATATGTAGTTTTTTCCAGAGGCCATTTTGCCTACGACCGCAATGACCTGACTTTCGTTTGCATTCATTAGTGGAATTCACCCCAGTTTTTGCCGTATTCTACGCTTACTCTTAAAGGCACCGAAAGTTTTACTGCATTTTCCATTTTATCTCTGATAAGGGAGATTGTCTGGTCAATTGTTGTCTGATCATCTGGACATTCAAAAATTAATTCATCATGAACTTGTAGCAGGAGTTTTGCAGGGCTGTTTGTCTCTTTAAGGGCTTGTGAAACTGAAAGCATTGCCATTTTTACTATATCTGCAGCAGAACCCTGAATAGGAGTATTTTTTGCAATTCTTTCTGCAGCCGATTTTTCTATCTTGTTTTTACTATTAATATTAAGCATTGGACGTCGGCGGCCTGAGATTGTTTCAACATAACCTTTTTCTTCTGCCTGTGAAATTACATTTGTCATAAAAGAAGAAACAGAAGAGTAAGTGTGGAAGTACATATCAATAAAATCGCTGGCCTGAGTTCTGGAAATTCCTAAATCTTTTGCAAGGCTAAATGCTGACATTCCGTATATAACCCCAAAATTTATAGTTTTGGCAATTCGTCTCATTTCTGGTGTAACTTGATTTGGATTTACTCCATAAATGAGGGCGGCTGTTGATTTATGAACATCGGTGCCGTCTATAAAGGCTTTGCACATATTCTGGTCGCCCGAAAGATGAGCCAGAACTACAAGTTCAATTTGGGCATAGTCAGCAGAAATTAAAACTTTGCCTTCTGGAGCTGTAAAGGCCCCTCTAATTCTTCGTCCTGCTTCTGAACGAACAGGGATATTCTGCAGGTTTGGTTCACGGCAAGAAAGGCGGCCTGTTGCAGTTCCTGTTTGTACAAAATCTGTATGGATTCGGCCTTCTGAATCTACCAGTGTAGGAAGTGTTTCTACATAAGTAGATTTTAGTTTTGCCATTTCTCGGTATTCCAAAATCATTTTTGGAACTGGATCCAGATATGCAAGTTCTTCAAGGACTGTTGTGTCTGTAGAATAGCCGGTCTTTGTCTTTTTGCCAGGTTTTAGTCCTCTTTCTTCAAACAAAACTGTCTGCAGCTGTTTAGGAGATGCAATGTTAAATTCGTGACCAACTTCTTTGTAGATGTTTTTTTCTGCTTCTTCAATTCCTTTTGTAAGTTCAAGATTGTAGTTTTTTAGGTTTTCTGAATCCAAATGGATGCCGGTTAATTCCATTTTTGTAAGGATTGGCAGTATATTCATCTCCATTGAGAGCAGGGAGTTCATTTGTTCTTTATCATGCTTCTGGCATTCTTTATCCCATTTTTCTTTAAGATTAAGATAAAGCTGATAGGTGAAGTCTGCATCTTCGGCGGCATATTTATAGGCATTTTCCAGAGCTACATCTGCAAAGGTCTGGCCCTTTTGAACTATATCTTTAAACTCTATTCCTTTAAGCCCCAACATTGTTTCGCCCAGGTATTCCAGGCTGTAGCCGTTTTTGCCCAAATGTTCTGGATTTAAAAGCCAGGCAATAATCATGGTATCTCTAAGATTGAGGTTTAAAAGATTAAAGTCGAAATTGTCTGCTTTTGTAATTTTTTTCCATCTGGCAAGCAGGAGTTTTAGGTCGAATTTGGCATTATGCATTATGATTTTGACTTTTGAATCTGTAAAAAGTCTGATTAATTGTTCTAATGCGTCTTTTTCTTCTATATATTCTGTCTGGTTAAAGAGATCTTCGGAGCTCTGCTGGATTGGGATGTATACGGCCTTACCTTTTTCGTAGCAGAGGCTGAAGCCTATCATTTTGGCTGATAAGGTATCAAGGCTGTCGCATTCGGAATCGTAGGCAACAAGCCCTGCAGATATGGCCTGGTCTATGTAAGCTTTGAGTTCCTGCAGTTTTGTTATTGCCTTGTAGCCAGAAGTATCGTTTTCTTTTACTTCCAGAAGATTAGGGGCGTTACGGGGCTGGTCTGGAGTTTCTTTTGCCCCGTTAGATGGGGTAGGGCTGTCATTTTTTGACAGCCCTAGGGGAAGGCTTTCCCCTCCTAAACTTAATTCTGCATAGGATTTTGCAATGGCAAAGGCCTCGTAACCTTTGAGAAGTTCTGCTGCAGCCGAAAAATTATACTGATACTGGTCGGAATTAATTGCCTGGTCTATTTCAGAACATGGGACTTCCTGGCAAAGGCGGACGAGTTTTTGGCTGAAGTAGGCGTTATCTTTACCGTCAATAAGTTTTTTCTGCATGGCACCCTTAATTTGACCGATATTGGCATAAATGCCGTCCAGATTTTTGTAGTCGCCCAGAAGTTTTGCAGCGGTTTTTACTCCAACGCCTGTTACACCTGGAATGTTGTCGGCAGTATCTCCGTAAAGGGCAAGAAGGTCCAGAAGCTGGGCAGGTTCAACTCCCCATTCCATTTTTACGCCATCAATGCCTGTTACTTTCCAGGTGCTGGCCCCGGATTCAGGTTTAAGGATTTGAGTTGATTCTGTAACTAGCTGCATAAGGTCTTTGTCGCCAGAAAGAATACGGCATGTACGTCCCTGTTCCTGGCATTTTTTTGCAACGGTAGCAATTATGTCGTCTGCTTCGTAGCCGTCGCACTGGAGGACTGGAACTCCAAGGGCCTGTAAAATATCGCAAATCCATGGAATTTGGGCATGCAGGTCTTCTGGTGTTTTATTTCGGGTAGCCTTGTACTCAGGGTACATTTCGTGGCGGAAGGTTTTTGTTTTTGAATCCATTGCCGCTATCAAATAACCTGGTTTGTAATGCTGGAAGATAAAGTGCAGATTGCGGAAAAAGCCGAAAAGGGCAGAAATATTTTCGCCTTTGGAATTAGTCAGAGGGCGATTTATAAAAGCAAAGTAACAGCGGAAAATTAATCCGTAGCTGTCTAAAATGTATACTGTTTTGTTGTCGAAATCCATGTGGATATTGTATCAGATTGGTGGGGGTGTGTCAGTTTAAATGGTGGATTATGTATGGTGGATTTTGTTTTGGAGAGTTTTTATTTTTAGAACATGCGAGTGAAATGTAAAAAAAAAAGGAGATCAAGATGTGAATTATAAAGCTACGCGAGGGGATCGGGATTGCATACTGCATCTGGCCGGTGCCGAGCATTTTTTTTCGAAGAAAAAAAAGCGAAGTGCAATACCATATACGGCCAGCCCGCTGGTTGCATATCCCGTATCTCCGGAAGTAGCTTTATAATTCAGGTGTAGTACTATCCTATTTTACCAGTTCTCGGGCACGTTCAAGTGCTGCATTTATATTGTCAAAAATGTTTTCGCGGCCAAGTTTATCTGCCATACCTGTTTTTTCAAGCAGAATGTAAGGCTGAGAATGGATACCAGAAATTACAATTGTAATATGCTTACGATCAAAAGCGGCCTTGGCTTGTTCAAGAGCACGGATTCCACCAGCATCAAGGTAGATTGTGTTACGCATACGAAGAATCAAAACCTTACAAGAAGTCTGGGCTCTTTCAGCTGCCAGTTCAAACTTGCGGACTGTACCAAAGAACATAGGGCCTTCAATTTCGTATACCATTGCTCCTTCTGGAACATCAAGTTTTTCGTCTGGCTGGTCAGTTTTAATACCGGCAGTGACAGTTTCGCGTGGATTTTGAACTTCCGATAAATCAATCATCTTTTTGATAAAGAAGAAGGCTGCGAATCCAAGCCCAACTTCAATAGCAACTGTAAGATCTACAAATACAGTGATTAAGAAAGTTACCAGGAATACACAAATATCAGATTTCTGTCCCTTAAGAAGTGCACGGATTGCTGGGAAGCCTGCCATGTTCCATGCAACGTTAATAAGAACAGCGGCCAGGGCTGCCATTGGAATGTAGGCGGCATATTTTCCAGCAAATAAAAGAATGAGCAGGAGGGTTAAAGCGTGGGTAATTCCTGCAATAGGAGTTTTACCACCGTTTTTGATATTTGTAGCTGTACGTGCAATTGCTCCTGTTGCTGGAATTCCTCCAAAAAGTGGAGAAGCAATATTTGCAATTCCCTGAGCAATAAGTTCAGTATTTGAATCGTGTTTAGAACCAATCATACCATCGGCAACGACTGCAGAAAGTAAAGATTCAATGGCTGCAAGTACGGCGATTGAAATTGCAGTTGGGAAAAGGGTTGTGATTGTTTTGATGCTGAAGTCAGGCAACTGTGGTTTTGGAAGGGTATTTGGAATTACGTAGTGAACACTTCCATCTGCAAAACTTCCGATTGTATCTGTTCTTAAGCCGGCAGTTTTTTCAAGAATAATGCTTACAACTGTAGCAAGAATGATTACAACAAAACTTCCTGGAATCTTTTTTATGAACTTAGACCAGATAAAGATAAATGCAAGGCAAACTGCAGCCATAATAAATGAATACCAGTTGATGCTGGCAGCTGATTTTACGTAAACAATCATTTTTGGCAAAAAATCACCTGGCATTTTTGAGTATTCTTCGCCAAGAATTTTCATTGGAACTGAAAAATCTGGACTTAAACCAAAGAAGTCTCCAAGCTGACCTGCGGCAATTGTAACTGCAATACCTGCGGTAAAGCCTGTAACGATTGTATATGGAATAAACTTTACAAGACCACCCATCTTAAAGGCTCCAAGTAAAATTAAAAGAACGCCGGCCATTAAGGTTGCTGTGGCAAGACCAGAAAGACCATATTGAGCAACAACGCCATAAACGATTACGGCAAAAGCTCCTGTTGGTCCTCCTATTTGAACTCGGCTGCCGCCAAAAGCTGAAATACAAAAGCCTGCAATAATGGCAGTAAAAATTCCAGCTGCAGGATTTACTCCTGAAGCAATTGCAAAAGCTATGGCCAGTGGAAGGGCCACAATTCCTACGATTACACCTGCAATTAAATCTGATACAAGTGTTTTTCCATTGTAAGTTTTAATAGTATTTAATAATTCTGGTTTGAACATAATGGAAAATAATGATATTTTTTGCCTTTTTATGCAAGGTGCTGAGAAATTGTGCTGAGAATTTGTGATTTCAAGCAATGACAAAGTGTATAAAAGTATTTTATAATAAAACATTATATAGAGAGAAATATAGCAAAAGTATATGGCGAAAGTGCAAGTAAAAAAAATGAAAAAAATAGTAATGCTATTATTATTTAGTTTTGTTCTTATCTTTTCTTTTATATCCTGTTATACAGGAATAAATCCTTTATCTATTAATAATTACTGCACCATTATATTTAATGCAAATTACGAAGGTGGTAATGTATATAGCCAACAATTACTTAAGTATGAAACATATAACTTTAGCAGTGCCAGTGATATGGGAATTACACGTGACGGCTATGCCTTTTCTGGCTGGGCATCAAGTCCTGATGCAGTAAGAGCAGATTATCCAGATAATTATTCTGTTTACTTAAAAGAAGATATGATTCTTTATGCAGTATGGGAAGCCGGTTATACAATTACTTATAATGTAAATGATGAAACTCTTCAGGTTCAGACTGCGACTCAGATTATTCCTGTTGGACAATCACAGCCTTTAAAGACTCTTTCACAATTGAGATTTGGATATTCCTCAAAAGGGGCATTTGTAGGCTGGTCTACAAGTCCTGATGCTACAACTGCAACCTACATGAATAAACATTATTTTACCCCAACAGAAGATATAACTTTGTATGCTGTATGGGTCTCTTATGAAAGAGGCGAGAATTCCTGTACCTTTACATGCTATGTAAACTATGAAGGAGCAGATCCAGCTTACTATCTATGGAGTTATCAAAAAGGAAGTGAAATAAGACTTTCAAGCCCATATTATAGGGAAGGTTATGAATTTAAAGGTTGGACAACCAGTCCAGAGTCTACAAGTGTTGTATATGACTGTAATACAGGTGTGATTGTAAAAGAGGATTTGTATTTGTATGCGGTCTGGGAATGTACTTTAGCTCATGGAGGTTTGAGTAATCTTACTGTAAGCGGAACTCCAGAAAAAACTGTTTATATGTCAGGAGAGGCTTTTGATGGTAGTGGACTGACAGTTGTAGCAAACTATGCAGATGGATATTCGGAAACTGTAACAACTTATACTGATAATTTAGGTACTGATATTTGTTATGATGGTAAAATTGTTATATTAACTTATGTAGCTGAAAGTATAGAAAAATCAGCGATAGTTACAGGACCATTCTATATTGCAGCTTCTGATGCAATTACACAGACTGTAATTAATAATGGAACAAAAACTATAGATGGTACAGCTTATCAGTTAGTAAAATTTGGTGATTTTCCACAGACAATTGCGGCATCAGGAATTAGCTATTCTTCATCTGAAGTTTACAATGGCTGGTATTTAGGTAGCGACGGCTATTTTTATGAAAAATGCAGGGAAAACGCTTATGCTGCTGACTACACCTACAGTGACGGCACGACTTGTGCACAATGGTCTGCAAATAGTGAAAAATACTTTAAGGTAGAGCCAATTGAATGGCGGGTATTAACAAGTGACTATAATTCAACAGGTAAAAAGCTTATTCTTGCAGAAAATCTTCTTACAGCAAATGTCTCTTATTACAATTATGCCTCTTATCCAAGTACAAGATCTATAGATGGATCAACTATTCAGCCTAATAACTACAAGTACAGCCAGATAAGGGCCTATTTGAATGGATTAACTTACTACGATGATTCTAATACTGTAAAGGACTCTTACGAAAACAACGGATTTTTACAGAAAGCCTTTACAACAAGTGCTCAAAATCTTATTTTTGACACGGAAGTAGATAATTCAGAAAGATCAACAAATCCAGATGCTGATGGCACTTTATGGAATAGTGGAACAAATGATAATGTTTGTGCTAACACTACAGACCAGATTTTCCTATTAAGCGAACAGGAAGTAACAACAAGCAATTATGGCTTTGCAGCATATGATGTGTATATTGGAGATTCTAACGGAACAACAGAATCAAGTAGGGTAAGATATGCAACGGATTATGCCAGAGCAAATTACACTTATCAGGATACTTCAAGTGGAAATGCAGGTTCTTGGTGGCTTCGCTCTCCTTACTATAGCCCTAGTAGCCATGCACTTCGAATTGGTCCTGCCGGTAATGCCAACAACTACAACGACATCATTTATAATTACCGCGGAATCTGTCCAGCCCTCTGTCTTTCTAATTAATTCTTGACCCACTAAGTTACTTTTTCTTATATTTAACTTATGCGTAATCGGAAATTCTTTTTTGCTTTATCTGGTCTGATTTTTTGTGTTCTTGCGGTTTATTTTGTCTATGACTTTGTTTCTAAGAAAAACGAGTATCTGCCTTACTCACAATTTTACAAGGCTGTAGAAGAAGGCAGTCTAAAATCAGTTACATTTGACGGGGAAAATCTTTATTTTTCTTATAAGGATGATGAGGGAAAATCCTACAAAACCCAGAATCCTCAATCACCAAGTTTAAAAGAGGAACTTTTAAAACAGGATGTTGAAGTAAAAGTGCAGACTGATGGCGGTCAAATTATTTCTACAATTTTCGATATCATCTTTTATGCTTTTTTTATTGGGGTAATTCTTTTTGTTTTTCGTAAATTTATTGGTCCCAATTCCTTTAAGGTTGTGCACAAAACCGGAGTAAAATTTGATGATATAGTTGGCATGGATTCACTCAAAAAAGATATGGTTCAAATTATGAACATAATGAAAAATCCTGCCCAATATGCAAAAAAAGGAGTGCGTCTGCCTAAGGGGCTTCTTTTGGAAGGTGCACCTGGAAACGGAAAAACTCTCTTTGCAAAGGCTTTGGCTGGAGAGGCAAAAATTAACTTTATCCCTGCTAAGGCTACCGATTTTGAAAGTATGTTTATGGCAATTGGACCTATGAAAGTTAAGCTTCTTTTTAGAAAGGCTAGACGTTGTGCTCCTTGTATTGTTTTTATTGATGAATTTGACGGTATTGGTACCACAAGAAATTACACCGGTTCAGCCCTTGAAACTGAAAATACCCGAATTGTTACAGCTCTTTTGAACGAACTTGATGGTTTTGAAGCTTCTAAGGGGGTTCTGGTTATTGCCGCTACCAATTCTATAAAGGCTTTGGATCCAGCTCTTATTAGGCCTGGACGTTTTGATGCAAAATTGCCTGTTCCTTATCCTGATTCTGATTCCCGTGCCAAACTAATTGAAATGTATACCCGGGGTAAGACTCCTTCATCTGAATGTACAAGTTCTTTGCTGGTAAAAATGTTTGAAGGCTTCTCTTGTGCAAAAATCGAAAGTGTTTTAAACAGAGCCGCCTTGATTGCCAGTCAGGAAGCTCGTTCAGAATTTACTTTAGATGATGTAAGAAGAGCTGTTTCTGAGAGTGGGGATTAAGCCCTTTCTGCCAGTTCTTCCCAACGCGGATATTTTTCTTCCAGAAGTTTTTCTATTTCTTTATAACGCTCGCCAGCTTTTTGTACCAGGGCATAGTCGCTGCTAGACATTTGCTCTTCCAGTTCTTTTTGTTCGGCTTCCAGTTTTGGAATTTCTGCATCCAAAGTTTCGAATTCCTTTTGTTCCTTAAAAGAAAGTTTCTGTTTCTTAGCTGGAGATGAAGATGATGGGCTGGAATTTGCCTGGCCACTGCTGGAGTTGGAATTGCCATTGGAATTATCACTTTTTGGGGATTCTTTTTCTTCCCTTGCAGCTTCCTTCTTCATCTCTTCCCTTAATTCTATGTATTCGCTGCATTTTCCTACAAAGCCGCTTATGTTTCCGTCATCTTCCAGAATAAAAAGGCTGTCTACGGTTTTGTCCATAAAGTAGCGGTCGTGGCTAACTAGTAAAAGGCAGCCTTCGTAACCTATAAGGAATTGTTCCAGAATGTTCATTGTAAAAATGTCAAAGTCATTGGTAGGTTCGTCCAAAATCAGGAAGTTTGGATTTTCCAAAAGTAATCTTACAAGATAAAGGCGCTTTTTTTCTCCACCGCTCAAAGTTGAAACAGGGGAGTGCTGGATTTTTCCTTCAAAGCCAAATTCTTCCAAAAATTTTGTGGCAGAAACCTCGTTCCCACCAGCATTGAGTTTCATGTGTTCAGCTGTTTCTTTTATGTATTCCAAAACGGTCAAAGAGGTATCTTTAAAAACAGGATTTTGTGTGTAGTAACCAAACTTTGTGTTTAGTCCTACATCAATCGTTCCAGAATCTGGCTTAAGGTTTCCTGTTACAATGTTTAAAAAGGTAGATTTGCCGGATCCGTTATCACCAAAAATTCCAATTTTCTGACCCTTTGTAAATTTATAGGAGAAGTCTTTAATTACGGTTGGGTAAGACTTTGTTTCTCCATCTTTTACATACCCCTTAGGATAATTTTTAGAAATGTTGTGCAGCTCAAGAACTTTGCCACCCAGACGTTTGCCTTTTACGTCAAAAGTAAAGCCCTTGTCTGCCTGAAATTTTTCTCTATTAATAAGCTGCTGGTCTCTTTGAATGCGGGCCTTTATTTTTGTTCCTCGGGCACAAGGTCCTCGCAAAAGCCATTCCCTTTCAAAACGTAAAACCGATTCAATTCTGCGTTCGGTATTTGCTTCAATTTCGGCTTCTATTTCCTTTTTTTCAAGATACTGGGAGTAGTTTCCCACATAGAGTTTAAGCTTGTTTCTGGCAAGTTCGTATATATTGTTGCAGACTGCATCCAAAAAGTAGCGGTCATGGGTAACCATCAAAACGGAACGTTTGGTATCGTGCAGGTAGTTTTGCAGCCAAGTGATTGTGGTAATGTCCAGGTGGTTGGTTGGTTCGTCCAAAAGTAGAAGTTTCGTGTCTTCTACCAAAACTTGGGCAAGGGCTACTTTCTTTATCATTCCTCCGCTAAGAGTTCCCATTTTACGGCTCATATTCCATATGCCAAGTGTTGTTAATATAGAAGAAATCTGTTGTTCGTAATTCCACAAATCCATCTTTTCCATTTTGAGCATAATTTCTTCGTAGCGTTTTTGAATTCCACCGGCACTCTGATTTTTACCCAGCTCTTCGCAAATTTCTTCATATTCGCGGATTACCTGTAGTTTTGGAGAATTGTTTTTGAATATGTGGGCACGAATTGTGTCTTCAGAATTGTAGGCAGGGTTTTGTGGTAAAAAAGAAACACCCGCTTCTTTGTTGATAACGACACTTCCTTCATCAGGCTGTAAAACTCCTGCAATTGTGTTTAAAAGTGTAGATTTTCCGGTTCCGTTTCTACCAATGAGGGCAGCCTTTTCGCCTTCCTGAATTCCAAAAGTTACACCTGTAAATAAGGGTTTTTCGCGTCCGATTTTTGCTAAATTATTGATGGAAAGTAGATTCATAAAAGTGATTATAAGATTTATTTTATCTTTTGTCTGTTAGTCTTCCAGGGCGGCTTCTATTTCATATGGTAAAAGTTCAAAGAAATCCATGTTCAGCTGCTCTTCCAGATAATCGATAGTGCAGGTGTAGGCATTCCAACTTCCCGCTTCCTGGCAACCTTGTTTATTTGGAATGCATACTGCAATTACCTGGCTGTCTTGAGTTACTCTGTTAAAATCATCATCACCTTCTGGTAAAACTAAAATTATTTTCCAGCAGTACTGGGGAACTAGTATTTCTCCCTGATCAATTAAAATGCCTTCAAAATATCCGGTATTTCCTGTTCCGCCTTTTCCAAGTCCACCTGCAAAAATGTAGAGTTCATTGCCTTTTTGAGCCAGGTCTCGTTCGTATTCTTCAAGTTTTTTCCATGTATTTCTATTACAGTCGGGTGCCTGAGGAATCATGTTGGTCATTAGAAAGGTCTGCTGGTTGTCTTGGGCACTGGAAGTTCGATCGGCAGAAGGGCAGAGGTGGCCGCGGTCAAAACCATATGCTGTGAATTTGTAGTCGGCCTTTTTGAGGGCATACCAGTCCTGAGGAAGTTCCTTGTCGGCAATAAATTTGTTGGAACGGTCGGCGTCTCCTATATCATTTTTACAAAGATGCCAGGCAACCCAGTTGGCAGTAAAGGTGTCTTTGTTGTAGGAAAGGCTGAACTGGGGTTTTATCATAAGATAATTATTTGGTGATGAAGGATCTGCGATGGCGTCTGTTGGGTTTCCAAAATGGAGGGGGTCGTTTTCGGCGTATTCAAAAGGAATTGGGGAAGGGGCCGGAGTTGGAGTTTGACTTTGAGATGGAGTTTGTACCGAGGCGTCTGTAGAAGGAATTGTTTGGGTGGTAGAAGGATTTGTTTGGTAAAACTGAGTTTCGTAGCCTTCAAAATAATCTATCTGTTTTTCTGCAGAGCCCTGGAGCGTTAAAAGTAAAAGTAAGCAAAGTGATAAAGGATGTTTTCGCATAGTTTTTTATTATATGCAAAAATCCTTATAAATCTAGATAAAGTAATTTCTAGTTAAAAAATAAAAGCCCGGAGATTATCCCCAGGCTTTGGCTCACAAAAAAGGCATTTAGACTTCCACGTGAATCATGGTAGCTACATTTTGTGCTGTCGCATTAGCATAAACACTGCGGTTATTTTTGTAAGGATTTTGGAAATTCTTAATTTGAGTCTTAAGACGGTCAATGTGTACGCGCAAGAGATCACGGTTGATTTCATTCTGCTTCAGAACCTTATTCTGCAAGTCAGAAAGTTCGTTTTGGATTTTAGAGATTTCTGCATCTTCCTGTGTAGCAGTAAAATGGTTTCCGGCATTGTACATTTTTGCCATTGGAACAATAACCTTCTGCAAGTTGGCCAGATTTTTTACAACCTGCTGTTCCAATTCAGTATGAGCCAGAAGATTTTCTGGGTTTTCAGATGTAATGGAATCCTGCTGTTTTTCAAGGACGTTTAAGTATTCCTGAAATTTGCCTCTCTGCTGTTCAAGTAAACTTCTGAATCTGCGGAGTAAAGCAATTCTTTCGTTTAATTCTTCCTGTGAAATCTCTGCCATAACCATTTCCCCCCTAGTTATCCTACAATATTCAATGCATTTTGTACCTTTGCTGCAGGTGCATTTGCGGTACTGTTTGCAATAATACGCCATGATTCAGCCAGTTCATTAAGCATTTTTACAACAAACTGAAGTTTAGTCTTGTTATGATTAATGTTGGCATCCATAAGCTCTTCATTAAAATACAAATATAAAGACATTAAGTTGCGGGCAATGTCCTTTCCTTTTTCCATGTCCAGTGTAACCTGAAGCTCGGTGATAATGGCCTGGGCTTTTTGGATATGGATACCAAACTGTTCAATATCACTAGCCTTAATCTTATCATTTTCATTAAAAAGATTGATTGCGGCATTAATGTGCTTGATAGCTCCTTCGTACAATAAAACAACCAGTCTACCCTGACTGGCAGTGTTTACGTTAGTTCTCTGGTAAGCGGTATAAGCATTCTGGTAGCTCATATTAATCCTCCTGGTAATAATAGAATATGTTTACTCTTCTCTGATTTTCGGACTTACAGAAATTTACTTTAGTTTTTTTTAACTTTTAGTGGAAAAAAATTAAGGTCTTTACTATATTTAATATAACGAAATAAAAATAAGGAATGCAGAATGGCTGAAGATCAGAATAAAGAACCAAATAACCAAAATAACGATGAAAACGATCCTTATAAATTTTTTAAATTTGCAGGTCCAGAAAACGATAGTGATAATAATAAAGATAAAAGAAATAATAATGGCAAAAAAAAGAAGCTTCCATTTTGGCCAATTCTTTTGCTTTCTCTTTTAGTTGTTGCTCTAGTTGATGTTTTCTTTTTCTCAAAACCTGATAACTTAATTGATTTTTCGGAATTTCGAGAAAAAGTTATAAACGGTCAAATTGTTTATGTTGAACTTGGCGAAAATTATATAGTAGGTTATGGACCTAGTCTTGCTACATCTTCAGATTCTGGAAAGGGCAAAAAACTTTTTAACGTTCCAACTCAATCTATAAGACAACAGTATAAGACTTCAGCTGTTCTTATGCAGAGCTTTATTAATCTGCTTGATGAAAATAACGTAGATTACAAATTTGTGGCTAAACAGAATAATTACTTTATTCAAATCTTAATCAACTTGATTATTCCTTTTGGAATTATCTTCCTTATGTATGTTCTGCTTTTCCGTAAGATGGGAGGCGGTTCTGGTGGAGGCATGGGCAGCATCTTCAATGTTGGTGCCAGTCGTGCAAAAGTTGTAGAAGAAGGAAAGATCAAGACTCGTTTTACTGATGTTGCCGGTGTTGATGAAGCAAAGGATGAACTTGTTGAAGTTGTAGACTTCCTTAAGAATCCTAAAAAATATACTGATATTGGTGGTAAGATTCCTAAGGGTGTTTTACTTGTAGGTGATCCAGGAACTGGTAAAACTTTGCTTGCACGTGCAGTAGCCGGTGAAGCAGGAGTTCCTTTCTTTAGTATTTCTGGTTCCGACTTTGTTGAAATGTTCGTTGGTGTTGGTGCTTCTCGTGTTCGCGATTTATTTAAACAGGCTCGCGAAAAAGCTCCTTGTATCATCTTTATTGATGAAATTGATGCTTTGGCTAAGTCTCGTGCAAATGGATTTAGTAGTAATGATGAGCGTGAACAGACTTTAAACCAACTTCTTGTAGAAATGGATGGTTTTGATAATGATAAGGGACTTATAGTTCTTGCCGCAACAAACCGTGTAGATGTCCTTGATCCAGCTATTCTTCGTCCTGGTCGTTTTGACCGTCAGGTTCCAGTTGAAAAACCAGATGTAAAGGGTCGTGAAGATATTCTTAGAATACATGCAAGAAATGTTAAGCTTGATTCAGATGTTGATTTTGAATCTATTGCCCATGGTACTACAGGTTTTGCCGGTGCTGATCTTGCCAACGTCGTAAATGAAGCTGCATTGCTTGCAGTTCGTAATGGCCGTAAAAAGGTTTCTATGGACGACTTTAATGAAGCAATTGATAAGGTAAGCATTGGTCTTAAGAAGAAATCTCGTAAAGATAATAAAAAACAGATGCGTCTTACTTCTGTTCATGAAACAGGACATGCTTTGGTTGCAGCCTTTACAGAAGGTCATGAACCTGTAAATAAGATTACTGTTGTTCCTCGTTCTCATGGAATTGGAGGATTTACTCAGTATCGTGAAGAAGAGGAAGAAAAATTCTGCCTTACTAAAAAGGATATGATTAACGAAGTTGATTGTATGCTCGGTGGTAGAGCCGCAGAAGAAGTTATTCTTGGAGATATTTCTACAGGGGCTTCAAATGATATTGCCCGTGCTACCGATATCCTTAAGCAGATGATCGTTACTTATGGTATGTCTGACCGCTTTAAGAATATGACTCTTGGAAAAGGTGTGCTTGGAAATCGTGGTGGAGAACCTAATCTTGTTCGCGAATTCTCTGAAGAAACACAGAATTACATCGATAGCGAAATTGCCAGAATTATGGAAGAACGCTATGAGCATGTAGTAAAAGTGCTTACTGAACACAAGGATTTGTTGGATTATATTGCTAAGCGTCTTGAAGAAATTGAAACAATGGACGGAAGTGAATTCTACGATATTGTGAAAGGCGAAGAACATTGTAAGCAGCTAACTGCCGATGCTGGTGCAGAAAAGGCAAAGGAGCAGGAAGGTGCTTCTGAGCCTGCACAAGATGACAAAAGCGACAAATAAGTATATAATTTTGCGATATGAAAAAAATTATTCTTACAGTTTGTGCTTTCTTTTTTGTAACTATGTTATCAGCACAGGGCATTACTACAGCTAGTGCCTATTTTAAGACTATATCTGAATATTACGCATCTCTGCAGGATTATGAAGTTGATTTTGAAATAACAATCGATAAAAAGGAAACTGCAGGTGTTTTGTCATACAAGGCTCCAGAATTGTTAAGACTTGATTATTCTAATCCTAAGGATCAGGTTATCTGTTTTAATGGAGATTTGCTTACAGTTTATCTTCCTGAATCTTCTGCAGTTTTGATGCAACAGGTTTCAGCCGAAAATTCTGCAGCTGCATCTCTTGCATCAGGTGCTACTGGTCAGGGACTCGCCCTTATGAGCCGTTACTACACAGTTGCTTATGAGTCAGGACAGAATGCAGAGCCTCTTGATGAAGGTTCTGATGAAATGGTTGTAAAATTTATTCTTACTAAAAAAACAAATGCAGAAGCCTTTAGATATATTAAGATTTGTGTAAATGAAGCTACAAAACTTATTCGTAGAGTTGAAGCTGTAACTCCTAAAGGCGAAACTTTTATTTTTAATTTTTACGAATATAAAATTAATGAGGGTATATCGGAGCAACGCTTTGTATATGATGCTCCTTCCTCTGCAAATAATTACAATAATTTTTTGTATGCGGAGTAAGTTTGTATGGAAAGCTATGGAGAACTTCTTCGCAAAACTCGTGAAGAAAAAAATCTTGATTTAGATAAAATTGCCAGAGAGATTTCTATTGAAAAACGTTATCTTGAAGGTCTTGAAAGTGAAAATTCTTCTGTATTTCCAGGAGAAGCCTATCTTACAGGCTTTTTAAGAAATTATTCAGCATATCTTGAGCTCGATTCAGATTTTGTTCTTAAACTTTATAGAAATAAACAGATTCAGGAAGCGGCCGTTCCAGAAGGACTTTATGCCAAACCAAAAGTTAGCAGGATTTTGCTTCCATCCATTATCATACCTTCGGTTTTAATTGTTGGTGTTGTTATTGTACTTCTTATATTGCTTTTAAATAAAAATAAAACAGATCCAAATGCTGATGTTGTTGTTTCTGCAAATCAAAGAAACCGACAGTATGAGCTTTCTGACAAAAAATTCATTCATCGTGTGTATAAGGGTGATCAGCTTTTAATTCCTACTAATAAGGATGGTCAAATCATTCTTACTGTTAGAGATACTCTTTCATCTTTTGGTATTGATACACCATCTGGAGTTTATTACGTAGAACTTTCAGAAGAGTCAGAAATTGATATAAACGGAGATTCTACATCTGATATGATTGTTTATGTATCGGATATTTCTTCAACTGATGAATCTCGTGGTGCCGAAATTAGTGTGCTTTTGCGTCAGGGCCTTTCTCGCGATGTTGCAAATGTTCTTGATCAGGACATTCCTTTTGCATCTGAAATTTCTTCTAAGCATCCTCAAAAGGTTATTCTTGAAGATAACCGTGCATATCCATTTACAATTAATGCAAGCTTCCGTGGTCCATGTCTCTTCCGCGACAAGGTAGATAATTCAGAATCTGTAGAAACTTATTTCAACCGTGGAGAAGTATTTACAGCAACACCTCACAATGGAATTAGGCTTTGGATTTCTAACAATAATACTGTAAAGTTCTCAATCATTGCCGATTCCAAATCTTACGACCTTGATATTGGTACTGCCGGCCAGGTTTTTGTAGAAGATATTAAGTGGATTAAAGATACAGACGGAAAATATAAACTGGTGGTAATTGAACTTGACTAAATTTTTTATAGATCAGCATGGTTGTGCAAAAAATCAAACTGATGGTGAACTTATTGTTGGTTATCTTGTAAAAGAGGGTTTTTCTTATACCCAGACCCCTGAGCAGGCTGATTTCATTATTGTTAATTCCTGTGGTTTTATTGCCTCTGCAAAAAAAGAATCTATTGATGCAGTTTATTCTATCAAAAATCAATATCCAAATGCCAAAATTATTATGACTGGTTGTCTGGCTCAGCGTTATGCTCAAATGCTTTATGATTCAATGCCTGAGTTGGACGGAATTTTTGGAAATGGTGATTTAGCTGAAATTGTAAAATTTATGCATAGTCTGGAAAAAGAAGGTCGCTCTGTAAAACTTTGTAAACAGGAAGGCGTTTGCGGTGGTGAAAGACCTCTTCTTTTTAATTTTCCAGGTTCAGCCTATGTAAAAGTTACAGAAGGTTGTTCTAACCATTGTTCTTTTTGTGCAATTCCTTTAATTCGTGGTGAATTGCGAAGTAGACCTGTTACAGAAGTTATAAAGGAGATTAAGGCACTTGTTTCTTCTGGCGTTTACGAAATAAATCTTATTGGTCAGGATTTAGCCGCTTATGGTACAGAGGAATCTTATGTTTGCCAATTACCAGAAGGTTCTCGAGGTCTTATAGGACATTCTGGCCTTGCTCAACTTTTAGAAGAAATTTCTAAGCTGGAAGGCGATTTTATAGTTCGAATTCTCTATATCCATCCTGATCATTTTAATGCAGATATTTTACCTGTAATGAAAAAGGATAAAAGATTTCTTCCTTATTTTGATATTCCTTTCCAAAGTGGCGATGATCAGATTATTCTTTCAATGAATAGAACTGGTTCTGCTCAAAACTACAAGGATTTGGTTTCTACTATAAGACAAGAATTTCCTCAGGCAGTTTTAAGGACTACTTTTCTTACCGGTTTTCCAGGCGAAAGTGACCAGGCTGCAAAAAATACTTGTGAATTTTTAAGAGAAATTAAACCTGACTGGTCTGGATGTTTCCCATATTCAAGGGAAGAAGATACTCCTGCTTATGATTTTAAACACAGAGTTTCTGAAAAACTTGCAAAGAAGAGAGCAGAAGAACTTGAAAAAATCCAGTCAGAAATTACTGTAAAGAACTTGGAAAAATATATAGGTAAAGATTATAATGTACTTATTGAAGAAGTAATTGAGCCTGGTTCAGACAATGGAGATTCAGATTCTACAGAAGCAGAAGGTCTTGCTATTGGACGAGCATGGTTCCAGGCTCCAGATGTAGATGGAGCTGTTGTAATTAGATATGATCTTGAAGAAAAAGACCAGGTTGAAGCAATAAAAGCTGGAAATATTGTTTCTGTAAGAATTTTAGCTTCGACTGGGGTTGATTTGGATGGAAGATTTATAAAGCTTGTAAAAGTTAGTAAACAGAATAATAATTTAAAGTTTATATATTAAAGTTGAAAAATCTTAATTTATAGCGAGATTTATTGACATGAACACAATTGCAGTTTTAATACCAAGCTTTACTCTGGAGTATAGCATAGATGTATTAAGTGGAATCTATGATTATTTTTCGGATAAAGATGCAAAGGTAATTGTAGCTCAGACAAAATTTCCACATTCAACAATTGGAGTTTTTGATTATCAGTATTTTACTAGTGTAGAATTCTTAAAAGCCCAGGATGTTGATGCCTATATTGTTGTTTCTGGTGTTTTTACTGCATCAATTCCTCAGCAGGATCTTGAAGATATAGTTGCTCAGTTTGCACCACGTCCTGTAATTTCAATTGGTGCCGATTTAAGTTTACCTGGAACTTATTCAATTCTTGCTGATTGTAATAAATCTTTTTCGGATATTGTAAAACATCTTAAAGAAAAACATGGTTGTAAGAAAATAGCTTTCTTTTCTGCTAATTCTACAAAATCTGCAGAGGCCCTTGAACGTTATGATGCATTTACTACTGCTTTGGAAGAAAATGACCTGGTTTTTTATCCAGATCTTGTTATGGATGGCCAGTTTAATTATGCAGAAGCAAAAGAAGTAGTTTTAAGACGTTATAGTACTAAAGAAGATATAGATTTTGATGCCGTTGTTTGTGCAAATGATATGATGGCGGCTGGATGTATGGAAGCACTTCAGCAATTGGGTGTAAAAATTCCTGATGACGTAAAAATTTCTGGTTTTGATGATGCTGTTGTTTCTAAAATCTCAAGTCCAAAACTTAGTACTATAAATCAGGCTATTTATAACCAGGGCTTAAAGGCTGCTGAGCTTACAGATACACTTTTGAACGGTAAATCTATACATAAAAAGAATCTTATTTCACTATTGCCAAAATTCCGCCAGTCTTGTGGTTGTATAAGTGTTTATTCTTCGGAGCCACATTTTATTGATACAGAAGGAAAAACTTGTGTAGATGCAGAAGATGAAGACATTAACCTTCATCAGTTTGTTAATGAATTAAACGAAAGAAATAAGCTTATTACTCTTATGGATACTGTTCGTGGGTCAAATACCTTAAAACAGTTCTTCTACAACCTTAAATTTATTGCCCAGCAGTGCGATATGTCTTGTATTGCTGTAAACTTTTTTAAGGATGTATGCTATCTGGATGCAGAAGATAACTTTACTCTTCCTAAAAAAATGAATCTTTGGATGCTTTATGATGGAGAATCTTCGGTTGAACTTTTTAAGCCAGATGTAGCTTATAATCCAAGACAGAGTGTAATTCCTTCTCGTTCTTTACAAGGCACTTCCGGCATCTTTATCCTTCATCCTGTTTTTTCTGGGGAATCTAATTACGGTTATTTGCTTTGTAAAATAAACCGTAAGAGTTTTTCTGATTATATTGTTTATCTTAAAATAATTATAAACACATTGGCTCAGTCTTATGAATATACTAACCAGATTATAGAAACCGAAAAACTTGAAGGTGAAAAATCTGCTCTTACAAGACTGTCCAGAACTGATGATTTAACTGGAATTTTGAACCGTCGTGGTTTTATAGAAAGAGGGCAGGCTGCTCTGGACCTTATGCAGGAAACAGACAAGGCTGGTGTAATCTTTTTTGCAGATATGGACGGTCTTAAAAAAATAAATGATACCTATGGCCACGAGGTAGGTGACCTGGCTATAAAAACTCAGGCAATGGCCTTGAAAGAGGTTTTCCGAAGTACAGATGTAGTTGGCCGTTTAAGTGGTGATGAATTTGGTATTGTTGCGGTGGGAATGAAATTGATTCACGTGGATAGAGTTCGTCTTAAGTTAGATATGATGAACGAAAAACTTTCACGCGAGAATAACTTGCCTTTTACACTTTCTGTAAGTCTTGGTGCTGTAGACCTTCAAAAGTCAAGCATTTTGAAAAAATTACTTTCCGAAGCCGATAAATCTCTTTATGAGGAAAAACGTAAAAAACGACATGCAAGACTATCTGAAAATTCTAAATGATGAACAACGAGCTGCTGTTGTTCACGAAGGTTCTTCTCTTTTAATTTTAGCTGGTGCTGGTTCTGGAAAAACCCGTGTAATTACTAGTAAGATCGCCTATTTAATTTCTGAAAAAAATGTTGATCCCTGGTCAATTCTTTCTGTAACCTTTACAAAAAAGGCCGCAAATGAGATGAAGGAAAGGGCTGTTGCAATAGAACCAAGGGCTTCAGAGTCTCAAATAAGAACTTTCCACTCTTTTGGTTCCTGGTTTTTACGTCGTTATTCAGAGGCAGCCGGACTGGAAAATACTTTTACTGTTTATGATGATGATGACATGGCCACTCTTCTAAAAAAGGCCGTGCCATCTTTATCAACAAAAGAGCTAAAACTTGCTGTACACCAAATTTCTTTGGCCAAAGATTATTGTCTTACTCCAGAAGATGATCTTTCGATTTTAAACAGCGAATTCGATATCAATAATCTTTATGCAGAATATCAAAAAAGACTTAGGGCTACTGGTAATGCTGACTTTGGTGATTTAATTATGCTGCCTTACCAGATTCTGGATAAGGAAGAGGAAATTGCCAACTATATTCATAATCGTTTTAGGGTGATTATGGTTGATGAGTACCAGGATTCCAACATTGCCCAGTACAAGCTTTTGCAAAAATTGTCCGGCGTAGAAGGTAAGAATCCTGCCTATGTTTGTGTTGTAGGAGATGATGATCAGTCCATCTACCATTTCCGTGGTGCCGAAGTTCAGAATATTTTAACTTTTCCTGACCGTTTTCCAGGAACAGATGTAATTCGCCTTGAAAGAAACTATCGTTCTACATCAAAAATTTTAAATGCGGCTAATCTGGTTGTAAAAAAGAATCATGACCGTATGGATAAAAATCTTATAGCAGACAGGGGAAGTGGAAAAAATCCTGTTCTGGCTTTTGTTGGCGATGCAAATGCCGAAGTTTCTTTTGTTGCAGATTTAATCAAGGCTTCTGTAGATGCAAAGGGTAGCAGCGAAAAAGGTAAGTATTCTGATTGGGCTGTTTTGTACAGAACAAATAGTCAGTCTTTAGGATTTGAAAAAGAGTTTATTCACCGAAAAATTCCTTACGTGGTTGTAGGTTCCCTTAAGTTTTATGAACGCGAAGAGATTAAGGATGCACTTTCATATTTGTCTTTGTGTGCCAACCAGAGGGATGAAATTTCTTTTAGGCGTGTAATTAATAAGCCTACCAGGGGAATTGGAGAAAAGACCCAGGATAAGCTTATGGAAGCCGCAATGATTGTAAGGGAAGATGGAAGTCCCGGCTTTGACAATCTTATTGAAAGTGCAAAACGTTCTGCTCCAGAATTATCTAAAAAGGCCAGGGATGGGGTAGAGGCCTTTGTAAAACTATTTGAAACAGTTCTTTCTTGCTTTGATAAAAGTAAAAAGCTTTCAGATTTTGTTGAAAGAGTGATAAGGGATTCCGGTCTTGATGAATACCATAAGGCTGGAGATGAAATTGATGGAACGACTCGTGTTCAAAACCTTCAGGAACTTGTTAATTCAGCAGTTCCTTATGAATGTACAATGGAAGGTCTGCTGGCATTTTTGGATGCCATTAATTTGGACCGTACACTTGCAACTCAGGCCGAAGAAGATATGGACAATGCCGTTACCTTAATCACCCTGCATAATACAAAAGGTTTGGAATACAATAAGGTTGTAATTACGGGGCTGGAAGAAGGTGTTTTTCCACGACAGGATAAGACTGGTGCCGAATTGGAAGAGGAACGCAGACTTTTTTATGTTGGAATTACCCGTGCCCGAGATGAATTATATGTAACTTCTGCTGCAAAACGTTGTCTTTATGGTAGCTGGCAATATATGAGACCTAGTCCTTTTATAAAGGAATGTGCTTCTGCATTTAAAGTGGTTGGTCAGGCTCCATTTGGTTTTGGTGCTTCTCATGCCTCTGCCAGCTTTAATCCAAGAACTGCTGGATTAAGTGCAGGTTATGCAGCTGGTTATAGGGCTGAAAATTCAGAAGTAGCTGAAAAGTGGAAAAAAGGTGTAAAGGTTTACCACGATGACTATGGTTACGGAATGATTGTAAAGGCTTATGAAACAGATGCGGAGTATGTAGTAGAGGTTCAGTTTGAGGGTGGAAATTCTAAAAAATTTCTTCCACGATATCAGGCTAAGTCTCTTACAATTGTAAAAGATTAATGACAAATAGCCTGTTTGCGGTTATTATTTTATTAAGTAAAACGATTTAAAAATAATTTCAAAATATTTTATCTAGAAGTGAGTTTTTTAATGACTTCATCAAAATTACGAATTGGTCTTGCAATAGACTATGTTTATTCGGATTATTCTATAGCCTTATTGGATGGAATTAAAAAGGCTTGTAAAGATTTTAACGCAGAGCTTTTAATTTTTCCAATTGGTGAATTAAACAATATTTCTTTTGCTTATGATTATCAGTATACGGCTACTGCTGCTTTAATTTCTTCCAAAAACCTGGATGGTCTTGTTTTTGCCTCTGGAACACAATTGCATTATATGTCCAAAGGTGACTTGCATTCTTACATTAAAGGTTTTAATCCTATTCCTGTTGTAAGTCTTTCTGCAGAGTTCCCAGGAATTACTTCAATTACAGTTGAATGTTATTCAGCCTATAAAAATTTAATTGATAATTTGATCGATGTTCAAAAGTGTAAAAAGTTTGGAATTGTTAGCGTAAGAGGTTCATCTTCTGAACCAAAAATTAGAACCAAGTATATAAAAGAGATTCTAAAAGAAAAAGAAGTTCCTTCAAAAAATATAACTATCTGGAAATCTAACTTTTCGTATACAAATGTTTTTGAAGATTTGTCTTCCTGGTACGAAGTCAATAAAAAGTTTGATTTTGATGCCCTTATTTGTTTAAGCGACGAAATGGCCTATGGTGCTATAGATTTTTGTAAAAAAATTGGAAAAAGGATTCCTGAAGATATAGTTGTAAGTGGTTTTGATGATTTGGACCGTTCAAAATACTCATTACCTCCATTAACTTCTATTAATCAGAGACTTTTTGATCAGGGGTATAAGTCGGTCACACTGCTAACCGATTTAATAAAGGGTAAAAAAGTTCCTTATATCAATGTTGTGGATGCAAAAGTTCGATTCCGAAAATCAACCAGCAAAATTAGCAGGCTTAAAGTTGAAAAAATTGACGGACAATCTCATTATTCTGCAATTGAATGGTATTCTAAAAGAGGGCAGTTCTACTCCATTACCAGGTTTTACACCGAAATGCAAAATGATATTTCTTTGGAACAACTTAGGGCAAGAATTAATGATGATATAAGACTGATGGGAATTACAGCCTGTGCAATTGTTTTGTATGAACAGCCAATAGAAATGGCAATGCCTTTTGAATATTTTAACCTTCCCCACAAGGCAAGGCTTTTTGCAGCTTACGACGATTATTGTGGTTATGACTCAAATAAGTCTGATGGAGAAATCCGTTTTGATCCGAATGAAACTTATTTGCCGGAAAATACAATTCAGGCAAATGATGAAGGTGTTTTAGTCGTTTCCCTTTTTCACAAAACATTACAGTATGGTTATATTGTTTTGCGTCAAGGCCAGCTGGATGTAACTGTTTACGACTTGTTTACAAAAATTACTTCCACAATCATTTCAAACATTTATTCCTTTGCCCTAATGCACAATGAAACTACGGAATATAGAGCTAAGTTTGATAAAATGGACGTCATTGCCCGTACCGATGAACTTACCGGCTTAAATAACAGACGTGGTCTTTATGATTTAGGACAGACGACACTAAAATTTGCCAAGGCAATGGGGCAGAGTGGTATGGTCGTTTATTGTGATATGGATGGACTTAAAAAAATAAATGATACCTATGGTCACGAAACTGGAGACCGGGCTATTATGGCAGAGTCCATCATCTTAAAGGGAAATTTCCGCTCTAATGATATTGTTTCTAGAATTGGTGGCGATGAATTTGCTCTTATTTGTCCGGGGCTTACTCCAGAGGCCTTTACAAGAATAAAGGCTCAGGTAAATATTGATTGCGAAAAATGGTCTATTGATAATCAGACTCCTTTTTCTCTTTCTATAAGTATGGGGGCTGTTGTTTATCCTAGCGAAAGTGACGGCTATCAGCTTACGGCCCTGCTTTCTAAGGCTGATGACCTTTTGTATAAAGAAAAGCGGGCCAAGAAAAATCTTGATTCTGCCAAAAAGAAGAAAAAATAGAAGTTACTTCCAGTCGCGCTGAATATATGTAGCTCTAGGGCGGGCGGTTATGTCAACGCGACGGTTCTGGGCTCTTCCTTCTTCTGTTTCGTTGCTTGCTATTGGAAGGGTTCCACCGTATCCCTTGTAGGTAAAGAGTTTTTCGTCTAATCCCAAATCAATCAGGGCATTCATAACTGTTCTAGTTCTTTCAATTGAAAGGTTCAGCTGGCCTACAGGTTTTCCTACATCGGCAGTGTGTCCTTCAATAAGAATTGTGTATCCATCATCCATAAGCAGATTTGCAAGATTTTCTGCAATTACCTGGATTCTAGGTTTTTCAGAAGGAAGAAGTTCTGCTGAATCTGGATAGAACTTTAAGTCTACCGAGAAGAGAATTCCGTCGATTGAATCTGAAATTGTAACTCCAGGAACCTTGTTTTCGTAAAAGTACTGTTTAACGGCATTGTATTTTACATAGTAAGAAAGGTCTTTTTCTGGAACCGAAATGTCATAAACAATGTTTTCTTTATCAAGAAGAATTACAAGTTTTCCTTCCTGCATCAATTTAACATTTTCTGGAATAGTAAGGATTTTTAGAGCATCCTTGTGTTTAATTATAGGGTCTGTTCTGTTTCGGCCATAAACTTCTGTTGCTCTTATGTAAAGTGGATCCGAACCAACTCTATCTTCGTAGTTAGAAATATCATCTGAGTAGTGGTATCCTACAAGTCCTTCTTTTTTATCTACATCAGGATTCACAAGATTTTTTTCAAAAATACGGTTCATCTGATCATCCCAAATTTGGGGGAAGAGACAAGGATTAATTTCGCTTTTTACATATTCACCATGAACTGGGTAGGCCCCTCTTGCATCAATAATAATTCCGGAATATGGACGTGATGCAACATATTCAATTGGTTCTTCTGGTGTAAAGGCATAATTGTGGCGTATAAGCTGGTTGCTTAAATCTTTAAGATTAAGTGTATTTGTTGTGTTTAAATTTTTCAAATCCTTAGAAAAAACATCTGGAGTTTTGTAGCCGCCCATAATAAAGTGGTAAACCTGGTCCAGAGTTAACTGATCTGCAATTACTGTATCTGAAAGTTTTTTTTGATTATCTTCATAAAGCGAAAGTAGGGCTGGCTGGATAAGGGGAGGCATTTTTGCTTTAATCTGGGCCGAAGCGGTCCTTTTTCCAGAAGGCATTACAATCTGTGCTTTTTCTGTATCAAGAGAAATTTTTGTTGTAAAAACACGGGTAATCCAGTTGATTGAAGAAACTGCTTCTACATAAGAATTTTTTTCTTTTGCAAATATGTTTAATCCTAAAATGGCAAGAAGACTTAGGCTAATAAATTTCTTTTTTGTAGTCATAGTAAATCCCGTTTTAATAAAATTTCTCATTTAAAACATCGGATTATTTTTTTGGAATATAAAGAACTTTTCCTATTTTTAGTATGGCATTTTCTTTTATATTGTTAAGGTCACAGATATCTTGAACTGTAACTCCATATCGTCTGGAAATTGACCAGAGGGAGTCGCCTGCAACAACTGTATACTTAAATGGAAATTCAATTGGAGTAAGTTTTTTTATAGCTTCCTGGGCAGGTTCCTTCATCCCCAGGGGCAGTCTAATCTGTGTTTTTTTTGTAGGGTGTGTCATTCCCAAAATAAAAGAGGGATTAAGGTGTTTGAGGCTGTCTTCATCAATCCTCATTTCCTGAGCTAATTGTGTGATGGAGTAGGCCTTGTTTACTTCCAGATAATCAAAATTTCCATCCCTTTCGTTTATTAGTTCTTTAAACTCCTGTTCGTGATCAGGAAGTTCAATTCCGTAGTATTTGCTGTTCATTGCAAGGTCTGCTATGGCAAGGAGTTTAGGAACATAGTGGGCGGTTTGGCTTGGTAAAAGATTGTGGTCTACCAAATACCAGTAATTTTTTTCCTGGGCTTTTTTGAGGCATTTTGTCATTGCTCCTACACCACAATTGTAGGCTGCTATTGCTAAAAGCCAGTCCTGAAAATAGTTGTAATTATCGTTTAGTTTTTTTAAGGCTCCCTCTGTCGATTTCCAGGGATCCAGCCTTTCGTCAACAAAATCGTTTAGTGTTAAAAAAGGCCATACAGAATTTGCCATGAACTGCCACATTCCAATTGCCCCTGAGCGTGACTTTGCATTTGTTTTATAATTGGATTCTACAACCGGCAAATACTCCAAAATAGCAGGCATTTCTTTTTCCTGAATTGCCTTACGAACATAAAGGCGGTATTCCATAGCATCTTCCAAATATTGATAAAGAAGCTTGGACCATTTTTCGCTCAAGTACTGCTGGCGGAATTTTTCTACGTCTGGGCGTTGGAGTATTTCGTCTGGGATGCCTGGTAAACTCTGATGCGGAATCTTTTCGTCCTTATCTTCCAAGCTGGCAGGAGGTTCTTCTGTAACTAATTCCTCCAGGTCTTCATCTTCGGTAAAACCCTTTTCTTTTTCCAGTTCTTCAAGTTCAACCGCAATAAGATCTTCTGTCTGAACTTTCTCTTGAGAAAAAAATGGGTTTAGAAATATAAAAAATAAGAAGGATAGAAAAAGGGCTTTTCGCATTACAGTTTGTTACCTAGGTAAATACCTGCCCATTCCCAGTTTCCGTGAATATCAGGGTTTAGAGGAAAGTCTACCTTACGGAAATAAAAATAGAAGATAGGAACATAAGTTGCCCAGCCCCAGGTTCGTAAATATGCCTCGTTAGGGTTTGAAGCTTCGTCCAAAGTATCAGCATAACGGATTCTTTTTCCGCGGGCCCAGGATGCCATTGGAGTTTCCTCCTGGGAGTTGGCATCGTTTTCATCTTGCTTCCATGACATTGTAAAGAAATTAACTTTAGCCTTGTATTTGTCCAGTTGTCGCCAGTTGTAGGTTCTGATTGCCTTTTTAACGGCTTCTTCAAGGGCAGGCAGACTTTCAAAAGTCCAGTCCTGAGAAGAATTATTAAAATCTACAAGGTGGCGGGCATTTTTGTAGGCGTCAGGTTCTCCAGGAATCTGAATTGTTGTTGCATCTGGCTGTTCCAAAAAGAGGGAATAAGCTTTTAGAGCCTGATCCCACTGGTTATCGTTTTGGTATTCAATTGCCAGACGCAGATAGAGTTCAGTTGTATTTACATTCTGAGGAAAACGGTTTATGAGCTCGTTAAAATATTTGATTCGGTGAGCTGGAGTTTTACTAATTTGAATAAGATTTTGCAAACACTTAAAGTGTACCGAAGTTCCTTTTACCAGCAGGTCAGGGCATTGCTGTAAAATGCGGTCAAAGTAATACTCGGCAACAGGTTCGGCTCCGGTTGAACGGTAAGCGTCGGCTGTCATTAAAAGCCAGTAGGAGTTGTACATATCATTTGGGTTTTCTTCTACCCAATCAGTTAAAAACAGAATAAGGCCCTGGTAGTCCTTTTGAATACGGTAAGAACTTGCCAGCTGATTAATGATGGAATATCGCTGTTTTTCGTTTAAATTTTGTGTTTCAAGTATTTCTTTTAATTCTAATTTATTATCAGTTATAGATTGACTGGTTTTTGTGTTTTGATTTCTGTTACATGCCGAAAATAAAAGGGCAGAGATGCATACAAAAACTAAAGATATGCTTTTTAAATTCATGGTTTTGAATTTAGCATGTTGGATTGTTATTGTAAAGATTAACTTTTATTTGTATTATTAACTATATAAGCGATTTATTTAATTTTTTTTGAGAGGGAAAATAGTGAAAGAGGTCCAAAAATCGGTTTTGGTAAATATATTAATAGTTTTTGGACTTCTGCTATTTTTGGCAGTTGGTTCATTTGCTTTTTGGACAAACGATAAAGAAGTGTTGAATGTTTTAACACTAATCTTCTTGTCTTTACAATTTCTTTTTGGCCTTACAGCTTTAATCTTTTCTGTAAAACGTACTCATATTGCAACCCATTTATTTATGGGCAGTCTTCTTGCAGTCTGGGCTATACTATATTTTTTGGTTGAAAATGTATTAACTTGTGGAATAAAAGAATTCTGGCCTGTTTTTGGTCTTTTTGCAGGCCTTCTTCTTTTTACTTCTGGTTTCTACAAGTATAGAAAAATTAAGTTTGGCTATTTAATTCCTTCTGTAACTCTTGTAGGAATGGGTGTTTGGTATTCATTCTTTTCATTCCGAGTTATAAAAACTTCATTTATTGTGGTTGTAAAAAGATTAGGTCCAGCATTTGCTTTATTACTTGGACTTTTCCTAATCGTCTTATTCTTTATTCAAAAAAGAAACAAAAAGTTTGTAGTAAAAGATGATGAAATTGGAACCTTCTCTGATGAAGATGAAGAAATTGTAAAAGATGTTGAATAATTGGGTAACTAATTGAAAAAGCCTATTTATTTAAAACCAAAATTTCTCTTTTTCCTGGCTGCATTGTTTCTATGTAGTCCGCTTAATGCTGCCCGTAAAAAAAAGACAACAGATCTTCCTGTTGAAAGCGGGGTAGAGGGGACTCTTTCAAAAGGCGATGCCATTAAAATTTCTTCTAAAAAAAGAACTTACTTCAATAAAATAGATCCAGAAATTCTTGCCGGTGTAGAAATGGGGTCTCCCGATTCCATAAGGGCAGCTATGCAGAAAATAAGAAAAAATGATTCTGAGTATGCTGATAATGAAAAGGTTCTTATTGTTATTGCTTCTGAAATTATGCAGATAGTATGGCCTTCCGAAAAAATTAACTGGGAAATACCGGTAGCACCTGATGACAATCCTTATATAGGAGCTCTGGAATCTGCTAAACAGGGTATTTTTGATTCAAGTACAGGTAATGTTGATTTTCTTACAATCCTTCTTCCTGCCCTTGTCATTTTTACTCCAGGCTTAGATTCCTCTGTTGTAGCGGCTTGTAGAACTTGTATAACAAATGCCCTTACAATCAAACCAGAATCCATACTTGCCAATTATCTTATGGCTTATCTTTTGGAGAAGGAATCTGATTATACTGATATAGAAACATATCTTGCCCAGGCTTATGGAAACTCTCCAAATACCGAAGAAATTACCCTGGCTTATGTAAGAATTCTTAGAAGAAATAATAACCTTGAACTTGCTAAAACAATTTTGGCCGGTTTATCTGGAAGCGAAAATAATCTTAGTGTTTTAAAACAAAATGCCTATATTGCCTTTGATACGGGAGACTTTCAGTCGGCAGAACTTTATGTAGCCAAAGTTTTACAGCAAAATCCAAATGACCTTGAATTCCTTCTTTTCCGTGTAAAAATTCTGATTGAAAAAAATGATTATATTCATGCCGTATCCCTGCTTGATGTTTATGCCCGCCAGGAATCTGAATCAATTGATTACCTGCTTTTAAGGGCAAAAGTTCAGTTGGATTGGTCTAAAAATACAAATGCCGCTACAGAAACTGTAGAAAAAGCTATTAATCTTTATCCTGGAAATGAGCAGGCTCTTATGCTTGCCGCAAAAATTTCTTCTATAACAGATGCACCTGTTGCTGGTAAATATGCCGATGACTTGACTTCGCAGGTGCTTTTAAGAGATCCAGACAATAAGGATGCAATGCTTTATGCCTTAAAAGGACTTATAAAAAGGGAAAACTGGCAGGAAGCATATGAAATAAGCAAAAAATTAATTTCTCTGCCAAATGTAAACAGTGAAGTAGTTTCTATGTATGTAGAAACATGTCTTAAGCTGAATAAAAATAATGAAGCTTATGAGTATGCCCGCCGTCAGTTAGAACTAAGACCAAATGATGAAGATGTGCTCCAGGCCTATATCCTTGCTTATACAAAAGTTGGAAACAGGGATATGGTTCTAAAATATATAGATAATCTTATGGCTACTTCATCATCAAAAATGAAAAGTTATCTCTATTATAGAAGAAGTTTCCTTCAGATGACCGAAGAGGGAGCTTTGGCAGATTTACGTTCCAGCCTTATTTCTAACCCAAGAAATGATGATGCCCTCTTCCGTCTTTATGAACTCTATTTTAATAAAAAAGACTACCGCAAGGCACAGTACTATTTACGTCAGGTAGTAGCAATTAATCCAAATGACAATTCTGTAAAACAGTTAAATGAAGCTCTTACAAAATTAATGCAGTAAAAGCCAGATTTCAAACATTGATTATGGGTCTAAATAGTGATATAATTTTCGATACTGATTTTATTGTCAGATTTTAACATTTAGGATGGAATTATATATGTCATCATTTATCCCATTTTTAGAGTCAGCTACAGGATCTGCTGGCAGTGCCTCAACATCATCTTCATTAATTGGAACTTTGATTCCATTTTTGTTGATTGCTGTAATTTTTTATTTCTTCTTAATTCGCCCACAGAATAAGAAACAGAAGGAAACTGAAAAAATGCTTAATGCATTGAAGAAGGGTGATAAAGTAATCACTATTGGTGGTATTCACGGAACAGTTTCTTCAGTAAAAGAAAAGACAGTAATTGTTAAAGTTGATGATGATTGTAAATTAGAATTCAATCGTACTGCAATTTCAAGCGTAGAGCTGTCTGATGAAGAAAAGGCTAAACTTGCAGAAGAAGCTGCTGCAAAGAAAGCTGCAAAAAAAATTGGTAAAAAATCTTCAGCTGCTGAAGAAGCAAAAACTGAAGAAAACAAATAAGTTGGAGTATTAAAAAAATGAACAAACGAACTCGTTTAGTAGTTCTGCTTGCTGTTTTAGCTCTTTGTTTTGTATTCCTTTGGCCATCAATTTCATGGTATGGAAGAACAGCAAAGGAACTTCAGCAGCTTGCTTTAGGTTCAACAGAAAACATTAAAAGTTATGCTGAACTGATGGCCGCAGAAGATGTACGTGAAATTAAGGCTTTGGTAGCACAGGATTCAAGTGCCGCTTTGCCAGAACAGTTTGAATGGTTAAAGAAGGATGTTACAAAGCAATACAAATTAATGGGAAAGAAGGCTGCAAATCCTCTTACAGTAAAAGATGTAGTAGCTGCTTATGATAATGAAGCTGAATTTATGTCAGTAATTCAGTCAAAGTATCGTGATCAGATTTTAAAAGCTAAAAGATACTATGAAAATTCTGTAAAGCTTGGTTTGGATTTGTCTGGTGGTATGAACATCATCGTTAAGGCAGATTTGGACAAGGCTCTTGAATCTATGGGTGATTCAGTAACTACTGATAACCGTGCAGAAGTAAAGAAAGAAGCAATGGCTAATGCTATTGATAACCTTTCTAGCCGTATCGATAGATTTGGTCTTACTTCTCCAGTAATTCGCCAGCAGGGTGAAGATCGTATTTATATTGAAATTCCTGGTGCTGCTCAGGCAGACGCAATCAATACATTGATTATGGGTAAGGGTATTTTGAACTTCCGTCTTGTTGATAATGAAGCTACAAATACTTTCAAAGCATATTATGCTCTGCATCCAGCTACAACTTTCAATGCTACAGGCGATTTAATGGATGCTTCTATTATTCCTGAAGATTGCGAAGTATTTGGTGTTTATACAAAAGATGAATATGGTCTTGATGAACGCTATGACTGGTTGGTTGTAAAGAAGGAAATTGCTCTTGATGGTCAGCATGTAAAATCAGCTCAGGTAACAAATGATGAATTTACAAATCAGCCTGAAGTTGTATTTAATCTTGATGCAGAAGGTGCTCAGATTTTTGCTGAATTCACTGGAGCTCATGTTGGCGATAATCTTGCAATCGTAAGTGATAACAAGGTTAAATCTAACGCTCGTATTCAGACTGCTATTACTGGTGGTTCAGTTTCTCTTTCTGGTGGATTCTCTTATGATGAAGCTGAAAATATCAGAAAGGTATTGCAGACAGCCTGGTTGAACGTGCCTCTTGAAGTTGAAAGCCAGCAGGTAATTGGTGCTTCTCTTGGTGATGAAGCTATTCATCAGGGAATTATGGCCATTATCCTTGGTCTTGGTTTGATTCTTGTATTCATGTTAGTTTTCTACAAGGCATCTGGTATAAATGCAGTTGTTGCTCAGGTTTTGAACTTGTATATGATGTTCTCTATCCTTTCAGCTTTTAATTACACTCTTACACTTTCATCAATCGCCGGTATGATTCTTACAATCGGTATGGCCGTTGATGCCAATGTACTTGTATTTGAACGTATTAAAGAAGAGTTGAGACAGGGTAAAACTCGTGCAGTTGCAATTGCTATGGGATTCGATAATGCATTCTGGGCAATTCTTGACTCTAACATTACAACCTTTATTGCTGCTATGTTCCTTGCCGCTCTTGGAACTGGAGCTGTACAGGGATTCGCAGTTTCATTGGCAATAGGTGTAATTTCATCTGTGTTCACAGCTTTGTTCGTATCTCGCTTAATGTTCGACTTTGATACAGATGTTCTTCATGCTAAGAAAGTAAGCATTGGTTGGGGGATTAAACAATGAAAAAGACAATAAACTTTAGTAAAGGATTTATTCCTGCATCAATCATCAGCTGCTTAATTATTATTTTTGGACTTGTTGGTCTTTTTACAAAAGGAATCAACTTAGGTTTGGATTTTAAGCCTGGTCTTATTGAAGAAGTTCGTGTTGCTAATCCTGTAGCAAACATTGTTTATAATGGTTCTGCAAAGATTTCTGTTGAATTGTCTGCTGGTCAGATGGATTTGATTATTTCTGGTACAGGTGCTACAAACGAAACTAAATCTTTCAATTTTGCAGTACTTACAGATGTAAACTCTTTGGCTGCAGAAGTAAATAAGGTTGATGGTGTTGTAATGACTGTTAATGACGGTTCTTACGATACAACAAAATTATTCTTGAACTCGGCTGCATCAACACAGCTTACAACTACACCTTTGCAGATTTATCCTGCAGGTACTTCTTCTATTACAACTGATGATTTAAGAGATGCACTTGGAAGTGAAAATGTTTCTATTAAGCAGCTTGGTTCAGGGGCAGATGCTTCTTACCAGATTCGTATGGCAGTAGCCGAAGGTGATGGACAGGAAGATTTACAGTCAGCTGTAAATGAAAAACTTAACAATAAGTTTGGAAAAGATAATGTTGCTATTGTAAAGACAGACTTTATTGGTGCTGGAATGTCTAAGTCTACAACTCAGAAATCAATTATTATGTTCGTATTCGTTGTACTTTTGATTTGGTTGTATGCCGCTATTCGTTTCCACTGGGACTTTGCTTTAGGTGCTGTAATTGCTTTGCTCCACGATACTTTGATTATGCTCACATTTATCTGCTGGTCTGGTATGGAATTCTCTACAACAGTTTTGGCTGCTGTACTTACAATTGTAGGTTACTCAATCAACGCTACTGTAGTTATTTTGGACCGCATCCGTTACAACTTAAAGATGATGCCAGAAGTAAAGAGTTTTAATGAAATTTTGAACAAATCTTTGTCTGATACTTTGGTTCGCTCTATTTTGACAACAGTTACAACTTTGATGGCTGTAGTTTCTTTGTATGTTTTCACAACTGGAAGCATCAAAGACTTCTCTCTTGCTTTGATTGTAGGTTTGATTAGTGGTATGTACTCATCAATCTTTATTTCAAGTGCATTTATCAGTCTTTCAAGAAAGAACTGGAAGCCAGAATTCGGTGTTCACCATTCATTAAAATCTGGTTCTGAAGAGTAGTTAGATTTTTTGTTTATAAAACGTCCTGTTTACGCAGGGCGTTTTTTTTTGTGCACTTTTTGCTTAGCAAAAATGCGTTAATTAAACAATGGCGTTTACGGCATTGTTTAATTTGCCCTTAAAGATTTACCTGTGTTTCAAAAAAATCCTCTTTATGTTATCTTATTGCTATGCAAGTTATTCGTTCTGATGTTATGGGCTTTTGTTTTGGTGTAAGGCGTGCCGTTGAATGGGCACAAAAGGCTCTGTCAGAAAATTCTCAAAATAAAGTTTATTCTCTTGGTCCTCTAATTCATAATGAAAGTGCTTTAAGGGCATTGGGGCAAGAAGGTTTAAAAACTGTGGAATCTGATGATGTAGAAGCAATTCCTTCTGGAGCTGTTGTAATAATCAGAGCTCATGGTGTTCCTCCATCACTTGTAAAAAAATTGGAAGAGAAGGGCTGTAAAATTGTAGATGCAACATGTCCAAGAGTAAAGGCCAGTCAAAAAATGGTGGAACGTTATTCTTCGGATGATGATTATGTGGTTCTTGCAGGCGATAGAAATCATGGGGAAGTAATTGCAATTGCGGGTTATGCCGGAAAAAATTTTTGCCAGATACAGAATTACGAAGAAGCTAAATATTTTAAAATACCAGATGTAGAAAATAAACATGTAGTTCTTTTGGGGCAAACAACCTACAGTCCTGTAGAATTTGAAAAAATTACAAATCTGTTTAAATCTGAATTTAAGAATCTGGATGTAATGAATACAATTTGTCCTGCTACTAATGAAAGACAAAATGCACTTTTAGAATTATGCAAAAAAGTTGATGGAGTTCTGGTAATTGGTGGAAAAATGTCCGCTAATACTAAGAGACTTTATCAAACTGCTAGTGAACATTGTAAGTATGCGGCTCATATTCAGACTGCTGCAGATATTCCGGAGGAGTTTTTTAGCTTGGAAAAAGTTGGAATAACTGCCGGAGCTTCTACTCCAGACGAAATTATTGACCAGGTAGAGGCAGCTCTTCTTCATCATAAATAGGGGATTGTTGAAAAGACATCTTTAATCTGATATAATACAAGGATTATGAGTAGATGTTTTGCTATGTTAAAACCAGGTGTAGTTAATAGACGTCTGGTAGGTGAAGTTATTTCGCGCCTTGAAAAAAAAGGATTTAAGATTGTTGGTTTAAAATTAGTTCACCCAACAAAAGAATTGGCTGCAGCACATTATGCTGAGCACCAGGGAAAGCCATTTTATGATGGTCTTATTAATTATTTGGTTTCAGGACCCGTTGTAGCAATTGCTTTACAGGCAGATGATTGTGTAGCATTAGTTAGAAAATTGGTAGGTAAAACAAAGCCAACAGAAGCTGAACCAGGAACAATTCGTGGTGATTATTGTACACACACAGAACGTAATATTATTCATGCATCTGACAGCGACGAATCTGCTGAACGTGAATTAAAGCTCTGGTTTAAAGACGAAGAAATATTTGATTGGACCGATTGTGAAGCCGGTTGGTATTAATCGTTTTGTTATATAATAGATTCTATTATATAATTTAAAATATATAGAAGAGACTAGTTTAAGTTTCTTCTATAAAAAATATTTAAAGGCTCCTTATGGAGCTTTTTTTATAGGTTGGAGATAGATAAAAATGGAAAGTAAATCAGTCGGAGTTATTGGTGGTGGTGCCTGGGGTACAGGTTTAGCACAAGCTCTTGCTAGAGGAAATCATAATGTTCAGATTTGGGCATTGGAAGATGAAGTTGTTGAATCTATCAACAAAGAGCATGAAAATAAACGATATCTACCTGGTTATAAATTATCTGAAAAAATAACTTGTTCAAACGATATTATTGAAGTTGCAACTGGAAAAGAATTCATTTTTATTGCTTCTCCATCACTTTATCTTGCAAGTACTGTTTCTAAAATTGTAAATGTACCAAATATTGCAGATGGTTCTACTGTAATTGCGGCTCTTACCAAGGGCTTTGTTCCATCTGAAAAAGGACCTGGTTTAATTCTTGATACAATTGAAGCTTCTTTGCCAGAAGTTTATAAGGATTGTACTGTTTATGTTGCAGGTCCATCTCATGCTGAAGAGGTTGCAATGGGCAAACTTACAGGTTTGGTTGCTGCTTCTTTAAATCCAAAAAACTCTATTAGAGTTCGTGAGCTTTTGAAGGTTCCAGGACTTTATTCTGTATCAAGTTTTGATGTTGTTGGAGTTCAGATTTGTGCCGCTGCAAAGAATGTTGTGGCTGTTGTTTACGGAGCTTTGGATGCTCTTGCTGAAACTTCTGATTATTTTGGAGATAATGCAGAAAGTTTGCTCATGGCTGCTGGTTTGAATGAAATTCAGACTTTGGGCTTTGCAATGGGTGCAACTCATGCAGAAACTTTTACTTCTATTTCTGGGGTAGGAGATTTGGACGTAACTTGTAAATCAAAATACGGAAGAAACAGACGTTTTGGTCAGGACTTAATCAAAACTGATATGCTTTCTAAGTTTAAGAATATAGATGATTTGATTGCAAACGTATCTAAAATTGGATATTTGCCAGAAGGTGCGATTGCTTGTAAATATGTACATGAAATTTCTCAGAAAAAAGAACTTAAGTTGCCTTTGTCGGACGGCCTTTACAAGGTTTTGAATAAGGAAATGACAGTTACTGAAGTTCTTAAAAATTTGCAGAAATAAGTGACCGTGGAGATTTAAGATGCTAGAGAAAATTACCAGCACATTTAGTGGAATTGTAAAGAAGTTAAGTGGAAAATCTACAATTACCGAAAAAAACATCGAGGATACTGTAGAAGAAATTAAAATGGCTCTCCTTGAAGCCGATGTAAATCTTCGTGTAGTTCGTCGCTTTGTTAATTCTACAATTGAAGAGGCTAAGGGTGAAAAGGTATTAAAAGCCGTAGATCCAGGCCAGCAGTTTACAAAAATCATTTATGACAAAATGGTTTCAATGCTGGGAGACACAAAACAGGAACTTCATCTTAAGGGACCTGATACTCAGTCAATTATTCTTATGCTGGGTCTTCAGGGTGCCGGTAAAACTACTGCTGCTCATAAATTAGCTGCAAAACTTAAAAAAGATGGTCGTAAGCCTTTGCTGGTTGCTTGTGACCTGGTTCGTCCTGCAGCTGTTGAACAGTTGAGTCAGCTTGGTCAAAAAATTGGCGTTGAAGTTTATAAGGAAGATTCTAAGGATGCTGTAAAGAATGCTAAGGAATCTATTGCTTATGCACGTAAAAATGGTTATGACACCATCATCATAGATACTGCTGGACGTCTTCAGATTGATGAAGAAATGATGGCGGAACTTGTAAAAATTAAGAAGGTAACTGATCCTGTTGAAGTTTTGCTTGTAGCTGACTCAATGACTGGTCAGAATGCAGTTGATATTGCTAAATCTTTTGATGAACAGCTTGGTCTTACTGGTGTAATTCTTACAAAGTTCGACTCAGATGCTCGTGGTGGTGCGGCTCTTTCTTTAAAGACAATTACTGGTAAACCAATTCTTTACATTGGTACTGGTGAAAAAACTGAAGATTTTGAAGTATTCCATCCAGAAAGAATTGCTTCGCGTATTTTGGGTATGGGTGATGTTGTTTCTTTGGTTGAAAAAGCTCAGGAGACAATGGATGCAGAAGCTGCTCTTAAGATGCAGAAAAAACTTCAGCGTAATGAATTTACTCTTCAGGATATGCTGGAACAGTTCCAGTCTGTAAAAAAGATGGGGAATATGCAGTCAATTATTGATATGATTCCTGGAATGAGTGGAATTGATGCTTCACAGATGGATATGAGCGGAATGAAAAAGAATGAGGCCATTATCCAGTCTATGACATATAAAGAGCGATTAAATCACCTGATTATTGGTCCAAGCCGTCGTAAACGTATTGCAAAAGGTTCTGGAACTACTGTTGCCGAGGTTAATAAACTTATTAAGCAGTTTGAAAAAACAAAGCTTATGATGAAGAAGGTTAGTCGTAACCGCGGTATGCAGGGTAAGATGATGAATCAGCTGGGACTTGATCCTTCTATGATGAATGGAATGGGAGGAGCTGGTGGTCTTGGTGGCATGGATATGAGTGCCCTCAAGGGAATGGACATGAAAAAACTTCAGGATCTGGCTAAGAGATTCAGATAAAAATTTGCAGTATATACGTCGAGTCAAGGCACGCATGCGCTTAAAGCCTTGACTTCGCCGTTTTTAGGGTTTGTAATAAACCCTAAATAAAAAAAACTTCGCTGAAATTAATGAACTGATTTTCAGCGAAGTTTTTTTAGTCTACAACAATTACTGAAGCAGACCTTCCGTCAAGTGTATAGATTTTTTCTGGATTGGTATTATCTAATACTGGTGTTAGTCCAATATAATAATTGTAGTAGTATTTGCCGCTTGTAAGAGGTAGTTCCAGTTCATAAATACCTGGTTTTGTTTCGTTCAATTCGTAAATCCATGGGTCCCAGTTTGTAAAGGTTCCTGCCAGGTGAATGGACTGGCCGCTTGCTCCCTTGTAAATAAAATGTACTGTATCTTCTGAGGTTGCCTGTGTGTATATTTGAACACTTCCAGGATCTTCTACTTTTGAAAAGTATAGATTTACAGAATCATCGTATTCTTTTTCTGGGTTTAGAGGATCTGTTGTCCACAATCCATCTAAAATAAGGCGGTATTTTATTGTTGTAAATTTATGCTGGCGTTTATATGCATAAAACATATGCTTGCGGGTAACAACTCCATCTTCATCTGTTCGGGTCAAAATTTGGAAGGGATGAATTACCTGATAATTTTCAAAGTCAAATGCAATTCCAACAAAACGGTAATTCGGTTCACTAGTGAAAATGATGTAGTCATCGGTAATGACCGGTGCACATGCTTTATCAATTTCGTGTAAAAGAGTATCTAATTCAAAATTCTGGAAGTTTGAATGGTCTTCCGCATACAGTCCCATGCCCCCAACTCCAAAAAGAGTTACGGCTAAAAGGAGTGTGACAACAATTAGCTTTTTCATAATCACTTTATCGGCCTATAAAAAAAAGAGTTTAGGGTTTTTATTTAATGGATAATTTAATAAGAAAAGTCTTAAGTCAAACTAAAAAACGTCCGTTAGTTTAAAGGTATAATTAGACTTGTAATTTACAAGTGATGTGGAGTAAAATTAAACGATATGCCAGGCTTAAGTCAGCTTAAACAATTTAATAAAGATCTCCTTGCAATCGGTGATGAAGTAACAATTCGTGCCGCAAGAGGGGAAAAACCAGTAGAAGTTCACATTCCAAAAGAAGTTGAAGATAAAAACGACTCCGAAGACTTTGTTCTTGGAATGCCTGAAATTGAAGCTGAAGTTGATAATTCTCCTGTTGATGAAGACCTTTCTGACTTAGCCGGTCTTGCAAATCCAGCATCCACATCTTCGAATAATTCTACTGAGCCTAGTCCAACTTTTGAGGCTCCAGATTTAAGTGATTTATTAAATCCAATTGCAGTTTCTGATGAAGGTGGTTCTAGTTCATCTTCTGATATGCCGGATCTTTCAATGTTTGAGGATGCTCCTGTTGAAGAAGAAGAGGAAGTTGTTGAAGAAGAGCCTGAAGAAATTTCTGTAGCAGATATGGGGCTTGATGCTCTTTTGTCAGGGGCTGGCTTTGATGCTCCTGAAGAGGAAAGTGAACCAGATGTTGAAGAAGAGCCTTTACAGGAAAAAGATTTCAAAGAAATTAGTGATTTAGATTCAGATATTGAAGATATTCCAGAAATGGATGAGGCGGAAGAAATTCCTGCTGCAGATGATGGTCTTAGCGAACTTGAAAGAGACTTACTGGCTTCTGAAGGAAATAATCCGTCATCTTCATCATCTAAAAGTGAAAGTTCAAAAACAAATCCTGGTGAGCCAAGTCTTGAAGATTTACTTGGTAATTTGGATTTTGACACTCCTGCTGATAGTTCAAGTGATGGTGGAAATGTTTCTGAAAAATCTGCTGAAGATATTCCTTCGCTGGACGAAGATTTGGGCGGAGCTTTAGACGAGTCTCTTCCTGCAGATGATATGCCTTCTTTGGATGAAGACATTCCTTCCCTTGACGAAGATATTCCTTCCTTGGATGATAACATTCCATCTCTGGACGACGAATTTGGTTTAGATACACTTACAGCTTCTGATGAAAATTCAGCTCCTGCAGAAGAAAGTCCTGCTCCAGCTATGGCAGATGATATGCCTTCTTTGGACGAAAGTTCTCTTGACGCCCCAGCAGATAACATGCCTTCTTTGGACGATTTAGGTGGAGCTTTAGACGAGTCTCTTCCTGCAGATGATATGCCTTCTTTGGACGAAAGTTCTTTTGAAGCTCCAGCAGATGACATGCCTTCTTTGGATGAAAGTTCTCTTGACGCACCAGCAGATGATACTGGAGCTGGTGCAGAAGGTTTAGATGACTTTTCGACCGAGGGTATGGATGAGTTTTCTACAGAAGGAATGGAAGACTTTTCTACAGATGGCCTTGATGACCTTGGTTTAGATACACTTACAGCTTCTGACGAAAGTTCCGCTCCTGCAGAAGAAAGTCCTGCTCCAGCTATGGCAGATGATATGCCTTCTTTGGACGAAAGTTCTCTTGATGCCCCAGCAGATGACATTTCTTCTCTGGACGAAAGTCCTCTTGACGCCCCAGCAGATGATACTGGAGCTGGTGCAGAAGGTTTAGATGACTTTTCGACCGAGGGTATGGATGAGTTTTCTACAGAAGGAATGGAAGACTTTTCTACAGACGGCCTGGATAATATAGATTTTGGTTCTGATCAGGCTGTTGAAGCTATTCCTGCAGAAAAGTCTGACGGTGGAGAAGAAAGTCCTGCCCCTGAATCATCTAATGCAGATTTGGGCGATATGGGAACTCCTGCTGACCTTTTCAATATGGATGATATTGATTTTGGCAGTTCAGACGCAACGGCTCCTGTTGATTTTAATGCCGAAGATGATATTCCTGATTATGGTGATATAGATGGCCTTGATTCTTCATCTGAAGATGAGGGAAGTGAAGACTTTGATGAAAACCAACCACTAGAAACTTTTGATACTTCTGAAATGGAAGGAATGGATTTTGGAATTCCTGACACAGATACTCAGTTAAATGGTGGAGCTGGTGACTTTGAGCTTGGAAATAACGATGACTTTGCAATGGAAGGGGAATTTGAAATTCCTGGATTCTCGGATGTTACAACTGCAAAGGAAGAAAAAAAGACAAAAACAAACTTAGCAAGTTCAAAGGATGCAAAGGGTAAAAAAGGAAAGAAGGGGCTTGATGAACCTGATTTTAACGAGGCTGAAGAAGCAGAAAATCTGCCACCAAATACACTTAGCGATTCTCAGTATAAGAAGTTCCTCAAGAATCTTTCAGAATATCCATTAAATGTTCGTCTTGCTTTTGAAGATTTAATTGTGCAGGATGAATTTACAGATGATGCTGAATTTGAAGTAATTGAAAAAATCTTAAATAAAGCTCCAGCCAGACAGGTTGCAAGTATGCTGGAGAAGATGCTTGATACTTCTATCCCTGTTCCACGTGATTTTGAACACCGAACAGCAGAGGAATATGAGGCATATAAAAAATCGCTCTCTTATCAGCTTAGAAACAAAATTATTCCTGGTTTAATTGTAGGAGTTGCAGTTCTTCTGGTTGGATGGGGAATTTTCAATTTCTCTAAAAACTGTATTTATAAGCCATTAAAGGCAAATAAACTTTATAAACAGGGCTATGCTTTGTTGCAGGCTGACGAATATCCTCAATCAGAAATGAGATTTGAGGAAGCTGTTTCTTATAGAATAAATAAAAAATGGTTCTTCAATTATGCTCGTGGTTACCGTGAACACAAACAATACCAGAGAGCAGGTGCAATGTATCAGCGTATTTTGAATTACTTTAAGCACGATAAGGCTGCTGGTCTTGAATATGCTGATATGGAATTAAATGATCTTGCAAATTATGAAAAGGCTGAAGAAATTGTTAGACGTCAAGTTTTGGATTACCATATTAATGATGCAGATGGAATTTTAAAACTTGGTGATATTTTCCTGGAGTGGGGTACAGAAAAAGATCCTGCAAAACTTGAAAATGCCCGTGAACAATACGCAACCTTAATCCAGCTTTATAAGGCTAATGATTTGTATCTTTCAAGAATGATGCGTTACTTTATCCGTACTGATAATTTGAGAAACGTTATTCAGATGCAGAAAACTTTTGAACCTAGAGAAAAATCTCTTTGTTCAGATGATTGGGCTGAGTTGAGCGGATACTTACTTGATAAATACTATGGACCTTTGGCTCCATCTGAAGAATATTTGCGATATGAAATTGAAGGTCTGCGTGGTCTTTTGCTCAGAGCTGTAAAAACTGGACCTTCAAATCCTATTGCTTACTATAATTTGGCAAAATACTTTATCAATTCTGGCGAAAATGGTTCTGTAGAAAATACTCTTCAGAATGCGATTGAATGTTTTAATACAGTTCCTTCTATGAAGAAGAGGGATATTTACAAATATATTGATTCTTACCGATTGCTTGGTGAACACTACATCGAAACTACTGATTATTTGCAGGCTCAGGAACAGTTTGCAGAAGGTATTTCTTTGTATACAACAGAGCGTGATAATGCCGGCTTTGAAGGTACTCCTGAAATTGGAAAACTCTATGAAGATATGGCAAATATCAAGTATTCTGTTTCTGGAGATTATGATGAAGCTCTTCAGAATTATAAATATTCTGTTGAACTTGAAAACGACAGTCCTTCTATCAGATATAGAATTGGTTATATTCAGTATAAAAATAAAAACTATGCAGAAGCACTTGGTTCTTTCATGAAATCGGGTGATGGTAATGTTAAGGAAAGGAATCTTCTTCTTGCAATGGCAAATACTCTTTCTTTACGTGGCGATGATTATGCGGCTCAGGGTTACTATAATCAGCTTATTGATAATCTTGATAGTGAAATTGCAAAACGTGGAATGGTATTCCCTCAGACAAGTGTAAAGGATTATGATGTTGTAAATACTTACTTGTCTGCGGCAAATAATTATGGTGTAACTCTTTATAGACTTGCAAAACGAACTGGAAACAGTAATTTGAATGCTCAGGCTATTGTTCAGTTCCAGCAGTCTCTTAGGGCTTGGGATGCTTTGACTCGAAATCAGGATACTTTAGTTCGTCTTCCAGGAAGTAATCTTGCTGAACAGAATATTCAGTATATTACACATCCAATGCCAGAATTTGAACCTGCAATTTACACTGATATTGCAAAGAACCTGACTGATAATGAAAACTTTTAATGTGAATTAGAAAAGAGGATTTATGCAGATAGATATAAATAGAGGGATACTTGCAAGACAGAGACTCAACTATATCTTTAAGGAACTTTTTAGAAAGTCAATTCACATTTGTTCTAGTTTTGTACCTTTTTTTTTGGGTATTGCATATTGGCCGGTGATTGCGGGTCTGGTTATTCTTGTTTCTTTTTATTCTGTTTGTGAATTTTTACGTTTAAAAGGAAAGACTATTCCTCTTATTTCGAAGATAACAGAAATTGCGGCCAGAAAACGTGATGAAAATAAATTTGTTCTGGGGCCGGTAACTCTAGTTTTTGGTATTTTACTGGCAGCTCTTTTTCTTCCATTGGATTGTGCAAGGGTTGGAATTTTTGCCCTTTCATTTGGAGATGGATTTGCAAGTCTTGGTGGAAAATTTATTGGAAAAATAACAATCCCTGGTGCTCATGGAAAAACTGTGGCAGGTAGTCTTACTTGTTTTACCGCTGTTTTTATAGCTACTTTCTGCTGTTGTCATTTGTGCCTTGTTAGTTTATTAGTAGCTATTTTTGCCATGCTTATAGAAGTTTTACCACTGGCCGATTTTGATAATCTTTTAATTCCAATTTCTATCGGTTTTATTTTTAAGATTTTGACAGGCCTTTTGTAAGTTCTTAATCGGCAATTCTTTATCTTAATCCTTTATCTTAATCAATCCATAAATAATGATTATGAACTTCAGAAAGGTAAAACCAGGTTCCTGTTCCTAAAATTAATGGTCCAGCAATGGTTGAAAGAATGGAATAAGAATTAAAAACAATTGAATATCCAATACAAATTAAAGTAAAACCAATAGCCATTTTAAGTTTATATTCATTTTTGAGACTTGTTATAAAAATGGTAACGCTTGAAGCAAGACAAACAAAGAAAGATAAAACTCTAATCAGCCTTGTGTAACCGTAAGATAAGCAGAAGTTTGGATATATAATTGTATTATTTGTTGGAATAAAAATTGAAAAGAAGAGGGCCGTCATAATAAGGAGCAGGATATTGTAGTTAACGTTTTGTTTTAGCTCATCTGAACTTAAAACTGTTGTTCCAAATAGTGCCAGAGGGGCAAGTAGTCTTGCAAAAAGGGTTAAATTACCTAGCTTAATCAAAAATTCTGAATATGTGTCTGAAATTTTAAATAGTGGAATTAGTATTCTTGAAGTGTCAAAAAGGCAGGCAAGAAGAAAGATGAGAAAAAAGAGCATGTTGTTGGCCTGGGTTTTTTCAAAACTTCTGCAAATCATAAAAGAAGTAAAAATTACGTAAAAATATTGAAGAAAAATTGAAATAAAAACGCATTTTGAATTATAGGCTAGTAAAAAAAGCTTACTTGTATCTTTAAGATATACATTTGGACAACTTAATTTTCCTGTAAGAACTTGGAAAACGAAAGTTAAAAGGCTTAGAACAAAAAAGAATGTTGTTGTAATAGAAAAAATTAAGGTAATTCGGTTCCTGGCTTTAATTGTCATATTTAAAAGATACCGATTAGATAAATAATAGTAAAGACTTGAAAAATAAAACCGAAAATTAAGTAATGACAAAATTTTTTGTCTTTAAAGCTTGTCGCTATGGCGGAGTTTTAGGGTGTTTTTATGGGAGGAATCATGAAAAAGACTCTTGTTTGTTCTTTACTTTTAGTATTTGGATTTACAGCTTTATTCGCAGGAGATGTTGCAACTTTTGTTGATAAGGGTTTTACAAGTGACGGTAAATATTACGTTTTCGGACAGTACGGTAAAACAGATAAGAAATTTCAGGGCTGGGCAGAAATTTATCAGGTAGATATTGCTGCTAATGATTATGTTGATAAGGGAATTTTTAAGACAAAGCCTTCTGCTGTTACTGCTGATAAAAATGGCCGTGATGTTTACGAAGCTTTGGAAGCAAAGAGTTTCTACTATTTTAAGAATTATAAAACTGAAACAGCAAATCCTGATCAGGTACTCTATATTTTGGATGATGTAAATAAAACTGGCAGTGATGAAATTGTATTCAAAGATTTCCGTGGTTCTGAAATTGAAAATCCAAATACTTATAATATTCAGCTGGTTTCTACTGTAAAGGGGTCTGGTAAGAATTGTAAATCATCATTCTATATCAACGTTGTTAAAAAGGATGCAGAAGGAAATATTCTTGCTAACCATAAAGTTGGTTCTCCATCTATTGAAAGAAAAGGTGTAACAAATTATAAAATTGAACGTATTTTCTGCGATAAGTCTGAAAAGAATTTGATTTTTGTAATTGAAAAGATGCTTGAAGATGATACAGGAACTTCTATTCGTTATATGGTAGAAGCTGCTCAGTTCTAAAAAAAATAAAAAAAATGCTGATTTTTTGGTAAAAATCGTCAAATTGAATCTATATTAAGTATGGAAGAAAACACGAATCTTTTAGGTTCGTGTTTTTTTATTGAGGGTTTATTACAAAACCATCAAAACGGCGAAGTCAAGGCTTTAAGCGTGAGCGTGCCTTGACTCGACGTATGTCTTATTTTGAGAATTAAAACTTAGTATGGAGGAAGTAATGAAAAAAAAGATTTTTGAAGCTGGGCGTATCCTTTTGGAAGCTGTTTTGATTGCTGCTTTAACGTTATTGGGAGTTGTGCCTTTTTCTTGTAAGGTTTCGGCAGAGGGAATTGAAATTATTGGAGGGGATTATACTGCTCCTGTGATTGAAGCTGTCAATGTTATTGATGAAGAAACTGTAATTATGGAGTTTTCTGATTCTGTAAAAATGAGAAATGTTGTTGTTTCTCCTTGCATTCCTGCTATTTCTGATTCAAGTAATCATTCGCAAACGGAAGATTTGTCTCCTTCTCTTGCGGCCGCATCTGGATTGTATGGAAAACTTCCTGTTCAAGTTTCGTCTTCTGAGGATTTCAAATCGATAACTTTTAATCTTGGTGAAAAAACAAAAATTGGGAAAGGTTATGAAATTTTTGGAACCGTTGAAGATAAAATTGGAAACACCCTAACTTTTTGTGTTCCTTTTACTGGTTTTAATTCTCATTTTCCAAAAATGATTATTACTGAAGTTTTAATTAAGTATGGAAAAGGAAGTTCAAACGGGCAGACAATTTATCGGGGAGAATACGTAGAACTTATGGTAATAGAAGGTGGAAATCTTGCTGGTTTGGAAATTTTTTCCGCTGCGGATGGAGATTCCAAAAAATATTCTTTTCCACCAATTGAAGTTAGCAAAGGCGAAATTCTTTTGGTACATTTGCGAACGATTGGAGACGGCTGTATTAGCGAAGAGGGAGATGACCTGGATCTTGCCACTGCTCCTCATTCAAGAAATGGAATTAGGGATTTGTGGTTGGATACAAGTCTTGCTCATTTCAATGATTCTTCCGATGTAATACTTCTTAGGAATTCTGTAGATAATACTGTAATTGATGGTTTAATGTATGCAGCAGATGAAGCTACTGAATGGAAGTCTTCTGTTGCGGAGTATGCACAAGTACTGGTTGATGCAGGAATTTATTCTTCCCCAGATATTTCGGGAGCCTCATCATCAAAAGGTTGTACACCACAGAAATCTTTGACTAGGGATGAAATGGATGTTCTTTATAATAGAATTGTCGATGGAGAAGAAATTGAACTGCCTTTAATCAGCGATGAAGATTCCTGGATAGTTGTACCAGCAAGTCCTGGTCTTATTTAAGAGGAGTTTTACACTATCTTTTATTTGACTTACTTTTACAAGGTTTGTATTTATGTTAAACTGTAAAAATGGTCGAATTATTAGCTCCTGCGGGAAATATTGAATCATTGGAAGCCGCTATTGGTGAAGGTGCTGATGCGGTATATTTAGGTCTCAAAAGTTTTAACGCACGTATGCGAACTACAAATTTTGCATGGAATCAGTTTGAGGCAACCGTTGAAACTCTGCATCGCCAGAATAAAAAGGTTTATGTTACTGTAAACACAGTTAGCGAAGAAAGAGAAACAGAAAGATTGTATCGTTTTTTGTCTTATTTAAATGAGGTTGGCCCAGATGGTTTAATTGTGCAAGATTATGCAATTATGCGTATGGCCCAGGAGTTTTTCCCAAATCTGGAATTGCATGCATCTACCCAGATGAATGTTGAATCGACAAATGCTGTTCGACTGCTTCAGAAGAACGGTGTTAAACGCATAGTTTTGGCTCGTGAACTCGGTCTGGAAGAAATTCAGAAAATCAAAAATGAAACAGGGGCTGAGCTTGAAGTATTTGTCCATGGTGCCCTTTGTGTAAGCGAAAGTGGTCTTTGTCTTTTTTCAAGTTTTCTGGGTGGTAAATCTGCTAACCGTGGTATGTGTACTCAGGCCTGTCGTCGTTTTTATACAGCAGAAGTTCCTGGTGGAATTAAACAGGGCTATTATTTTTCTCCTTGCGATTTACAGCTTCTGGAGCAGATTCCTTCTTTAATTGAGGCTGGAGTAGATTCTTTTAAGATTGAAGGTCGAATGAAGAGTGCTGAATATGTTGGTACTGTAGTTTCGGCTTATCGTTATGTAATCGATCATTATCAGGAAGATAGAAAGGGTGCAATTGCCACTGGTAAACGAATTTTAGCAGGAGATTTTGCCCGTTCAAAAACTACTTACTGGTATGGTTTTAAATCTCTGGAAGAAGGTGTAAATAATGCAGCTGCTAAGATTTTGAATCCAGACCAGGCTGGTGGAACAGGTATTTATCTTGGAAAAATTGCTGCTACAAAACCTGCTGAAAAGGACTTGGTATTAGCTATTCGCGAAAGTCTTCCAGAAGATGCTACTCCTGAACAAAAAAATATACAGATGGCATGTCTTAAAGGTGGATCTTATGATCCAGATCCAGGTGATTCAATCCGTATTCATCGTAAAGATGATACTGGTCGCGTGAGCCATAAAATTCGTACTGTAGAAATAGATGAAGACTCTGGAAAACGCTGGTTAGATATTCCAGGAGGTTTTTCTGTTGGTGATGAAGTTTATCTTCTTCAGATTAAGGCCGGTACAAAACGCTATAACCGTGTTTTGCCTGGTGATTTAGGGAAATACAGAAAGCAACCAAAGGACGAAAGACTTCCAATTTTGGATTTAACACCGGTGAAGGAGAAGGAATTAGATTACTTCCCAGAAGGTATTTATGTTCAGGTTTCTTCTATAGCTGATGTTTTTGCCGTTCAGGGATTAAAACCTGTAAGAATGATAATAGAGTATAATCACGAAACTGCATATGATCTTTTGAACCATAAAACTGTTTTGCCTTTTTCAAAAAAACAGATTTACATTTCCTTGGATCCATTCTGTTCTTCCGCTCAAGAAGATCAGCTTAAGTCGGAATTAGAGCAGCTTATTGCAGATGGTTATTATAATTTTGTTGCAAATAACCTTGCTCATATTCAAATGCTTAAGGGGCAGAAGGTTCATGTAATTGCCGGTCCATACTTATACACCTTTAATCGCTGGGCAGTCAGCTGGCTTGAAAACCAAAATATTGGTGCATTTATTATGCCTTATGAGAACTCAAGAAGAAACCTTGAAGCAACTTATGAAGCAGATGTTCGTAGTCGAGTTCTTGTTCCTGTTTTTGCATATCCTGCTCTTTTCCGCATGCGTTTTAAGTTGCCAGACGACTATGATTTTACCTATTTTGAAGATAAAGAATCTAAGACATTTAAGGTAAATTCTACCCAGGACGGTTCTTTTGTAATGCCGGAAGAACCTTTCTCAATTCTGGATAAGACTAATTTTATTACCCAGGCTGGTTTTAAACGACTTTTAATAGATTTCTCAAAAACAAAAGTTAATAGAAGTCAGATTAAGGCCGTTACAACTTCAATGGTTAAGGGACAACCTCTCCCAGATATTTCTAGATTTAACTGGAAGGATGGATTCTATAATCCACAGCAGATAGAGGACTATAAAGCCGCCAATGAAAGGGCAGCACAGGCCAAGGCTGCAGGTAAGAATCCACGAAAGGCAAATCGCCCCGCCGCTTCTAAATCTTATTCCAGCAAAAACACTGGAAATAGAAGACCTGTAAAGCGGAAGGGCGGACGATAGCCTGACCTAGAAGACAGCTACAGCTTCTTCTTTTTCCTGAACCGACTGACTGGTTTTTGCATCAGCACTTTCTACAGATTTCTCTTCCGCTTTTGCATAAACCGGTTTGTATTCAATATGTTCAGCCACAACGAATACTTTACTTTGGATTTTGTTCTCTGAATCTTTCCACACGTTTTGCTTAAGTCGTCCAACTACCCGAATACCTCTACCTTTTTTAGCTTTTTTTTCACAATATTCAGCAGTTTTACCGTAAGCTTCAACATCGAAATAAGAAACTTCCTCAACACCCTCGTCATTTTTGTTCTTATAAAAGCGATTCACACCCATAGTAAAGTTACAAACTTTGAAGCCCTCTACAGGTTCCGACAAAACCGAATCTTTTACAAGATTCCCTTCCAGAATAATAGAATTCAACTGGTTCATTAAAAACACCTCTTTCACATAAAAAGTTAGGATGACTGGCCAGATTATCATCACAAGGGGAAAAACCTTGCATATATATAATTTCCAAGATGTGTTAAAAAAGGAAATGAAAAGCAAAAAAAAATGAAAAAAAATAAAAAAAAACTCGTTTCGCTGGGGAAACGAGCTTAAAACCTTATAAAAAACTCTATCTTTTGTCTGAAAAGTTACTTACCAGCCTTAAAATGTAAAGGGTTACATATTCGGTAAGGGCTTTTTCTTCGTTTATTTTTTGCATGTTTGGAGTTTTTACCAAAGTTTTTGCAAGGTTTTCTACACGTTCGCGGGTAAAACTTGTAGCACTCAAAGTTTTTACAACACGTCTTGTGTAATCGCGGATTAAAGAATTTACGTCTTCTATAAGATTATTGTAGGCTTCTTTGGAAATCATTTTGTTCCATTGTTTTGTAAGGAAGTTCAATTCACGGTCCAAAGTTGAGCCTTCTGGAATTAAGTCTTTTGTAATATCCTTTGCGGCACTGGCCAGGGCTTCGGTTTTACTAACTGGTTTGGCAGATGATTTTTTAGAGTTAGATGAGTCGCCATCTTCATCATCTAAAATATCGTCAATGCTTGTGGTTTTTGAGCTTGATGTATAAGCTTTCTTTTCCAGGAGTTTTTCCTTTTTTCTTGTGTTGAAGAAAGAAATTAACCAGGAAAGTACAGGAATTGTGTATATAAATGGCAGACGAGATTTAGCATTTGCTAATATTTTTGAGTTTTTGAGCAAAAGTAAATCGCTGTAGTTCATAAGTTTTCCGTTTACAAATAAATGAAAGCCATCCATAGTTTCATCATCATCTTTTTCATAAGCAAGCAGGTTGATGAAGTTTGCGTTTAAAAGAGCGTACAGAACTGGCGATTGTTTTTCTACAAGTTCGTGTAGGCAGGCTTCGAATTCTGAGGCATTGGTCATTTCTGGAAGTTTTTCGTAATTCAAAAGGGATTTGTACCAGACTTCTTCCAGTTCCTGTTCAATAGAACCGTGTGCTTCGTTACAAAGGCGTACAATTACCTGTATAACCTTTTTTTTGTAAATGTAATAACGGGTTCCTGATTCTACTTTGAAGATGAGGAGAGGAGGAAGTTGGTTTGCATCTCCATCTGTAGTCATCCTTTGTAAAAATTCTTTTAAGTCGTCTTCGCTGTATTTTCCGTAAAGCAGGCGGCCGTTCTGGTCATGGAACTTTAAGATTTGATTCATTGAGAAGAAGAATGGGGCTTTTGCAAGTTCAGTTTCCAGTTCCTTAAGGGCTTCGCTACGTATATGTTCTGCCTGGAATTTTTCTTTAAGATATGTTGAATTTGTTTCCAGAATTTGTATGGCTTGCAAAATATTTGTGTCTTCTATAGTACGATCCTGAATCTTTTCTAAATCCTGGCGTATAAGATAAAGGGCCTGGTTCCAGATGTAGTAATCGTCTCCATCATTAAAATCTGCATACATGTAGTTTTCAGTATCAACAAAGGTGGAGTAGAAATTTCTGATTGAGATTTCTTTTGTTGGATTAGTACTTCTTAATTTTTTAAGGTAGTAATCGTGGAATTCTTCTTTTTTGAGAATTTTTCGGATTTTCTGCTGGGCTGTATCTAAAAGTACCTTGATTGGAACGCAGGCAGGAAGCAGCATGGAAGGTATGTCACGGCTAAAATCCAAAATATACAAAAGTGGAGATTTGCTAGTGTCTTTGTTCATTATTTCAGGTATGTATTGATTAGCAACCTTATGTTCCAGTACATTTACAGGAAATAATTTTGGCAAATCAGAAAGGACAGGATAGAGTACAGAATCGTTTTTAAGCATTTCCTTAAACTGATTGGCATATTTCATGGCGAAAAAAGAAACTGAGACAATTGTTTTTTTGTTGTTTGCATTAATAACAGCTACAAGGTGTTTTTCTGAAAGTCCTTGAAGTTCTGCTGATAAAGTGGAAGATGGGTCTCCCAGGTATTTTACTAGTTCAGATTGTTCTTCTACATGGTGTTCTGCGTATTTTTTGATATAGCTGCAGAAATCTCTTAAATCGATAAAAGGAGATTTTTGTTTTTCTGAATAGTATCTGATAATTGAACTTAAATTTGATGTTGTTGCCATTATTTTTCCCTAAACCCTATTATAAATTATCGGTTTTATTAAAACAAGGTTTAGGGGGTAAGGTGGAGAATTTTACTCTACAGAAACAGCACCAACATTAGTTGTAGCATTGATTTCTTTAGAGCCAGGAACAGAACGTTTATAGCTGTGTTTATAGCTATTGTCGTCAATTCTAACTTCTCCAACGTCAGTTTCAACATCAAGACTATATTCAGAAATTCCATTGCGAGTTTTGATTAAGATTTCGCCAACGTTTGTTTCTGTATCAAGTGTTTTGAAGTCCATGTTTTTAACTGAAATGCTACCTACATTTATTTCTACATCAATGTTTTCGCAGTCAAAGTTTTTTAGCATTATTGAACCAACGTTTACATTAATGTCTGTAGATGACAGTTTCGTTTGTGCAGGAAGGGTAAGAATAAGCTTACAATGGTTATTTCCATGTAAACGGCCTTTTACATTCTGGTTAATTTTTAGAAGTCCGTTTGAAACTTCAAAAGCAGGCTTGAGTTTTTCCTTGTTGAAGGCACATTCAAGATGATAGTCGGAACCTTCTTTGATTGTAAGTTCCATTATATTTCCTTCAAGTTTGATTTTAGAAAATTCATCTAAGCTTGTATTAATGTTTTTTTGACCTTTTATTGAGTCAGAAGATGAGTCTTCGTTCCATTCAAAGTCATCATCTTCATCATCATAGTCAGAAAAGAATTCTTTTATTTGAGTCTTAAAATCGCCGTATTCATTTTTGAATTGCTTAACATAATGGTAACTTGAAAAAATAATAACAAAAAGTGTAATTGTCCAAATTATTATCAGATATGTTTTTTTGTTCATAATAATTCTCCTTTTTAAGCTTCTTTATCTTTATTGTTCTTCAGAACTTGTAAAAACAGCCTTTAAGATTGCAGCAAGAGCTGCCGCAATTGGCCATATAAGCCAGGTATATGCCCATTCTGCTGTGATGAAGCTAACACAAAGATATATACAGCTTACAGTTGGCCAGTAAGCCGACATAATTGCTTTAAGTTTTTTATTTGAATACTGAGTTTCCATATCTTTCTCCTTGAATACAGTTTCTTTTTCCAGATTTAATAATTTTTCGTATGAATGTTTAATTTTATTGCTGGAAACAATAAGGAATACACCGGCACCTACGAAGATAAAGAGCAGGGCATCTGCAAGGTCTTCTAAAGGGCCAGTGGAATGTACTATGCTTGAAGGCAGTACACACAAAACACAGAGTAAAACACCAATAGAAAGTCTTACGCTGTAAGATGATGTGTATTCTCTTTTTGCATTGATAACATAATCTTTTCCAATTGCATCTAATGTACATGCTTCCTGCTTAAGGAACTTAAAATCTTCGAGTCTTGAAGATGCCATAATAAAGAACATAATTGCTACAGCCAGAATCAAGAAAAGGCAAATAACGCCCAAAGAGTCATTCTTTAAAACATCTCCAAAAAAGATTGGTCCAACAGGGCAGCAGATACATAGCATAATTGCAGTAGCGTTCATATAGGCAGAAATTCTCTTTGCTTCCAGGTATTTTTTAATTTCGTCAAAAGTTACCTTGCGGCGATTAATTTGTTCGTTTCGGCTTGTAACAATGATGTCCTTAATACCAAGATCATCAGCAAGGTCTTCAAGATTACCAAATTCCGAAATTACAGTTCCCACAGCTTCGTTTTCGGTTTTTCCTTCGCGAATTAATTCTGTGTATTTATCTTCCATCATTTGAAAAAGTTCAGATTTAGCACGTAAAACTTTTTCTGTTTGTGGTAAATTTCTAAACATTGCTTCTAAATAATTTTTAATAGTTTCCATAACTCTTCCTCAATTATCCTCTTTCATTTATTTTTCGATAAATTTTTCCACAACCTCTTTTGTGAGGTGCCATTCTTCACACTTTTCCTTGTAATAACTCTTTCCTTTTTCGGTGATACGGTAATAAGTTCTTTTCTTTCCTGTTTCTGCCATTTGGGAATAGGATTCAATGTATCCATTATCTTCCATTCGTGTAAAAGCAGAATAAAGGGTTGTTTCCTTTATTACATATTTTTCCTCGGATAAGGCCTTTATTTCCTTGGAAATTTCGTACCCGTAAGAAGGACTTTTTGAGAGCAAGTACAAGATCATTGTGTCGTTATAACCCCGTATAACATCACTACTGATTGATACCATCGCTTTATCCTCCGACAGTCGTTGCTTTGTCAGGCGATGTAACGTCTGTCGTACTACGTCTGACGTAGTAAAATATAACGCAGGAATGTTTATATGTCAACAACTTAATTGAAATAAATAATAGAAAAGCATAAAATATGATTATGATAGTTTCTAATCGTATGAAAGGCCTGCATCCTTATGTTCCAGGAGAGCAGCCAAAAGACCGTGTTTATATAAAACTTAATGCTAACGAAAATCCTTATGCTCCAAGTCCAAAGGTTAATAAGGCTCTTATAGATTTTGTTCAGTCGCATCCAGAAAAAATGGGACTTTATCCTGACCCAGATTCCACTGAACTGCATGCCGCAATTGCTGATATGCTTAATCAGTGTGGTGGAGTTCTTTGTAGGGCAAAGGTTGATGGTGATAAAGTTACTCCATCAGAAAAAGATAAAATTCCTTTTACCGTAACTCCTGATATGATTTACACAGGAAATGGTTCTGATGAGGTTTTGTCTTTTGTTTTTTATGCCTTTTTTGATTCTGGAAAAAAGTTTGTTATGCCAGAGTTTACTTATTCCTTCTATCCTGTTTATGCAGGCTTTTACAATATTCCAATGGATACTGTTCCTCTTAAAGAAGACTGGAGCCTGGATGTAGAAGAAATGCTTAAAAGGGCAAAGAGTGATAAGGGAGGCATAATTTTTGCCAATCCGAACGCACCTACCGGCCTGGGCCTTACTCGTAATCAGGTAAGAGAAATGCTTTCTAAGGCAAGTTCTGATGAAATTTTTATAGTTGATGAAGCCTATGTGGATTTTGGCGGTGAGTCTTGTATTCCTCTTCTTAAGGATTTTAAGAATTTGGTAATTGTAAGAACTTTTTCTAAATCTCTTTGCGGGGCAGGACAGAGACTTGGTTATATTGTAGCAAATCCAGAACTGGTGAACATTGTTACAACTGTAAAAAACTCAGTTAATCACTTTCCAATTGACGCTCTTTCTCAGGTTTCTGGAAAGGCTGCCTGTACTGATGTTGCTTACTATGTAGAAACTTCTAAAAAGGTTGTAGAGGAAAGAGACAAGTTCTACGATTTCTTAAGTGAAAATGGCTTTTATGTAATAAAGAGTCAGACTAACTTTTTGTTTGCAAAACATCCTTCTATTTCTGGAGAAGAACTTTATAAAATGATAAAGAATGAGGGGCTCTTAATCAGACACTTTGCAACACCTGGAATTGAAAACTTTGTTAGAATTTCAATTGGTTCAAAGGAACAGATGCAGGCCTTAAAAGAGGCTTTTGAAAAAGTTATTAAATAGAAAGATTTAAGGAGAAGCTGATATGAAGATTTTGGTAATTTCAGATTTACACGCTCATAATGAAGTTTTAGATAAAATGGACGACCTTTTCCAGCAGGCTGATGCTGTAATTTTTGGTGGAGATTTTGCCGAATGTTTTAAGCCTGAAACTGGCAAGGGGGCTTTGGAAGCACTTTGTACAAAACACGATACATTTTTTTCTGTATTAGGAAACTGCGATAACATCGAATTTCTGGGCGATATGGAAGAAAGAGATGTTAGTATAGAAAAGGCTCTTGTATTTCATCAGGGATTAGCTTTTGCTGGAGCTGGTGGAGGAACTTTCTTTACTGGTAAAACAGAGTTTGAAAGAAGTGAAGATGAAATTCTTAGCGACTTTAATATTGTTTTGAATTCGGTAAAAGATACTGGCGATGAATCTTTGTGGAAGAGTCTTATTCTGGTTAGTCATAATCCTCCAATTTGTGGACTTTTGGATTCTTTTGATGGAGAACACCATGCAGGAAGTCAAAAGTTTACGGACTTTATAAAGGAACATCAGCCGGTAGCTGTAGTTTGTGGTCACATTCACGAAGGCACTGGAATTGATAAAATTGGCGATACAGTAGTAATTAACCCTGGCAGCCTTGGCGAAAAGGGTACTTATGTATGGCTTGAAGTTGAAAAAAATGATAAGGGATGGGCCGTAACCAATACACAGTTGAATACTTTATAAGTATAAGGTGGTGTTAAATTTTAAAAAAGCCCGAATGCATGTTATAATAGTTTTGAGGTAAGATTTGAGAATTTGTAAAAAAATTAGTATAGCATTAGTTTCCTCTTTGCTAAGTGCGGGGCTTTTTGCACAGTCTAACTTTGCCCACATCAGTCTGGTTACTTTTCGTTCTAATCTTACTTATACAATCGGTGAAGATACTCAAAGCTATACTGCAGAAAGAACGCTGCAACCTTTCTCTATCAATAAATTTGAAACAACTTATTCTCTCTGGTATACAGTAAAAAACAGGGCCGAAAAAATTGGCTATAACTTTCAGAACCCTGGGCAGGGCGGTTCTTTTGGTAAAAGAGGAGCTGCTCCTATAGAAGAAAATAGTTCTCAGCCTGTAACAATGATTTCTTGGTACGATGCCATTGTCTGGTGTAATGCACTTTCGGAAATTCGTAACAAGGTTCCATGTTATACATACAAAGGAGAAGTTCTTAGGGATTCCAGCGATACTGCTGCCTGTGATCTTTGTCAGTGTGATTGGGAAGCTGATGGTTATAGACTTCCTTCTGAGGCTGAATGGGAATATGCAGCCCGTAGAACTAAAATTGGTTTTCAACGTGGAGATTTAGTTAGCGGTCAGGTTTCTGATGATGCGGAAGAAGGCCTTTTGTATGCCTGGTCATTTGAAAACGCAAGTGCTTCAAGAATTGTTGGAACAGCAGGTCTTCCTTTTGATCCAGAAAGTTCAGCAATGCCAGGAACTGGTAATGCAAATTCTGCTGGTATTTACGATATGAGTGGGAATGTTCTGGAATTCTGCTGGGACTGGTTTGAAGATTATACTAATGATGATGTTTACGGGGCCCCAATTGGTTTTGAAAGAGTGAGCAGGGGTGGCAGCTGGTCGGCTTATACGGCCTTCCTTTTTGCAGGTGACCGCTACTCTTATGACCCAAACGAATGCTACAACTACATGGGCTTCCGTTTCTGCTGCTCAGTAAGATAATTTATTTAAGTTTCTTTTCCTGTTTTTTAATCTTATTCTTTTCAGCCTTTAGCTTCTGTTTTTGTTTTTTAGAGATTTTTTTTTGATTCCTAAAATTTTTGATTGAGTTACGGTTTACACTCAATAGGGCCCAGCTTAAGCCTACCGAAACAAGACATAAAAGGCTGGCACAAATTACCGGAATATAGCCTGCAAGATTGTCGAATGGAAGCTTAAAGTTCATACCAAAATAACTTGTAACAAAGGTTGGTGCCATCATAACCAGGTTGATAACGGCCAGCTTCTTCATCACTACGTTAAGGTTATTTGAAGTTACCGAAGAAAATGCGTCAATAACGGCAAAAAGAACGTTTGTATAGGTATCGGCCATTTCAATTGCCTGTCGGTTATCAATTACAACGCCTTCTACAAAGTCCAGATCATCTTCATCAAACTTAATGAGGCGGGTATTCTTCATCTTTTGCAGTAAAAGCGAGTTAGATTTGAGGGAAGTTGTAAAGGTGAACAAAGATTTTTCCAAACCCAAGAGGAGGAGGATTTCCTTGTTTTCAACTTCCATACGCATTTCGTTCTGGATGCTGGTAGAACGTCGGTTTATTTCTTTAAGATAGCGCAAAAAGTTCAGGTTGGCTCTGTTAATAATGTGAACGATGAAGGAAGGGAAGTCGTTAAGCCTTACGTTACGAATTCTGTTTGCACCGAAATCTTTTAGAACCTCATTATCTGTCCAGCAAATTGTGATAATGATTTTGCCTTTAATAATAATACCAATTGGAACGGTAAAATAAGGGGTTTCTGCTGCTGGATCATAACAAGGGACACGGACGATTGTAAGAATATAGCCTGAATCACCATCTTCAATACGCGAAAGTTCATCTGGGTCCAGAACGTCAAGAATGTGGTCTTGTTCAATCTGGTATTCTTCCTGTAAAAGGACTGTTTCATCACGAGTTACGCTTCTTGCATCAACCCAGAGAGGAAGAGAAGTGTCTATAGAATCTTTTTTGGTCTTAGAAAACTGACCGTCAATCTGCTGCCAATATGTAATCATCGTCTACTCCGCAAAATAATTTTTATGATAGAGGAGCCAAATGAATAAAAATACTGGAAATATGAGGCTTTTTAGAAGCTGAATTTATTCAAGAGGCTGCGATTTGTGATTAATGAATATATGGGATAACTCGACCCGCTGTCCATATTCGCCTCCTGAATTAGGGTAGAAATGTCAAACTGACTTTTACTGAATTGTAATGAATAAAAAAGAAATAGGCAATCTTAAAAAAAGTAAAAATTTTTTAAATTTTTTTCAAAATTTTGGTAAAAATCGTCTTTTGTGGCAATAACTATGATGGAGGAAAAAACTTGAGACGAGTGCGTTTTATTTTGAGAAAAAGTCCCAAACGCTTTTTGACTTTTTTAGCTTGTTTGGTTGGCTTTTGTTATTTTGTGGTTGCGCAGGGGCCTTACTACAGCTGGGATTTTTCAGATTGCGAGATTAAAGACATTCTTTATGCGGTGAGTCTGGACTCTGAGATTTCGATTGTCCCTGATGACACTGTCAGTGGAAAGGGTGATTTGAAATTTGCAGGAAGTGACTTTGACTCTGCCTTTGAGACCTTTTTGAGAGTAAATCGCCTGTTTGTGAATAAGGGTGACAAAGTTTGGACGGTGAGTAAGTTCATGGCTAAAAGGGAAGCGGGTCTTCTTTATGTGGATGCATGCGATTTATCTCCTGCACAGATTTTGGAAAAACTGTCGAGTTTTGTTGATTGTGTGATTACTTTTGATAGTCTTCCTTCTGCCAGGGTTTCGGTTCATTTTAATGGCGTAACGGACGAACTTTTGTTGAAGGCATTGGCTAAACAGTTTGGCAATTACGAACTGGTCAAAAGCGATGCAGGATACAATTTTGCCAGGAAGAATGATGTTCGGAAAGTTGAAACTTCGGATTCTTTTTGTAAGATTGGTTTTTCTGGAAGATTTTTTACAGTTGATCTTAGAGATTGTAAATTTTCTGATGCGATTGAAAAACTGTTTTCTGTTGCAAAGGCTGAAAATTCTAATCTGAATTTTTGTTTGCTGGCGAATGGGGATGTAAAATTGCAGCGTTCGGTTTTTGATGGCATAGATTTTACCGACACACTTGCAAAGTTATGTGCCCAGGCAGGCTTTTCTTATGTTCTGGATGGAAATATTTTCTACATCTTTACAAATGGAGATGCAAAAACTGAACTCATTACTGGAAACAGAAGCTGGAAAAAATATTCACTTAAATTCACAAAGTCTCAGGATTTTTTCTCTTATCTGGTAAAAAGAGTTGGAAAACTGGAGTGTCTTGCTCTGCCGGATGAAAATTCTTTTTTATGTTTTGCAAGTAAAAGAGAAAATGAGGACATTTTAAGTTTAATTGAAGAAGTGGATATTGAAAAAAGCCTGTACCCAATCAGTTTAAAGTATATAAAACCTTCTGAACTTATGAGCCATTTACCACCTTCTATTGATAAATCAAGTCTTTCTTTGGCGGATGACGATTCTGTTCTTTATTTTAGGGGAAGTAAAAGTGCTTATGAAAATTTTATAAAACAACTGGAGCTTTGTGATCAGCCGGTAAAAAGACTTAGTTATGATTTATTGATTTTGCAGTATGACGAAACAGATCAAAATGCCTGGTCTTCATCACTAGGGGCAAGCAGATTAAAACTTGGAGACAAAAATAATGTTTCAGCCCTTTTGGGGTCGGTTATGAATTTTAATTTGAATGTTGTAACTAGTTTTGGAATTTCTTTTGCGGCTGAACTTCAATCTTCTATTGAAGAAAATAAAACTAAGGTTTTTGCAGATACAACCTTGCATGGAGTTTCGGGTAAAAAAATCAATTTTCAGAATACAAATACTTATCGTTATAGGGATAACAATGTAGACCCTGATACAGGACTGCCAATTTATTCTGGTGTAACTAAAGAAATAACTTCGGGAATAAAACTTGAGGTTTTAGGTTGGGTAAGCGGAGATGGAATGATTACAAGCTCTGTTACGGCATCACTTTCCAGACAGGGAACTGATACTTCATCATCAACTGGGAACCCGCCTCCTACATCTGAAAAAATTGTAACAACAGAAGTTAGGGGAAGAAGCGGAGAAGCTGTTGTTTTGAGCGGGCTAGTTTTGAATGCGGAGTCTAATCAACAAAAGAGAACTCCATTTATATCAAAAATACCTTTGTTGGGAAATCTTTTTAAGGCTAAGAATACTACTAAGGAAAAATCGCAGATGGTAATTTATCTGGTTCCTCATCTGGAGGAAGAAGATAGTTCTGCATGTGAAAAAAAATATGATGCGGACTGGGCAAAGGAGAGAATTGCTAGTTTTAAGAAAAGGATGGGGGATTTGTAAATGTTTGATTTTAAACTGACTCCTGCTTACTGCCTTTTTAATGGGGCGGCCATTTTAGAGCAGCATGGTTCTGAAATCATCTTTTTATTGGAAAACTTAGATGATGTAGTTTTGCAAGGGAGATTGAGAAGGGCTTTTAAAAATTATTTGGATTCGGTCAGGGCTTTGGATGATTGCCCTGGGGAACTAAAAGAGGAAATGAGAATCGATTTTGTAAAAGGAAATCGTGACCAGCTGAGGCGTTGTGTTTCGGGACTTTATAAGGCTGGTGTAAGAGTTGGGGATGAGCAAGAGCAGGCTCTTTTTCTTAATGGAAAGGAAAATGAAAAAAAGGAAGCTGCTGCAGTGCTTCTGCTGGATAGTATTTTGCATGATGCTAGAAGCAAGAAGGCTACGGATATTCATATAGAAAAAAATTGTGTGAGGTTCAGGATAAACGGGCGATTGGAGAGGGGTGAAGAACTTGTAGAAGAAAGGGTTTGTGAACTTGTACAGAGAATTAAACTGCTTGCCGGAATGAACGTAATTGAAAAGCATAGGTGTCAGGATGGGCGGTTTGTGTATGAGAGTACGGATCCGATTTTTGTCAGAGTTTCGACTGTTCCGGTGATTGGAAAAAACTATTTGGGTTCGGAATCTCTAGTGATGAGATTGCTGGATACCAGTAGGGTTCCTTTGGATTTGAAACATTTGGGCTTTAATGAAGACCAGTTGTGTGGAATTGATGAAATTTTGAAGGCTAAAAATGGACTTGTTCTGGTTTGTGGTCCTACAGGGGCTGGAAAATCTACGACAGTTGCTGCGGTTTTACTTGAAATGGAAAAAAGGGAATCTGAGAAACTGAAAATAATCAGTATGGAAGATCCGCCTGAATATGTGATTCCAGGGGTTAGTCAAATACAGGTAGATGAAAATCATTTTACATCATATGACGAGGCTTTGGCTCATGTTTTTAGACAGGATCCAGATGTGATTATGATTGGTGAAATCAGGGACGAAATTACGGCTGGGGTTGCTTTGAGGGCGGCTTTGACCGGGCATCTGGTGTTTGCAACTTTGCATACTTCGGGACCTGGAGAGGCTATTTTGAGGTTGGAAAATCTTGGTCTGGAAAGAAAACTTTTGGCTTCTATTTTAAGGGCGACGATTTGTCAGGAATTGGATTATAAGGATGAGGAAATTTTTTTATGTGCGGATTTGGCCATCCCTAAAGTCAAGTTTGGAAGTTTGGTAGAAAAATTTATGAGTGAAGAAGAACTTGATGACTTGTTCATTCATTTAACGAATTTTTCGGAAGCTTTTAATAAAACTCTTGATGATTTGAAGTCTGGAAAATATAAGCGTAAGGTTCTTTTACCGGGAGGTATATATGGTCAGAAAATTCACAAGCGAATTGGCTGATTTGTATGTGCGGCAGAATATGACTTTGTCGGAAAGTCTGCAAATTATGATGCATAAGAATAAAAAACGCAAAAATAGAATTTCTAGAAGTGCTGCGTATTTATTTGAGTGTTTGCAGGAAGGCAATTTAATTTCTAATGCTTTTAGAACCTGTCCTTTTATCAACTTTGATGATTCTTATACTTTTTTTATTTCGCTTTCGGAGAAATCGGGGGATTTGAGAAAGACTTTGGAATATCTGAACCTAAAGTATGAAAGAAAGTATCAGAATAAGAACAAATTGCTGGAAGTAAGTCTTTATCCTTTTTTTGTGGTTTCTCTGGCGGTTTTAGCATCTCTTTTTGTCTGTAATTTAAGTGGCGACGCTAATTACGGGCAGGTTTTGAATTATCTTTTTTTTCTGGTAGGAGTCTGTGGCAGCATTTTTTTTGTGATTGGAAAAATCATTTCGGAGGACAAGTTGTATGAGGCTTTTCTTGGAATAGATTTTTTGATTAAGGCGGGGGTCAATGTTTCTGCTGCTGTTGCTAGTGCAGTTTACGTTTTGGGAGCGGATTCTCGTTTGGGAAAATCATTTGTTGAGGCTGGTGAAAAACTGGAGTTTGGTATGAGTCTGCAGAATGCCTTTTGTTTGGGGAAAAAGTACCAGGAGGCGTTTTATTATGCGGATTCATGCGGGAAATCCAGTGAAGTGTTTAAAAAACTTGCGGTTTGGATAGATGAAAAAGCTCAAAAAAGACGGAAGCTTTGTCTTTGTCTTGTTGAACCGCTGTTTATTTGTGTTACTGGAGTTTTTCTTTTGTGTCTGGTGATGAAGTTTTTTATGCCTTTTATGAATGATATGAAATTCTTTTGATTAAATTGGATTTATTGGAATGAGAAGGAGGTTTAATTGAATAAAAAATTACAAAAACTAAAAAAATTAAAGGAGAAGAAATCGGATGGATTTACCTTTGTTGAAACACTGGCAGTTCTTGCCATCGGGGCAGTGCTTACAGCCGGAAGCATGGTTTCGGCAACAAAACTCATTTCGCTGGGAAAAAGAACCTCGGCACGTAGTCAAATCAACCAGTTTAGTTCGGCCTTGCAGTGCTACTTCCTTGACTGCGGGCGATTCCCAACTTCGGAGCAGGGACTTGGAGCCTTATGGGAAAAACCAGTTTTGTATCCGGTACCGGAGAACTGGCAGGGACCATATCTTGACCGTAAGCCAGGCCTTGATCCCTGGGGAGGAGATTTTGAATATATCAGCACTGAAAGTTCGGCTCTTCCATCATTCTTGCCGGAAAATTTACCCTTTGTACTCATTTCCTACGGGGCTGACAAAAAAGAAGGTGGTCAAGGGGAGGCGGGCGATATTGTTTCCTGGGAGTAAAGGGGCTTTGTTGGGCCTGGTCTTAATCAATATGGTTTGTCTGGCTTGTTTTAATGGTTTTCAAAAAGAAGCAACTGTAGATATAAAAAAGTACTCGAAAGAAATGGAAAAGTTTTCTGAGGAATCAAAGGAAAAAAATAGAATTGCAATTAGGGGGCTGATGAATTGAGGTTCGTAGAACTTTTAGCTTTCATCTGTGTGCAGACATTTCTGGCTTGTGCCTTGTCATCATCTTTGGGGCTTTGCGGGGACCTTTATCAAAAAAGAATGGAAAAAAAGTTGGCTTTTGAATCAAGTCGATTTATTTCGGAATCTTTTAGGGAAACTTCTTGTGGAAGAGGCTTTGATTCATTTGTGGAATGGCAGAAAACTTGTAAGGCCATGTGGAAGTTGGACTATATTTCCTGGACTAGGGCGGATTCCTTTATGCTGGTGGAAAATTCAGATAAGGGGGATTTGTTTTATGCTAAATGGATTGGGCCTTATGGAGATGGAGAAGTTTATAGCAGGGTGAGGAAGTCGTATGAAAAATGAAAATGTAGTTAGGAAGAACGAATATGACCGTTATCTAATTCCCATGCCTTTTTCCAAGTTGTTAGGAGAGAGGAAGAAAAAATACATTTTTTCTGAATTGGAAAAAAGGCATCCTTGTTTTTCGAATAAATTTTGTTTTGATTCAAGATTTCGATTGGGGAAAAATGGAATCTTATCTGATGTGGTTGTGATGGATAAAGGAAAATATTCTGCTTATAGAAAAAAGGGGGGTATTTATTTTGAAGGCTTGAGATTTAAACGGTTTCGTAAGGACTTCTTCTTTATCATGTTTCCGTTTTTCTTACTCTTATTTGCAATATTTGTGATTTTGTTTAAATGGAATTCGGCTGTTCCTAAATCATCTTATGATTCTTTATCTGAGCTTGATTTGGATGAGGGAAAGAATTCAGCAAAAAATGAAAGTGAAATTATTGGGTCTGATGATTTACTTGTGACTTCGGGAGGATTTGTTGAAGAACTTTTTGAATGCCTTAAAGAAGCAAATGGAAAAATTTCTGTTTTGACCTGGAAGATAAGAGATAAGAAAGAGTTTGTTTCTATGCAGGTAAAGGATATGAGTCCTGATGAGCTATTTAAGTTTAAAGGAAATGAGCATTTTGAAATATCGCCGGTTTCGTATGAAGGTGCGGGAAATTCCTTTTTCTTTTCTTGTGAAAAAGGAATTTTTGAAAGGGGAAATGAAAGAAGCGAAAATGAAAGAAGCGGAAATGAAAGAAGAGGAAATGATGATTTTTCGGAGACTGAATATTTGAAGGAAAAATCGGAGCTTCCTTATCAGAAAGAAATCAGGGAATTATTGCTTAAGGATAATTGTATATTAATAGAAGAAAAATATTTTCCTTATTCAATTCGTTTTAAGCTTGGAAATTTGGAAGTTTTTAAGAGTCTTGGGGAATTATTAAAATCAAGGAATCTTGCAGTAAAGGAATTGAGAATACAGGTGGAGGATTCGGCTTTTTTTCTGGCGGATGTACTTTTTGAAGAGATGATGGATTTTGATTTGGGGGTGAATTTGCAAGTGCTTGAGGGGGCCTGGAGAATATTTGATGTTTCTTTGAAAAGTTCTTCTGTTGAGCCTAAAAAAATTGTTGAGGAAAAAGAGTCCAGAAAAAAGGTTCTGAGTGAAGAAAATCTTACAAAAGTTGGTGAAGTTCGGTATGTGGATGGCTCAGGTATTGTTTTTTACAAGGATCGAAATGGAAAAATGATTAAAAAGGAAAGAGTAAAAGATGATGAAAATAAATAGAAGTTTAAAATATCTTTTTTTAGGTCTGTTTGTATTTGCTTTAGTTTCTTGTGCTTCGAATTCAATGTTTTCTGGAAACGGAGATTTATGTGGCTATGTTGTTGATGAAAATAATTTGCCTGTTGAGGAATTTATTATTTCTTGTAAGGGACAGAAGGGGATTTTGAAAACAACATTAACAGATAAAAATGGTTTATTCGTGTTCGAAAATATGGCACTTGGAAATTGCTGGATCAAGGGGAGAAAGAATTCTTTTGTCGAACTTGAAAATAATATGCTGATTTTTGGTGATAGAAGTAAGATTCTTTGTTTTCAGGTTTCAAGTATTGATAGGGCCTTGGATAAGGTTGAAGAAATGATTTTGTATGGAGATTACGAGGGGGCTAATCAATTACTTGGGAAAATTGTCTGTGAGGAAGGAAGTCCTTCTAAAGAAGTTTTAAGTATTTATAAGAAGTATTTGGAGCAAAGAATAAGTACAGGGGGTGTAGAGGTGCTCGTGGAAGAGGAGGTGAAAAAAGATGAAGGAAATGAAGAAAAGATTCTGTGATTTATTATCAAAGAGATTTGGAGCTGTGAAATTAATATTGGGGAAGGCTTTTCTTCTGCTTTTGTTTCTAAATCTTTTTTCTTGTTCCTTATTTGCAAAGGAAGCTTGTCCTTATTTAGTGAGTGGAAGTGTCAGACTGGTTTCGGAAACTGGAGAGTTTGAAGCAGCAGGATTTGATTTGTTCCTTATGAATAAATCAGAGAAAACAATAAAAAATTTTACTCTAGTGTTCTTTTTGTTTGATGAAGAAGGTGAACCTATCAGTAATGGGAAGAGTAATTTTGTAATTTCTGTTTCAAAAGAACTTGAAGGTGGGAATAGTCTGGAGGCTTGTATAAGTCTTGATCCTTATTTGTCGGAGATTCCTGAATATCCTTATGAAGTTGATTATTTGTATATAAGTAGAGTTGAGTATGAAGATGGAAGTGTTTGGGAAGATCCTCTGGGCTTAAATGCCTTTTAGTTTTTATCAGGAGGAATTTATCAAACGAAAAAAAAATTTTTCAATTTTTATATTTGTCTTATTTAGTGTTTTTGCACTTTTTGTATTTTCTGCTTGTGATATGGGATTTATTACTTCAAAAACAATCAACCTAACTCTGGATGATGCTTGTGTAAAGGGGCGTGAAAATGAGGAAGTGGAGGAAGATTCTTTAGAGGCAAAAAGGCTTTGGTCGATTTTGGTTTATATGTCTGCTGATAATAATCTGGAAGCGGCTGCGATTGAAGACATGCTTGAAATGGAATCGTCAAATTTGAATACAGATGTTTATTCAGTTTTCGTGCTTATGGATAGAAGTCCTTCTTACGATACTTCAGATTCAAATTGGACTGGTGGAAAATTATTTAAGCTGAAAACTGGAAGAACTGAAGAATCAAAGAAGATTGTATCAGAAGAACTTGAGTGTAAGGATTTGAACTTAAAGCCTGGAGAAAGTACTGAACTTGATATGGCATCGTCTTATGTTCTTTCAAACTGTCTGGAATATGTAAAAAAGGAATACCCTGCTGAAAATTACGGTCTTGTGATGTGGGGGCATGGTACAGGCTGGAGAAGCGGGGAATCTGAAATTGATTGTTTGGATTTTGAGGCAGGGGCATATAAGGGATTTGCTTTTGATGAGAGTTCCGGATCTTACATGTCTTTGGGGCAAGTTAGAGAAGGACTCGAAAGGGGACTGGGAGGAGATAAACTTGCATTTTTGGGGTTTGATACATGTTTCGGCGCTTGCGTTGAACTTATGTACGAACTGAGAAATTGTAGTACTTATGCTGTCGGTTCTGAAGGTTTACTTATGGCTTCTGGATGGAATTATACAAGTTTGTTCAACGCTTTTAATTCTGTACAGTCGCCTGGTGGAAGGGATTTGTCTCTTATCACTTTGAATGAATTTAAAAAATGGTATGAGTCAGGAAATGGGGCTTCTTTTACGGTTGTCAAAATGGATTCAATGGAAGATTATTTTTCTTCTTTTGATAATTTAATGGGAGCATTTGCAGAGGAAGTTACTTCAAGAGGTATTAGAGATGAAATTATGGGAATCTTGTATTCGGATAATAATTGCGAAACGGAAAAGTACACCTATGGTTCAATGAATAGTGATGTTTATTTAGATGTTTCTTCGATGGTGGAGCAATTATCAGTCTATTTTACTTCATCTGAAAAGTTGGAGGAATTTGAAAATAATTTTGAAGCAGCAGCTGGAAAAACTGTTATTGGAAGTTGGACTTCTACTGGGGCGAAAGGTGGTTTGAGTGTGTTTTTTTCTCCTTTATCAGAAGGAGGACTTCTTTCTGTATCCCATCCTGATAAATACATTAATGGAAAAACTGTTCAACAAATTGATTTTGTAAGTCAAAGTCAGGGATATGTTCCTAGGATTCAAAATAATGACAGTTTTTTGGGAAAATTGTTTTATGAATCTTTTATAGATTAAGGAGAGCTTTTGTTTAAGAAAATAATATTTGTTTTAGTTTTGGTTTCGTGTTCATTTCTTTATGCGGAAATAAAACATGTCACAATGAGTAATGGGACACCATATGCTTATAATGTTCCTGATAAGCCTTCTTCTGATTCTGGAGGAAGTAGTTCATCAGGTTCTTCGTCATCTGATTCAGGATCTCAATCATCTGGAGATTCTTCTGTTCCTGCTGGTCCAAGTTCGGAAGATCAAAAAGCAGCTGCCGAAAAGAATGAGGAAATATTAAAAGCGGAGCAAAGAGCTAAGGATTCTGAGAGTGCGATTGAGTCTGCGGTGGCTGCGGTAAAGGATATAAAAAAGAAACTAGATTACACAAACAATCTTTTAAAAGGTTCAAGGAAGTCATATAGAACAAAAGATGAGTTAATCCGGGATAAAGCAACGTTTGAAAAAGAATTGGAAAATGCTAATAAGCATTGTAAAGAAATGTCAGATAGAATGTGTGAAGCTTATGATGATCTTGGTAAAACTTATGAGAAGTATAATTGGACTGGGGATCCTGTAGGAATTTCTAGTGGTAATTATATTGCTGACTATGTTGATTTTCTTGCTCAGGATTATTTGCAAGCCTTCCAGGTTTCCAGATCACTCTTACCTTATGTTGTTTGTGAATCATTTGGAATGGGCTGGTTTAGTTCTCTTGATTCAAGAATTCTTAGATGCTTTATGCCTGGTTATGAAGGTGCTGCTGATTCGATTGATCAAACTGTTGCTGCAATAGATGAATTCATGAGGATTTATGAAAATTACAAAGAGAGAGATCTGATAATGTCCGTTTTTTATGATGCCATAAGCGAGGATCAGATAAATGAATTTACAGCGACGAAGAATGAGTTACAGGAAATTAAAGAGTACATTGAAGATGTTGAAAGAATTAGAAATTATCTAATTCATAGAAATTATTATGTAAAGTATGGTCTTTATTCTGGAGAAGATTCGCCTAGAGGTGCTTCTGAGATGCTGATTTATCTGGATGAAAAAGGAAGGGATATTCCTTTTAAGTATGAAGGTAATGGTATTTGGAAACCAATGAGTGAATTATCTTCTGCCAGGTATTATCTTCAGGGGTTAAATGCAGATGGAGGAATTGATTCAAGCTGTAATGCTGAAGGTGGCTATATCATCCATTATAGTGATGGACATAAAAAATGTTACTCCTATTATGGAATTCTAGAACGTGAAGTTGATCCTAATGGAAACGAAACTATTTATCGTAATCAGAATGGAAAAATTAATCAGGTTGTTTTGAAGACCGGTGAAGTTATCAATATTTCCAGGGATTCAAATGGTAAAATTATTGCGATTGAAGGGGCTGTTTCAGGTAAGACTTCCTATATCTACAATGGAGACTGGTTGACTAGTGTAATTGCAAATGATGGAGTTCCCGTTTCTTGTACTTATGATATAATGGGAAAACTTGAAAAGATTATTAAGGTTGACAATTCCTTTGTTCAGTTGGAGCACGAATTTATTCCTGCACTTTGTAATTATGTATGTACGTCTGTATCTAATGAAAAATCTGAGACAGAGTATTTTGATTATGATGTTCCTAATCTAAAGACTATCCATAGGACTGTAGAGGGGGATGAAGAGATCTATGTTTATGACAGTTGGGGTGCTCCAGTTTATGTAAAAGATGCTTGCGGTCGTGAAATTAATATCGAAAGAGATTCTCATGGTTTGATAAAAACTTTTACTGAGGACGGAGTAAGCAGGCGTTTTGTATACAATTCTTTGTTTAGACCGGTTCAGATAATTGATGATGATGGTAGTGTGCAAAAATTGGAATACAATAGCAGAGGGCAGCTTACATGTGTTGAGGATCCTGATGGTTTTTCGATGAGGTATGAATATGATGATAGAGGAAATTTGCTTTGTGAGTATTTTGAAAATGAAGTAGTTTCTTCTGCATCTTATTATCCAAATGGACTGGTAAAAAGTCGTTGGGAAGACGGTGTTTCTTGGGATTATGAATACAATTGTTTTGGCAGTCTTGTAAAAGTAATTTACAGTCTTCCATCTTACGGTAGTCTTGTTCGAGAAATGGAATATGATTCCAAAAATCGTCTTACTAAGATTAAAGATTATGATGGATCTGTAACGGATATTTCCTATGATACTAGCCTGAATAAGAGAACTGAAAAAATTGATGGAAAATTGATTATTGAAAGGTTCTTTGATTGCAAAAACAGAGAAATTAAGGTGATTTCTAAAGATTTAAGTTCTGGTCAATCATATACAAAAGAAAATGTTTATGATGGACATGGAAACATTATTAAAACTTTTATTAATGGTGAACTTTATAAAGAAAATACTTTTTCTTCATCTGATCTTTTGCTGGAAAAAACTGAATGGAATCTTATAGGCTCAAGTGTTTCTTCATCAAAACTTGCGAAACAGGGGGTAAGAATTTCGTATGCTTATGATGATTCTGGTTTTTTGTTGTCAGAAACTTATTCAACGGTGGAGGGGGAATCTGCTGCGGATTCTTTATCATCTTTAAGTAGGGGTGAAATAACTTTTAAGCAGCTTTCATACAAACGTAATGGAGAAAAAACTCTTGTTACCTGTAAAAATCAGATGGGAGTGCCTTCTTTTTATGAGTTTGATAAATATGGAAGAATGGTGAAAAAAGTTTTTGAAGATGGGTTTACAAAGACCTGGACTTATTCCAAAGGAGGAAGATTAAAATCTGAAAATGATTCTAGTAATAATTTGATGAACTATTTTTATAGGAAAGATGGGTCGTTTTATGTTACAGGTCAGAAAAGTGGTCTAACTATTACTCAGGAATTTGATTGTTACGGAAGACTTGTGTCTATTCGTGATTATTCAGGAAATGTGTTTGAAAGGTTTTATGATGAAAATGGGCGGAAAATAAAAGAAAGAGGACCTGGTTATGAAATATTAAATGAGTATGATATTTTCGGTCGCATGCTTTCGTCTAAGACTTTTGATAATGCGGGAAATCTTTGTAGAGCTTATTCGGCATCCTACGATGGAGATTCTTTGTCACTTTATCACAATGATCGGATGTATCAGAAGGTGACTTTTGATAGTTGGAGTAGGCCTCTTGAAGTTTTGGATAAAAATGGTTGTGTTTCTTATTCCTATGATGTTTTGTCTAATCCTGTGAAAATTACCTATGGAAATGGTTTGGAAATTCGTGGTGATTATAATGGGGCTGGACAATTAGGTTTGTCGGAAAGTAATCAAGGGTGTAAGGTTTCGTATTTTTACGATTCTACAGGAGTCTTTGAGAGTTCTTATCTTCATTCTGCAGAAGGAGATAGTGAAATTATTTCGATGAATAGGAATCTGGATGATAAATCTTTGGTATCTAAGGATTTTTATGGAGTTGCTTCAAAATCTGTTTGTGATGAGAAAGGGCGTCTTGTTTATCTAGACAATCAGAAAAACGGAACTTATCAATTTTCTTATGGAGATTATTCGTATAGTCGTATAGATGAAAATGGAAATGAATATAAGTATGAATACGATTTGTATGGAAGAATTATTAGGGAAATAGATAGTTTGGGAAATGAAATGACCTATGAGTACGATGCATTTAATCGTGTAAAAAAGAAGGTTGATTTTAATGGAAGGACTTTTCTTTATCAGTATGATGATGAGTCATTTAAGACTATTATTACGAGTGATTCTGGAAAATGCCTCGAAATTGTTAGAAATCCTCTTGGGCAGGTTTTAAAACTTAAGTCGGATTCTTGTGACTATCAGTATGAATATAACGAAGCTGGAGACCTTGTCTTGTTTAGAGATGACATATCTCAAGTGGAAATAGAGTATTTTTATGACGATTTTGGTCGTTGTGTTGAGAAAAAGTCTAATTCATTTGATTTTGTTTATTCTTATAATGAAGTCGGTTTAGTTTCTAAGATTTGTGATCTGATGAAAAATGTTTGGGTTGCTTTTGAATATGACTTGAATGGTAATGAAACCAAGCGAACTTTTTCTAATGGTAATGAAGTCTGCTCTGAATACGATTTTAAGGGACTATTGTCAGCAAGAATTTCGAAGGATTGTATTGGTCAGATTGTTTCTTCTGAGATTGTTGAAAGAGATGTAAAGGGACGTATCGTTGGGGTTAAGGATAAAAATGGTAAAAAAACTTGTTTTGCTTATGATGAAAATGGGCGATTGGTAGAAAGCATTTATCCTTTTGTGGATTCTTTGGGGGATTATTATTTAAAAGATGCAAGAGCTTGTGGATTATATGTAAAAGAGTTTCCTGGTGAATTAGAGGAATGGAAAACTTCTTTTGAGTATGATTCAAAGGGCAATGTTGTTTCTGTACAAAATCCTTTGGGGAAGTTTATTTATGAGTATGATTCGATGAATAGACTGGTTTCAAAGTACGGTGAAAATTCTAAAGATAATGGAATGCATTTTATTTGGGATAGGAATGGAAATCTTACTGGTGTTACAAGCAGTGAGTTTGAAGTTAGTCTTGAATATGGTTCTTTAAACAGACCTGAAAAAATCATTACGAAAGACTATGAGAATTCTACAATTGAAAGTTTATCTTTTTCTTATGATCCTTGGGGTCGGCGTATAAGAGAATGTAAAAACGAAAGTGAATCAAAGGCTTTTGTATATGATGGTATGTCTTTGGATGTAATTCAAATTGTTCCTTTATTGATGAATCAATCTGCTGTGACAAACTATGTTCCTGTTTCGGATCAGATAAATCTTGAGCCTGCTTCTGTTCGCTGGATAGACGATTCTTCGTTTTCTGCGTCGGGGGAAGTTAGGTCTATGGATCTGGATTTTCACAAGTCTGATTTACAGGTTTCTATAAATCAATCTTGTGAGGCCAGACCTTTTTCGGTGATTTCTAAAGATGGATTGGTCTGTGCATATTTGTATTCTGATTTTGGTTTGGATGAAAGTGTGAAGGTGGAATGTCTAATTCCAAATTATCGGGATAATATCGTTGCTGTATGTGACGCCTTTTCGAATTTGACTTACGAAAATTGTATGGATGTTTGGGGAAATGAACTTTCTAATGGTAAAAACTATTCATACAGTTATAGTCAGTCTAATTTGGATTGTGGATTGCATTTGATAAATCTAGGCTTTAGAGATTACTGTCCAGCTATGAAATGTTTTATTAGTCAGGATCCTGTTAGAGATGGTCAAAACTGGTTTGCTTTTTGTCCCGGAGATCCTTTGAATTATTGCGATAGAAATGGTTTGGAGGTAGGGGAAATAAAGGAATTCTATAACATGTCAAATTATAAGGATCAAAATATTTTGCTTGGTAATAGTGGTAAGGAAATTTATAATGCAGAAGGAGTGCTAATCGCACCTTCTTATGTACACTTAGAAGGATGTTATATAACTACCATGGCAAATATTTCTTATAGTATGAATAACGGAAAAGAAAACAATGTAGTTGATCCTAAATATTCAGATCCTTTAGCTATTAATGATAATAAAGAATTGTTTGCCCAAGATTCAGGTTGTATTGATAGAAAAAAATCTATGGATACAATTTTTGGAAAGGGAAACTGGGATTACTGGACTGCTGCGAATTCTACCCCCTATATGTTAAGGGCTCAAATGGCAAAATATAAAGCTTTACGAGGTGATTTCTACTTTATAGGTGTTTTTGATTTGAGTGCTGCTACAGAGTGTGCAAAGAATCATATGGTAGGCTTAAATGATGTATTTGATGAAACTGGACATTTGAATGATAAATCTGATGTAGCCTGTACCAGTTCGGGTGATAGAAATAGAATTTATAATAATAATAGATTGGATGTCTATAATCTTTCGAATCTTAAAGAATTGCGTATTATTGGTCTAGAAACTTCTGGTTGTAATAAGTAATTTTATTATAGAAACATAGTAGGAGGATGTTAATATTGGGAAAACGAGTTTTATGTTTGGTATTATTATTAGTTGTTTCCGTTTCTTTGTTTGCTAAAAATAATAATAAAAAGAAGAATAAGAAGAAAAAAACTGAAGTTGTGGCTTCTGTAAAACCTGCGGTACAGGAAAAGCCTCCATTGATGCTGGGAAGTTTACTGGATGAATTTGAATCAGATGGTTATATGTGTCAGGTTAGGTATATAGAAAGGGATGCATATGCTATTGGGTATTCCGATTTTAAAGAATTAGTTATAGATGATCCAAGCCTTGCTTTTGTTTATGATTCTCCTGAAAAGCGAAATATTATCTGGAATCTAGATTTTGAACAGTGTATGTATATTTTGAAATTCCGAATTGATAAAAAAATGAGAGAAGGATTCGTAAAAGATGAAAAAAAGACTCGATGCTGGCTCGAAATTGAACAGAATGGAAAATCGGGCTGGCTGGAAGCAGATTATGCTCTAAAGTTTTTTGATACCGGATCTGTGATTCCTAAAATGATTACTTTCACTTATGATGGGAAAACTAGCAGAACTTATGGATATGAGACTTCCTCTGCTCTTGAAACATGTGGAGATTTAACTTTATATCTTGATACTAATGGTTCCAAACAAACAGGATACATAAAAGAAGAAGGTGGATACTTTTACATTACTATGATTGGTTATTCCCCTGATGCAAAAAAGCATTCTAAAGATTGGTTCCTTGTAGAACATAAAGATTCAGAAGGTAATATACAAAAAGGCTGGTGTATGATCCCTGATGATTTACAGAGAGGTGGGGTCCTTTATCGAGATGTTTATTTTTATTTGACGGTTTTCTTTTCTTGTTTTTAGTTGATATTAAAAAAAGACTGTCAGACTTCCTGAAACTCCGGGGCTTTAGCTTCCGGGGCAAAGGAGTTCAGACAGCCTTTTTTTGAATTCTTTTTTATAAATTCAAATCTAAAGAAAACTCTAGTCCAAACAAGCGTCCAGGGCTTTCGAAATCTCTTCTTTGTCCAGATGGCGGCCAATGATTACCAGCTTAATCATGCGGTCTCCTACCTTTTCATCCCAGTCCTTCTTCATTTCTGGTTCTTCTGCCAGTACACGCTTCTGTTCTGCAGGTGGGCAGGAAGCAAGCCAGTTTCCAGAGTATCCAGCCTGAATCTGACGACCAGAAGTTTCCAAAACATATGCCATGTCTTCTTCGTCGCTGAACCAGATTACACCCTTAGAACGTATGATGTTTCTTGGCCATTTTGCAGCGTATTCATCAAGTTTGTTGCGGTTGAATGGTCGGCGGCGGTAGTAAACAAAACTTCCAATTCCGTATTCATCTTCTGATTCACCTTCGTGTTTGTGTTCATGATGATGGTGGTGATGATGTCCTTCTTCATGATCATGGTCATGGTCGTGTTCATCGTGATCGTCGTCGTCATCATCATCTTCTTCTTTGTCGTGTTCTTCCAAAGCTTTTACCCAGCCTGCAGAAGCGTAAACTGTTTCAAAATCAAAACGGTTTGTTCCAATAATTTCTTCTACAGGAACATCACATTTTGTAGTTTCAAAAACTTTTACAGTTGGCTGAATCTTGTTGATAACTGCACGAACCATCTTCATCTGTTCATCTGTTACAAGATCACGCTTGTTTACAATCAAAGTTGAACAGAATTCAATCTGCTGAATCAAAAGCGATTCAATATCTTCTTCTTCAATATCCTTCTTTAATAAAGATTTTCCTTCATCAAATTCATCTACAAGACGGCTTGCATCAACAACGCCAACAACGTTATCAATTTTTCCTGTTTCAATCTGCTGAATAGCCTGAGCGATTGGCATTGGTTCACAAACACCGGATGCTTCAATCATGATGTAGTCAAATTTTCCTGTGTTGATAAGGTTTTCAATCTGTTGTACCAGGTCAGACTTCAAAGTACAGCAGATACATCCGTTTGTAAGAGGAACCAGGCTGCTTGAGTCTGTAATTTTTGCTTCTTTTGAAATAAGACGTTCGTCAACGTTTACTTCTCCAATATCATTTACGATAACAGCAACTTTGTATCCCTTCTGATTTGTCAGAACGCGGTTGAGCAAAGTTGTTTTTCCAGCTCCAAGATAACCACATAATAAGGTGATAGGAACTTGTTTTTTTGACATTATATATCTCCTATTAATAAAAACAATTTCTGAAAATTCTTTTTAAATATAATAAAAAAAGCTTTAAAAGTATATCTTTTTTTAGTTATACTTTATCTTATAATATAGAAGATTATGAAAAGAATACTAACAATTCAAGATATTTCCTGTGTAGGGAAGTGTTCGCTTACAGTTGCTCTGCCTATAATTTCTGCAATGGGAGTTGAGTGTTGTGTAATTCCTACTGCCGTCCTTTCGAATCATACTGCTTTTGGTGGTTTTACTTTCAGGGATCTTACCCAGGATATTGAACCTATTTGTCAGCAGTGGAAGAAGGAGAAAATCAGTTTTGATGCAATTTATACAGGCTATCTTGGCTCTTTTGAACAAATTGAATTAATGTTTAAGCTGATAGAGGATTTTGGCGGAAAAGATACTATTACAATAGTTGATCCTTGTATGGCTGATAATGGAAAACTCTATTCCGGCTTTACCCCAGATTTTGCAAAGAAAATGGCTCAGCTTTGTGGTAAGGCTCACGTTATTGTGCCAAATCTTACAGAGGCATCTTTTCTTTTGGGGCTTCCTTATAAAGATTCAGGTTATGATAAAGACTATGTCGAAAATATTTTGAAAGCTCTTGCCGAAACTGGAGCCAAAAAAGTTGTCTTAAAAGGTGTGGATTTTAATAATGGCAAATTAGGAATTGCAACTTACGATTCAAAAACTCAAGATATAAGCTGGTATTTTCATGAAAAAATGCCAGAACGCTTTCATGGAACCGGAGATATTTTTGCCAGTGTTTTGACAGGAGCTCTTATGAGGGATTTTCCTTTAGATAAAGCCTGTCGGCTTGCGGCAGACTTTGTTGTCCAGTCAATTAAGAAGACTTTGGAGCATGGGGATTATAATTGGTATGGTGTAGATTTCGAGTCGGCTTTGCCAAAATTAATTTGGGAGTTGAACAAAACAAAATCATAGATTTTGTAAAAGCCGTTTATGCGGAGAATCCTAAACTGACCCGCTTAACGCAGCTCAGTTTTTAACGGATTTCCGATAGTAGGCAGGTATGGCGTAGATTTTGAGTCGGCTCTGCCAGAATTAATTTGGGAGTTGAGCAAAACAAAATCATAGATTTTGTAAAAGCCGTTTATGCGGAGAATCCTAAACTGACCCGCTTAACGCAGCTCAGTTTTTAACGGATTTCCGATAGTAGGCAGGTATGGCGTAGATTTCGAATCGGCTATGCCAGGATTAATTTGGGAGTTGAACAAAACAAAATCATAGATTTTGTAAAAGCCGTTTATGCGGAGAATCCTAAACTGACCTGCTTACGCAGTTCAGTTTTTAACGGATTTCCGATAGTAGGCAGGTATGGCGTAGATTTTGAATCGGCTTTGCCAGGATTAATTTGGGAGTTGAACAAAACAAAATCATAGATTTTGTAAAAGCCGTTTATGCGGAGAATCCTAAACTGACCTGCTTACGCAGCTCAGTTTTTAACGGATTTCCGATAGTTGGCAGGTATGGTGTAGATTTCGAGTCGGCTTTGCCAGGATTAATTTGGGAGTTGAGCAAAACAAAATCATAGATTTTGTAAAAGCCTTTTATGCGGAGAATCCTAAACAGACCCGCTTACGCAGTTCAGTTTTTAACGGATTTCCGATAATAGGCAGGTATGGCGTAGATTTCGAGTCGGCTCTGCCAGGATTAATTACCAATATGTTGTAAAAACTTCGCTGACTCTATCTTACTTTGCGGCTTTCTGATAGCTTGCTTTGATTGCGTCAGCGAACAACTTGTTCTGGTCATTGCGAACAGGAACAGAGAATACCGGCTTTCCATCTTCTGGCGATACACGCCAAATGTGCATTGGATCACTAGTGTAGGCTGGACTGTCTGGATTATTTATATACCAATCAAGAACAGCAATAAAACAGAGGGTGTATTTAAGCAAGTTCGCATTTGTCGCGGTTGTATTTGCAGTTCTGTTTTGTGCTCCTAAAAGAACATCCAGACGTTTTGAAACTTCATTTGGAATATCAAACTTGTAGTGTTCCCAAGGATTCTCTATCAAAGAACATGAAGCTTTAGTTTTTGCCTTCTGGTCACATTCATTTATAACTAGAGTAAGGAATTTACGGGCATAGTCAGTTCTGTGGAATAAAGGTCTGTATTTACTTTCATCTGCAGGATGCTCAAGTAAAAGCTGTTCGAACTTAAAGTTAGGCATATAATGGTAAGTTGTCTGCCATAGAAGAGAGTTAATCATCTTCTTACCAATATGACTGTTTTCAAAATCATTTTGAGAATAGATAGAATTAACCAAATCCAGCAGAGGTTCGCAGTAAAGCTGTTCAAAAGTTTCTTCCCTGTAGGCAGACCAGTCATCTAAAACTTGCATAATAGAGTCAGAGCCTTTTTTCTGCTGTTCAGGTTCTGGGAATTTAATATTTCTACATCCCTGGAAACAATCTTCAATAATTCTTTGCAAAATATTGATTGTTTGAATAGGATTGTCTGGCGAAAGAAGATTGAATCCATCATTATATTTATAAAGAGGCTGGAAATATGGATACATGTCCGGGTGATCTTCCAGTTTATTAAAACCTGCTTCAGGGAAAAGTTGATTAAGGAGTTTCAGACCTGTTATAACGGTTGAGTCCTTAACTCCCTTCTGTGGTGGAGGAGCTTTTGCCTTCTTTTCTTCTGGGCTTGGTTCCTTTGGTTTTTCAGGAAGCAGAAGGTCAAACTTGTGTAATCCAACAAATTTTAAAATTTCACCAACCTTTGTGTTAAAGAAAGTTGGGTAAGCCTCAAAAGTATCAGAACACATCCTTAATAAAAGAGGATAAAGTTTTTTGATAATTTCTGTATCAATATAAAGCCATTCTGTAATAGCCTGTTTTGCAAATGTTGAAAGTTTGTCCTTTGGAGCATCAGGGTAAGCAGCTTCATCCCCATAAATTTCTTTAATAAGTTTAGGGATTTTGTTGTTTCCAAAATAGTAAACAGTAATCAGGGGTTTGTAGATTGCTCTTACAAGTGGAATTAAATCGGCCACTATCATAGGTTGTGGAGCCATCTGTAAATTAATATATTCAACCTTAATTGGCTGCATAGCCCAACCGGCAACCATTCTTAAAAACTTAAATTTAGTTTCGGTTCCGCTGGCAATTTTAGATTTATAGGTGGCAGGGGCAATTTGAATCAGAGTTTTGATGACTGTGATAAAGCCTTCCATGTGATCCAGCATACCCTTTAATGTATATTCGTAGAATTCTGGCAAAATTTTTTCAGTACCGTTTTTTTGCCATGAACGTATAAAATTAAATACACCATAATTAGGCTTGATTTTGTATTCTGGAGACATCATCAACTTGTCTATGATGTTTGAAACTTTTTTAGAAATAACAGGCAGGTCTTCGCGAACGTATCTTTTGTTGGCAGTTGCAATTCCGCTTGAAGAAGAACTTCCTGATGATCCAGAATTTGAGCTAGAAGGCTGGCGAACAATTCTTCCTGCCTTAGGATTTCCTCCAGAAGAATTTGAAGAGCGTTCGTACATTACCTGACCGCCAAGTTTTTTTGCCATAGCGGCCGCATCTTTTTCGCTTATATCGCCAATGTTTTTTCGAGTTTTATCAAGGGTTCCAGGGGCCCAGTCTGCAGTTTTATTAATTTCATCAGCCATATTCTTCTCCTATATTTTCCAGATTTTACAAACGCAACATTCCCTTTTGCAAAATACCAGGGAAGTGCTTTAGGGTGATTTTTTCACCATCTTTGGTTAAGAGAACCCCATCAAAGTGGCCAAACATATTTGTGTAGGTTGTTCTCAATGCAATTATGTTTACAGTTCTTGTATTTAAGGATGCAGGGGTAAAAGTTAAATCGACCATGTTTTCGGTATCTTGAATAACCCATTCCTTTGAAATTCCAAAAGGATGGGTCATATAAACAGGAGGTAGGGCTGTCGCACTTCCATCTACCACCAGACAGTTCGAATTGTATGTATCAGAGTCAGCCGCATCAAGGTTAGATGATGAAAGATTGAAGATGATGGACTGCTGTTTGATTGTGCCAATTCCGTATACAAAATTTTTATTAGAATGGAATTTGTAATAGGCACGATTAAGAACCATTAATCCTAGACCCTTAGATTCATCAACATTTTCCTTATTAATAGAAATCTGTCCCTGAACAGACATGCTTGTAGTCCATGTTGTAGAACAGCGTGATGATGTAGGAGAAGGGCATACAAACATCATATCATGGTGCATCTTGTCTTCCATTGGAGAGTAAACGTAACCTTCCAAATTTGGACGTGCACTATCACCTTTTAATTTATAAGATAAGGCATGGTGCTGGTGTGAACGGCCCCATGAAATTTTTAAATAGCGGCTTTTATTGTAGCAGGCACAAATACCTCTTGTAGTAGAAATTGGTACAAAGCGACGGCGAGGAGGCATGATTGTGTGGTATACATATTTTTTTCCACTTTCTTTATTCCAGAGAGTAATTTCTCCAAGCCCAATAAACTTAAAATCTATAAAGGCAGCAAGGCCTATAAATTTATCCAAAGAAAAAGCGTAATTTAAGCGGCTTTTAATACGGAGACTTGAAATAAAATGTGGTAGAGGGATTCCTGCATAAGGAGCCCGCATTCCCTTGATATCAATCTTGGCAGATACTCCTTCGTATGTCCCAAATTCTGCTTTCCCCTTTTGAATAATTTGTTTTGGGGGCTCAGAAAATTCCCTTGAATACATATTCTTCTATTATAAAGATGTTATTAGGGATTGTAAATATTTTGAAAGTAGGAAAAAAAAGAGTAAAAAGTTTGTAATATGCTCTTTTCGGGCTTAAAATTAATTAAATATTTTTTTACATCCAGGGGGTCTATTATGGCAATTAAATGTTATTCTTTAGGTGCAGCTCAGGAAGTCACAGGTTCAAAGCATTTGTTCGAAGTTGATGACAGGTTGTATATGGTTGATTGTGGTTCTTTCCAGGGAAAACGACATGAGTCTGATGAAAAAAATCGTAACTTTGATGTTGATTTAGAAAAACTGGATTCTGTAATTCTTACTCATGGACATCTGGACCATTGTGGACTTTTGCCACTTCTTACTAAAAAAGGTTATACAGGAAATATTTATGCTACTCCAGCTACGCGAGATATTGCAAATCTTGTAATGATGGATAGTGCCAGAATTCAGGCTCACGATGCTGAATTCCTTGCAAAGCAGGCTAGAAAAAAAGGGGAAAAGTTCTCCTGGAAACCACTTTACGGTGAAGTAGATTGTATTAAAGCTGCTAATCAAATTGTTTCTTTATCATACAATCGTTCTATGTACATAAGTCCAAATATTCAGTTGGAATTTTATGATGCAGGACACATTCTTGGTTCAGCTTTTGCAAATGTTACAATCAATCCAAATCCAAAGCATCCAGAAAAAGAAACTCGTCTTCTATTTACTGGTGATATAGGACGCAAGTGTAAACCAATTATCCGTAATCCTGCTACAAACATGCCTGCTCCAGATTATATTTATTTGGAATCTACCTATGGTGACAAACTTCACGATAATCATGATTTTGCCATGCATGAACTTGAAAGAATTGTGCGAGAGGCTTGTGCAAGAAAGGGTAAGATTATTATTCCTTCGTTCGCAATTGAACGTGCTCAGGAACTTGTTTTCTATTTACATCTTCTTACAGATCAGAAAAAGATTCCTGTTGTTCCTATTTATGTAGATTCTCCAATGGCTACAAATGCAACTTCTGTATTCCGTGTTCATCCAGAATGTTATGATGAAAGTGTAAACGAAGCCTTCCTTAAGCATCATAAAAATCCATTTGGATTTAATTCTCTAAAATATACAACTAGTGTAGAAGAATCTAAGGAACTTAATGAAAAAGAAGGCCCAATGATTATTATTGCAGCCGATGGTATGTGTGAAGCAGGCCGTGTTCTTTATCACCTTGCTAACGAAATTTCTAATCCAAAAAATACAATTATGATTGTTGGCTATATGGCAGAAAATACTTTGGGACGCCGTATTTTTGATGGAGAAGAGGTTGTTAAGATTCTTGGAGATGAATATCCGGTAAAGGCAAAGGTTGAACGCTGTAACGGATTCTCTGCCCATGCTGATTATAACGAAATGATAGAGTGGCTTGGAGAAATTGATACTAGTCGTTTGAAGAAAATCTTCCTTATACATGGTGAATTAGACCAGCAGCAGGGCTTTAAACAGCATCTTGAAGATGCAGGTTATAAAGATGTAGAAATTGTTGAGCCGGGAAAAGAATATACACTTAAATAGGATGGAGAAAAAGAAATTTTAAATATACTTAATATTTTTTTATTGTTATTAATATTCTTTTTCACTATCTTATAAGTAAAATTTATCGTTTTATTTGGAGATGATATGTCTAAGAAAATTAAAACTTTGTTAGTGGCTTTAGTAATGCTTTGTTCTTCATCAGCTTTTGCTAAGGATTTTGACTGGTCTCAGTGTTGGTGCAATTATGGTGCAGGTATTGAAAAGGGAGATGTTTTGCTTTCTGTAGATGCAGGTCTTCCATGGGATTTCTTTACTCCATTTAATCTTGGTGGTTGGGCAATTCCTCCTGTTGCTGTAGATTTGCAGGTTGCATGTCCAATTTGGAAACTTCCATTTTCATTTGGTGGTTATGTTGCTGGTGGATATAGTCAGTATAGAACTTACAATTATGTATACAATAATATTCCTATAAAAACAGGTGCAAGCGTTTCTTACCATGTAAGAATGCCAGCTGAACCTTTGGATTTGTATGCAGGTATGAAGGTCGGTTTGGCTATTGATTTTAGTAATGCTTATTCTACAAATTTTTATGTATATCCTGATTATGGCTTTAACATTGGTGCATCATGGTATTTTGGAGATGTCTTTGGTGTTAATGTAGAATTAGGTTATCCTATGTGTAAGGCTGGCTTTGTTTTCCATCTTTAATGAATAGGATATTTTATGTAACTTGTCTGGTGTAGTCTTTTTTTTCCTTGATGAAAGAAATGCAATACACTAGAATACAAGTGCATTTAGGCAGATGCATTTTTATAAGTGCATTAAGAATTGATGTGAATTAGTTCCGAAGCAGAAAGTTTTTCTATTTCTTTTCAGGATCATAAAGGAGCCTGTCTGGAAAATCGGAGCAATCAATATCCAAGGGAATCATGAAGGAGTCCCAAGGAAAAAGAGGTACTATTATGGCTTTAAGACCAGAATGGGAAGGATTTAATCCTAGCGGTTTATGGACAAGCGAAATTAACGTTCGCGACTTTATTCAGGCTAACTACACACAGTATGATGGAGACCAGTCATTCTTAGCTGGACCAACTGCTGCTACTAAAAAGTTGTTTGATGAACTTCAGAGATTACAGAAAGAAGAACACAACAAGAAATCTGTTGGTTTGGATGGCAAAGAAAGAACTGGCGTTCTTGACATGGACACAGATGTTGTAACTGGACTTACTTCTCATCCAGCTGGATACATTTGCCCAGACGGAAAAGAACTTGAACAGGTTGTAGGTCTTCAGACAGATAAACCATTGAAGAGAGCATTTATGCCATTCGGTGGAATTAAGATGGCTGAACAGTCATGCGAAATGTATGGCTACAAACCAAATCCTGAATTACATAAAATCTTTACTGTATATCACAAGACACACTCAGATGCTGTATTTGATGTATATACACCAGAGATTCGTAAGGCTCGTAAGGCTCACATCTTAACAGGTCTTCCTGATACATACGGACGTGGTCGTATTGTTGGTGACTATCGTCGTATTGCTCTTTACGGTATTGATTACCTTATTGAACAGAAGGAAGCTGATAAAGCTAACTGTGGAAACGGAACAATGACAGAAGATATCATCCGTCTCCGCGAAGAAATTGCAGAACAGATCAAAGCTTTGAAGGGAATGAAAGCTATGGCTGCCCTTTATGGTTATGATATTTCTAAACCTGCTACAAATGCTAAAGAAGCATTCCAGTGGCTCTACTTCGGATACCTTGCTGCTATCAAAACACAGAACGGTGCTGCAATGTCTGTAGGACGTATTTCTACATTCTTGGATTGTTACATCGAACGCGATCTTAAGAAAGGCATCCTTACTGAAGAGAAAGCTCAGGAACTCGTAGACCATATCGTTATGAAGTTCCGTATGGTACGTTTCGCACGTATCGAATCATACAACCAGCTCTTCTCTGGTGACCCAATCTGGGCTACTCTTGAAGTTGCAGGTCTTGGACAGGATGGACGTTCACAGGTAACAAAGAACGACTTCCGTTTCCTCCACACACTCGAAAACATGGGACCATCTCCAGAGCCAAACATCACAGTATTGTACTCTAAGAGACTTCCAGAAAACTTCCGCAAATATGCTGCAAAGATTTCTATTGATACATCTTCAATCCAGTATGAAAACGACGATGTTATGCGTCCAATCTGGGGTGATGACTATTCAATCTGTTGTTGTGTATCTGCTACACAGACTGGTAAAGAAATGCAGTTCTTCGGAGCTCGTGCTAACCTGGCTAAGGCTCTCCTTTACGCTATCAACGGTGGTAAAGATGAAGGTGCAGGACTTACTCCATATGTTCAGGTTGGTCCTGAATTGCAGCCAATCACATCTGAATATCTTGATTACGACGAAGTAATGAGAAAGTACGATGTAATGCTTGAATGGCTTGCAGACTTGTATGTAAATACTTTGAACTTGATTCATTACATGCACGATAAATACTACTACGAAGCTGCTGAATTGGCTCTCATCGATACAGATGTTCGCCGTACATTCGCAACTGGTATTGCAGGTTTCTCTCACGTAGTAGACTCACTTTCTGCTATCAAATATGCAAAAGTTAAGGTTATTCGTGATGATCATGGTCTCGCATGTGATTTCAAACCAGAAGGAGACTTCCCACGCTATGGTCAGGATGATGACCGTGCAGATGAAATCGCTGTTTGGTTGTTGAAGGACTTCATCACAAAGATTAAGAAGCACCCAACATACCGCAATGCTGAACCAACAACATCTATCCTTACAATTACTTCTAACGTTGTATACGGTAAGGCTACAGGTGCTCTTCCTAACGGACGTCCAGCACATGCTCCATTCTCACCAGGAGCTTCTCCATCTTACGGTGCAGAAACAAAAGGTTTGATTAAGTCTTTGAACTCTGTTGCAAAAGTTCCATACAAGTACTCACTTGATGGTATTTCTAACACACAGACAATCAACCCATCTGCTCTTGGACATGATGAAAACGAAAGAATTGACAACCTTGTAAATGTTCTTGACGGATACTTCTCTAAGGGAGCTCACCACTTGAACGTAAACGTATTCGGTGTTGAAAAACTTAAGGATTGTCAGGCTCATCCAGAAAAACCTGAATATGCTAACTTCACAGTTCGTGTATCTGGTTATGCTGTACGCTTCATCAACCTTACAAAAGAACAGCAGGACGACGTTATTGCACGTACTTGTCATGCTAGCTTGTAATGCTACAGCGAGTTTGCGAAAGCAAACTCGTGAAGCAGGACCGGTTTTCCGGGCCTGCGGCTCATGCTAGTTTGTAATGCTACAGCGAGTTTTGCCTTGAAAAACTCGTGAAGTAAGTTTATAAATGCGAAAGGCCATCTTCTTGCAAAAGGGGGTGGCTTTTTTGTTTTAAAACCGAGATACTCTTCTTATGTTTGAATATTACTTTTTTGATTTAGATGGAACTCTTACAAATCCTGCTTTAGGAATTACAAATTCTTTTAAATATGCTTTTAAGGTACTAGGAATTGAAATTCCTTCTTACGAAAAACTGTGTACATTTATTGGACCACCTTTGGTTACAACTTTTAAAACACATTGTGGTTTTAATGATGAAGAAGCAAAACTTGGTGTAAAAAAATACAGGGAATATTTTGCTCAAAAAGGCCTTTTTGAAAATGAAGTAATAAAAGGAATTCCTCAAATGTTGGAGGAATTAAAAAAGCGAGGAAAACATTTGTTTGTTGCAACATCAAAACCAGAAGAATATTCAATTCGAATTTTAGAGCATTTTGACCTTGCAAAATATTTTGACCATATTTGCGGATCTAATATGGACGAAAGTCGAAGTAAAAAATCCGAGGTTATAGAGTATGCCTTGGAGACTGCAGGAAATCCTGATAAAACAAAAGTTATTATGATAGGGGATAGAGAGCACGATATTTTTGGTGCAAAGGAAAATGGAATTAAGTCCTGCGGGGTTTTATTTGGGTTTGGAAAACGTGAGGAGTTCCAAAAGGCAGGAGCCGATTATATTGTTGAAAAAGTTTGTGATATTTTAGAAAAGTTTTAACAAAAAGGCTTGTAAAACGTTTAACCATACCTTAAAGTGTTTGTGAGGTATTTTATGCTTTTACAGGATTTTTCTTTAAATGATATTGAAGTTTTAGATTCTTATTCAGTTGGAATTTCACAAAAGGTTGTAGATTTTATTGGTAAATATGATCCAGACCGACTTCTTTATAATTTTAGAGTTGCCGCTGGGCTAAATAAGAGTTTAAATGTTTTTGGACCTTATCCTGGATGGGAAAATGCCAAAATTGGTGGTCATACAATGGGCCATTATCTTGCAGCATGTGCACAAGGCGTATCTCACGGTTTTGCTGCATGTAAGGGTAAGGATGGACGAACTTTAGAGGAACGTCTTAATTACTTAATAGAAGAATTAGATAAATGTCAGAAGAATTATTCTAAGGCAAATGGTTTTATTTTTGGTGCACTTTTAGATGATGGAGAAGATGCAGAATGTCAGTTTGACCGTCTTGATTCTGGTGATCCTAAAAACACCTGGGTACCTTGGTATACAATGCATAAAATTCTTGCTGGCCTTGTTGAAGTTTATAAGCTAACCTCTAATCATAAATCTTTGGAAATTGCTCAAAAACTCGGAGAATGGGTATATAATCGTGTTTCAAAATGGTCTGAAATTCAAAAGTATAAAGTGCTTGAAACTGAATACGGTGGAATGAACGACTGTCTTTATGAGCTTTATAAATGTTCTAAAGAAGACGGATATAAGGATTTTGAACACTTTGCAATAGCAGCCCACGCTTTTGATGAAGAAAAACTGTTTGAAGAAGTTTTTTCGGGTAAAAAGAATTGTTTGAATAACAGACATGCCAACACCACTATTCCAAAATTTATAGGTGCATTAAATCGATATAGAGCTTTAGGTGAAGAAAAATATCTTGAATATGCAAAGGCATTTTGGGAGCTCATAATCCATCATCATAGTTATATTACAGGTGGAAATTCTGAATCGGAATTTTTTGGTCCAGATGATGTTTTGGATTACCAGCGTTCAAATTCAAACTGCGAAACTTGTAATACCCACAATATGCTAAAATTTACAAGAGAACTTTTTAAAATTACTGGTGAAAAAAAATATGCGGATTACTATGATCAGACATATCAGAATGCAATCTTGGCAAGTGTGAATAATGAAAGTGGAATGACAACTTATTTCCAGCCAATGGCTACGGGTTGTTTTAAGGTTTACTGTAATCCTGACCTGGAAAAAAATTATTTCTGGTGTTGTACTGGTACAGGTCTTGAAAATTTTACAAAACTTGGAGATTCATTCTACTTCCATAATCAGAATCAGCTTTATGTAAATATTTATCAGAGCTCAAAAGTTCAGTGGAAGGAAAAAGGACTTGTTCTTTATCAATCTTGTGATTTAGAAAAAGCCGGACAGGTTTGTTTTGAAATTAAAGAGGCAGATGGACAGGAATTTGAAATTCTTTTTAGACGGCCTGATTGGGCTGCTTCCTTTGAGATAGAAGATTCAAAGGGGCAGAAAATTTCTGTTTCTGAAAAGCAGGATTACCTTGGTCTTAAAAATAAGTGGAAGGCTGGTGATAAAGTCACTGTGAACATGACCTATAAACTCAAAGCCTTTAATCTACCAGATAATTCCTGGGTTTTTGGATTAAAATACGGCCCTTATGTTCTTGCAGCAGAATTGGGAAAAGATGAAAATATGACTCTTCGACAGATTGGTGTAAATTGTGATGTTGCAGGTAATAAAATTGTAAATAAGCAGAGACAGGAATTAATGGGGTCCTACCTTAATACAAGAGGAATTGGAACTTTGAAGGATGAAAAACTTCTTGTGGATTTTTCTGCAAAAGATTTTATGGAAAATCCGGGAAAGTATCTTGAAAAAGAAGATAATAAAGTAAGTTTTTATCTTTCTGCAAAGAATTGGCCTGAAAAACTGCACTTTATGCCATATTTTAAACTTCATAATCAGCGTTACGGAATTTATTGGATTATTTAATGTCAAAGTGCTAGACTCTTGGCATGGCATATGTAAAAGCATCAACTCAATTTAAGAGAGAAAATAAACCAGATTATGGTCACGAAAAAATAGAAATTCTTTATCAGGATCAGTGGCTGGTTGTTATAAATAAGGCAAGTGGACTTTTGTCGGTTCCATATCCTGGAAGTAAGGTTAGAACTGCTCAATCTCTTTTGGAAGACATTTTAAGAAAGCAGGGAAGTGTTAATTCAAAACACAAGCCTTATGTAGTTCACCGACTGGATCGGGACACTTCTGGTGTAATGATGTTTGCCCTTACCGAAGCAGCCCAGCAAAAGATTATGAATACCTGGCATCAAATGGTGACCGAACGTCTTTATCATGCTCTTGCAGAAAAAAATCCTAAGGCAAATATTTTTGATTATGATTTATTGGATTCTGGAATTATAGACGATGATATTGCACAGAATGCTCACAATGTTGGATTCGTTCCAAAATCTGGTCAGGTAGATAATAAAGGTCACGAGTTTAAAACTGTACATGCAAGAACCCATTATAAAAAATTAATAGAAGGTCCAAGTCATGTACTTTTTGAACTTTCTCTGGATACTGGAAAAAAGAATCAGATTCGTGCACATCTTGCGGCTCATGGGTATCCTTTGGCTGGGGATGAAGAACACAGAGCTCATACTGATCCGTTTCATCGTCTTTGTCTGCATGCCAGAACTCTTGAGTTTGATCATCCTTTTACAGGTGAACATCTTAAGTTTGAAGTTCCGGAACCTGAAGAATGGACTTTGTATGTTCAGAAGGGAGATAAACATCCTCAAAAACCTGTATGGGACATTCCTGTAAAAGCACATAAAGAAGAAATTGAACTTGGTGAAAGAAAATTAAGCAGAAAACAGGCAGCTCATATGGATTTTATTCAAAGAGGAAAAAAATACAGATAATTCTTTCAAAATTTGAAATCCTTGGTATAATTATAATAATAAATTAGTTGATATAATTAAAAAAAGGGGTTTTGGTTTTATGGATAAGAAAAGCAAAAAGGCTGGAAAATTATTCCTTACTTTGGCAGGAATAATTGCTTTGGTTACTGTAGTCCTTAACATTGTAAACATTATGATTGTTTCAAATCATACTCAGAAAGGAATTGAAGAGGTACAGAAGGAACGTTATAAGGATGTAACAAAAGGTTATGCAGGACTTATTGGTAAAACAATTGCAGAGTATTATGGGTGTTTGGATTTTTATGTAAATTCTGAAATTGTAGCAACTCAGGATACTAAGCAGATTGTTGATTGGCTTTATAGTGTAAGTAATAAACGTGATTCAAGATTTGATTATATTGCCTGGGTAGATAAAAATGCTGATTTTTATTCAGATATTGGAAACAAAACAAATATAAAAGACCGAGACTATTTTAAGGCTATCATGATTGATGGCAAAAATACTTTTGTTGATAACCCTGTAACTTCTAAATCAACAGGAAAAACTGTAATGCACGTTTGTAAGGCTGCAAAAGTAAATGGAAAGACTGTAGGTTTCTTTTGTGCTGTAATGGGTATTCAGCAGCTTACTTACCTTATAGAAGACATTAACATGGGAAATGACGGACTTGTATTGCTTTTTGCTGGTGATGGAAATCTAATGGCAAAAAATGGTGCTGAAGATATGATGCAGATTGATACAGCCGCATTAGATAGTGAAGGTAAAGGAAATATAATCAGAAATGAAACAGGTAATGGTGAGTCTGGTACTTTCTGGTCAGAAATCCCTGGAGCTGGAAATATCCTTAATGTTTATACTCCAGTTAATCAGACAATGTGGACTCTTGTAATTCTTGTAAAAGAATCTGTTATTAAAAATATAGCAATGAGTATTTCAAATTACATGATTATTTTTAGTGCTATTCTTGTAGTAATGGTAGTTCTTATTTCTGCATTTGTAATTTATTTGTCTATAAAACCTTTAACTGTTGTAGAACGTGCTATTAAAGATATTGCTACTGGAAATGCTGATCTTACAAAACGAATTAATCTTAAGGCTAATAACGAAATTGGTCGTGTTGTAGACGGCTTTAATGATTTCTCTCAGAAACTTCAGACAATCATGACTTCTATTAAAGAAACAAAAGATGGTCTTGTAGAAGCAGGTTCTGTCCTTGAACAAAGTACATCTGATACTGCAGCCGCTATTACAGAAATTATTGCTAATATTGAAAGTATGGGCGGAAGTATTGGTGCTCAGACTTCAAGTGTTAATGAAACTGCTGGTGCTGTAAATCAGATTGCTTCTAATATTGAATCTTTGAACAATATGATTGAATCTCAGGCTTCGGCAGTATCTCAGGCATCTGCAGCTGTAGAAGAAATGATTGGAAATATTAATTCTGTAAGTAATTCAGTTGGAAATATGGCTTCTCAGTTTAAGGAACTTCAGGATAAGGCAATTACTGGTTTACAGATGCAGGATGATGTATCTAATAAAATTGAAGTTATTGAATCTGAATCTGAAGCTTTGCAGGAAGCCAATGCCGTTATTGCAAATATTGCAGAACAGACAAATCTTCTTGCTATGAACGCGGCAATTGAAGCTGCCCATGCTGGTGAAGCAGGAAAAGGATTCTCTGTTGTTGCTGATGAAATTCGTAAGCTTTCAGAAAACTCTTCTTCTCAATCAAACTCAATTGGAAATCAGCTTAAGAAGATTATTGATTCTATTAATGAAATGGTTTCTGCTTCTGAACAGGCTCGAGCTTCTTTCCAATCTGTTTCAAATGGAATTGAAACAACAAATAATCTTGTTCAGGAAATTGCAAATTCAATGGCAGAACAGCAGGAAGGTTCACGTCAGATTTCTGAAGCTTTGAGTGCAATGAATAATTCAACTTCAGAAGTTCGTACTTCATCTTACGAAATGTCTGAAGGTAATAAGGCTATTCTTGCTGAAATTCAGAAGTTACAGAATGCTACTTATACAATGAAGTCTGGAATGGATGAAATGTCAGTTGGAGCAACTCAAATTAATAGAACTGGAACAGATTTGACTAATATTGCTCAGCAGATGGAATCTTCAATTACTGCAATTGGCGAACAGGTTGATCAGTTCAAAGTTTAATAAATATTAATAGATTTATATTTTTTCTATTGAAAACTACGGAAGTGTAGGGTATCTTACCTTTCGTAGTTTTTTTTTGTTTTATTTAGGGTTTATTACAAACCCTAAAAACGGCGAAGTCAAGGTTTTAAGCGTACGCGTACCTTGACTCGACGTATTTATAGTAAGATTATTTTATGGGAGCGTTTTATGCAGGGATATGTACATCAGTTAGAAAGTTTTGGTTGTGCCGATGGACCGGGAAGTCGTTTTATTATCTTCCTTTCAGGTTGTCCTTTGCGCTGTCTTTATTGCCACAATCCTGATACCTGGAATATGAAGGATGGAAAGCTTTATACCGTTGAAGAACTTTTAAAAGAAGCTGAAACCTGCCGGGACTACTGGGGAAAGAAGGGTGGTATTACAGTAAGTGGTGGAGAGCCTTTATTTCAGATTGATTTTCTTATTGAATTGTTTGAGGAATGTAAGAAAAGAGGGATTAATACCTGTATTGATACTGCTGGTGCTCCTTTTACAAAAGAAGGTCCCTGGTTTGAAAAGTTTCAGAGACTAATGAAAGTTACAGATATTCTTCTGATGGATATTAAGCATATAAACGAAGAAGAACATGTAAAACTTACAGGAAGAACAGGAAAGAACATTCGTGAAATGTTTGCTTATCTTGATGAAATAAAAAAGCCAATTTGGATTCGTCACGTGCTTGTTCCAGGCATTACAGATAATGATGAATATCTTACACAGACAAGAGATTTTATCCGTACTCTTCACAACGTTGAACGTGTAGAAATTTTACCTTATCACGGTCTTGGTGCAATGAAGTATAAGGATTTGGGAATTGATTATCCTTTGAAAGATTTGGAAAGTCCAAGTGTAGAAAGAGTTCAGAATGCAAAGAAGATTCTTGAATGTGAAAAATATACAAAATGGCGTGAATAATTGGATAAGCTTTAACGCTTTTCAAAAAAATACCGCCCAACAGTGGGCTTACACAGGAGTAACCTATGTCAAAATATTTAGATCGTGCAAAAGAAATTCGTGCAATTGTAGAACCTCATCACAATTGTGCACAGTCGGTTCTGATGTCTTTTACACAGAGCCTTAATCTTGATGATGAAACTGCCTTTAAAATTGCCACTGCCTTTGGAGGCGGCATGAAAAGCGGTATTACTTGTGGAGTAATTACTGGGGGCCTTATGGTTCTTGGCCTTTTTGATGTAGATTCACCTGCTGATACTCAGGCCTTGGTAAAATATTTTCAGAGCCGTCACAGCGATATGTTAAACTGTGCAGATCTTTTAAGGGCAAATGCTGCAGCTGGAGGAACTCGAAAACCCCACTGCGACGCCCTCGTTTACGAGATGGTAGAATACGTAGAAAAAGTACTTAAGGAAAAAAGAAAAATTTAAGCTTTCATTTTTTTCTGCTTAATAATGAGCATTTTTCCGGATTCATAAGAATTTTGCGAAAATACACTCTATTGAGATAAGTCCTTTTTTTCTATATAATAGTTTCACTATTCAGTTCTAAAGTCATTACTGTGACTGAAACAGTATTTTAATTGAGGATAAAAATGATAGATAAGTGGGAAATTGTAATCGGTTGCGAAATTCATACTCAGCTTTTGACTAAAACCAAGGCCTTCTGTGCCTGTGAAAACCGCTACGGTGGAATGCCAGACACTCGTGTTTGCCCTGTATGTCTTGGTTTGCCTGGAGCTATGCCACGCATTTCAAAAGGATATGTTGAACTTGGCGCAGTAGCTGGTCAGGCCCTCAACTGTAATATCGCACGTTTTACAAAATTCGACCGTAAACATTACTTTTACCCTGACCTTGCAAAGGGGTATCAGATTACTCAGTATGATGTTCCTCTTTGTACAGACGGATATGTAGATTTGCCTTTCCGTTCTTTCCCAAAGGATGAACAGCCAGGTGGACCAAAATGCCGCCCACAGAATTTTAAAGGCCAGGATTGTATCATTGAATCTAACGGAGAAAAATATCGTCGTGTTCGCGTAGAACGTATTCACCTTGAGGAAGACGTAGGTAAGTCACTCCATCTTCAGGGGGCTCACTCTTATATCGACTATAACCGCTGTGGTACTCCACTTATTGAAATTGTAACAAAACCAGATATGACTTCTCCAGATGAAGCAGCTCTTTTTATGCAGACTGTTCAGGAAATCCTTCGTTATGTAAAAGTAACAAACGGTAACCTGGAAGAAGGAAATATGCGTTGTGATGCCAACATCAACCTTAATATTTGGGAAGATGGAAAACTTTATCACACTCCAATTTCTGAAATTAAGAACCTTAACTCTTTCAAGTCTATTCGTGAAGCATGTACTTACGAAGCTCAGAGACAGCTTAAAGAGTTCCAGGAAAATCGTCAGGAGTTTGTTGCAGGGTATAAGAACACAATGAACTGGGATGAAGAAAAGGGGGTTACACAGATTATGCGTACTAAAAACTCTTTTGTTGATTACCGTTTCGTTGTTGAACCTGATATCAAACCATTTAGCGTTAGTGAAGAATTGATTGCAAATGCACTTAAACAGGTTGGTGAACTTCCTGAAGCAAAACGTCAGCGTTATAAGAAAGAATATGGAATGACTGATTTTGATGTTGAAACTATTACTTCAACAAAAGATTTGGCAATGTTCTTTGAAGCCGCTGCTACAAAATCAAAGAATCCTAAAAAGGCTGTAAATATCATTCTTGCAGAATTGCTTGCAGTTTTGAACGAAAAGAAAGAAACAATTAATGATGTAAAAATTACACCAGCTCATATTGCAGAACTTGCTGATGCTTTGGAAGATGGAAAGATTACTTCAAAGCAGGGTAAGGAAGTATTTGCCGAAATGATGGCTACAAACAAAATGCCTTCTGTAATTATTAAAGAAAAGGGTATGGAAGTTGTAAGTGATGCCGGCGAAATTGATAAGATTGTTCAGGATGTAATTGCGGCAAATCCAAAAGCTGTAGAAGACTTCAAGGGTGGAAAAACAAATGTAGTTGGATGGCTGATGGGGCAAGTCATGAAGCAATCTCATGGTAAGGCTAATCCAAAACAGGCTACAGAGATTTTGAATAAATACTTGAGTCAGCTCTAATTTTGCTGCTTCTTTATTAAGGCTCCTGTGCTTGAAGTTTATTTCAATTGCAGGAGTTTTTTTGTTTTAAACTCTTTGTAGATAGATTTGTACAATTTTCTAGTCAAATTTTTACATTGATACTATTTATTAATCAACTTATAATTTATAATAAGATTCTACAACGTTGGAGTAGGACCAACGTAGAAACTAGAAATATAAAGACTATTTTATTGAGGGAAAGGATGAAATACGGTTATTTCGACGATGACAAAGCAGAATATGTCATCACTCGTCCAGACACTCCAACCTCTTGGAGTAACTATCTTGGATCTACAGTTTATGGGGCTGTCATTACAAACAATGCCGGCGGTTATGGCTTTTATAAGTCAGGAGCTCAGGGACGTTTTATGCGTCTTCGCTTCAATGCTGTTCCAATGGATCAGCCAGGACGTTATTTCTATCTTCGCGATCAGGAAGATGGAGATTTCTGGTCAGCTTCTTGGCAGCCTGTAGGAAAACCTCTGGATCAGTATAAATCTGAATGCCGTCATGGAACTGCATATACAACAATTACATCTGAATACAAGGGAATTAAATCTGAAACAAAGTATTATGTTCCTCTTGGACAGAACTTTGAATACTGGCGTCTTAAGGTAACTAACACTTCTGATAAGACTCGTAAAATCCGTGTATTCTCTTACTGTGAATTTGCTAACCAGTGGAATACAACTCAGGATCAGGTAAACCTCCAGTATTCTTTATTCATTGTAAAAGGTGAAAAAGTTGGAGATAATCTTCTCCGCTATTCTATTCAGGATAATCTTTACATCCAGCACCCAGAATGGGATGTTGGTGGTGCATATATGAGCCAGTGGGTAGCCCTTGTTGGTACACCAATGACCGGTTTTGATACAAGCCGTGAAGCATTTATTGGAACTTATGGTTCTTACGAACATCCAAAGGCTGTTGTTGACGGTGCTTGTACAAACTCTGAAGCATACGGAGATAACTCTTGTGGAACAGTTCAGGGTGATCTTGAACTTAAACCAGGCGAAACAAAAGAAATCATGCTTATGCTTGGTATTGATGATGCAAGAGATGTTGGACAGAAAATCGTAAATGAATTCGGAAACTTCAAACGTGCAGATGAAGAATTTGAAAAGCTTGTTAATAACTGGCATGCAAAACTCGGTTCATTCAAGGCAATCACTCCAGATGAAGATATCAACCACACAGTAAATGTATGGGGACTTTACAACTGTTTGATTACCTTTGCATGGTCTCGTGCTGCATCTTTAGTATACAACGGAGAACGTGATGGTCTTGGTTACCGTGACTCTGTACAGGATATTCTTGGTGTTTCTGCTGCAATTCCAGAAGAAGCAGAAGAACGCCTTGTAAGAATGATTTCTGGTCAGTGTCAGAATGGTGGTGCTGTTCCTGTAATTTCTAAGGACTTCAACGCTGGTCACGAAAAGGCTCCAAAGCCAGAAGAATTCCGTTCAGATGACTGTGAATGGTTCTTCAATGCTGTTCCATGTTTCGTTGCAGAAACTGGTAAGTTTGATTTCTATAACAGAGTTGTTCCTTATGCTGATGGTGGAGAAGCAACTGTATTTGGTCATTTGAAACGTGCCCTTGAATTCAACCTTGAAAGAATGGGTGCAGACGGACTTCCTTGCGGTCTTTTGGCTGACTGGAACGACTGTCTTAAACTTGGTTACCACGGAGAATCTCTCTTCGTTGCTTTCCAGCTCCGCTTAGGTCTTACAACTTATGCTGATATTGCAACTCGTCTTGGAAAGAAAGATGAAGCTGACTGGGCTTTAGCTCAGCGCAAAACTCTTGATGAAAATATTCAGAAAAAATGCTGGGATGGAAAATGGTTTATCTGGGCTGTTGGCGAAGATGGAACTGTTTACGGTACTCAGTCAATTGAAGAAGGACAGATTTACTTTAATACTCAGGTTTGGGCTGTTATGTCTTCTGCTGCAACTGCAGAACAGGCTAAACTTTGTATGGAAGCTGTAAAAGAAAAGCTTGCAACACCTTATGGACTTATGCTTTGTGC
>DGWD01000006.1:101182-108548 GCA_002395155.1 Treponema sp. UBA4267
GTATTAAGGAAAATGCCGGTATCTTCAATCATACTCAGGGTTGGGGTGTTATTGCAGAAACAATGCTTGGTAACGGAGACCGTGCTTACGAATACTGTAAGGCTTCTATTCCTCCTGCATATAACGATAAGGCAGAAATTCGTCAGAGTGAACCTTACGTTGTAGGACAGACAACTTATTCTGCATATTCTAAACGTCCTGGAAATACAAGAACATCTTGGCTTTCTGGTGCTGCAACCTGGAACTACTACTCAATCACTCAATACATGCTGGGAATTAAACCTCAGTATGATGGTCTTTTGATTGATCCATGTATCAAACATGATTGGGATGGCTTCAAGGTAGAACGCCGCTGGAGAGGAATGAACCTTCAGATTGAAGTAAAGAATCCTCAGCACGTATGCAAAGGTGTAGAATACATCGAAGTAGATGGAAAACGCCTTGATGCAGCTGTAATTCCAGTAGATATGATTAAAGACGGAACAAAAATAGTAGCTTATATGGGAAAAGATGCTAAATCTGCACCTGTAGAAAGAGTTTAAGCAGTTTTGGAACAAAACTGCAGGCGCAGAAAAAGGCAGATTATTGCAAGTTCTTGTAATAATCTGCCTTTTTTTTGGGGTAGTTATCCCCATATATGAATCATTGGGCCTTGTTTTCGCATTTCTGCATATGTTTCACAAGTCTGTGTGTTTAATTTGGAAAGGGCAGAAGAGTCTGTGCTAACAGTAGGTTTCCAGTCCGTATTCCAGTCGAGTTTCTTTCCTGTTCCAGTCATCTGATTTTTAATTTTGATGTAACATTCCTGGCCGGTAAAATCTTTTCCTTTTACTGTATAGTCTGCACAGCAGGATTGGGTAATTTTCCCAAGGTGAATCTGCTGGTCAAAAGCAGGAGTTTCGACATGGCCTGTAAAATATGGACTTTGAGCATGTCCTTTAAAAAACAGTTTTGCAGTCTTTTTCTTGCCTTCAAGTTTTTCTTCGTAGTCGGTAAGAACTACATCAACATTGATAATCTGCTCTTTTTCTTCAAGAAATTTTTTGATGGCGAAGAAGGAATATTTATCCCAGTTTGCAGCTTCAGGGCCCCAGAAACCGTGGTTTCCACCATCAATCATTACAAGCTGAAGGTCTTTTGAAGGTGCATTTCCATGGCTTGTAAGATAAGCCTTGTATGCATTTTCTGAATATTCAGGTTTTACAAGATCATCAGCGGTGCCGTGAATTAAAAGTACGCGTCCCTTGTAGTCCTTTATTTCATCATAAACATTCATCTTGTTTACATCTGTAACAAATTGTCTTCCAAGTTTCATTTCTCCGCACATAATTGTTTCAGGCACATTTTCAGGATCAAATTCGGCCAGAATCATTTTTCCTCTTCTTGCATCATCAGGAATACATAGGGCAGGGTAGAACATAATCAGATTCTTGATTTTTTCCTGTAAGTCTTTTGCAACAAGGGCAGAAACAAAACCTCCCTGACTGCATCCCACAAGATTTATGTTGTTCTGGTCAATGAAGGATAAATTACAGGCAGTATCAATCACCGCCTTTAGATCCTTTTTTTCTGTAAGGACAGACATATCTGTGGTTTTTCCCTGACTTTTATTTTTTATAGAACCGCCGTTAAAATCATACGCAATAGAAACATATCCCATTTCTGCAAACTTCTGAGCGTATTTTTTTGTTCCAAGATAATTTCCCATAAAACCATGGCTAACAATTACAAGAGGGTATTTTGAGTTTTTTTTAAATTTTTTTGGATAAATGATAATTCCACCAATTTCAAGACTTTCTCTATGGCAGATAAATTTTTTGCACTTCATAAACTAGAATGCTCCTTATTTTTATATTATCATAAGGAGGAACTTACGTAAGTAGGAGAAATTCTTGAAAAATCACTTATGAGGATTTATATGAAAAAAGTTTTTTTATTATTGATTGGTCTTTTTTGTGCAGGTTTTTGTTTTGCAGATGAATATGATGATTTGATAGAAATTCTGCATAATTCATCAGGCTATTGTTATAATCCAAAAGAAATGAGCATTGAATATTTTTCATATAAAGGTGATACCTATAAACAGCAACCTTGTAATCTGAATATGAAAGAAAAGACCATTACAATGGCTGGAGGATGGAGTTCTGGTGGGCTTTTGAATAAAAATGTACTTAAACAGGCTTACATGTTTTCTGAATTTAAGTTTTCGGATGGGAAACTTCTTTCTTTTTATTATTATGATAAAAAATACCTTTTTCTTGGTGATAAAAATATTGATCAGATAATTGCCCTTGTTAAGGAAGATTCTGTTAAAAGGTTTTCTCAAGCCTGTGGAGCTTATACAGATGAATGGACTGGTCGTATTTATCTTCTTTCAAAAACTTCAGAAGCTTTTAAGCTTACGATTGAATATAATGAGCCGGATCTTCATAAAACAGAAAGCATTCCCCTTGAATTTGTAAATCCTTTTACACTTGAAGGCAATGGCAGAAAGGTAGAACTTTATACATGGAATGAAGGGCAATTTTCAATAACAGATATAAAAACAGATGTCCCTTCACCATATCCGCCTTCTCCTTATGAGGATGATATAAATTATTCGGGTCCTCATGTTTCTTCTTTCCGTTATACACCTGTAAAAGACCTTTCTACTGAAGGCGTGATTGAAACAGAGCTTCAGTACAAAAAGTATACTTTTTATGATAAAGGTGCCAATATTGTTTTTTATGACAATAATCTTTTGAGCATATCACAATATGTGAGCGAAAAAAATTATAAACTTAAGGAAACAATTGAAGGTTTCAGAGTTTATAAGGATGCGGACGGCTGGAAGCATATTGATTCTAAATCTCAGAAATTTCTGATTATTGATGGAGAGTTTTATAACCTTGCATTTAATTATCAGAAAAACTCTTTTAGAGATGATATAGAGGCTCAGAATAAATGTCTTGTTGAAGAAGGAACTAACAGAAATATAAAAGCCGTGCATGCATCATCAACTTTGAAAGATAAGAGCCATGTTTATGCTGCAGAAGGAATTACAGATGCTTTTCAGGATTCAGCTGTTTTTCGCTGGAAAAAGAATAATATTCCATGGGTAGAAGGCAAGATTGGAGATGGAATAGATGAATATCTTGAAATTGAGTTGAATCCATATAATGCAGGAATGGGGGTAAGACTTATTCTTGTAAATGGTTATGTAGATCCAATTCGTCCATATCTTTTTAAGCAGAATAACAGGGTAAAAACTTTTTTTGTTGAAACAAATACCGGGTATAGCGAAGACCTTACTTTTAGGGATGAAGTTGAATTTACTTTTGTTGATTTACCTGCTAGAACTTCAAGAATAAAACTTACTATAAAAGATGTGTATAAAGGCACAAAATATGATGATACCTGTCTTTCTGCTGCTTATGTAAAATATATTGATTTATCAGAAAGATAAGGAAGTATGGTAAAACTCCCGCAATTTGAAGTGTACCCCAAAAGTTGGAGACAATTTTGGAGGTACACTTCAGTTTTGCTTACAGTTTTTTTTTTACATTTTTTCTCCGTTTTATTTCCTAAAATCGCACATCTTGGAAATAACTATAATGGGGTTTTTATTTTCCCCCAAGGAGAAAACATGTCAAATAGTTATTATTTCAAACCAGTAGACCAGCTGACCTTCGCCGATAACTGGATGTTCTAGGCCGTCCTCCGCGACAAAGAAATCTGCACCGAATTCGTCGAACGCCTTTTACACATCAAAATTAAAAACGTAGAATACCCTGAACTCGAAAAGTCCATTGCCCCCTTTTACACCTCAAAAGGCATTCGCCTGGACGTCTACCTCAAAGATGAAGACAAAGTCATCGACGTAGAAATCCAGACCTACCCCCAGGAAGCTCTGGGCAAACGAACCCGCTACTACCAGTCCATGATCGACATGGACAGCCTGATGAAAGGCCATGACTACACCGAACTCAAAGATTCCTACATCCTCTTTATCTGCCAGTTCGCCCCCTTTAAAACATCCGAAAACTCCCCAGGACTCCCCCGTTACACCTTCCGCACCCGCTGCGATGAAAGCCCAAACGCCAGTCTTAATGACAATTGCCTCAAAGTGATTTATAATGCAAGTGCCTACAAGCAGGAAAAAGATCCCCTGGTTCGCAGCATTTTGCACTTCATAAACACCAACGACCCGGGCCAGGACACCTTCGCAAACCGCCTTTCCTCACTTGTAGAGACCTTAAAAGAAAGAGATACTTTTCGACAGGAGTACAGTGCCGTGAATTTACATGATAGAGATTTAATTAGAATGGCCAAAAAAGAAGGTGTACTAGAAGGTATTGAACAAGGTGTAAAACAAGGACTTCAACAGGGGATACAACAAGGGCAAGCTCAAGCTAAACTAGAATCAGCAATAACTGCTGTAAAATCATTCAACATCACACCTCAAATTGCCGCAGAAAAGATGGGCGTCCCACTAGAAACACTCCAGGAAGCCCTAAAAGAAGCATAATCAATACAAAACGAAGGGGGCCTTATACCCTCTTCCCAAACTCCCTCAATCCTTTTTACAAACCATCACTTCTTTTTTTACACTTTTTTCTCCAGTTCATTTCCTAAAATCGTACATCTTGGAAATTGCTTGCGGGAGTTTTTTTTGGATTGAGGGGTTATTACAAAACTCTCAAAACGGCGAAGTCAAGGCTTTAAGCGTGAGCGTGCCTTGACTCGACGTATTAATTCTTTATTAAAGAATCTTTTTAAGCGGTTTACTTATAAGTTGTACTACAGGCCCCAGGAAAATAGACATTACTATAGACCCGATGATAGAACCTTGAATACCATCTGGATTGAACTGGGCTGCAAGAATACCAATAACAACTGCTAAGAAATCATAAACAATACGGACTGCAAAATATGGAAATTTTTTAAGTCCATCTGTAATGATTGAAGGAAGTGCATCATAAGGGGCAACTCCCATTTGAGCATTCATGTAGACTGCTGCGACCAGGATGAATCCAAAAAGAATTACAATGAAGATTCCTGTTTTTGGAAGCATCTGGGCATTTGTAATGTATTCATGAAAACCGTTCTTTTCCCAAACCCATTTGAAAAAATCTGCAATATAGCCAATAAAAACCATATTTGCAATTGTTCCAAAACCAATCATTTGTGGGCCAAAAATAAAAGTTAAAATCAACATGATTCCGTAAACAATTACTTCTGTAGTGCCAAGTCCTAAACCTATTGTTCTTGCAATATTAAGATTCATAAAAGATGCAGGATCTGTTCCCCAGCCAATTTCAATTAAAAGAGAAACAAAGAAGCCCATTAAACAAACTGCTGGAAGCATAAAGGCTAGTCTTTTTCCAAAATTAGGTACAATAAATTGCTTAAAAGAAAATTTCATAAATCACCTTGAATAAGACTTTGAATTAGTCTTCCATTTTTTTGTATTCATCAAACTTAGCAGCAACTTCATCATTCTGTTTTGTAAGTAATGAAACTACAATTGTTACAAAAAGACAAACTATGAAGGCTGGTACAATTTCGTAAAGGTCAAAAATTCCACCGTGGAGATAGTGCCATACTACATCAACAATTCCACCAGAAATTAAACCTGCAATTGCACCAGGAGCAGTTGTACGCTTCCAGTAAAGAGCAAGTAAAACTAATGGACCAAATGTTCCACCAAATCCAGACCATGCAAATGAAACAAGACTAAAGATTGAAGAGTTTGGATCCAAAGAAAGGAAGAGGGCAACTAAAGCAATAAGGAATACAACAAGACGGCTAATTGTCAAAACATCTTTTTCTTCGGCATTTTTCTTAATCAAACCTTTGTAAATATCCTGACTAACGGCAGAAGATGCTGCCAAAAGCTGAGAGTCTGCTGTAGACATTGATGCGGCAAGAATTGCACATAAGAAAAGTCCTGCAAAGAATGCTGGGTACATATTTTGCATTGTCGCAGAGAAAACTGTTTCTGCATCACCATAATTTGTGATTCCCTGGATTACTGTATCAGCACTTGTTCCAAGAATTGTTCCGTGCTTGAAAAGATATGCAGTTCCTAAAGTACCAATAATAAAAGTTCCAATGTATGAAATTATCATCCAGCTAATACCAATGCGGCGAGCCTTTTTTACTTCTGAGTTGGAACGGATACCCATAAAGCGTACGATGATGTGAGGCATACCAAAATAGCCAAGTCCCCATGCAAGAGCAGAAATGATGCTCATAGGTTTGTAATTTTTGTTAGCTAAGAAGGCATTTTTCATTGTATCACCGAATTTTCCTACAATTGCATCTGCCTGGAAGTTCTTTACAGATTCGATTGCATTTGGAATGCCGCCTAAAGAAACGATTGCTACAACAGAAGAAACAATAAAAGCGATGAAGATTAAAGTTCCCTGAACAAAGTCTGTAGAACAAACTGCAGTATATCCACCTGTAATTGTGTAACAAAGAATTACGATTAAGCCAATTGCAAGGCCTGCATGGTAAGGAAGTCCAAATACGGAATTAAAAAGTTTAGCACAGGCAACAAAACCAGAAGCTGTATAAATAGTAAAGAATAAAACGATGAAAGTAACAGATATAATAGAAAGAATGTGCGATTTATCCTTGAAACGGTTTGAAAGGAATTCTGGAATTGTAATTGAGTCACCAAATGCTATTGAACATTTGCGTAAAGGTTTAGCGACAAAGAGCCAGCTTAAGTAAGTTCCAATAATCAATCCTAAAGCTGTCCAGAAAGTTTCTTTTACTCCTCCAAGATAACAAAGTCCTGGAAGACCCATTAAAAGCCAGGCAGAAGAATCGGATGCTTCTGCTGAAAGAGCTGTTACCCAAGGACCGGTTTTGCGTCCTCCTAAGAAAAAGTCTGCAGAGGTTGAGTTTTTGCTGGCATTTCTTAGACCAATGTAAATCATAAAACCAAGATACAAAATAAAGGCTAAAATCTTGGCAATTATCTGTGCTGTCATATTAGCTACCACCTTTTTTATTTTTGAATAATTATACAAATTATCTGTATAAATTTACATAGCTTTTATTTTTTTCCTATATCATTCTTTTGTATTTTTTACAGATTGGTAATGTTACATTAAAGAATTAAGCTTCTGATTGAGGGGGTATTACAAAACCCTCAAAACGGCGAAGTCAAGGCTTTAAGCGTGAGCGTGACTTGACTCGACGTATTTCTAAAAATCTTTTTTAGGCCTGTAGACTAATCATCGTAATGTTTGAATAGGGCTACAGGTTCTTCTTCAATTCTTATTTCAGGCAGTTTTGGAAGGGTGGCGTAGCTGTTGTACATCCATTCACCATCGGCTGCTGAATAGGGGTCTGTCCCCTCATATGGGTGATT
>DGWD01000033.1 GCA_002395155.1 Treponema sp. UBA4267
GGAACCAGTATCAGTGTATGGTTACATTCAACCTTTCACGTTCTGCTTCTTACTTCGAAAGCGGAATTGGACGAGGTATGGGCTTCCGCGATTCAAATCAGGATATTCTTGGTTTCGTACATCAGATTCCAGACCGCGCCCGCGAGCGCCTTATCGACATTGCTTCTACTCAGCTTGAAGATGGCGGATGTTATCACCAGTATCAGCCACTTACAAAGAAAGGAAACGCAGACATTGGTGGAGACTTCTCTGATGACCCACTCTGGATGATTCTTTCTGTATCAGCTTATATTAAGGAAACTGGCGACTGGTCAATCCTCGATGCAAAAGTTCCTTACGACAATGATGAATCTAAAGCTAAATCAATGCTTGATCACCTTACAGTAAGTTTCTACCACATTGTAAATAACCTGGGACCACACGGACTTCCACTTGCAATGCGTGCAGACTGGAACGACTGTATCAACCTTTCTTGTTTCTCTGACACTCCAGGTGAAAGCTTCCAGACATATACAAATCCTAAGTTCAAGGCAGAAGGCGGATATTCAAAAGTTGCAGAATCTGTATTTGTTGCAGCACTCTTTACTTATGTTGGACCAAACTTCGTTGGCATCCTGAATCACTTGGGTAAGAAAGATGAAGCGGCAAAAGCTCAGGCCGAAATTGATAAGATGAAGAAAGTTATCATGGAATCTGCATGGGACGGCAACTGGTTTATGCGTGCTTATGACGCAAACGGCCAGAAGATGGGTTCTCACGAATGTGAAGAAGGACAGATCTTCATTGAACCACAGGGCTTTGCAATTATGTCTGATATCGACAAGGATGCAACAAAGAAGACTCTTGCAGCAATTGATGAAAGATTGAACACAAAGCATGGTCTTGTTTTGAACAACCCTGCATTCAGCAAATACTATATTCAGTACGGAGAAATTTCTACATATCCAGGCGGATACAAAGAAAATGCCGGTATCTTTACACATAACAATGCATGGATTATCTGTGCTGCCGCTTATGCAGGAGAAGGTAACCAGGCTTTCAAATACTACTCAGAAATTGCACCTGCATACACAGAAGAAACTTCTGACATCCACAAGACTGAACCATATGTTTACGGACAGATGATTGGTGGAAAAGATGCAGGTTCGGACATCGGACAGACAGGCAAAAACTTTGGTCAGGGCAAGAACTCCTGGCTCACAGGAACAGCTGCATGGAACATGGTTGCAATCAGTCAGTACATCCTTGGTATTCAGCCAGACTTCGATGGACTTAAAATTGATCCTTCAATTCCTTCTGATTGGGATGGCTTTACTGCAACACGTTTGTTCCGTGGTGCAAAATACAACATCACTATCAAAAACCCAAGCCACGTTTGTAAGGGTGTAAAAACAATGCTTGTAGATGGTACTGCAATTGAGGGTTGTGTAGTTCCATTCGTAGAAGGCAAAAAAGAAGTAAATGTTGAAATTACTTTAGGCTAAGCAAAAATGCTTAAAAAAAATCCCCAAAACAGAAATCTGTTTTGGGGATTCTCAAGCTGTAACAAAGCCTTTCAAACACCTTTGATTTTTTTTCAAAGGTGTTTTTTTTATTTAATAATACCTGTAAGGGTTTCTGAAATGCTGAAACAGTTATCACCAATATTTTCAATACGTCTTACAACATCAATGTACAAAAGTTCGGCTTTAACATCAGCACCACCTTCAAGACGTTTTCTGGCAACCTTTTTCAAATCTTTACGGAAGGCATCAATTCCATCTTCCAACTCTGCAGCCATATCAAGCTTATCCTGAGTCAACTGAGTATTAATATTTCTACGGATAAACTGAAGGAACTGGCGAACAAGTTCAATATATGGCAAAAGACGATCCATATCTGCCTGCTGAAACTTCATCTTTTTATCTATACTACGAACAATAAGCATAATTGTTGCATAGCAGGAATCACTCATATTTTCCAGTTCATCCACAATCTGAATCATTCCTGAAATATGTTTAATCTGTTTATCTGTAAGCAGCATGGATTCACATTTAATAAGGAAGTGAGTAATCTGTTCATGCATCTGATCTACATAATCTTCAGCTTTTGCAGATTCCTCGGCATATTTTTCTATAAATTCAGGATTTCGTTTTGTAACACCAATTTGAATTTTATCGAACAGATCACTAACTACATCTGTCATATCGGCAATAGCTTTTTCTGCCTGAATAATATGAGTTGCAACACTATCCTTTCCAAGCAATTCTGTAAATTCCAGCTTATAAACAAAAGAATCGTCTTCTTTATCATTCTTAATCATTTTTTGAGTAAGCTTTACAAGAGGATTCTGTAAAGGCAGGAAGATAAGTGTTGATAAAGTTTTAAATACTGTATGGAGCATTGAAATACGAATTGCTATGTTTGAATTAGCATGACCAGGAGTAACCAGCATAACCAAATCAAGGAATGGATGGAAGAAGATTAAGGCAAGAGCTGTACCAAATACGTTGAAAAGAACGTGGATTAAGGCAGAGCGTCTTGCATCAGCACGGGTTCCTACAGCGGCAAGAATTGCATCAATTGTAGAACCAATGTTACTTCCTAAAGTCATTGCGGCTGCTAGTTCCCAGTTAATCAAGCCATTGTAGGCCATTGTAATTACGATTGCAGAAAAAGCAGATGATGAATGAAGCAAGGCTGTAATAAAAATACCAATTCCAAATCCACCGAGAAGAGCAAGAGGTCCAGTTCCCTGAATCTTAAAAAGCCAGCCAAGCTGTTCTGGTGTAAATACATCTGAAAGCCCGCTCAAACCAAAGAAGAGCAGACCAAATCCCATAATTGCAGAAGCCCAGTTTTTATAGGCACCTTTTTTAAGGATGGAGATAAAATAGCCAAGTCCGAACAGAGGAATGGCAAAGGCAGAAATCTTAAAATTGAAACCAAAAATAGCAACAATCCAGGCTGTAATTGTTGTACCAATATTGGCACCAAAAATTACTCCTACAGACTGAGTAAGAGTCATAAGTCCGGCATTAACAAAAGTAACTACCATTACAGTTGTAGCACCTGACGACTGAATAATCATAGTAACTACAAGCCCAGTTATAAGTGACATAAAACGGTTTCCGGTTAATACCGAAAGAGCACGCTGCAGTTTTTCTCCAGCACTCTGCTGAATACCATCACTCATCAGTTTCATTCCATAAAGAAGAAAACCAAGACTACCAATAAGCTCTAATATGGGCTGTATAACATTCATTCCTATATACTATCAAAAAAACAGCGTCCTTTTCAAGAAAAATAAAATAAGGTAAAATATACATATGGGTATGGGAAAAAGAGTAATTTACACAAGCATTTTAGGCTTATCACTTATAACAATCTTATCAGGTTGTAAAAAAAACAAAAAAGAAATTGATCCAACTCAAGTTACACAGCTTGTTGCTCAAGAATCCAACAAAGAAGAACTTTCTACAAAACCTCAAACCTGGCACGTTACAAACAAAAGAATTCTGGTTGTGTTAGGATACGGATTTAACGATGCAGAAAGTTCAGCTAACTTAAAAAATGTTCTTGCTCAAAACTTTGGCTTAGATGAAGAAAACGGCCTTATAAAAGCCCTGGTATTCCCTGATGACTTTAAAAGAGGAACTCGATTTTACCCAAGCGAACTTTATTCCAAAATACAGGAAATTGATAACGAATTGTGTGGAATTGTTATTGTAGGTGCTCCAGAAAATACCCACATTGCCCTGGCTCGTAATCAGGACAACTGGAATCAGGAAGTTCCTTACCCTGTAATTGCCCTCTTCCCACAAGACGAAGTTCTGGGCCTTGAAGCCACATGCGATATTGTTTTAGATAAAGGACAGACAACTTCTCTTACAGGCGAAATGGCATCTACCGAAGTTGAAAGCCAATTAATAGAAGAAACCCCAGAAGTTTTAGTTGAAACTATCAATTATATTCAATCATTGAATTATTCTCTTGAAAAAAATTCCTCAATTCAGGTTCATCTTATGCAAATGCTCAAAAATAAAAACATTCATCATTACATAGATCCTGAATCAGGTTTACAATCTATTAATCATTTTATTTTGAATTAGGAAGTAAATGCTTAAAAAAATTATTCAGGAATATCAAAACTTAATCGGAAGCAAAAAGGATATAGATGCACTTTCAACAACAGACCACGCAAGGCTCCTTCTAGTATCCGACTCGCATGGATGCCGTCAAATTCTGGAAGAAATAATCCGAAATTATGGGAAGGAATGTCATGCCCTGATTTTTTGCGGTGATGGAGCTGGTGACCTTGCCTATATTCTGAATCTTTCCAAAACATATCAGGCTTTTCAAGAAGCACTTCCACCAGTAATTGCCTTTGCCCGTGGGAACGGAGATCCATCCACCTACCCTGTAAATGTTCATTTTTCCCTAAATATTCCAAACTCACAAACTATAACCGTAAATAATCAAAAAATACTTGTTGTACACGGTCATAGAGAAGGTGTTGATTTTGGTCTTGAAAATCTGGGCTTAGAAATGCAACTATCGGAATGTAAACTTGCTTTTTATGGTCATACCCACATTGCTCGTGAAGACCGCATACAGGACTACCAGATTGTAAATCCAGGTTCATGTGCAAGACCTAGAGGAGGCCAACCAGCAGGTTTTGCAATTGCTACTGTCGAAAAAAACTTTACAGATATTGCCTTTATAAAAATGCAAAAGGATTTAGACGGAAAACAATCTTACAAAATCTGGCAACCTATTTATTAAAAACTTAAAATTTAAAACCAAAAGATTCATGACCTGGGTAAACTAAAGTTCCTTTAGGAATTTCTTTTCTTAAACGGTCAAGAGAATGAATTATAGTTGCTTCATCCCCACCATACATGTCAGTACGACCATAACCGCCATAATCAAAAAGAGTATCACCAGAAATAAGGATATTTTCAGATTTACTGTAAAGACAAATTGAACCTGGAGTATGGCCTGGAGTATGAATAACTTTCCAGCCAAAAATTTCATCACCATCTTTTACAAGCACATCGGCTTGGGGTTGTTTTGCAATTACATCAAGAATTTGAGGGGCCCCGAAAAACTCCAGAACAGACTTATTCATTGGGCCAGGAGGATTAAGAAGCTCCCCTGCTTCACTTTCGTGCAAATAGACTTTTGCAGCAGGGAAAGCCTTTTTTATTTGGGCAATACCTGTAATATGATCAAAGTGAGAATGAGTTAGAACAATTGCCTTACAATCCAGTTTTTTATTTTTCAGATAATCAAGAATTTTATCTTCATCACCAGAAAGAAAACAGGCTGCCGGATCAACAAGAAAACAAGATTTTTTAGACTTGTCTTCAATATCAACAATCAAAGAATTAACAGCAAAAACTCCACTTCTAATTACATGTATTGCCATATTTATTTAGTTCATACCAAATGGTTCTTTATCAGCGGCTGCTTTTTCTGCTGCGGCATAAGCGGCTGCATCTTCAGCTGCCATTTCCTGTTCAGAAATCTGAGAAGGAGTTACTGGAATTCCAGAATTTGTTTCTGGCATTTCTTCCTTTTCTTCGTTTCCTTCTTCATCAGACTTTTGACGGCTATAACTTACAGCCAATTTACGACCACGATAATCATAACCATTCAACTTATCAATTGCAGTCTGTGCATCTTTTGTATAAAGCTGAACAAAAGAATAATTTGCAAGAACTTTAATATCACCAATACTTTCGCGATCAATTCCAGCTTCACCAATCAAAAGGCCTACTAAATCTCTTGGGTAAACACGGCGGTTTTTACCAATGCTGATAAAGATAGAAGTGCCTTCACCTTCTGGAATTTCAACACGTGGATGACGAGGTCTTTCTTCTGCAGCAGGCTGTGTATTTGCTTCAAATTCAGCTGCTGTATTTCTCTCGCGGACATTTCTGCGATTATTTTTTTCATTACGTTCACTACGGTCATTTCTCTCATTGCGATCACGACGAGAATTTCCAAATGAATGATAATGTTTTAAAGACTCTTTTAACAAATATGCAATTACATATTTTCTAACTGTAAGTGGAACATTCTTCTTAAAAAGCTTATTCAAATCTGAAAGCATGTCCACATTTTCTGTTGTTTTTACTTTATCTATTGCAGATTCAAGAAAATCTGCAACCTGATCTTCATTAATCTTGAATTCACGATTAAATGACATCTTATTCACCTCTTTGTAATTGTAAAATGTATCCGGATGAAATCTTCTTAAAGCCTGTACGTATTAATAACGGCTGTAATAAATCCGGAGCAATAAAATTTGGTAGTAAAACCCATTCGCATCCAAGTTTTTCGAGCTTAGTAATACACATATTAATTAATTCTGTGCCAATGCCCAAACCTCGGAATTGTTCAGGAACGAAAAGACTTGTTATAGTCAAAATATTTTCCTGATTATCTATAATTGATGATGCTGTAACACAACCCGAAAAATCATCAGAAAGACTATAGCAAACATAACCAGTTTTATGTGTGGAATTATCATTTTCAAATTGATTACGCCACAACTTATAAATAGCTTCTATTACTTCTGATGGGAGTTCCTCATCATCATATGCACTTGCCGAAATATTTGAAAGGATTATTTCTTTATCATGCTCTGGATCGTAATCCTTAAAGGAAAAATCGTCATGCACCAGATTTTGTTCGGATTCCAAAAGCTGATCTAATTTTTCAAGTCCCCATATTTCTCGCAAGGAATTGTACCAATCGTTGATACGTGCTGACATAGTTCTGTGCTTAAAAACATGCCATCGTTTATCAATTTCAGGATAACTTTTTAAAACATTTCTAAAATTCTTAAATACCCCCCTTCCTGAATGCAAAACATTCTGTAATTCATCATGAGCAAGTGGTGCGTGAAGTTGATTTACAAAGGCCTCACGCATTTCAAAACCATCTACTGATTTCCACTCAGGTAAAGCATAATACTCGTTATCATCAGGGAGAGTTGAACTCCCATCTACCAACTGATTAGAGGCAGCATCCACAACAAATACACAATCTTGATTATCCATTGCAGAAATAATACTGTCTATAAGTTCATCAGTCAGATTAAAAGTCATAATTATTTTGGTAAATCGCTCTTTGTATTAACAATCTTGCTAATAAGGCCATATTTTACAGCTTCATCAGAATCTAACCAATAATCGCGATCAGTATCTTTTGTTACCTGTTCAAGAGCAGTTCCAGTCTGATCTGAAATTATTTTATTCAGCTTAGCACGGATTTTTTCCATATCTTTAGCATAAATTTCAATATCGGTAGCAACACCACGCATTCCACCAAGTGGCTGATGAATTAAGTAACGGCTGTTTGGCAATCCAAAACGTCTGTCCTTATCAACAGCAAGTAAAACAAGAGTTGCTGCAGATGCAATTAAGCCCATTCCAATAAGATAAACAGGTGCTTTTACATAGCGAATTACATCAAAAATAGCAAATCCCGCATCAACATCACCACCAGGAGAGTCAATATACATATAAATTGGTGATTTTTCGTCTTCTGAATCCAAAATAAGAAGCTGGCGAACAATTGAATCAGCCAATTCTTTATTAATTTCACCAGTTAAAATAATCTGACGAGTCTTCAAAAATTTATCTGAAAACTGTTCTGGTGCTTTCTGCTTTTTTTCTTCATCCTCATCATCAAAAAGAGGAGCATTGTAAATTGATTTTGTAGTCATACTATTAATATAATAGAAAACTTTTCTATTGGCAATTAAAAGACAAGGATAAAAATCTTTAATATAGAGCTTTATTGATTGAGTTCTGTCAAAAACTAACCTATAATATTTTCATAAACAAAAAGAGAGGATTTATTATGGATGTACACAATCTAATGGAAGATATTGTTAAATTGGCTGTTAATAACCTTTATGATCAGGTTAAAGAAGATGGAGCAAAATGGCTTTCCTGCGATTGCGAAAATTGTCGCTTAGATACAGTTAATTATGTTTTGAACAGGATTCCTCCTAAATATGTTGTTTCAGGCCGAGGTGTAACTCATGCCACCAAGGATTTAGAAAGTCCTCAGGTCCAGGCTGATATTAAAGCTCTTGCAATGGAAGGTATGAGGATTGTTAATTCCACAAAAAGACCATTCCACACCAACAACCCGTCTGAAAATAAGATTCAGGCAAATGCAAGTCCTGTATTCAATTTTTATACTTTTACAGGAAACATTTTAGATGGGAACACTTTTGAACCAATTCCAGAAGCTTCAATTATGCTTAAGTTTGACGGTAAGCCTGCTGAAATGATAGATAAAACCTGGCCAAATCCTTATCATACCGTAAAAAGTACAAACGGAACCTATTCATTTTGGGTAAAATCAATTCCAGCCGAAGAAGCAGGAATTACCAAAAATTTTCATTTTGCCCTGGAAGTTAAAGCAGAAGGCTATGCCGACGAATCTTACCACTTTGAAATACCAGTAACTAGTGAAGCAAAAACCCGAGTTGAACTTGATTCAACTTATTCTGTAAAACTTAAGGACTTATTAATTTTTAAGGATTAATTTTATTGTAAATAAAACATAACATAGAAAGCTGTCTGTATAAATTTTTTTTATCAGACAGCTTTTTTTTATATTCTTCTTGATTTTTTTACACTTAATGTTAATATCAAGAAATAAGGTTAAACGTTTAACCTTTGGAAGACCGGCCGCTAGCGGCCTTACACAGATGGTCAAGCTAAAAATTGCTCTCGCAATTTTTTTAACGCTTTACTATATAACACCGGCCGCTTGCGGCCTTACACAGGAGCTGAAAGTGAATTTAGTTAATGTTGATGCAGGTCACGAAAAAAATCAAATTTCTCGTGATATTTACGGACATTTTAGCGAACATTTAGGTCGCTGTATTTATGGTGGATTTTGGGTTGGAAAAGACTCAGATATTCCAAACATTAATGGCTACAGAAAAGATGTAGTTGAGGCTTTTAAGGAAATTGATATTCCAAACCTTCGTTGGCCTGGTGGATGTTTCGCAGATGAATACCATTGGAAAGATGGAATTGGCCCTTACGAAACACGTAAACGCATGATTAATACTCATTGGGGTGGAGTTCTTGAAGACAACAGTTTTGGTACACATGAATTTTTAGGACTTTGTGAAACTTTAGGTTGTAAACCATACATCAATGGAAACGTAGGAAGTGGTACTGTTCAGGAAATGTCAGAATGGATTGAATACATCACTTTTAACGGTGAATCACCAATGTCAAAAATGCGTGAAGCAAACGGTCACAAAGATGCCTGGAAACTCCCATTCTTTGGAGTAGGAAACGAAAGCTGGGGCTGTGGCGGTAACATGAAACCTGAATACTATGCAGATCTTTACCGTCGTTTCCAAACTTACGTAAGACAGTATGGTCCTGATAAAATTTACAGAATCGCTTGTGGACCAAACTCAAGTGACTGGAACTGGACTGAAGTTTTGATGAGAGAAGCAGGCAACCTTATGGACGGACTTTCGCTTCATCATTATACAATTGAACCAACTTGGGATAACAAACATACTGCAACAAACTTTGACGAAAAAGGCTGGTATCTGGCACTTAGAAATGCTAGCTTTATGGAAACACTTGTACGCCGTCACGATGAAATTATGTCTAAATACGACCCAGACAAACGTGTTGGGCTTATTGTTGACGAATGGGGAATGTGGCATGCAGTTGAACCTGGAACTAACCCAGGATTCCTCTATCAGCAGTCTACTATAAGAGATGCCCTTGTTGCCTCTATCACTTTGAACATTTTCAACAATCACTCTGACCGTGTAAGAATGGCAAACATTGCTCAGGCAGTAAACGTTCTCCAGTCTCCTGTTCTTACTGAAGGTAACAAACTTGTAAAAACACCAACCTGGTACGTATTCCACATGTACAAGGCCCACATGGATGCAAAACTTCTTACTTCAACAGTTGCAACAGACTTTGTTGGTGATGAAGAAAGCCTTCTCCCAGCAATCACTTCATCTGCAAGTGTTAAAGATGGAGTTTATACTGTTACACTTTCGAATGCAGATTTACATGAATCTAAGACTGTTACAGTTTCTTTATCAGGCTTAAAAGGAAAACTCAAAGAAGCTAAGGCTCAGGTTCTTGCTGCAAAAGAAATGAATACAATCAACAGCTTCGAAAAGCCAGATGAAATTACTGAAAAGCCACTTGCATGTCAGCTTAAGAATAATGATGTAGAGCTCACAATGCCTGCTCGTTCAGTTGTAACAATTACTCTTAAATAAACTATGAACGTTTGCCCTGAATGTGAAACAAAAGCATATCTTTCCACAATGGAAATGACTCCTGAATTGGTAGAGGAAATGGCAGCTGCAGAGCCTTGTCTTGACTATGCCGGTGATGGAGAGTACAGTCGTCGTCTCCAAATCTGTAAGGAATGCTCCAGACTGATTGGAGGCATGACATGTGCTGAATGCGGATGTTTTGTACAATTCAGGGCAAAACACATTTCTGCCCACTGTGCTTTAACAAAATGGTGATATAATAATATATATGCCATCAGATTTTTTACCCTTAATGCAATATGCCTCTCCGTGTGGCTACTACCCGGATAGAATTTGTTCAGACCTATACACAACAATTCCCTGGTTATTAAACAAATTCGGCCCTAATCTTAATCAAACTTTATTATATTCAGACCTCAAAGAAAAAGGTTTTTGTCGTTATAGTAACACTTTTTATATAAATAAATGTGCCTGGTGCAACGAATGCCGGCCAATCCGCCTGAAAGCAAAGGATTTTAAACCTTCCAAAAGCCAACGTGCGGTATGGCGTAAAAACCAGGACTTGCAGGTAAACCTAAAAGAAGCCGGAAAAGATCCAAGTGATGAAGAAGCCCTCCTCTTCCGCGAATACGATGCCTACCACAATCAGCATAAAGCAGACTACAAAAAGATGACGATGGAAGAGGCAAAAAGGCAGCTTTCACAAATGAACAAAGGCTACGACGGCATTTGGAATATGGAATATCGCTTGAATGACCGTTTAATTGGAGTAGGCATTTTAGACTTTACAACAAATAAAAACAACGAACCGGAAGCCCTTTGTTCAAATTATTTTTACTATGATGTAAGTCCAGAAATAAGAAAAAGAAGTCTTGGTGTATACAGCGTTCTACAGGAAATTGCCTTGTGTATAGAAATGGGCTTTAAATATTACTACCTGGGTCTTTATCTTCCTGGCTGCAAAAAAATGAACTACAAAGCTAATTACCAGCCCTGCCAGATTCTTATCAATGGAAAATGGAAAAAGTATTCAGAATCCTGCAATAAGGTAAAAACGCCAAAAGAAAGCTTCAAACTACCACCACCAGGTTATTTTTCCTCGCATGAACCTGATATTTGTTTTATAACAGATTCAATTTCTCAGGAATTTCTAAAAGCCGCCTACCAGCAAGGCATTTTTCCCTGGTATAATGAAGATGCTGGCGAACCCGTTATCTGGCGAAGTCCTAATCCACGTTTCGTAATTTTTCCTGAGCAATTACACGTTTCTAAATCAATAAAAAAATTTCTCAAACACAATCCCTATCACTACACAATAGACACATGTTTTGAAGAAGTGATGAAGAATTGCGGTTCTATGACTCGCCAAGACCAAATAGGCAGTTGGATAGGCCCTCAAATGCTGCAGGCCTACAAAAAGTTTTTCGAATCAGGTTTTGTCCATAGTATAGAAGTCTGGCATGGAGAAAAACTTGTGGGAGGATTTTATGGGGTCATGGTTGGAAGTATTTTTATTGGAGAATCTATGTTCACCCTGGAAGATAATTCCTCTAAATCAGCCTTTGTCTTATTTGCTCAAAACTTCTTTGCAAAGGGCGGTAAATTAATTGATTGCCAGGCCTACACCGACAACATGGCCCGTTATGGAGCAATGGATATTCCTCGCAAAGACTACTTAAAACTTCTGAAAAAATATTCAAAAATCACTTTTAATTTTGATAATTTTTCCAGTTCCTTATTAGAAAAGATTAATCTACAATAGATTTATACAGAGGAGAAAAAATGACTACTTCTTACAATAAAAATGATGTAGCACCAGTCCCACCAATGGGATGGAACAGCTACGACTATTACAACACAACAGTAAATGAAGAACAAGTTCGTAAAAATGCCGAATACATGGCAAAAAATCTTAAAAAGTACGGCTGGGAATATGTAGTAATTGATATTCAATGGTCAGATCCAGATGCAGGCAAACGCAACAAAGAAGGAATTCAGTATATTCCATTCAGTCGTTTTTGCATTGATGAATATTCCCGCCAGATTCCAGCAGAAAACCGTTTTCCTTCTTCAGCAAATGGAGCAGGATTTAAACCTCTGGCAGATTACATTCATTCTCTGGGGCTCAAGTTTGGAATCCACATTATGAGAGGTATTCCACGTTTTGCTGCTCACGACCACCTGGCAATTAAAACTCACGACGGAAGTAAAATCACAGCAAATATGATTGCAAATCCTTACTCCATCAGCCGCTGGAATCCTGATATGTATGGAGTTGATGCTTCAAAACCATACGCACAGGACTACTACGACTCTTGTTTCGAACTGTATGCCCAGTGGGGAGTTGATTATGTAAAGATTGATGATATTTGCAACACAAACATGTATCCTTCAAATCCTTACTCTGCAGAAAAAGAAATTGAACTTATTGCAAATGCCATCGAAAATTCTGGACGTGCAATGGTACTTTCTTTATCACCTGGACCTGCCGTTATAGAAAAAGCTCACCACTACAAAAATTATGCAAACATGTGGCGAATTACTGATGATTTCTGGGACGACTGGAAACTCCTTAAGGCAATGTTCGAACGCTGCGAAGTATGGCAGTCTCACGTTGGTGGAGGAAACTGGCCAGACTGTGACATGCTTCCTATGAACGTACTTGGCTATGGCTGGGGTGATTTAGAAAGTTCTTCCAACAAAGGATGGAAATGCAAATTTACTCAGGAAGAAACCCGCACCATGATTACCCTCTGGTCAATTTTCCGTGCCCCACTTATGATTGGAACAGACCTTCCACAGCTGGATGATTTCAACCTCAGTCTTCTTACAAACGAAGAAATAATCGAAATGAATAAAAATCCTCTCCAAGCTTATCAGGCAAGTCCAAGCTGCAACACAAATCTTGTTACATGGATTAACGAATGTCCAGACCAGACTTCTTACTACGAATGTCTTTTTAATTTGAGTGAAGAAGAACAGACAGTAAAACTCAATCTTTCAATTGGAAAGGACGACAACATCCGCGATCTTTGGGAAAAGAAAGATTTAGGCTCTAAGGCCGAATTCAAAATTGCACCACACTCTTGTAAAGCCCTAAAGATTAAAGTTTCTAAATAATAAACTTTGTGACAAAAAAAATCCTGCTGAAGCGAGAAATACTTTCCATGCTCCGGTAGGATTTATTATTTTAAAGCAGCTGATTAAGTTTCCTAGAACTTTCCACCACCAAGTTTAGCAGAAATTTTTAAAGAAACTGTAGGCTTGTTATCATAAGTTTCCCAGGTCAAATAAGGTCCAACACCAACAGAAAAAACTGAAAAAGGAGTATAGTTCAGCATTGCAGAAAGAATCATTGTCACATCAGAAACAGGCTGTCCCAAAGCTTCAAAGTTTTCCTTCGATTCATCACTCATCTTATCCTTTCCAAAATTTGCCATAGCAAAGAATGTGGCACTTAAATCTTTTGAAGAAAGGATTCCATCAAAATTGGCCATAAGAGCAATATTATGCCCCTTAGTTAAACTTGGAACTACAAATTCAACAGTCCGATCACCAACCGTATAAGATTGATCCAAAAGTTTATCAATTCCATTTCCGTCAAAATAATACTGAGCCGCCAATACAACAGAAGGATTTTTCCACATACGGCTAACTCCTACAGAAAACTGGAAAATATTTGTCTTATTTGCCCAATCTTTACTTTCGGCCCATTCACTTTTTGCACCATAAGAATAAACAAATTCTCCATAAACAGACAATTTTTTCAAACTTCCTGTAAATGTAATCATTCCTTTAGGTGCATTTTCATATTTCCAGAATCCACCTAAACCAAATTCCCAACCACCCAAAACTAAATCAAACTTACCAGCAAGAGCAGTATCTCTAATATAAGACTCCGCTGTAGTAGAGTTTGTAAAATCGGTAGAAGGAATTACATAAAACCAAAGACAATTTTGTGTATTTGGAAAAGTTATCTGAGTTCTAAGATTTAAACTACCATCAACCTGGGCAGTCGCATCTTCCGGATTAATTGATGAAGTATTGATTATGTCTGAAACCGGACTAAAGAAGTATCCAGTTCCCCAGCTAACAGTATGAATACCAAAACGGAAAAAGGCTGCATCCGCAATTGAAAAATCTGTAAAAAGTTCTTTTAGCTTAAACCAAGAGTTACCAGAATTAAATCCAGCTACAGAAGATGATGTTGGATACGATATTCCAAACTTGGTATACATTCTTAAATATTGAGTAGGCCTTGCATCGACAGTTAAGAAAGAACTTAAGGTTGGAGTAATTTTTGTATTTTTCAGATTTTCACCAAAATTTTCTTCATCTTCGGAATATAAAGTGGTCATTGTAGAAAGAGATGTAGATAAGTTGCCCCCAATTTTAATGGAACCGTTTTCAAATAAAACACCTTTACTCAAATCAGTTTTAGCCTTAACTTCTTCTACAACTTCAATTCCATTAGAATCAAATAAGTCGTCCTCGCTCCCACCAAATAAGTCGTCATCATTTTCAGCAAAAACACTATCATCAATGGAAGAAAAAAAATCTTCATCACTTCCACTAAATAAATCGTCATCCGACTGAGCATAAAGCCCCGCAGAAAGCAAAAAAAGGACTGTAAATAATCCAAAAAATTTTCTATTCATTGAAATCTCCATTTTTAGATTAAGGTTATAAACTGCCAGCTTAGCTCCCCCTCCCTCCAACCTAGCACCTAAAACCTAACACCTAGAACCTAAAACCTAGCACCTAGTTCAATCCTTCCAGATATGCCTTAGTAAAAATCTTATCTGGCAAAGAATCAAAAGTCAGTTCCGAAATAATCTGAGTTGTCTGTTCACCCTTGTTCAATTCATCTCGCACAGTTGCCTGAGTTGAAACATAACCAGCAGGAACTTTTGCATACTTTGGAATAAGAATTGTACGCATCAAACGGTCAGAACCAGAAAAATCTTCTTCTTTAAGGACAAGAGGAATATCCTTACGAATGTAATATTTTGACTTTACATAAGAAGGTTCCGTTGTTTTTGCAGTCAAAGTGATGATATCAACATCAATTTTACCAAGTGTTCCAGACTGCAAATCTGTAACTTCATAATTATCACGCCAGCGAGTATCATTCTGTTCTACATCATCAATTTTTACATCAGAATCAGCAAGTGCTTCTTTTAATGAAGTATGAGTAAACTTACGGCTGATTGGATCATAAGCCCAGATGTTATCACCATCGCGGAGGTATCCCACACCTTTATCAGCTTCAGGGAAAATCTGAACAATTGTCATAAGATCTTTATCAGTACGTTCAAAAATCTTGTAGCGGACATGTTCATCAGGTTTTCCAGGCTTTTTAATGATAAGAGAAATTGTCGCAGAATAATCACCATGATAAGCAAGAGCTTTATCTGTAGCTTCCATAATTTTATAAGCTTTTTCCTGATCTTCTGCAGAAACCTGAGCAAAAAGTGCAGCAGCAGAAATTAAAGCCCCGCACAATATCATCAATAATTTTTTCATAAATAATAACTCCTTGCGTTTATTTTACGGTTCTAAGAGCTTCTGCAGGACTCATTCTGGCTGCCTGTTTAGCACTTCCTCGAACAGCAAATGTAGTTAATATGATTAAAATTAAATACTGTATAACAATCGAAGCAAATGAAAGCTTGAAAGTAAAATGTCCCTTCTGCAAGAAGAAAGATAAAGCCTCATTTGTAATTGGAATAAGATGAATGATTACCATCAGAAGGCCTGCAATAACAAGACCTGCAAAAGCACCTATCATACAAAGAATTACAGCTTCATTTGTAAAGATTTTTCTTGTATCTTTTCCAGACATTCCCAAAGCTCTCATAGTTCCAATTTCACGAATTCGTTCATACAAAACCATACGGTAAGTATTAGAAACTCCAACCATAACAATCAAAAGAATGACTATCAAAATTACAGTAGTAATTATATGCACAATGTTCAAAACAGTCTTAATCTGAGGAATTTCATCATAAAGGGTTTCAACACCATATTTTACACCCTTCCATTCATTCTCCGGCTTGCGAACATCAATCTGCTTTTCAATACCCTTTCCAATATTTGTAGGATTGGTCTTCATTGCTTCCAGACGACTTGTTACATTAATTTCAGGATTACTTTCATGATCCTTTCTGATTCTTGCTTCAATCAAATTAGCAGCCTGAGTCTGTTTATTCTTATCCTTCAGATAGATTGAGAACATAGAATAGCCGCCTTCTGGCATCTGGCAAATTTCGTTTACATCATCAATACTTGCATAAGCCTGAATTGTATTTACAAAACTGTTTGATTTCAAAATACCAGTTACAGTTAAATCTGCAAAAGTATTCTGACCATAAACGGTCGTTGTAGAATAAATTACAACATCACCCACCTGAAGATTCATTGAATCAGCAGTTTTATCACTGATGATAAGCCCGTTTTTCTTGGAAAGATCAACGCCACCACTTACAAACTGAAGCGATTCATTCAGCTGTTTTTCAGTCAAATCTCGTCCATACAACTGAATTGCAGATTTATTTCCACCAAAAATGAGCATTCCGTTGGACATTGTAAAACAAGAGTAATACTCATAATTGATTTTACAGTCATCCACCACATTTTTGATGTAATCTCTATCGCGAACAATATTTACAATTTTTGCTTTTCCACCCTCTTCTTCTGGAGGAAGCCATTCAAGCCCCTGGGCAATAACATTTCCACCAACCAGCTGTGTAATCTGATGTTCAAGATTACTAACCATTCCAGTTGTAAGTCCGTCAATCACAGTTACTACAAAAAATCCAAAGGCAATTGCAATAGCAAGGATGGCGTTACGTCTTTTATTACGTGTAAGATTTCTTAATGCTAATGATACAGTTTTCATAAATCCCTCCTATTCCTTACTCAAAGCCTTGAGAGGTGTAATTCTAAGTGCAGATTTAACCGGATACATATTACTAATTACACTTCCCGCAATTGCAATAACTATAGTTGTAATGATGATTGAGGCAGTAGGACTAAAGTGAAGCAATCCTCCTCCCAAAATCATTTTTGCAATTTCATTTGTAATAACAATATTGCAGGCGTTGAAAATAGCCATACAGATAAAGGCAAGAATAATTCCTGCTAAAGAAGAAATAGAAGTCAAAATAACTGCTTCAGAATAGAACAATCTCTTAACAAATTTCTTTTCGGCACCAATAGCACGCATTGTTCCAATCTCGCTGGTTCTTTCAATAACAGAAACAACCATGGTATTCATAATGATAATAAATACAACAATAGCAAGGATGATAATGAGCAGATTAAAGATAAAGCCAATTCCTTCCACCGTACCCGAATAAGAATAAGCAGCAAGTTTCCAGTCCATAGCACGAACGTTAAGCCCTTCTTCAGCAAACCGTTTATTCAGTTCGCGAACAAGTTTCTTATCAAGATATGGATTATCTAGTTTTGCCAGACAGAACTGCCAGGCACCATCATCAGTCTTGTTTAATTCATCTCTAAGACTTGTATCACCAAGAATATTGTCAAAATCTTCAGACGAACCAAGAACCGAAGTATCTTCTTCAATTGCACCAAATAAATCGTCATCAGCAAATAAATCATCTTCCGACATATCTGCAATAGAAAGGTCTACAGAATCAGGCAATACCTGATCAAAAGAACTGGCATAAGTAAGTTCTGCAAAAGAACGGGCAAGAACAGGTTCACAATAAATACTCTGGAACATAGCGGAATATTCGTTAGCAGGCTTAAAAATACCTACTACCTTACCTTCACGAATTACGCCCCCCATAGATGCCAGGAGGACTGTATCTCCAACCTTCAAAGTTTCCTTATAAGTTTTTTCAAAACCCGCCATTACACGAGTATCAACAATTATTTCGTTTGAACCTGGAGCTGGGAAAGTTCCTTCTACCATCTTCAAATCTGGAAACATATCCCAGAAAGTTCCGTCTTCCCCTGCAAATAACATCGAAATTGGAATATCCATCAAACCAAGATCATCATTATCCATGAATGCCGATAAATCAATTTCTGTACCTTTTGCAAGAATAACCTGGGCAGAAATAAGTTTAGAAGTCTTTTTCACACCCTTTGTTTCTTTCAAAATATTTTCGACTTTTTCCAGTTCATTAATTGCTGGAATCTGAGGAATCTCCCCAGTAAAGTTTGTCGAATTTACACCAAAAACATCTATTGTTGTTCCTTTTGCAGGAATTGTAGAAATCGCAATATCTCCAGTTACATTTGCTCTAAAATCCTTCTCCAAACCTCTGTTTATTGATTCAAGAAAAGAATTTCCCATTATTACAATTGCAACACCAAACAAGATGAACATTGAAATAATGATAGTTTTAGATTTATGTTCCTTGAGATTACGAAGAGCAAGTTTAATTATCTCTTTCACGGTAACTCTCCCTAAATTTTGTAAACATCAGAGCCTTCTTTGTGCTCATCATTTGTAATCTGACCATCAAGAATATGAACAACATGATCACACATATCAACAATACGAGAATCATGTGTAGAGAAAATAAATGTTGTCTGCAAGTCAGGATCTTTATTAAGAGACTTCATCAATTTCAAAATCTGTTCAGAATTCTTAGAGTCAAGATTAGCTGTTGGTTCATCTGCCAGAATAACAGGAGCTTTTGTAACCAGTGCACGTGCAATTGCAACACGCTGACGCTGACCACCAGAAAGTTCTGTAGCCTTATGAGTTTTCCAGTCAGTAAGTCCAACTTTTTCAATAAGATAATTAATCCATTCTTCTTTCTGAGCTTTTGTAAAATCATCTACCGGCGACTTTGAACCAGGATCTTTAGACTCAAGTAAAAGAGGGAATTCTATATTTTCATATACATTTAAAACAGGAATCAGGTTGAATGTCTGGAAAATAAATCCAAGATGAGAACGTCTAAGACCTGTAATTCTTTTATCAAGTTTAGTAGGAATTGATTTACGGATTTTTTTCTTTTTATTATCTCCAGAAGAAACCCAGCGTGTATTAAGAACTTCTGCATCTTCTAAATCTACACCATCATAAACGTCTGTTCCACCAATGACGATTGAACCTGCACTTGGAAGATCAATCAATCCAATCATATTCAAAATTGTTGATTTTCCAGATCCAGAAGGACCTGAAATTGCAGCAAATTCACCTTTCTCAATATCAAATGATACACCTTTTACCGCTTCAATTCTTTCTTTTCCAAGTGGATAAGACTTGAAGACATTTTTTAAGCTCACTACAGACATAGTTTTCTCCGTATTTATAACAAATTATTTTTTCAACATTCTTTAATAAACTTAAAATAACAAAAAACCATTACAATTAAAAGAAAAAAAAATTATATTTTCCCATTTTTTATCATTTTTCTTCCTATTAAAGTAGTCATAGCAATCTATTAATAAATTCCAAACTTATTTATAATACAAATATGATTAATGATTTTCTTCTTCACAGTTTTGATATAGCAAAAATTTCGTATAAAAAAGATTTTCCTTTGGCTCCAAAATCAACATTTAAAGTTGGGTCTACTGCCGATTTATTTATTGCCCCAATTAGTCAGGAACAACTCATTTCAGTCGTAAGTGCCTGTATTGCTGCTGAAGAAAAGTTTTTTATTCTTGGCGGAGGCTCAAATATAGTTTTTCCCGACCAACCCTACCACGGCATTATTATTTCAACAGAAAATTTAAATAATATATTAATGACTGATGATGAAAGGCCACAAAACTTAGAAGAAAACCAGATTCTAGTTTCCTGCCAGGCTGGAACACCAATGTCCAGTCTCGTCAATTTTTGTACCAAACATAATCTTTCTGGAATAGAAGAATTTGCAGGACTCCCTGGAACTGTCGGCGGAGCACTTTATATGAATGCCCGTTGTTTTGAAAAATCAATTAGTCAATTAGTTTACGATACATCATTTTTTACTGTACAACCCAAAAAAAGAGCAACCATAATCTGCCAGCCTTTCCAGGAATCTGAATGGGATTACAAAAAATCACCTTTTCAAACTAATAATAATGATGAAGCAAAAAAAATAATCTGTTCAGCCACATTTGTTCTAGAGCAAAAAGATGATAAAGAACATGCCTCTATCGAAGCTAAATGCAAACACTTTATAAATGAAAGAATCGAAAAAGGTCATTTTAAATTTCCAAGTGCAGGCTCAGTTTTCAAAAATAACCACAATTTTGGTAAACCAAGCGGAGTTCTTATCGACCAGGCAGGATTGAAAGGTGTAAAAATAGGCGGTGCACAGATTGCTCCATTCCACGGTAACTTTATTATTAATGTTGACCACGCAAAATCCGATGATATAAAAGAGTTAGTAGAACTTACAAAAAGAACTATAAAGGAAAAGTTTGGTTTTGATCTTGAAAATGAAATAATTTTCCTGACAAATCAATAAAATCATCCTTTCTTCTATTAATTGACAAAAGAAACATGTAAAACTATACTTAAAAATTGGTATAAATTTGCACAAGGAGTAGAGTGTGCTACAATTACAAATAGTTAATTTCCGTAAAGGAACTTACCTTGTAGTAGAAGGCAAAGCTGATACGGATCATTTTTACATCATTCAAAAAGGTTCTGTTCAATGTATAAAAGCCACTGGTTCAGGAATTGCTCCTGTTTTATACGGACCAGGCGACTTCGTTGGTGTAGTACCTTGTATGTCTGGACACCTTCAAATTGAAACTGCAATTGCTGTTACAGATGTAATGGCCATTTCAGTAAAAAAAGACCAATATCCAGAACTTATCAAAAACAATACTCCTGTTGCTCTTAAAATCATTAAAACATTTGCAAACCGCATGCGTGTAATGAATGAAATGCTTACCAAAGCGACTTTAAATTCTGTAACAAAGGAAACCTACGAACAAATCTTTAATGTAGCTAGTTTTTACGAAAAAACTGCCCGTAGCGACATTGCAATTTATGCTTATTATCAATACTTAAAAACAAAACCAACTGGCCCAAATGCCGATATTGCTAAACAAAAATTTATTGCTCTCAAACCAAAAACACATGCAGTATATTTTGAACCAACCGAAGATATGAGCCGTTCATATCCAAAAGACACTATGATTTTCTCTGAATCACAGTCTGGTGCCGATATGTTCATCATTCAAAAGGGAGAAGTTACAATTTCCAAAGTTGTAAATGGAAACGAAGTAATTCTTTGTGTACTCAAAAAAGGCGATATGTTTGGAGAAATGGCTTTACTGGAAAACAAACCTAGATCAGCAAATGCAATTGCCCATAGTGATTGTGTAGTAATGGTTATTAACCGCTCTAACTTCAATCAAATGGTTTCTACACAGCCTCAGCTGGTTTCAAAACTAACTACAACACTTGCCGAAAGACTTTGGTCAATGTACCGCCAACTTGATAATGCAAACCTTAGAGACCCACTTGCAAAAATGATTGATATGCTTTCTCTTCAAATTGAAAAGCAGAAGATTTCAATTGGAACAACAAAACAGTCTATGCAGACTGAATTAACTCCAAAGGACCTTGCAAATATGTGTGCTTTACCAAATCAATATCAGGCAAAAGCCATTTATGAACTTGAACAATCTTCAAATATTAATATTGTAGGCGGAAAAATCTTTATTAAAGATTTACTTGAATTAACAAAACAAGCTGCTTTTTACAGAAAACAGAATAATATTAGTTAGTTTTCTTCCGATATTTAAAGTATGTTTATATCAAAGAAGAAATTTATTAACTTTCTCTTAATTTTTGCAACAATTTTTGTTTTAAATGCCGAAGAAATACCTACAGGTTATAGAGATATTAACCTGGGAATGTCTCTTGATGAAACAAAAGATGCCCTACTTAAAGATTCTGCTTTTGGCTACCATGGAGACCGTGATGTTTCCCTAATTCCTGGCACAAGCAAAATCTTAATAGAAACTGATGCTGAATATGGCCACGGTTCCGATTTTTTAAGACAATGCTACTTCCAGTTTTATGACGACAGTCTTTTCATTATTACAATTAATATTAATCCCGAAAAGATGGATTATTACTCCATCTTTTCAAAACTTTGTCAAAAATACGGCGAACCAAATAGTCTTGATCCCAAAAGTGCAAAATGGGAAAATGATAATTATTCTATGAGTCTTGAAAAACCTCTTACCCTTAAATATATAGATAAAGAAACATTCAAGATGACCCAAAATTACAATAACATAAAAGCATCTCCTACCGAAATCACAAGAGATATGTTTCTGGATGAATTATGATAAAGAAATCTTTTTACCTTATAATCATTTGTTTTTTATCTTTATGTTTACTCTCGTGTAAAAGCCACACAAAACTTCCTGTAAAAAATATTACAATTTCAAAAGCTGATGGAAGTCAATTATCTGTTAAGGCCGAAATTGCAGAAAAACCAGAAGAAAGAAATTTTGGCTTTATGGAAAGAAAAACCATTCCTGACGGAACTGGAATGCTTTTTATTTTTGAAAAAGACCAAATCCTATCATTTTGGATGAAGAATACGCCACATCCTTTATCAATTGCTTACATAGATTCTAAAGGAAAAATCCGTGATATTTTTGACATGACTCCTTATAGCCTAGCATCTGTTGTCAGTACAGTTTCAGTTAGATATGCGCTTGAAGTTCCACAAGGCTGGTTTGATAAAGTAGGCATAAAAAAAGGAGACATAGTCTCCCTTGATTTTCTTAATTAAGAATCTTTTTCCAGTTTTAGCAGTTCTGCCGCTGCAATGGTATCCTTAGGATTATACTCAAGAACCGTTTGGAAGTAATTCCTTGCACCTTGTACATCCCCTTGAGCCAAAGCCAAATATCCCAAGTTAGAAATAACCTTGGTATTTTCAGGTTCCATTCCCAAGGCTTTCAATAAACACTTCTGAGCTTCATCAAAATTCTTTTCCTGAATATAACACAAAGACAGTTCATTATAAGTATCAGGATTTTTATCTCCACCAACTTTTAAACATTCTAAGAAAGCCTGTTTTGCATCCGAAAATCTTTCTAATCTTCTTAATCCCCAACCAAGAAGGAACCAGGCATTCCAAACTTTCGGATTATTTGCAATAAACAAACGAATTTGCTCTAAGCCTTTTTCTTCCTGACCATGGGAAATTAAATCATAAGCCGCTCTAAAATATTCATCATCAACATTCTGTTCGTTAATAAAATTGATTATTTCTTGAGCACGTTCTTTTTTATAAACACCATTTTCACCCAAATCTTCATCATTTACATCACATGTAAGGGCAATATAAGTTTCAAAAGCATCCTTTGCTTCACGATATTTATGCTGCTTCATATAGAAGAAACCAACATTAAAATAAACATCCGCCAAAGGGGGTTCAACAGACATTGCTTTTGTATAATATGATTGTGCATCAGCATCATAGGCATCTGCATCATCATTCAAGCCAGCATTTCTGTAAGAATCAGCTCTCTGATCAAGAAAAAGAGCCATATTTAAGATTAAAGCAGGATCTTCCGAATCTAAACCTAAAAGTGCCAAAAAGATTTCTTCAGCAAGTTCAAAATCCTCATTCTTGGTTTTTAAAATTGCAGCTTCACACAATTCTTTTTTAATATTAGGTTTTACCTGTTTAACAATTTCTCGATAGTAATCAAGATTTTCATTTTTTTTATCATAAGCTAACACAGTAAGTATTCCAGCCAAGATTTGCTCAGTTGTAATTTCCTTAGGATTAAATTCTCCAGGAGCTTCATCAACTTTTTTCTGAACAGGAAGCTTAATCTTAGGATCAATTTTCAATTGTGTTTGTGAAGAAATAAAATTATCAGGAATACTGATAAAATAAATTGATTCGAGTGGATTCTTAGGATTCATTTTTTCTCACTTATTTTTATTTATTTTCATTTTGAGCAACTGTATTAGCTGAGGTTTCAGTCTTTGTAGTTACTCCACTTGGATTTTCAGCTGGTTTTGAAGCAACAGAAGTTGCTTTTACTTCTGTTTGAGTACCAATTTGAGGTTGAACTTGAGCCTGTGCTTGAGAAGCAGATATGTTCTGGGCTTGTAAAATTGCAACTTTTGCAGCAGCCTCAGCTTCAATTTTCTTAGCAGCAGCCTGATTATTCAACTGATTTTCGATCATTTGTTTTTGATAAGAAGTAATATATGAATTTATGTGAAATTTATAAGTCATAGGAATTTCTTCTACATCAAATTCAATATGTACTATCGAAATATCTTTTCTACCAGGTAAAAAATCTGCACTTTTTACAGTTCCTTTTAAAGCAATTTTTTCATTTGTATCAGCAAAGAAAAGTCTAAGATCAATTGCCTTATCTTCAAGAAATTTTGGAATGCCAACGAGCATAATTCTAGCACCACCAAAAGATATATCTTTTAAAATACATTTTCTTGGTACACCAGAAACAAAAACATATGACTCTTCCTTAGGAATTCCTAATTCACGTAGAGAATTTTTATTAATGCCAATTCTTTCTTCTTTTCTATTCTGGAAGTTCTGATTTACTTCAATAAACTCACCAATTTTTAAGATTAAATCATCAGGCGGTCTTTGTGAAAATGTTAGGGTGACAATAGCAAGATCACTAGAACCTTGATAAGATTTTATTTCAAGAACACCACAAGTTACAAAAAACTGAATAGGTTCATTATTGTTATCAAAAAAACAATATCTTAATGATACTGGAGAATTTTTATTTTTTGAAATTGCAGCATATGCACCACTAGACGTTCCTATTATAACCTTAGCCTGTTGCAATGAAGAAGAGTTTATGATACAAGGCCACTGTCCACCATTACATTTGAGGTATATTTGTCTAGGATCCATTCGCAATGATTTAAGATTAGCTTTTGTAAACACAATCTCTTTATCACGAAAATAGTCATAATAACGTGAAATGTGATGACTTGTTGTTACACTCATATCTTTAAAGTTTACCTCAATTTACAATTTCAAGCAACTATTCTTTCTGTTAAATAAAAAAAAACCGTCATCTCAATTTGATGACGGTTTACATAATACTAAGTATTAAAAAATTACTCAGCGGCTGGTGCTTCTTCAGTAGCTTCAGCTGTTTCTTCAGCAGCTGGTTTTGCCTTACGAGCTTCAACCTTTTCCTTATTTTTTAAGTTAGCATTACAAAATTTACAAATCTTAACAGTTTCGCCATTGATTTCTTTTTCCCAGAGAACCTTAATATCTGTTTTTCCACAGATAGCACAAGTTCCTCTTCCGTGAGAAGCCAATGATCTAATACCAGTTCCACGATGGTTCTTTGACATATTGAACTCCTTATACGGTTATTTAGAAGCTGGAGCTTCTTTCTTTTCAGCAGCTTTTTTTGTTGTAGATTTCTTTGCAGTAGTCTTAGCTTCTGAACTTCCTTCAGCCTTAGCTTTTGATGTAGTCTTCTTTGTCTTTGGAGCTTCAGAATCTGTTGATTTTTTAGCAGGCTTCTTTTCTTCTTTTGCTTCAGTATCGAGCTTATAATCAACTAATTCAAGAATTACAACATCAGCTGCATCGCCCTGACGATAACCTAATTTGAGAACACGTGTGTAACCACCATTTCTCTCTTTCATACGTGGAGCAATTTCAGTAAAAAGTTTATTTAAGATTTTTTCATCTGCGATAAACTTTGCTGCTTCACGTCTGTTGTGAACAGTATCTTCTTTTGCTCTTGTAATCAACTTTTCAGCTGACTTTCTTACTTCAAGAGCCTTTGATTTAGTTGTAGTAATACGCTCATATCTAAAAAGCGATGTTACCATATTGCGTGACATAGCACGACGATGTGCTGTTGTACGTGAAAGCGGATTAAAACCATTTCTATGATTCATCTGTTTTTTCCTTCTGCTTATTCAAGGCAGCATTCTTCAGATGACTGTAATCTGTCATACCAAGAGTAAGTCCCCAACTCTGGAGCTTTTCCTTGATTTCCTGCAAACTCTTCTTTCCAAAGTTTCTAGTCTTTGCAATGTCATCTTCAGTTTTCTTTGTCAATTCGCCGACAGTACGAATATTTGCATTCTTCAAACAATTTGATGAACGAACTGAAAGTTCCAATTCTTCTACTGTCATATCAAGTATCTGTTTGATACCTTCATCACCTTCATCATTTTCATCAATTCCAACAACATCTTTGTCATTAAAGTTGATAAATACTGCAAAATGTTCTTTTGCAATTTTAGCAGCTTCTGCCAAAGCATCTTCTGGAGCGATGGTTCCGTCTGTCCAAATTTCAATATTTAGCTTTTCGTAGTCACTTCTCTGACCTACACGACAAGGTTCAATATTGTATTTTACTTTAGGAACAGGAGTGAAAATGGCGTCCATAGGAATTGCGCTAACATCTTCAAGATAATTTTCGTTGTTCTCAGCAGGTACGTAACCTCTTCCTAAGTCAACCTGGATTTCAATATCCACGTGAGCACCTTCATTCATTTTGAAGATAACTACATCCTTAGACATAACTTCCAACTGGCCTTCTTTAGCAAAATCATCACTTTTTACTACACCAGGTCCACGGAATTCATACTGAAGGGTATCTTCTTCAACTTCATTTGGAAGGCGCAATCTGATCATCTTAAGACTATTTATAATTTCCAATGTATCTTCAGTTACATTTGGAATTGCTTCGAATTCACTTGAAATTACATGTGAAAGTCCGCTTTCATCGTAAGATGTGATTCTTATAGAAGTAATTGCATATCCTTGTATTGAAGACAACAATATTCTTCTTAATGTGTTTCCAACTGTAGTTCCAAATCCTGTTTCAAATGGAGATGCCGAAAACTTACCGTAGTTAGGATTTGTACTAACGTGTTCAAATGTAATGCCTTTAGGTCTTTTAAAACCTTTGAGCAAATTTTTTCGAGCCATTCGAACTCCTTTTTACTATTTAGAGTAATATTCAACGATAAGGCTTTCTTTAACTGCATAATCAATGTCAGATTTTGTAGCTAAGTTGATAACCTTTCCAGTAAAATTATCTTTATCTGCTTCAAGCCATCCTGGAACAACTACATCATTGTTAGCAACGATAAGTTTCTTAATTCCTGAATTCTCCTTTACAGTGATAACGTCTCCCACTTTTACAAGGTAAGATGGAATATTAACCTTTTTTCCATTAACATTGATGTGTCCATGGTTAACCATCTGTCTTGCCTGTTTACGTGTTTTTGCAAATCCTAAACGATATACTACGTTATCAAGTCTTGATTCAAGAATCTGAAGAAGCATTTCACCTGTAATGCCATCTTTCTTAGTTGCCATTACATAGTATTTATGGAACTGTTTTTCCATAATACCATAAATGAATCTTACCTTCTGTTTTTCATCAAGCTGAAGACCGTATTCAGACTTCTTACGTCTTACATCTTTCTGATTTCTTTTAGACTCTTTTGTATAGCCCATTACTACAGGGTTGATACCTAAAGATTTACATCTTTTTAAGAGTGGTTGTGTGCTTTTTCCCATAATAAATCTCCTCTATAGTAATTACATTCGACGTGTCTTACGTGGACGACATCCATTATGTGGAATTGGTGTTACATCAGAAATAGATTTAACTTTTAACCCCATTGCACCGATAGAACGGATAGCGTTTTCACGACCCATTCCTGGTCCTTTTACATACACATGTACTTCACGTAAACCATAACTAGCAGCCTTCTGTAAAGCTGTTTCTGCAACTGACTGAGCTGCAAATGGAGTTGATTTTTTTGCTCCACGGAATCCGAGTCCACCTGAAGATGCCCATGAAAGAGCATTTCCGTTCAAATCTGTAATAGTTACGATAGTATTGT
>DGWD01000019.1 GCA_002395155.1 Treponema sp. UBA4267
GAACTGGAAGAAAGTTCAGTTGTCAAGGATTACTTGACAACTGCCTCAGACGGCAAAAACTACAATGTAACTTATTATGCCCTTCCAATGGTAATTGCTGTAGGTTTTAGAGTAAGAAGCCCAAGAGGAACTCAGTTTAGAAAATGGGCAAACGAAAATCTTTCTGAGTACCTTACAAAAGGCTTTATTCTTGATGACCAGCGTCTTAAGAATCCGGACGGAAGACCAGACTATTTTGACGAACTTCTTGAAAGAATCCGCGACATTCGTGCAAGCGAAAAAAGATTCTATCAAAAGGTTAGAGACTTGTTTGCCCTCAGTTCAGATTATGATAGCACAGATAAGGCAAGCCAGAACTTTTTTGCAGAAACACAGAATAAGCTTATTTATGCCGTAACAAAAATGACTTCACCAGAAATCATTTTAAGCCGTGCCGATAGTTCAAAGCCAAACATGAATCTTACAAACTGGAAAGGAAAAATTGTCCGCAAGCAGGATATTTATATTTCAAAAAATTATCTTACCCAGGATGAACTTGATACTCTTAACAGACTTGTAACCATCTTTCTTGAAACAGCCGAACTTCGTGTAAAAATGCGAAAAGATCTTACATTAAAATTCTGGGAAGATAATGTAGACAAACTTATAAGCGATAATGATTTTCCTCTGTTAGACGATAAAGGTAGCCGTTCAAGAATCCAGACAGATAAAAAGGTTGAAGAAATCTATCTTGAATTTGACCAGCGAAGAAAAGACTTTGAAGCAAAAGAAGCCGACCGCCAGGATGTCGAAGAGTTGAAACTTTTGGAAGATGCCGAAAGCAAAATTAAGGGAAGAAAGAAGTAATGGAAATGGAGAAATATAAGTTGGGTGAATATATTGACTCGTTTGGCGATGGAATACATGGTACACTTAATTATGATGAAAATGGGAACATCGTATGAACGCAAAACTGGAACATATGGCAAAACGACTTTATGACCACTGGTTTGTGTAGTTCGACTTTCCTAATGCAAATGGCAAGTCATACAAATCTTACGGCGGAAAAATGGTCTGGAACGAAACTCTCAAATGCAAGATTCCAGAGGGATGGAAAGTAAAGAAATTTAGTGAAATTGCGTTGATAAAAAGAGGTACAACAATCACTGAAAAAGACACAACAAAAGGAGATGTGAAAGTCGTTGCTGGAGGGCTTGATTTTTCGTATTATCATAATCAAAGTAATAGAACATCAGAATGTCGTGGATTAGCATCTGAGTTTTCAGATTGAGAAATCTATTAGAAAATGTTTATAGTTATCCCCAAATATTTTCTGCATTTGGGGATAAGGAAATTAAGTCCTGTCTCTAGGTGGACAAGGATCATTACCAGGGGCAACTGTCAATTTTTGTCTGATTTGATGATTGGTTCCCATTATGGTAAGTTCTCCACCACCATCATTGTATATCTGCTGATGAGCATCTGCAATGGCTTCTTTTTGGGTGTCATACAATTTTGATGGTCTTGAATTGCCATTTTTTTTATTTGCCCATTCTCCATTCGGAGTTTGATATACAGTCCTATTGTTAGGATTTGGCATATAAGATTTCCTCCTTCATATGAAGTAGGAACCAACATAAAGTTTTATCACCTTGTACCGATAAATAATACAGATATAAAACAGAACATTGGTTCTTTTTGTGTTCAAGGTGCGTTTCCTGATGTAGAAAGTGGTGGAATGCACCTTTTTTTGTTAGAGCAGCAACGCTGATAACTAATATTAAATTTACAAAAACAATCCCCAATCGGCAATAAAAATCGTGCCTTAAATATTACCTCGTTCTTCCAATTTTCTTGACAAATTATAAATGTGACTATATATTATAACCATATAGGTTATACATGGAAGTCATTTTCAAAAATGAACATTTGCAAGAATTGTATACATCTGGAAAGTCCTCAAAATATAAAAAAGTTCCTGCGCAAGTGGTTAGAAAGTTTCCTCTTGCTGTAAGAATTTTGCAGCAGTTAAAAGTAATTCAAGATATCTGGAGATATCCTGGATACAATTTTGAAAAATTGGAAGGAACAAATCAGTATTCCATGCGGATGGATAGAACATGGCGACTGATTATGGAAATTGACTGGACCAATGAAGAAAAGACAATTGGAATCATTGGTCTTGAAGATTTAACGCATCACTATCAGTGATGGAAGGTGCATAGTATGAACGCAAAAGAGTTAAAGCCATTTTACAATGTCGGTCCGGGAGATTTTATTTTAGATTTTTTGGATTCATTTGGATGGACTCAAAATGATTTGGCCGAAGTAACCGGCTTCAGTTTAAAAACAATAAATCTTCTCATAAACAACAAGCAGGGAATTACACCAGAAACTGCCGTAACGCTGGAAAAAGTTTTTGGTTCACCTGCAGATTTTTGGATTGAAGTTGATGCAAAATATCAGATTCGAAAGCGAGAAGAACAGGATTCTGAAAAGAATGAGCTTACTGCAAAAAAGGCAATGCTCAGAAAATATATGCCTGTTGCAGAAATGAAAAAGAAGGGCTGGTTTTTGTATGATATAAACACTTTGGAAGGAATTGAAAAGGAGTGTATTCGTATATTCAATCAAAAGTCCATTCCAGAAGATGATTATAATCAGAATTATAAGTTCTGCGCTCGCCAGACAAAGTTTGATTACGATTATACAAAGTGGTACAGCAAAACTTGGTTTGAATTTGCAAAATTAAATGCTGCATCCTTTGAATTACCCAAATACAACAAAAAGAAATTAGAATCGATTGCAGCTCATCTTTATGATTACACAACAAAAGAAAATGGCGTTTCGGAGCTTATTGATGATTTAATTTCTTGTGGTGTTGGATTTTTTGTGTTAAGTCATTTGCAAAAAACATATCTTGATGGGGCCGCTTTTATCTGCAATAAAAATCCCTTTGTTGTTTATACATGTCGTTATGACAGAATTGATAACTTCTGGTTTGTTGTTGCCCACGAAATTGCACATATTTTGAATCATTATGATTTCTTGAACGAACCTTTTTTAGATAATCTTGATGAAAAGGCAGAAAGTGAGCGAGAAAAACAAGCGGATTCTTGTGCCGGAAGGTATTTGAATCAAGATAAAGTTATCGAAGTCGGACAGCAATATGGAAAATACTTAAATGCTTCAAGACTAAATCTTATAAGCGAGCAATCGCAAGTTTCCGTACCTGTTGCTCTTGGAATGTTGCAGCATTTCGGTTTGTTAGACTGGCGACAATTTGCAAAATATAAAGAACATGTGAAAGAATTAATTCCGGATGAATTTATTAGGGGATAACTATTTTCTAAATGATAGATATAAAGGTTGATTTTAAACAAGATTATTATAATTACATATTTCACGAAGTAAAACTCCTCCGAGAAGCAGGTTTTTCATTTCCAAAAATTAGAAATGATAATACTTATGAAATAGCCGAATATAATAATTTGATTGAAAGAATTCCTTTTCAAATTCCCAGAAAAATATTTAAAACAAAAAGTTTTCATTGTCCAGATAAATATAAAGAAGGTTTAGAAAATCTACAAAAAGAAATTTTATCAGGCGAATCACTATTTAAACATTTAAGTACAAAAATATTTCAGTCAGATTATTCAGATGGAATGCAGTTTGATTTTGGAATTGCACATCTACATTTAGGAGTAAAACAACATCCAAGATTTCCTCAACTAGTTGAGCGAACTAGTGATATTTTATATTGTATTTATACTGACGAAGCTTTTTACTTTTTAACAATAGATAAGCATAATAGATGGAATGATTTAAAACTATTAGAAATGGTTCAAAATGAGTTTCCTGAATTGCTGAAAATGTATGAGATAAAAGATTCTCAACCAACACAACCCGAGCCAACTGAACAGCAACGAAAGATATTAAGAGATAAACATATAAATGCTTGCATTCAATTAAATGGAAAAGTATATATATCTCCTGGTGGTGGGGTAGCATTAAATGGATTTTCATCTAAGTCGACTTTTCGTTTTATAAGAATAATGTCATTGCTTATGAAATTAGAATATGAAGTAAAACAGTTTTATATAATTAATGAATTAACATTAACGAAGAAATACCCAGACGTTAAAAAGCTTGAAATACATTTTGCAACATTCTCGAAGCCATTATCTGTATTTGATAGTAAATTAAATTATAAAATAAGTATTGATTGGAATGAAAAAACAATTTATCCAATTGATATTGGAATGGAAAGAATTCATTTATATGAAAATAGATTACCTTTCTAGACAGCCATATCTCGCTCTTCTCAAATCAATAATCGCAAATCAGAGTAATAATCCGTCTGGTTACTCCTTTGCCATAGATGGCGAATGGGGCTGTGGAAAGACTTGGATTCTTACGGAACTCGAATGTCAACTTGCAGAAAATTCTGACATTAGATACTTAATCTTTCACTACAATGCCTGGGAAAATGATTTTTATGATGAACCACTTGTAGCGATTCTTTCTGTAATGATTGAGAATCTGAATAAAGTTAGATCTCAAAAATCTCTTTATGAGACTGCTATAGACGAATTATTAAGACAGACTTCTGCTGACTTGCTTACTTTAGTATCTGGAATTGTAAAGGAAGTTACTAAGATTGATGTTGAAAAAATAATAAAACGTAAGAAAGGATTTTTCAAAAGAATTAAAGAAAATACAAAGCTTTCTGCAAAAGGTATTAATGCATTAATTCCATTACAACAAACATTAAATGAAGTCCGAAATAATATTAAAAGGCTTTCTCAAAAGTTCCACATAATTCTTATAGTTGATGAACTAGATCGTTGCTTGCCAGAATATGCAATAAAAGTTTTGGAAAGACTTCATCATGTTTGTAATGAAATGCCGGTAATTCAGATATTGGCAATAAACAAAAGAAACTTTGCAGACAGCATATCAAGTGTTTTTGGTAAAAAGTTTTATAATTCTCAATATTCAGTTGAGCTGACTAATCAATTTGCTGAATCATATTTACAAAAATTTGTTGATACAATAATCCCTTTGCCTAACGGGTATCCAGATTCAAAATTAGAAATACTTAATGGATTAGAAGAAAAATATAATCCATATATTCGACCAGATAATATAGGACACCCTTTTATTAATCTTGATGAAACATTTATTGCGGACTGTATTTCTTCAATAATGAATGGAGTAGAACGTAGACTCCAAGAAAAGATTTTTAAGCAGGTCTCGTTGTGCCATGAATTAACATTAAAAAGTAATATTACAATTGATGAAGAAAGAATTACTTACGCATTCTTAATTTATGAACTATTGTCTTGTATCACAAAATTTTTATTACATTCTAATACAATGTTCTTTGTCCGAGAGGCAGCTACAAAACAAAGTTTTATTCTGTCTTTATACCAAGTTGATGGAATGTCAAAAACTGTATATGAGACAGAACATAGTGTAATAATCTCTAATATAGAAAAATTCTTCAATGTACCTAAAACTCAGAATCAGGCAGGTCAATTCATTGATACTGTTTTTATTAGAGATACAAAATCATATTTAATGGCTTTTTTTATAGATAAACTAAAATTCCCTTATTGGACTTTTGAAAGTGCTGTATGGGGATGGATTGAAGAAGACAAAGTATTTCTTAAGAAATATGATGAAATTATGGATATGCTGATTAGAAAATGAAAAGTATTTTTTAATGTATGAAACTTTATTAAATTAGTTTTGAGTGACTTAAGTCGGTGGACAAGCGATAGTAAGGGCGAGCGTGAGCGAGTTGCGGAACAGAGTGGAGCAATGGAGCCGCATTAGACGGCGTAACCTAGGGAGCGGCACTGCACAGCAGGGCAAAAACAGTCCTGTGAACTGTTTTTAGCGAGTCTCGAAGCAGCTGGGCTGGGCACGTGGATAGCGCGGTTTTTGACCAGACTGCCTTATGGCGGGCGGGTCAAAAATGGCCCCATAATAAATTTTCAAAAAAAGGAGACATGACGATGGAAGAACGCGAAGTAAAAATCCACGGAATATATAAGCATTTTAAGAACAAGTACTACATCGTTGAAGATGTGGCTTTTCATTCGGAAACCAAGGAAGAATATGTGGTCTACCGCAGGCTTTATGGAGACAATTCGCTTTGGATTCGGGAGAAGGAAATGTTTTTGTCCGAGGTGGACCACGAGAAGTACCCTGATGTGCAGCAAAAGTGGCGCTTTGAGCTGGTGGATGAAGTGTAAATGGCAGACCTGTTAATCGGCACTAGCGGATATGATTACCCGGAATGGAAGGGAGTCTTTTATCCGCAGGATTTGAAACGGAAGGATTTTCTCTCTTATTATGCAACACAGTTCAATGCACTGGAGTTGAATAATACCTTTTATAACATGCCGACAGCTGAAAGATTGATGAGTTTTTATGAGCGGTCTGAAGGCCGGCTAAACTTCAGCGTGAAGGCGAACAGGCTTCTGACTCATGAAATTACGAGCGGCTGGCAGGTGGCTGCTGAGGATTTCAAGAAGGCTGTTACACCTTTACAGGAAAAGGGCTGTCTTTCTGCGCTACTTTTCCAGTTGCCGGAAAGTTTTCATTACACACCTGATAACAGGATTTACCTTGCTAAGCTGATAGAGGAGTTTGAAGGATTTCCTGTAGTGATAGAGTTCCGTCATAAGGAATGGATTCGTCCGTCTGTATTTGAAGGTCTTGAAAAACGTGATGCTGGAATTGTATTTTGTGATATGCCTCAGTTAAAAAATCTTCCGGATGGTAGTGCGGTAAATACGCCTTTTATTGGGAGCAATGCTTATATCCGGCTTCATGGACGAAACGAAGGAGCGTGGTACGCAACAGGAGATTCACCAAATGGGTCAGCCCGCTATTGTTATGATTATTCTGATGATGAGCTTTCACAGTTCGTGCCGGTCGTGATTAAGGCTGGGGGCGAAGGAAAGAAAGTTCAGATTTACTTCAATAATCATCCGAACGGGAGCGGAGCAAAGAATGCAGCAAAGTTGAAAAAGATGATTGAAGAGGTCTCAAAATGAAAGTAATAGTCAGTTCCTGCCTGGCCGGGAACAATTGCAAATACAACGGCTGAAATAATTTCAATCAGAAGATGATAGAACTTTCTCTGGTAACAAAATCCCGGGCCACGGACTTTTTGCAGAGCTTTGCATTAAGGCTGGTTATAAGGTTTTGGATATTGAGGAATATTCTTGATTTTTCAAGAAACATAATTATAATGTAAGTTAACCGAAATGGATTTCGCCTAAATACATTTCGGTTAAAACAATTTTGATTAATCGAGGTTAGCCATGCAGGAAACTTTTAGAGGAAGAACAACAGAACTTAGAATACTGGAAAATAAATTCCAGAAAAAAGGCTTTGTCATGACTATCCTGTACGGAAGACGCAGAATCGGTAAAACAAGGCTAATAAATAAATTTATTAGCAGCCACGACTGTAAGTGCATTTCTTTTACTGCTGTTGAACGTGGTGAAGCTGAATTGCTTTCAATGCTTACAGAATCAGTGCTTAACGCTGTATCTCCTGATTTGCTTGGAACAGTTACTTTTAATTCTTTTGAAAAACTCTTTGACTTTATTGGAAAACAGGCAGAAAAGGAAAGAATAATATTTTTTATAGATGAGTATCCTTACCTTGCAAAACAGTGCCCTTATATCCAGTCTGTACTTCAGAAGCAGATAGATACAAACTGGAAGAAGGGGAAAATGTTTTTTATAATATGCGGTTCTCTTGTAAGTTTTATGAAAGACGAAGTTCTCGCAGAATCAGCTCCACTGCATGGAAGAAGCGATCTGGAACTTAAGCTCCGTTCTTTTAATTATCTTGAAACTGCTGATTTTCTAGCTCCGTACTCAAATGAAGAAAAAGCTATCTGCTATGGTCTTACAAATGGAGTTGCAAAATATATAGAACAGTTTGATACAAAGCTTTCACTTGAAGAAAATATAATCA
>DGWD01000031.1:0-4801 GCA_002395155.1 Treponema sp. UBA4267
TTCTTCTTACCCTTACGAGTACGTGCGTTTGTACGTGTTCTCTGACCGCGTACAGGAAGACCTCTCTTGTGACGAAGACCACGATAGCAACCAATATCCATTAAACGCTTCAAGTTAAGACCGATTTCTGAACGTAAACGTCCCTCTGTCTTGTACTTAGCGTCAATGATTTCACGAATTTTTGCCAATTCATCCTGTGTAAGATCGTTAGCCATTTTCATTGGATCAATCTTAGCTTCTTCGCAGATTTTTTCTGCTGTTGAACGGCCGATACCATAAATATAAGTTAATGCGGTACCAACATGTTTATTAGGGATATCAACTCCCGCAATTCGAGCCATCTGTTTCTCCTTAAGCCTTAGCCCTGTCTCTGTTTATGTTTTGGGTTTGTACAAATGATACGGATAATACCATTTCTTTTAATAACCTTACACTTGTCACAGATAGGTTTTACACTGGTTCGTACTTTCATAAAAAGCCCCCATGAGAATATTTACCGAACTTTAGCACCTCGCAATGAGAGCAATTCGGTAGATAGTAATATATCACATATTCTCATTTCTTTTCTACTATTAATTCACGAATTTTTACAAATTTCGTGATCTAATTTTGCCCTTCTTTGTAAGTCCTTCATGATGATGCATTTTAAGGAGAGCCTCAACCTGACTCATTGTATCAAGATCAACACCAACCAAAATGATTAATGAAGTTCCTCCCATAAGCTGACAAATTGACTGTGGGAAACCAAACAACTGCTGAACAATTGTAGGAATTACAGCAATGAAAGCAAGGAACAATGAACCTGGTAATATAAGTCTATTTAATATTTTTGTCAGATATTCTTCTGTCTTATCTGTACGAACACCCGGAATGGAGCCGCCGTTTTCACGAATGTTCTTTGCAATTTCTGTAGGGTTCAGGGTTACCTGAGTGTAGAAGTATGCGAAGAAGATAATAAGAACAACTAACAATATATTGTACCAAACACCATTAGGAGTCAAAAATCTTGAGAGAGATGTAAGCCATCTAGCAGAGTTCTGACCCTTTGCGAATGAAGATGCAATTGTTAAAGGTAAAGTAAGAATAGAAGATGCAAAAATCAAAGGAATAACATTTGAAGGATTAACCTTAAATGGAATATATGTGCTCTGTCCGCCATACATTTTTCTTCCAACTACACGTTTTGCATAGTGTACAGGAATCTTTCTTTGACCAGCTTCTTCATAAATTACTAATGCAATAATTGCGATAAACATAATGACAACAAGAACAACAAATACAGGCTGGATTTCACCCTTACTTACTTTATGAGCAAGATCCATAATTGCACTTGGCAAACGAGCCACGATACCTGCAAAAATCATCATTGATACGCCATTACCAATACCACGAGCTGTAATTTGATCACCTAACCAAACAGTAACCATAGTTCCAGTTGTTACTGTCAACATAAAGAGAATTTTAAATAAAACTTTATTTTCAAGTATGATACAACCAGGGATACTGTTTGCATAAACTGACATACCCCAAGCCTGGATAAGACAAACAATGATTGTTCCGATTCTTGAATACTGAGCAATCTTTCTCTGTCCACCATCTTCTTGAGATATGCGTTTAAGTGATGGGAAAATAATCACAGCAAGCTGCATTATAATCTGCATAGAAATATAAGGCATTACACCGAGCATCAAGATTGAGAAGTTAGAAAAAGCTCCTCCAACAAAGAAGTCCATATAACTGGCGAATGCATTACCGCCCTGTGCAGCTAAGTTGTCAAAGTAATCAATAAGAACGTTTGCATCAATTCCAGGAACTGTAATTACAGAACCTAAACGGAAAACTGCAAGAATCAAGAGTGTAAAAAACAAACGATCTCTAATTTCTTTAACTTTAAACATATTTACAATTGGATTGCTTGCCATGTTCTACTCACCTTATTTTGCTTCAGCTGCTGCTTCAGTTGCTTTTACTGAACCACCGGCCTTTTCAATTTTAGCTTTTGCTGATTCAGAAACCTTATCAACTTCTACTGTTAATTTCTTTTTAACGTCTCCGTTACCAAGAACTTTAACAAGAGCAGTTTTCTTTGAAGAAATGAAACCTTTAGCAACTAAAGATTCCTTGTTTACAGTTTCTCCATCATTATATTTAGCATCCAACTGTTCAACATTGATACAAACATATTCTTTCTTGAAAGGATAGTTTGAAAAACCTTTGTGAGCAATACGTCTGTAAAGTGGCATCTGTCCACCTTCAAAACCAACGTATGTCTTGCCACCTGAACGTGACTGCTGACCTTTATTACCTTTACCAGCTGTTGTACCAAGTCCAGATGATGAACCACGTCCAACACGCTTAGGTTTTTTATTAGCACCCTGAGGAGCGCTAAGGATTGGTGTATATTCTGCCATTTTACATCTCCTCAATTTTTACTAAGTGTGATACAGATGCAACCATACCACGAACTGAGTCATTATCAGGAAGGATGTTAGAAGAATTAATCTTCTTCAATCCAAGGCTACGTACAGATGCAACCTTTTCTGGCTTCTGACCAATTACACTTCTAATTAATGTAACTTTTACCTGTTTTGCTTTAGCCATACATTAACCCCACAACTCATCAAGAGTTTTACCTCTATTCGCAGCAACTTTCTTAGCATCCATCAATTTAGAGATAGCGTTGAATGTTGCACGAACAACGTTTACAGCTGAGTTAGATCCTAAAGATTTAGACTGTACGTCAGTTGCACCAGCTGCTTCCATAATAGCACGTACTGTACCACCAGCGATAATTCCAGTACCGGAACAAGCTGGCTTTAACAATACTTCAGAGCTCTTATAGTTACCAATGATATCATGTGGAATAGTTCCGTTCTTCATTGGCACAACGATAAGATTTCTCTTTGCCTTATCAATACTCTTCTTAATAGCTTCAGATACATCGTTAGCTTTACCAAGTCCGTATCCAACGCGTCCTTTTCCATCACCTACAACAGTAAGTGCAGAGAAAGACATACGACGTCCACCTTTTACAGTTTTACAAGTTCTATTAAGAGTAACGAGTCTTTCTGAGAATTCCTTCTCTTTTGGTTCTTTATCAAAGTTCTTCTGATGTTCCATAATAACTCCTAGAATTCGATACCGGCTTTACGGGCACCATCAGCGAAAGCTTTTACAACACCATGGTACAAATAACCATTTCTGTCGAAAACAACCTTAGAGATTTTCTTATCCTTAAGGCGGGCACCAAAAGCTTCACCAAGCTTTGCTGCACCTTCAGTTGTTGGCTTAATTGCAGCAAATTCTTTTTCCAAAGTTGAAATTGAAGCTAAAGTTTTACCTTCGTCATCATCAATTACCTGAACTGCAAGATTCTTATTACTACGTGTAATAGTCATTCTTGGTCTTTCAGCTGTACCATAAATAGACTTACGAATGTGAATCTTTCTGTGCAAGCGTTTTCTGTTTTTATCGTTCATTTTCTTAAACATATAGCTTCACCTTATTTAACACCAGTTTTACCGACTTTACGTCTGATAACTTCATTGTCATAACGAATACCCTTTCCTTTGTAAGGTTCAGGCTTTCGTAACTTGCGAACCTGAGAACAAAACTCACCAACAAGCTGTTTATCAACACCAGAAACAGTTAATTTACCATCTGGAGTTGCAACAACCTTAAGGCCATCAGGAATGATTACAACGTAATCACTTGAATAACCAAGGTTCATAACTAATTCTTTACCTTTTACTTCAGAACGATAACCTACACCAGTAACAACAAGTGTTTTTGTGAAACCTTCACTTACACCTTTTACCATGTTAGCGATCAAACTTCTGTAAAGTCCGTGATAAGCATTAGTCTGTTTTGTTTCATCTTTAGTAGTAAGAACAACTTCTGTTCCTTCTACTTTTATTTCAATAGCATCACTATGGAATGACTGCTTAAGTTCACCCTGAGGTCCTTTTACAGTAATTACATCATTAGCAACGCTTACTGTTACACCTGCTGGAAGAGCAACAGGAAGTTTACCTACTTTAGACATACCTTCTGCCCCCTATTACCAGATTGTGCAAACTAATTCGCCACCAACCATTTTTTCAGAAGCTTTCTTTCCAGTTGTTACACCAGAAGAAGTTGAAACAATGATTGTACCATAACCGTTATAAACACGTGGCAAATCTTTATAGCCAGAATAAACACGGCGACCTGGTGTAGAAATTTTCTTAACACCATGAATTACCGGATTATTATCATCATCATATTTCAAGAAAATACGAATAGTATTCTTTCCATCTTCCTGAAGTTTCTTAAAGTTTTTGATGTATCCTTCTGTCTTCATAATCTTAACGATTTCAAGCTTAAGCTTTGAAGCTGGAACATCTACTTTTTCGTGGCGGGCCATAGCCGCATTACGAACCTTTGTGAGCATGTCTGCTACTGGATCTGATGCACTCATTTCTATCTCCTACCAACTTGATTTTGTAACGCCAGGAAGCTGGCCTTCACTTGCTAATTTACGGAAGCAAATACGACACATCTTAAACTTACGCAAATATCCACGAGGACGTCCGCAAATCTGACAGCGGTTATACTCTCTAGAAGCATACTTCTGTTTGCGGGCTGCTTTAATTACCATAGATTTCTTAGCCATACTTCACCTACTTACGGAAAGGCATGTTGAACTTAGTAAGAAGTGCTTTAGCTTCAGCATCTGTAGCAGCACTTGTTACGAATGTAATATTCATACCAGCGATCTTTGTAACTTTATCAAAATCAATTTCTGGGAATATCAACTGTT
>DGWD01000031.1:4848-25061 GCA_002395155.1 Treponema sp. UBA4267
ATCAACTGTTCAGTAATACCAACAGAGAAATTTCCGTGTCCGTCAAAACCAGTTGCTTTAATTCCACGGAAATCTTTAATACGTGGGAATGCAACATTAATAAGACGATCCAAGAATTCGTACATAATATCACCACGCAATGTTACCATTGCGCCCACTTCATTACCCTCACGAAGTTTAAAGTTAGCGATACTCTTCTTTGCCTTTGTTTTAACAGCCTTCTGACCAGTAATCTGTGTTAAGTCAGCAACTGCGGCATCAAGGAGTTTCTTATTTGTGAGAGCTTCACCAACACCCATACTTACCACAATCTTCTTCAAAGCAGGAATCTGCATTGGAGTTGTGTAGTTAAACTCTTTTTTAAGAGCTGGGGCGATTTCGTCTTTATAGACTTTCTTAAGCCGAGGTACGTAATTTGCCATTACAGAACATCTCCACATTTACGGCAAACGCGAATTTTCTTGTCGCCGTCCATTTTATAACCAATCTTTGTAGCACCACATTTTTTACAAACGATAGCTACATTTGAAATATTAAGAGGAGCTTCAACTTCAGCAATACCACCCTGGTCCTGCTGGCTTCTCTTCTTCATTGCTTTTTTAACAATGTTTACACCAGATACAATAACTGCATCTTTTTTAAGAAGAACGCGAACAACTGTTCCACGTTTACCCTTATCTTTACCTGCAATTACTTCAACTGTATCGTTCTTACGGATTTTTGATTTCTTTAACATGTCATTTCTCCTTAAAGAACCTCTGGAGCCAAAGATATGATCTTCATAAAGTCCATATCACGAAGCTCACGAGCTACAGGTCCAAAAATACGTTTTCCTTTTGGATTCTTACTATCATCAACGATAACACAAGCGTTATCATCAAAACGAATGTAAGTTCCATCTGGACGACGATATTCTTTTGCCTGACGTACGATTACAGCCTTTTCGATTGTACCCTTTTTGATTGTTGATGTAGGAATAGCATCTTTAATTGCTACTACTACAATGTCGCCAATACCAGCATATCTGCGATGTGAACCGCCGATAACTTTAATACACTGAGCAATTTTAGCTCCAGAGTTATCAGCAACTGTCATACAAGATTGCATTTGAATCATAATTCTAACTCCTTCGCTTATTTAGCACGTTCAACGATTTCTGCAAGACGCCAAGTCTTATTGCGGCTTAATGGTCTGCATTCAACGATACGTACTGTATCACCTACATGTGCATCATTGTTTTCATCATGTGCCATGTATTTCTTAGTTCTAGTAACATATTTCTTGTAAAGACGATCCATTTTCTTTGTTGCAATAGTAACAACAATTGTCTTATCCATCTTATCTGATGTAACAAGGCCTACAAATGAACGTTTTGCAGTCTTTACAGTCTGAACAGCATTTTCTTCCACGGTTCAGCTCCTACTTATTCTCACCAGCAGATTCTTTCTGCTGGATAAACGTATTCAAACGTGCGATTTCACGACGAAGAGTACGTTTCTGCATTGGGTTATCTACATGAGAAATTACCATCTTAAAACGGAGATCCATGTATTCCTTCTTAAGCTCGTCACGTTTAGCTACGAGTTCTTTATAAGACAGTTCTTTATCATTCTTTTTCTTTGAATTAGCCATCTTATTCCTCCTAGTCTCGTGTTGGCTTATAAGCAATCTTTGTTCTTACTGGAAGTTTATCAGCAGCGAGTTCAAGAGCTCTGTGAGCTAATTCAAGATCTACACCACCAACTTCAAATAAGATCATACCTGGTTTGAGTACAGCTGCCCAATGATCTGGAGCACCCTTACCCTTACCCATACGAACTTCAGCTGGTTTCTTAGTAATTGGTTTATCAGGGAAGATACGAATCCATACATTTCCCTTACGATCCAATTTACGGTTGATAGCAACACGGGCTGCTTCAATAACTCTAGCATCCAACCAATTTGGTTCCATTGCAACTAATGCAATGTCTCCGAAGTCAATATTGTTATCACGTGTCGCATTTCCTTTTTCACGACCACGCTGCACCTTACGGTGAATTACTCTTTTAGGACTAAGTGGCATAACTAACTCCTTGCCTTTTTAGCAGGTTCAGCACCATCAGTCTTTTCAGCAGCCTGACGTGCAGGACGTCTTGGCTTCTTAACAAGCTGACCAGCATCTTCATTATGATCGATACCGTAGTTCATTCCATTGTAAACCCATACTTTAATACCGATTTTACCGTATGTAGTAAGAGCAGCGAATGTACCATAGTCGATATCAGCACGAAGTGTATGAAGAGGTACACGTCCTTCCTTATGTTCTTCTGTACGAGACATATCTGCTCCACCAAGACGACCACTAAGACGAACCTTAACACCCTGTGCACCAGCACGCATTGCATTGCTTACAGCCTGTTTCATTGCCTTACGGAATGAACCACGACCTACAAGCTGACGACCAATGTTCTGAGCAATCAAACTAGCATTTAATTCTGCACGTTTAATTTCTTTAATCTTGATCTGAACTTTCTTTGTAAGCTGCTTCTGAATATCTGCACTAATCTTTTCGATTGATGCACCTTTAACACCAATAATTACACCAGGACGAGCTGTGTGAATTACGATTGTAACGCGCTGTGGATGGCGTACAATTTCAATTTCAGCTATATCTGCATTTTTACATTCTGGAAGTTCAGAAACCATTTTACGAATCTTAATATCTTCAAGAACTAAATCTGCATATTCACGTGGATCTGCATACCAGCGTGACTGCCATGTCTTGTTTACACCTAAGCGTAAACCAATAGGATTAACTTTCTGTCCCACTTTATTCCCCCGCCTTCTCGTCAACGATGACGGTAATATGACACATACGTTTAATAAGCTGATCAGCACGACCACGTGCACGGAACCAAACTCTCTTAAGTCTTGGACCTTCATCAACTCTAATTTCTTTAACGTAAAGCATATCTTCATCCAACTTGCTGTTCTGGTTTAGTGCATTTGCAGCAGCAGACTTCAAAGTTGCGCTCAATAATGTTGCACCCTTCTGTGGCATGTTTGCCAAGATAGCCATTGCTTCAGTATAGGATTTCTGATTAATTACATGAGCAACAGGGCGAACCTTTGTTGGTGATGCAATCAGGAATTTTGAAGTGGCTACATAACCTTTTTTCTCAGCCATAATATCCACCTATCATTAAGCCTTATCGGCTGTTTTGTCTGTTCCACCATGGCCTTTGTAAGTACGAGTAGGAGCAAATTCTCCAAGCTTGTGACCAACAAGGTTTTCTGTAATATATACAGGAATCCATGATTTACCATTATAAACAGAAATAGTATTACCAACCATTTCTGGAATTATTGTAGAGCAGCGAGAATATGTTTGAATCATTTTCTTGTCTGCTTCCTTATTCATTGCCTGAACCTTTTTATAGAGTGACTTTTCTACAAAAGGTCCTTTCTTAACAGATCTTGACACGATTATCTCCTCTGCAACTATTTCTTACGACGGCTAACAATAAACTTGCTAGATGTCTTTCTCTTGTTACGAGTCTGGTAACCTTTACAAGGCTGTCCCCAAGGAGTAACAGGATTGCGTCCTTTACCAGCACCTTCACCACCACCAAGTGGATGATCAACAGGGTTCATAGCCATACCACGAACTGTAGGACGAATACCCATCCAACGTTTGTGACCAGCTTTACCAAGCTTAACATTCATGTGTTCTTCGTTTCCTACAACACCGATTGTAGCGTAGCATTTACCGTTGATTTTTCTCATTTCACTTGAAGGCAAGCGAACGATTACATAATCACCTTCGCGACCTGCGATCATTGCACTAGCACCTGCAGAACGTACAAGCTGTCCACCCTGACCAAGTGTTAATTCAATGTTATGAATAGTGAAACCAACTGGAATTGCATTTAGAGGAAGTGCATTTCCAACTGTAGGAGTTGCATTGTCACCAGAAATAATTTTCTGTCCAACCTGCAAACCTTTAGGAGCGATGATATAACGTTTATCACCGTCTGCATAATAAATCAAAGCGATGTTAGCACTTCTGTTTGGATCATATTCAATTGATTTGACTGTTCCAGGAATTCCATGCTTATCACGTTTGAAATCAATATCACGATAACGTCTTTTATGTCCGCCACCCTGATGACGTACAGAAATACGTCCACCAGCACCACGTCCACCTTTAGACTTACGACCTGACACTAATGTTTTCTCGGGTCTATCAGTTGTCAGTTCGTCACGACACAAGTCAACACGACCACGTGTACCTGCTGTCATTGGCTTAAATACTTTAAGAGCCATTTTTATATCCCCTTAATAACTACCAGTCTTAGACACCTTCAAAAGCAGCAATTGTTTCGCCATCAGCGATACGTACGATTGCTTTTTTGTAAGATGCAGTACGACCTGGTTTTCCACGAAGTCGTTTCATTTTACCAAGCACATTCATTGTTGTGCAGTCAACTACTTTTACCTTAAATAAGCGTGTTACAGCTTCTTTAATCTGTGTTTTTGTAGCATCTGGGCGAACGATAAATACATATTTATTCTGTTCGCGCAACATACTTGCTTTTTCAGAAACAACAGGCTCAATAAGAATATCTTCGCAATTCATTATTTAGCCTCCTTATCTTCAGCATAGAAGTCTGACAAATTCTTAGCAGCAGATTCAAGAATGATTACCTTGCGTCCGTAATACAAATCATGTGCTTCAAGACGATTGTAAGTCAAGAATGTAAGATTTGGGATATTACGAGCTGCCTGTTTTACTTTGGCATCATCATCCTTCAAGATTAATACAGTTCTTTCATCTTTAGCAAAGTTGTTAAGAATCTTAACGAGATCCTTTGTTTTACCACTTTCAATAGTAAAATCTTCAACAACTGTAAGTCTGTCACCCTGAGCATGAGCACTCAAAATTGACTTCATTGCAAGTTTCTTTGCTTTTTTAGGAATTGAATAAGAAAAATCTCTTGGCTTTGGTCCAAAAATTGTACCACCACCTACTGTAATAGGAGACTTCTTATCACCACGACGTGCATTACCAGTACCCTTCTGCTTATAAGGCTTTGCATTTGAGCCATGTACTTCAGAACGAGTCTTTGTACAAGCTGTACCAACACGTCTATTTGCTAATTCGTTAGTAATTGCGTAATAAATTACATCATCATTTACTGGAAGACCGAATACTTTATCATCAAGATTAATTGTACGCAGTTCTTTTCCAGAAGTTGAATATACTTTCTTTTCCATATCCTATCTCCTATTTCTTAACTGCGGCTTTAACGATAAGAGTACAGTCCTTATTTCCAGGAACAGCACCACGAACCATAATTACTTTGAGTTCTGGATCTACTTTTACGATCTTCAAATTCTGTACAGTAATTTTTTTGAAACCCATACGTCCAGGTAATTTGATATTCTTAAAACTGTGACCTGGTGTAGTACATTCACCTGTTCCACCTGGTTCACGATGGAATTTAGAACCATGAGTAGCACGTCCACCATGGAAACCCCATCTCTTCATAACACCCTGGAAACCTTTACCTTTTGATGTAGCAGTTACATCCAAGAAACGTGTACCATCAAAGAGTTCAAGACCAACAACATCTCCAATATTTACTTCTTTTTCAAAGTTACGAAACTCTTTCAAGTGACGTTTTGGATTGATGTTTTCTGGGAATTGTCCGGCATATGCTTTACTTGCCTTAGAAGCTTTCATATCTTCCAAACCAAGTACAATTGCATCATAACCGCAATCTTCCTTTGTTTTCTTAGCAACGACAACATTAGGCTCGACCTGGATTACGGTTACTGGTGTCAGATTACCGCTTTCATCGAATATCTGTGTCATGCCAACTTTTTTTGCAATCAGACCTTTCATTCTGATATTCTCCTATTGGGATTTTGTTACTACTTTTCGCAAAACTCCCGTTTTAATTTAGGCCGTCATCCCGAATCCAGAGGGACCGTACCTTGTATTTTATAGCATTTCTGCTTAATACCCACTTAGGGCACCCCATTTTAAGGGGCAATTCACTACTGTGTGATTACTACGTCAACACCGGCAGGAAGTTCAAGTTTCATCAAAGAATCCATAACATCTTGTGATGGGTTCATGATGTCAATAAGGCGTTTATGTGTACGCATTTCAAACTGTTCACGTGATTTTTTATTTACGTGTGGTGAACGCAATACAGTTACCTTATTGATTCTTGTAGGAAGAGGGATAGGTCCTGAAACCTTAGCTCCTGCTTTCTGTACAGTCTGCACGATGGCTTTAGCACTCTGGTCGATCAGTTCTACATCAAATGCACGAAGTCTGACACGAATCTTTCCATTAGCCATTTAATTTTACTCCTTTTCAATCACAGTGAAGTTGATAAACAATACCAACTTCACCGTTTGAAAAACTAAAAACTATTCAATAATTTTTGTTACCTGACCAGAAGCGATTGTGTGACCGCCTTCACGGATAGCAAGTTTAAGACCTTCGTCCATAGCGATTGGGTGAATAAGTTCACCAATAACTTTTGCGTTATCGCCTGGTTTTACCATGTCTGTACCAGCTTCAAGTTCGATTGTACCAGTGATATCAGTAGTTCTGAAGTAGAACTGTGGGCGATATCCTGTGAAGAATGGAGAGTGACGTCCACCTTCTTCCTTTGAAAGAACGTAAATCTGAGCTTCGAACTTTGTATGTGGAGTGATTGTTTTTGGAGCAGCAAGAACCTGTCCGCGAACAACGTCTTTCTTTTCGATACCACGAAGAAGAATACCAACGTTATCACCAGCCATACCCTGATCAAGAGTCTTCTGGAACATTTCGATACCTGTTACAGTTGTATCAGCTGTTGGGCGGATACCTACAATCTGTACAGCATCGTTCATATTTACAACACCACGTTCGATCTTTCCTGTTACTACAGTACCACGACCAGAGATTGTGAAGATGTCCTCAATTGGCATCAAGAATGGTTTCTGATCATCACGAACTGGATCATCAAACCATGTATCCATAGCTGTAAGAAGTTCTTCAATACAAGCTGTGTTTTCTGGAGTTGGGTCATTCAAAGCCTTAAATGCAGATCCCTTAATGATTGGTGTATCTTCAGAGAAGCCATACTCTTTAAGAGTATCTTTTACCTCTTCTTCTACGAGCATCAACATTTCTTCATCGCCGTCGAGCATATCAACTTTGTTCAAGAATACGATAATCTTTGGTACACCTACCTGACGAGCAAGCAACAAGTGTTCACGTGTCTGTGGCATAACTGAATCTGGAGCAGATACTACAAGGATAGCACCATCCATCTGAGCAGCACCAGTAATCATGTTCTTAATATAGTCGGCATGTCCTGGGCAGTCGATATGAGCATAGTGTCTCTTATCTGACTGATATTCCAAGTGACGAGTATTGATTGTAATACCACGTTCCTTCTCTTCTGGAGCGTTATCAATTTCATCGTACTTAAGAACTTTATCACCATACTTGTTACCACAGTATGTAGTGATAGCAGCTGAAAGTGTAGTCTTACCATGGTCTACGTGACCAATAGTACCAACGTTCATGTGAGGTTTAGTTCTAACGAACTTCTCCTTAGCCATGTTTTTTCTCCTTGCCGGATTATTTATTCCTTACGTCCGGCATTAATATTTTTTATGTGCTGCACTTTAAGCCAGAACGTAACAACTCTTTACTAAGAACCATTACATTCGCAGACACACTATTTACAATTATTAGAGATGATAGATTGGAAAACAGATTAGAAATTATTTATCACTCCATCAATTCGGAATGATTCAAACCCGTAACCACCTTTCGTTATCTCTAACATTTTTTTGACAACTTGGTTTGGTATTTCGAGTTTTGCCTTTAATCGGCTGACAGAAACCCAAAATCAAGTTCATCTATAATTATTACCAACGGTAACAAATTACACTAATTATGGGCCGCCTCCCTGAAAATCACTTCTGATTAACTTTACGGTCGCACCGGAATAAATCCGCCTGTCTTCTCAAAGAACCCATTTCTGCATAGACGCAGACAGTATACCCTTATTTAAAGAGTAGTATTGTATTTATATAATTTTTTAAAAATTTAAGCAATAGGTCAAATCAGCATTTTCAATAATTTTCAATCCTTTCTTTGCCCTATATCAAATACCAGCTCTATCAAGGACTTAGGATAAGACAAAAACAATTCTTCATCCCTTAATTCCAAAACCTCTTCTCTAGATGCCCATTTTACACTTTGCACTTCTTCTTTTTGCAATTTCAACGAAGACTTATCTAAATCTTTCCAGAAAAAATAATAATCATTATAACTATTAAAAAATATTTTAGTGAAAACAGGTGGCTGACAAACCTCTACATTAAACCCAAGTTCTTCCTTTAACTCACGGCAAACTCCCTCTTGCGAAGTTTCTCCTGACACAACCTGACCACTCGCAGAAAAATCCCACAAACCAGCACCTGTCTTTTTTGAAGATGCTCTCTGCTGAATTAAAAGTTCCCCTTTAGAATTAAAAATACAAGCATGAATAACAAGCCTTAAAATACCACTGTTTTCAAAAAAATCACTTCTTAAAACAGTCTTTCCAGTTATACATTTTTGATTATCATAAACATCAACAACTTCATTATTTACAGAAGAAATATATTCATCTTTATACTCTAGTAAAAGATTTTTCTGCATATAAACAATATTGTACCAACAACCAAATTTCTGAGCACAATTCTGAAAATACCCTGCATTTTTAAAGCCCATTTTTTCATGAAACTTTATGCTTGCATCTGTTAAATATCGATCAGGATTTCTTGACGATGCAGCAATACAGGCATACATTACAGCAAAACCTTTTTCACGCAACTCTTTTTCTAAAGCTTGATAAAGAAAGCGGCCAAAACCTTTACCACGAAAATCTTTATCTATATATATAGAAAGCTCAACACTTCTATCATAGGCGGAACGAGCATGAAAAACTGAAGCATACGCATAGCCAAACACTTCATCATTTTTACACAAAACAAGATAAGGAAAACGAGCTGAAATTATTTTAATTCTTTCAGAAAATTCTTGAAGATTTGGAACCTTATATTCAAAACTTATTGCAGTATTTTCTACATAAGGTTTATAAATTGACAAAAGCCTTTCTGCATCTTCAACTCTAACCGAACGAATATAAACACCTTCCATACCATTCTCCATTTTTCTATAAAATAATATTTTATTTTAAAATAAAAAAGGCGCCTACATTTCTGTAAACGCCCTTTCAAATAGATTAGAAAATCTACCAGCGATAGTGAGCAAAAGCCTTGTTTGCTTCAGCCATCTTATGTACATCTTCACGTTTCTTGTAAGCTGTACCTGTATTATTGTAAGCATCAAGAAGTTCAGATGATAATGTATCAGCCATACCATGTCCACTTCTAGAACGAGCAGCTTCAATGATCCATCTCATTGCAAGAGCTTCACGACGTGTTTCGCGAATCTCCATTGGAACCTGATATGTAGCACCACCAACACGGCGAGATTTAACTTCAACCTGTGGTTTTACATTTTCAAGAGCCTTAAGGAATACTTCCAAAGGATCTTTTTCTGTTTTTGCCTTGAGCTTATCCATAGCTTCATAAACAATTTTTGTACAAGTATCTTTCTTTCCGTCCAACATCATACGACATACGAACTTAGAAACTACTTTTGAATTATATTTTACGTCTGGCAATAATGGACGTTCGATTGATTTCTTATGTCTTCCCATCTTAGTCCTCCATTAAGCCTTAGGTCTCTTAGCACCGTACTTTGAACGACCGCGTTTACGATCTTCTACGCCAAGAGTATCTTTTGTACCACGAATAATGTGATAACGTACACCAGGAAGGTCCTTAACACGACCACCGCGTACTAATACAACTGAGTGTTCCTGCAAGTTATGTCCAATACCTGGAATATAAGCAGTAACTTCAATACCATTTGACAAACGAACACGAGCAATCTTTCTGAGAGCTGAGTTTGGTTTCTTAGGTGTCTGAGTCATAACACGTGTACATACACCACGTTTCTGAGGGCATGAATCAAGTGCGGGAGACTTGGTTCTGTTAGCTGCCGCTTTACGACCCTGACGGATTAATTGATTTATTGTAGGCATCGCCTATTCTCCTATTTTATTCCGGTCAGCACCCCGGAAGATTTTCAATTAAGATCCATTTCGGATAGGTTTAACGATTATATAAAATTCAAAAAATGAATTCAACTGAATTTTGCGTTAAACAAAATAAAAAGGTGCATTTTTCGAAGAAAAATGCACCCCCTCATCATATTTTTTAGAAAATCAGATTAGTCATTTTCTTCAGCTTCGAAGTTTGGTTCTTCAAGCTGTGACTTCTGTTCTTCTTCAGCTTCTTTTCTATCAAGAATATCTTGCATTAACTGATCAAGATCTTTATCACTATCGTCATAAAGTTTAATTCCCTTATAGTTCTTAATACCAGTACCAGCAGGAATCATATGACCAATTGCAACATTTTCCTTAATACCATGGAGATTATCAACATCACCCTTAATAGCTGCATTTGTAAGAACACGAGTTGTTTCCTGGAATGATGCAGCAGAAATGAATGAGTCAACTCCAAGTGAAGCCTTTGTAATACCCTGGAACATTGGACGTCCAATAGCTGGCTGTCCACCTTCGGCTACTACACGGTTATTTTCTTCATGGAACTTATACTTATCAACATGCTGTCCAAAGATAAATTTAGTATCACCAACAGATACAATTTCTACCTTTCTCAACATCTGACGAACGATAATTCCAATATGCTTATCATTGATATCTACACCCTGAGCACGATAAACGCCCTGGATTTCATCCATCAAGTAATTCTGTAAAGCATTTTCTCCAAGAATTGCAAGGATATCCTGTGGATTTGGAGATCCGGCACAAAGCTGTTCACCAGCAACTACCTTATCACCATCACGTACAATCATACGCTTTGTCATTGGAACTAAATGTTCGAATGACTTACCAAATTCATCCTTAACAATTACAACACGTTTACCCTTACGAATATCCTTGAATTCAACTGTTCCTGAAATCTGAGCAAGAACACAAGGATTCTTTGGTTTACGAGCTTCAAAAAGTTCTGATACACGTGGAAGACCACCAGTAATATCGTTTGTCTTAACAGCTTCTTTAGGCAACTTAGCAAGTGTTGTACCAGCTGAAACAGGAGCTTTATCTTCAACAAGAAGAAGAGCACCAGCAGGAAGATAGTAATTTCCAAGAGGATTACCAGCTTCATCTGTAATAACAACACGAGGCTGTTTTACATCAAGGTGCAAGTCAGTGATATAACGTTCCTTAGAACCAGTCTGGAAGTCAATTTTTTCTTCCAAAGTTGAACCAACAATAATATCTTCAAAGTGGATATAACCATCCTGTTCAGCAATGATTGGTTCAGAGAATGGATCGAATTCACCAATTGGGCTTCCTTTCTTAACCTGAACATTAGAAGTTACAAAATCCTTATAAATCAAAGAACCGTTGATAATTTCAATCTTCTGGTCATCACTTACAAGATAAAGAACATCATCAATGATATTTACAGTTGCATTAACTTTTGCAGTAATTTCTTTACCATCTTTATTAACAAGTGGAGTACCACGAATTAATTTTGTTCCATCTTCTACAAGGAGTTTGTCACCCTTTGCAATTTCAATCTTATCCAAAATACGGATAACGGTCATGAAACCTTTACGAGTAAACAACCAGTTTCCATCTTTCAATTCAACGTGAGTACCTTCAACATTCTTCATGAAAGCATCAAACTTAAGAACAATGTGGTTATCATCAGTAGACATTTCAGCAGCACCACCAGAGTGGAATGTACGGAGTGTCAACTGTGTACCAGGCTGACCAATTGACTGAGCAGCAACAATACCAACTGCTTCACCAATTTCAACAACCTTATTACGAGCAAGGTTCTTACCGTAGCACTTAACACAAATACCATGTTTAGCTTCACAAGTAAGTACAGTTCTTACTCTTACCTTTTCAACACCGGCATCTTCAATCTTCTTTGCAAGCTCTTCATCAATATACTGGTTAACATCACAAATAAGTTCTCCAGTATAAGGGTTAACTACACGTTCAATTGTGTAATGACCTTCGATTCGGTCAGCAAGATGAACTTTAATTTCATCTCCTTCCTTAATTGCTGCATATTCAATACCATTGATTGTCTTACAGTCTTCTTCGTTTACTACAACATCCTGAGCAACATCAACAAGACGACGTGTCATATAACCAGCATCGGCAGTCTTAAGAGCTGTATCCGAAAGACCCTTACGAGCAGCGTTAGTAGAAATGAAGTATTCGATTACCGAAAGACCTTCGCGGAAGTTATGTTTAATTGGGAGTTCAATAATATCTCCATTAGGCTTAGTCATCAAACCACGCATTGCGGCAAGCTGAGAAATCTGTCCACGAGAACCACGGGCACCAGATGTAGCCATCATGTAAATAGTATTAAATCCATCCTGATCAGCCTTCAAACCATCCATCATGATATTTGTAAGCTTATCATTTGTACGAGCCCAAATAGCACATACACGGTTATATCTTTCTTCTGCTGTAATGTTACCCTTAGAGTACTGTTTGATGATATTATTAACTTCTTTTTCAGATTCACTAACCATTTCGTTCTTGATTTCTGGAACCTTAATATCATCCATACAAATTGTTGCACCGTAGAATGTCGCATTCTTATATCCAACATCCTTAATTGCATCATGCATCTTAATTGTAACCCAAGGACCTTTTGTCTTATAAACATGTTCAATCATAGCCTTCAAAGACTTATCGAACATCTGACGGTTTACATAATCAATCTCTTCAGGCATTGCTTCGTTGAAAGCAAGACGACCTGCAGAAGTCTGAATAATATCACCCTTCTTGAAAGTCTGAGTTCCGTTTATAAATTCAGCATCACCCTTAGCTTTAAGTCCACTTACTTCAAAAGAATCTTTTGGAGCTGGAACTTCAATAAGAGCCTGCCAGTCAATTGCACCAGCTTCTGCTGCCATACGAACTTCATCAGGAGTAGAGAATCTTCTGAAGCGGAGTTTTCCATCAACTTCTTTTGGACCACCCTTTGCATGAGGTTTTACAGCAGTCATGTAGTAAATACCAAGTACCATGTCCTGTGATGGAGCAACAATTGTCTTACCATTAGCTGGGTCAAGCAAGTTACGTGCAGAAAGCATCAAAGTCCAACATTCCATCTGAGCAGCCTGTGTCAAAGGAACGTGAATAGCCATCTGGTCACCATCGAAGTCGGCGTTGAAAGCTTTACAAGCTAAAGGATGAAGTTTAAGAGCTTTTCCTTCAACCAAAACTGGTTCAAATGCCTGAATACCAAGACGGTGAAGTGTAGGAGCACGGTTTAACATAACTGGATGCTCTTTTACAACTTCATCAAGAATAGCATAAACTTCAGGAGATTCTGTTTCTACCAAAGTCTTAGCCTTTTTAATATTAAATACAACTTCTTTATCAACAAGTTTCTTCATCAAGAATGGCTTAAACAATTCCATAGCCATTTTTGTAGGAAGACCACACTGCCAAAGCTTCAATTCTGGACCTACAACGATTACAGAACGTCCTGAGTAGTCAACACGTTTACCCAGCAAGTTCAAACGGAAACGTCCCTGCTTACCCTTAAGAAGATCAGAAATTGATTTTAATGGGCGGTTAGAAGCACCTTTAACTGCACGCTTTCTCTTTGTATTATCAAATAAAGCATCTACAGCTTCCTGCAACATACGTTTTTCGTTACGGATGATGATATCAGGAGCTGATAAAGACTGAAGTCTCTTAAGACGATTGTTACGGTTGATAACACGACGATACAAATCGTTTAAGTCAGATGTAGCAAAACGTCCACCATCAAGCTGAACCATTGGACGAAGCTCTGGAGGAATAACTGGAATTACATCCAAAATCATCCAAGAAACTTTATTTCCAGAAGCACGGAAGTTTTCTACAATTTCAATACGACGAAGCAATCTTGGGTCTGATTTAGTTCCCTTTTCACGCATCTTAGCACGAAGTTCGATAGCCAATGCATCAAGATCAAGTCTTTCAAGCATTGTTTTAATTGCTTCAGCACCCATATCTGCAGTAAATGCAGAACCAGCGTAATGTTCCAAAGCTTCCTTGTATTCTTCTTCAGAAAGGAGCTGACCTTTCTTCAAATCAGTGTCACCTGGATCAATTACAATATATTTTTCGTAATACAATACAGAACGCAATGCTGCAACCTGGAGATCAAGAAGAAGACCCATGCGGCTTGGAACTGAACGATAATACCAAATATGGCTTACAGGAGCTGCAAGTTCAATATGTCCAGTACGTTCACGACGTACCTTAAAATGTGTAACTTCAACACCACAACGGTCACAAATTACACCCTTATAACGGATAGACTTGAACTTACCACAATAACATTCCCATTCCTTTGTAGTACCAAAGATTCTTTCGCAGAACAAACCATCTTTCTCTGGACGAAGAGTTCTATAATTAATAGTTTCAGGCTTTTTAACTTCGCCATAAGACCATGATCTAATAGTTTCTGGGGATGCCAACTTAATTTTTAAGTGGTCAAAATCCTGTACATCACGCATTTTCGTCCTCCTTATCAAATCCGGAAGCATTTTTATCAATCAATTCCTGATCACGTTCTGTAAGAGCAATCTGTTTACCCTTAGCATCATAAATTGTGAAATCAAGAGCCAATCCACGAAGTTCCTGTACCAATACATTGAATGATTCTGGAATTCCGATTGGAGATGATGGGTCACCCTTTACAATTGATTCGTAAATCTTTGAACGACCGTTCATATCATCAGATTTAATAGTCATCATTTCCTGAAGACAGTTTGCAGCACCATAAGCTTCAAGAGCCCAAACTTCCATTTCTCCAAGACGCTGACCACCGAACTGAGCTTTACCACCAAGAGGCTGCTGAGTAACAAGTGAGTAAGGTCCTGTTGAACGTGCGTGCATCTTATCATCAACAAGATGATGAAGTTTCATATAATAGATAACACCAACGAAAATTGGGTTTACAAAAGGTTCACCTGTCTGTCCACTGTGAACAATCTGACGACAAGCACCAATTTCTTCTTTTTCTATAAGATTTCCGTTTTCATCAAACTTTTCACGAGACTTGTTCAAGCCAGCTTCCTTAAGCTTAGCTGCAATCTGTTCCTGTGAAGGAGACTGGAATACAGGAGCTTCGAAGTACTGATTCAAGTACTTACCGGCAATACCAAGTTCTGATTCAAGAATCTGACCAATATTCATACGAGAAGGTACACCAAGTGGGTTCAAACAAACATCAAGAGGAGTACCATCTTCAAGGTATGGCATGTCTTCAATTGGAAGAATACGAGAAACAACACCCTTATTTCCGTGACGACCGGCCATCTTATCACCTTCACGAAGCTTACGCTTGTTAGCAATAAGAACTTTAATAACCTGATCAACACCTGGAAGGAGATCATCTCCCTGATCACGACTCATACGCTGAATATCAATTACAACACCTTCAATTCCATGTGGTACACGGAGAGAAGAATCACGAACTTCTTTAGCTTTTTCACCAAAGATTGAGTTCAAAAGTTTGAATTCAGGAGTTGTTTCAGTTTCTGATTTTGGAGTAACTTTACCAACCAAAATATCACCAAAACGAACCTTAGAACCAATTCTAATAATACCTTCTGCATCAAGGTTAGAAAGAGCTTTTTCTGCAGTATTTGGAATATCACGAGTAATGCGTTCTGGTCCAAGCTTTGTTTCGCGAATTTCAATCTGGAATTCTTTTACGTGAATTGATGTATACATATCTTCACGTACAACACGCTGTGAAATTAAAACGGCGTCTTCGTAGTTATAACCATTCCAAGGAACGAATCCTACGAGAAGGTTACGACCAAGTGCCATTTCACCATTAAATGTTGCAGGACCATCTGCAAGAACATCTCCTGCTTTAACTTTCTGTCCAATATTAACAATTGGTCTCTGATGGTTACATGTATCATTGTTAGTTCTCTGATATTTCAACAATGGATATTCATCGATTACTCCAGAACCATCAACTTTTACTTTAATCAAAGTACTAGCAACATAAATAACTTCACCATCGTGTTTTGCTTTTACAAGAACACCTGAGTCATATGCACATTTCTTTTCCATACCAGTTCCAACATAAGGTGGTTCTGGGAAAAGAAGAGGAACAGCCTGACGCTGCATGTTACAACCCATCAAAGCACGGTTAGCATCGTCATGTTCAAGGAATGGAATCATAGATGCTGATACAGAAATAATCTGACGAGGTGAAACATCGATATACTGAACATCGTTAGGAGAACGCTGAGTATAATCACCACGGTGACGACAAGGAATTGTTTCACCAGGAATTGTACCATCTTCTTTAATACCTTCTACAACCTGTCCAATATAGTATTTATCTTCATCCATAGCTGAAAGGTATTCAACTTTATCAGTTACCTTACCATTTTCAACCTTACGGAATGGAGCTTCAAGATATCCGTATTCATTAATACGAGTGTACATAGCCAAAGAAACGATCAAACCAATGTTTGGACCTTCAGGAGTTTCAATTGGACACATACGACCATAATGTGAATAGTGTACGTCACGAACTTCGAAACCAGCACGGTCACGAGAAAGACCACCAGGTCCTAAAGCGTTCAAACGACGTTTATGAGTAAGTTCAGCCAATGGGTTAATCTGATCCATGAACTGAGAAAGCTGAGAAGAACCAAAGAATTCTTTAATTGCAGCAACGATAGGTTTAATTGAAATTAAATCCTGAGGTTTCAAAGTATCAGTTTCTTTCAAGCTCATTCTTTCTTTTGCAATACGTTCCATACGAGCAAAAGCAGATTTAAGCTGATTTGTCATCAATTCACCAACAGAACGAATACGACGATTTCCTAAGTGGTCAATATCATCTACTTTTTCATCACCAATATAAACTTTGATAAGGAATTTCATAGTATTGATGATATCGTCTTTAACCAAAGTTAAATCTTTTACATCGTCTGAATAACCAAACTTCTTATTTAACTTATAGCGACCTACACGACCAAGATCATAACGTCTTTCAGAGAAGAACAATGATTTCAAATCTTTTTCAGCCTGATCAATAGAAATTGGTTCTCCTGGCTGAAGAATTGAATAAACTGCATCCAAACATGCTTCTTTAGTTGGTTCATTATCAACAGAACCTTCTTTTACATATTTAAGCTCTTCTCTTTCAAAACAGTTGATAATCATCTGAGAATCAAGAGATTCATTCTTTTCTTCTTTGCTATTTGGATTACTTCTTGTATTGAATTTAATTACAGTAATCTTCTGAATTTTATTTTCAACAAGACAATCAACATCGTGTGGATTAAGTCTTACACCAGCATTGAAAAGTCTTTTTTCTTCACCATTTTCATCTTTAATGAGGATGGCGTCAGCAAGTACTTTTCCTACCAATGCTTCTTTTGAAGCTGTGTCAGTTTTTACTTCTGCATCTTCAACCTGATAGAAACAACGAATAATTTCTTCACGAGTTGAATAACCAAGGGCACGAAGGAAAACTGTTCCCAAAATTTTCTTTTTGCGGTCGATTTTTGCAAAAATCAGCTCACGTTTCTGGTCAATTTCAAATTCAAGCCATGATCCACGATATGGAATAATACGGCTAGAATAAACACCTTTATCATGACAGAAAATAACACCTGGTGAACGGTGAATCTGAGAAACAACTACTCGTTCAGCTCCGTTGATAACAAATGTACCACGGTCTGTCATAAGAGGAATGTCTCCCATGTATATATCTTTTTGGAGAATTGCGTTTGTTTGAGAGAAAATCAAATTAATACGAGCTTTTAGAGGTACAGAATATGTAATACCTTTCTGTTTGCACTCTAATTCTGAAAATTTAATATTTTCTTTGTCTAATTTGTAGAATTCAAACTCAAGCGACATATCTCCATTTGGACTTTCAATTGGAAATACGGAATTAAATACACTTTGTAAACCTTGATCTAATAAAGGTTCACCCTTTTCTAAACGGTCAGCTTGTAAAAAGCTTTCGTAAGATGATGTTTGGATTTCGATAAGATTAGGAACATCCATGAAACTATGGATATCCTTACCAATGTACTGACGGTTGATAGTTCGAGTCTCAGCGAACATCATTTCCCCCTGTTTATAAGTTCAGTTCTTTTTCTGCTACATACTAGAAACTCTGTACAGCACAGAAAAAACTGATTTAACCCCGGGCGGGATTTTTGGACATTTCGTTTTTATACGACTAAAGGGGATGCCAGAAAGATTTCTCCATCTGACACCCCCTATAAAAAGTTTTAGTTTCGTTTTAACACAAAACTAATTATTTCTTGCTAGCTTTACCACCAGCTTCTTCGATCTTCTTGATCATTTCATCAGCGTCAGCCTTGCTTACGCCTTCTTTAAGAGCTTTTGGTGCACCTTCAACCAAAGCCTTAGCTTCACCAAGTCCGAGACCTGTGATTTCACGTACTGCTTTGATAACAGGGATCTTTTTAGCTGCATCGAATGATTCGAGTGTAACTGTAAATTCTGTCTGTTCTTCAGCACCACCTGCTGCACCAGCTGCTGCAGGACCTGCTGCTACTGCTACTGCTGCTGTAACGCCGAATTTTTCTTCCATTGCTTTTACGAGTTCTGAAACTTCAAGAACTGACATAGATGCGATTGCATCAAGAATCTGATCATTTGTGAGAGCTGCCATATTGTCTTCTCCACTATAAATAATTTATGTATTCCACTCTGTGAGTGGCTGCGACTTTTACCCAACTGAGCCATGTCGCATTTAGTCCGGATAGTCGACAGCTATGAAGCCTAACCGAACTTTTTGTTTAATTTGAATAGTATAAACTACTCTGCTTTGCTGTCTGCGTATGCTTTTAATGTAGCTGCAAGCTTCTGAACTGGACCGTTCATTGCAGACATAAGCATAGCGTAAAGCTGTTTCTTTCCAGGAACCTTTGAATAAGCTTCAATCTTAGCTGTATCATAGATTTCATTTGCAATAGAAGCACCTTTTACTGTAAGTGCAGGTGAATCTTTTGCGAAGTCGAAAAGAACTTTTGCAACTTCGTTTGAATCTTCTTTAGCCATTGCTACAACTGTAGGGCCTTTAAGATAATCAGCAACGTTTTCTACTTTCATTTCTTCGAAAGCGATACGTGCGAAGTTGTTCTTTACAACTTTAAGAACAGCATTCTTTTCACGAAGTTTATCACGAAGAGCTGTAATCTGTTCTACAGTCAATCCGCGGTAGTCAGCAAAAATAAAGTCACTGTAATCAGCGAAAACTTTTTTTGCGTTTTCAATAGCTTCTGCTTTTGCAGGCTGAATTCTCTTTGCTCTAACTGCCATTACTCGCCTTCCTTGTAATCAACCCAAACACCTGGGCCCATAGATGAACTTACAGATACTGACTGAACAAATGTAGCAGTTCCAACAGGCTTCTTTTTGTTTACTTCAGAAAGAAGTGTATTTACGTTAGCAACTACTTTATCAGCATCCATTGAACACTTTCCAACAGCGATATGTACAATACCAGCCTTATCAGCACGATATTCTGTACGACCTTTTTTAAGTTCTGCAACAGCACCAGCAACATCTGGAGTTACAGTACCAGTTTTTGGGTTAGGCATAAGACCTTTACGACCAAGAACCATACCAAGACGACCTACATCTTTCATCATATCTGGAGTAGCAACAGCAACGTCAAAGTCTAACCAGCCACCCTTTACTTTTTCGATGTATTCTTCACCAGCGTAAGCTGCACCTGCATCCAAAGCTTCTTTTACTTTGTCACCTTTACAGAATACGAGAACTTTCTTTTCGCCACGGAACTGATTTGGGAAAACCAATGTATCACGAACAGTAGCATTTTTTTCAAGACGAAGTACAACATGAGCTTCGATTGTTTCATCGAACTTAGCAAACTTCATATCCTGAACCATTTTACAAGCTGAAGCAACGTCATATTTCTTTGTAAGATCATATTTTGCAGCAGCTGCATTATATTTCTTTCCGTGTTTCATATTACTGCTCCACCTCTACACCCATACTGCG
>DGWD01000031.1:25114-106573 GCA_002395155.1 Treponema sp. UBA4267
GCAGTACCGGCAATGATTTTCTTTGCTGCTTCGATATCGTTTGCATTGATATCTGGCATCTTTGTTTTTGCAATTTCTTCCAAATCCTTTGCAGACAATTTAGCAACTTTGTCGAGAAGAGGATTTCCTGCACCCTTTTCGATTTTACATGCTTTCTTAATAAGAACTGCTGCTGGAGGAGTTTTAAGAATGAATGTGTAAGATTTATCCTGGTAAACTGTGATTACTACAGGAATTACAAGACCACGTTCCATTGACTTTGTTCTATCATTGAATTCCTGAACAAATTTTGGAGCTGAAACGCCGTGAGGTCCAAGTGCTGGTCCGATTGGAGGAGCTGGTGTTGCTGCTCCTGCTGGACACTGTAACTTAATAACGGCAGTAACTTTTTTTGTAGCCATTTTTTATCTCCCAATATTGGTGTGTAAGTATCATACAGATATCTTACTAACGAGATACCTTGGTCCAACGGACTTGTACCTCTCCCAAAAACAGGATTAATGGTTTATGTTTGGGACACAAACCCCTGAATTTGCAATAGAACTTAGGCTTTTTCAGCCTGAAGGAAACTAACTTCCACAGGTGTTGGACGTCCAAAAATCTGAACTTCAACACTTAATTTTTCTCTTTCAAGATTAATTTCTTTAACCGTACCTGAGAATGAAGCAAAAGGGCCATCAGAGATTTTGACAATATCTCCAATATTGAATGACTGACGTACATGAACCTGCTTATCACCCTTAATAAGACCTGACTTCTGAAGAAGATTCATAGCCTCATCTTTTGTGATTGGCATTGGACGATCTGTTCGATTAACATTTCCTACAAAGCCAGTTACACCCTGAATACGGTAAAGTTTAGCACAAGTATCTTTCCAACCAAATTCTGGAAGATCAAGTTCCAACATAATATAACCTGGCAAGAATTTATTCATACGACTCTTTTTCTTACCATCTTTAATTTCTACAACTTCTTCCAATGGAACTTTTACGTCTAAAATAACATTTGAATCAATGTCACCTTTTTCAAGTAAAGACTTAATTGTACGCTCTACCTTTCCTTCGTAACCAGTGTAAACATTAAGAATATACCAACTTCTAGACATTTTTCCGTCCCTATTTCATTAACAAGCGGAATAACTGAGTAAATCCTAAATCAAACAAACCAAGGATTACAGCCACAACAACAGTAGAGATAATTACTACCTTAATTGAAGATAAAACATCTTCCTTTGTAGGCCATACTACCTTTTTCAATTCTGCTTTTGATTCTTTAAAAAATTGAACTACTTTAGCCATAATACCTTTTTCCTTAAAAATCAGGGCAGGCAGGATTTGAACCCACGACAGGCGGTTTTGGAGACCGCTGCTCTACCAGCTGAACTACTGCCCTATATATTTAAAACCACCTTAAAAAAAATCAAGATGGTCAAATATCAATTTAATTTTTTGCAAAATTAATTATTTTGCTTTTGTTTCTTTATGCAAGATTGATTTCTTACAGAATGGACAATACTTCATCTTTTCCAACTTACCTGTAATATTTTTACGATTCTTGTAAGTTGTGTAATTCTTTCTTTTACATTCTGTGCACTGCAAGGCAATAATTTCAACGGCGCCCTTCTTCTTGCTTCCCATATTTAACTCCTAAAATATCTCTTCAAAAGTTTTCAAAAGCCCATGTGCAGAATCGAACCGCAGACCTCCACATTACCGATGTGGTGCTCTACCAACTGAGCTACAGGGGCATATGCAGTTTTTACTTCACTTAGTTATGAAAACGTGCGTTTTAGAACTTTAATTCAAATCAGAAGTTTAGTCAATAAATTCACTTAAGAATTTAAGATTTTTTCTGTTGAATTTTTCATTTAATGGATATTATTTTTTATCTATGTTACTATATCAAAAACCGAGGTAATAATGAATATAGACATGCTTATAGATGGTATTCTGGACTCTTATGACAGATACGGATTAATCAACAGATCAACTGCAGAAAATTTTCCAAACAGACAGAATGTTGTACTTGTTCTGCAGGATTTACAATCCTTAGTTTTTCCTGGATTTAGAGTTGCAGAAGATTTAGATTCTACAAACATTCGTTATGCAACTGGTCAGCGTGTAAACAATATAATTGCAAAACTCACTAGAGAAATTGAAAAGGCTTTGATTTATACAAATTCACAATCAGAAAAGCCAAGAGAAAATTTACAAAAATCAAATTGCTTCAAACTTGCTGAAAAAGTATCTGTTTCTTTAATAGAAGAAATTCCAGAAATTCGTAGAAAAATTCTATTAGATACACAAGCACTCTGCAAAGGTGACCCAGCCGCAAAAAGTAATGAAGAAGTAATTCTTTCTTACCCAGGACTCGAAGCAATTCTTGTTTACAGAATTGCAAACTTCCTTTTCAAAAATGGAGTACCTATCATCCCAAGAATTATGACAGAACATGTTCATGGAAAAACAGGTATTGATATTCATCCAGGAGCAACCATTGGTGAATCATTTTTTATTGATCATGGAACCGGTATTGTTATTGGAGAAACATGTATCATTGGAAATAATGTAAAAATTTACCAGGGTGTTACACTTGGTGCCTTAAGCGTAAAGAAAACATTACAAAATAAAAAACGCCATCCTACAATTGAAGATGACGTAACAATCTATGCCAATGCAACTATTCTTGGTGGTGAAACCGTAATTGGAAGAGGTTCTGTAATTGGTGGTAACACTTGGATAACAGAATCCGTTCCAGAAAACTCAATCGTAACCCAGCGCTAATAAAATACGTCGAGTCAAGGCACGCTCACGCTTAAAGCCTTGACTTCGCCGTTTTGAGGGTTTTGTAATAAACCCTCAATCCACAAAAATAACCAAGGTTATTTTTTAATTCAAACTTTGGAATGAAAGAACTTTGGTGAAAAGAAAAATAACTAGGGTTAAAAAAAAACAAGGTTCCCAATTAGTAACACTAGCAGGGAACCTTGTCGTCCAGCGTTGCTGGACATCGGAGAGAGTTTATCAGCTTATTTACAAGCTATAATGAATATACTACCGGTGAATTAAGTTGTCAATATTTTTTTCAAAAAAAAGGAGAATTTATGGCAAAAAAAAGTGGTTCTATCATGTTTAAGTGCTCTAACTGCGGTTATACACAGCCAAGATGGCTTGGAAGGTGTCCTGATTGTGGAGAATGGAACTCTCTTGAAGAAATTATCATAGATAAAAATGCAGTAAGCCCAGCTGGGAAAGGAAGCGAACAAGCTATAAAGCAAAAACCTGTAAACTTAAACACAATAAAGGCACAAGGTAATTCTAGAATTTCAACAGGTATAGAAGAGTTTGATAGAGTTTTAGGAGGAGGTGCAACAAAGTGTTCCGCAGTTCTTTTAGGTGGTGATCCAGGAATTGGAAAATCAACTCTTTTACTACAAACACTTTCAAGCATTTCAAATCAAACTCCATCAACACTTTTATACATAAGTGGGGAAGAATCTGCTGCTCAAATTAAAGAAAGAGCGGATAGACTCGGCCTTAAAACTGACGGAATTCAAATTTTATGTACAAATCGTTTGGAAGATTCTTTAGATGCTATGGACGCCTTAAAACCATCCTTTATCATCATAGATTCTATACAAACAATTTATTCGGCCGAAGCAGGAATTATTCCAGGAACCGTTAATCAACTAAAATATTGTGCAAATGAATTTATTTCTTGGGTAAAGGAAAGGGATTCTGTTTTAATTATGACAGCTCATGTAACAAAAGAAGGTTCTATTGCAGGCCCAAAATCTCTTGAACACATGGTAGATACTGTTATTTCTTTTGAACGCAATGCAGATGATATTAGATTTTTACATGCACAAAAAAATCGTTTTGGTTCAGTTGATGAAATTGGAATTTTTTCTATGACTGAAAAAGGTTTAATTCCGGTTCAGGATCCTTCATCACTCTTTCTTACAAAAAGAAATGCCCTGCAACCTGCCGGAGTAGTATGCACTCCTGTTTTTGAGGGAAGCAGGGTTTTTCTAGTTGAAATACAAGCCCTCACAGTACCAGCAAAGGCCTCTATTTCTAGAATTTACAGTGAAAAAATTGATTCAGGAAGAGTTGCAAGAATTTCTGCAGTAATTGAAAAACGATGCGGACTTGTTTTTTCTGATCAAGACCTGTATGTAAACGTAGCAGGAGGAATTAAACTTTCAGAAAGTTCCATTGATGCAGCAATCGCTGCCGCCCTATATTCTGCACGAACAGACTTGCCTATAAACTCAAAAATGTGTGTATTTGGAGAATTAAGTTTAGCAGGAGAAATTCGTCCAGTAACAAAAGCAAAACAAAGAATAAAAGCAGCTGAAACATTAGGCTTTACAAATTCTATTTGTCCAGAAAAAGATACTTCATCAATTCAAGTATTGGACATAAAAAGCCTTATAAAATCGGTTTTTAATAAATAAATGGCTCAAAATGATTAAGTATGCGTCATTTTATCATATTATAATGTATCATTTTGACACAATCTTAATCATTTAACCATAGTCTTTTGATGTTTGTTTTATCCTCTAACCAACAAAATACTTAAAAAAATTAAATTTTTAATAAAAAAAACAATTTACAAAATCTTGGCACGAATATTGTTATATACATTATGTAAGTTATTTTTAATAACAATTAAAAGAAAAGAGGTATTAACTATGAACGAACTTTCAATTTTAGACAGACTTTTAAATGAAGCTTTAGGTAACAACTCATGTAATATGTACACAAATGGCTACACACCTCGCGTAGATATAAAAGAGGAAAAAGAAGCATATACACTCGAAATGGAACTTCCAGGTCGTTCTGCAGATGATGTTAATATTGAGCTTAACCATGATAACTTGACAATCTCTTCTAAAACAGAAGACAAAAAGGAAGAAAAATCGGAAAAGAAAAACAATAAGTATATTCTTCGTGAAAGAAATTACGCAAGTTTTGAAAGAAGTTTTAGACTTCCTGATGATGTTAATACAGAAGACATTAATGCAAAGTTTACAAATGGAATACTTACAATTAATTTAGGAAAAAAGGAAATTATGCTTCCTAAAAAAATTGAAGTAAAAGCTTGTTAAGTACAAAAAAAAGGGACTTGAAAGATTTTCAAGTCCCTTTTTTTGTAACAATTTTTATAAAATTAAGCCTTTTTTAAGACTGCTCCAAAATGAACTAAATAATCTATAAATGATGCATAACTACAAATTACACAAATAATGAACATTACTAAAGCTGCAATTCTAAGAGCACCGAAGCATTCAGGAACCTGATCAATTCTAACAAGCAATTCAAGGAATAGTGCATAGAATTCTGTAACAATGTACATAACAGTTTTAAATTTTCCACCCTTTCTTGCCGCAATTGCAGTACCCTGCTTTGCAGCTACCATTCTTAAGAAGTTCTGTCCAAATTCTCTAAGCATAATCAAAAGAAACAAAAAAGATGGGATATAAGAGATACCTGCTTTATACGACTGCATCAAACAAACAAAAGATGTAAGATGAAGTATAACATCTGCAAATGGATCAAAAAGTTTTCCAAAATCACTTACAACATTATGTTTTCTAGCATAATGACCATCAAGATAATCTGTAAATTCTGCAAAAACTAATAAAGGCAAAGCTATAATTAATGATATAAAAGCGAATTTTCCTGTCCAAATTGGAATGTTATACAATAAAAACAGTATTGGTGCAAAAATAATGCGTGTAAAAGTAAACTTATTTGATAGATTCATATGTAAAGTATCCCTAATCTAGAAACAAAAGTCAAGTTTATGAAACTATTGGAAAGTTTTAAAATCATGAACAATACTAACGGCAGATTTTGCTTCATATTCAGGCATTTCTTTACGAATTACCTGGAGAGCCTGTTCAACAATCGCAGGAGAATCTGAAACACCATGTAAAAGAACTGTATTTCCATCAATTGAAACATGCATAAAATCAATATTCAAGTGATATTCAAAATACAATTTATTTACAACTTCCTGTCCTTTTAAGAGATCTACAATAGTTTTCTGTCCAGCAACTTCCTTTTCTTCTGTAACAATTGTCTTTACCAGATTTGCAATAATTTTGGCAGTATCCTCAATTGAAACATAACCGGTATTAAAAATTGCATGATATAAAGAAAAATCATTTACATCTATATTATAAAAACTTGAACTAAAACCAGCTCGGTTAGAATCACTTTCCTGAATACGCTGTAAAGCTTTCTTTTCATCCCATGAAAACTCTTCGCACAAACGTTTTACTCTGGTTGCTTCATCAGCAATTAATCTAATTGAAACATTATTTTGAACATTCTGCAGAAGGGCAAAAGCTCCTCGACCAATTATTATTACATTTTGCTTTTTTGCAGCTTCAAGAATTGCATACTGAGTATAATTTAAGTATTCATCACGGTCTTTTGTTAAAGATGCAAAAAAGCCAGGCTTTCTTTCATCATACTTAGGCATTTTTGACTCAGGGAATCCTAATTCTACTATTCTCTGTTCAATCTCCTTTCTTGTAATAAACTTATAACCAAGAATCTTTGCCAACTCTGTAGCAACTTCATCACCATGAGCTGCGACCTGTCTTGAAATTGAAATAATAGCCATAAAAATACCTCGCACAAAATTGATTTATCATACATAATAATAAAACCAGTTATTAAATCTGTCAAAAGTTAGGTATTATTATGAAAAATTATTTTTCTAAAGATGATGAAAAATTAAAATGGAAAACAGGAGAATCTAAATCTCTCTTAAAAACTGTTGTATTCGAAGTTACATCAAGACACAACACTTCTTCTACTGGTGTAGAAGGCGACTATATAATAACAAAGGCTCCTGATTGGGTTATTGTAGTTGCAGAACTAAATAATAATTTTCTAATGGTAAAACAGTGGAGACACGGAGAACAAGCTCTGAGCGTTGAATTCCCAGGCGGAGTTATTGATGATGGAGAAGATCCCGAAACAGCCGCTCGTCGTGAACTGCAGGAAGAAACTGGCTACAAAGCTGGAAAAATGATTAAATTAGGAAGTGTAAACCCAAATCCTGCACTTTTTTGCAATCACGTTCATGTTTACTTAGCCCAGGAACTTAAATCAACTGGAAAACAGGATCTAGATGATGATGAATTTATAAACTGCATGGAACTTTCTATGGATGAAGTTTTACAAGGAATGGGAACTAAACAATTTCCACATGCCTTAATGAGCACCGCCCTTTGTTTTTATTTAAGATATAAACAATTTGGTTGTTAAACAAAAAAGCGAGTTTGAAAATGCCATGCATTTCAAACTCGCTTTTTTTATTTCGACCTAGAAAACTATTTCTTACTCACCGTAAGTATCATATTCCTTCTTTGGATCATAAGTTCCAGAACGATATTCACCAGTAAGAGAAGGAATCTTCATCTTCATACCAGGATGAATAAGGTTTGGATCTTCAGGTTTTGGCATATTTGATTTATTTGCCTGATAAAGATTTTCCCAAAGAAGAGGATTGTTATAAACATAAGGACGACCAGAAATATTCCAGTAACAGTCTTTTGTTTCTGCCCATGGTTTAACAATGTAGAATTCAGGAAGAGGTGTTACCTGTCTAATTCCATCTAACGCTGCAAGACATGCCTTTGCATATTCTGTTGCCTTTGGATAATCTTCACCTTCAAAAGAACTTTCTGCATTTGCAAGATTTTCTTTTGCAGATGTATATGCCATTGGGAAAGTATTTGGAGCATCAATCTTTTCGGCATAAGCAATCTGGTTCTTTGCCATTTTAATTGTATCTTCAGCAAGGCCTCTTGCCATCATCATTTCAATATAAGCTCTAGAAAGTTCAGCATTTTCTTCTGCTTTTTTTGAATATTCAACTGCATCATCATACTGGCCAGCATCAAGGGCTATTTCGGCCTTTTTAGTATATTCATCAGCTAATTTCTGATATGTATTATTTTTGTAACTAACTGCAAAAATAGAAAGTGTAAAGATTGTTACCATTAAAACTGAAAAAATCTTTTTCATAATTATTCCTCCTCTCCATCTTCTGCAATTTCTTCATCAACAATTTCATCTTCTTCGAATTCATCTTCAATTGTCTCTGAAATGTCAGCTTCTGCTTCTTCTGGATTTTCGTAGTCATCTGCTTCAAGAAGGACTGCATCTTCTTCTTCAATTCCTTCTACAGGTTCTGTAATTGGAGCTTTTTCATCAGCAACTTCGGCATATTCAGCAGACTCTGCAACACGACGTTTTGCTTCATCAATTGCAGCCTGAGCAGCAGCTCTCTTTACAGAAACTTCTTCATAAAGAGCGTTGAACTCATTCTTTGAGGTTCTATACTTTTCGAGGGCTTTTTTAGGACTCTGCATTGAATACAAAGAATCACCAGTTTTGAAATCTTCTGCCGCAGCATTATATCTTTCTTTCTGTGCAACACCTGCTTTTACAGAATCAGCAGTTTTCTTTGCTTCGTAAGCAGCAGAACGTTCTTCTTTAGCAAGTTTTTTATAAGCTATTGTAAGAACTGTATTAAAGTTTGAATAAGAATCTTTTGCTTTGTCAAAAACATCTGAATTAAGTTCCGATGATGAAGCAAAAGATTCTTCTACAAATGCAAGACTTTCTACACCCTTATCGTAATTATTCTGTGCATAAGAGGCAAATCCGTTTTCATCAATTTCATCTTTTGCGTCTTTAGCTTTTATATAATCTGTAAGAAGATTATATCTTGCAATTATTGTTTCAGCATCTTCTTCACTTACCGAACCATTCAATGATGCATATAAGTTATCAACATCTTGCAATTGTTTAGGAGCCTTTTCTTCGGCACCGGCTGCGATTGCCTCTTTTCTTGCATTTTCAATTTTTTCCTGTAAAGAAGTTATATCATCAACAGCTTCACTATCTTCAGCAACATCTTCTAAAACTGGAGCTTCTGGTTCTGTTTCTTCTGGTGCAGGTTTAGAGCCACATGAAATAAAAAACAAAACAGTAAAAATAGAAAGAAGGGATAAAATTACTTTCTTCATAATTACCTCACATTTTGATTAATTACATAATTTTACTACAAAAAAATAAAACTCTCAACGATAATATAGTAAAGTATTTATTTATAACTAACAAGGATGGAGGCTTTTATGGCAGATGATTTTTCATTTAATATTACAAAAAATTTAGGAACCCTTGCAGAAGGCAAAGGCGGATGGAATTTGGAATTAAATTTAGTTTCCTGGGGCGGTCGACCAGAAAAGTATGATATAAGAAGCTGGTCCCCAGATCACCAGAAAATGGGAAAAGGTTCTACATTCACAAAGGAAGAACTAATAGCATTAAAAAATCTTTTAAATACTATTGATCTAAACTAGAAATCTGAGCCCCATTTTTGAGAATTATCTCGTAAAGCATTTTTTGCAACATCAAATCCTGCATAAGATTTCCGTCTGAACGTATTGCCATATCAGTTGACGCTAATATTGCAAGAATTGCAGTTGCCTGTCCCATTGTCCATACTCTGGCAACATTTCTGTACTGTTTTTTCTGTAAACTTCCAGGAAATGCAGATTCTCCTTCTTTGTGCCATAAAATTAATTTTCTAAAACAAGCAGACAGTCCAGAAACAATCATTACAGGAGAATTATCTCCAGATAACCTGATTTTCTGTAGAATTATCAGTGATTTTTCCAGTCTAACCTGAGCTGAATCAGAAGGATTGGACATTGCATTAAAAAGTGTAAAAACATTTTCTTCGCGATTATGAGTAAGAACCGAATCAACATCATCTTCTGTAATTTCATGCTCTTTTGGAAAACAAACAAAAAACCTTGAACACTCGTTCTGAAGAGCCTGTTTATTATTTTCTATCATTTCTAAAATTAATTGTGCTGCTGACTGCTGAATTCGATAGCCATTTTTAGAAAAATAATTCATTACCCAAGGAAGTTTGTCACTATCATACATTTCCCAGCATTTTTTTTGATTTGCAGAAGGAACTAATTTTTCAAGTTTTGCATCTACTTTTATTTCATCAGAAATGAGGATTAAAACAGCGGAAGACTGAGCATCCTTAAGCCAGTCTGAAATCATCTGAATATCTTCTTTCTTTTTAATTAATTCTGCATTTTTACAGACAATCAAAACTCCATCAGAAAAAAGTGTTCCACTTTGCAGAATTGTTAAAACTTGACTCAAAGGAGTTTCATTTAAATAAAAAAGATGTTCATCAATCTGACCAAACTGTTTTTTGTGAGAAGCTTTTACTTTTTCTACTGCATCATTACGGTCTCCAAACTCTGGACCTGTAAATAAATAGATGGGACTTATATTTGCCATTGGACTAGTATGTTCTCACAATATTAGAAAGGATTCCAACAACTCTTACATCAGTGCAGTAGATGGCCTGGAAATCAGGATTTTCTGGCTGCAATCTTACTCTTTCCGCTTCTTTGTAATAACGTTTAAGAGTAATTGCATCATCAATCACAGCTACAATAATTTGACCATCAACAGCCGTAGAAGCCTGTTCCACTATAGCCAAATCACCATCAAGAATACCTGCATTTACCATACTTTGGCCCCGTACCCTAAGTGCAAAGTAGCTTTTTCCAGGTCTAACAAATGGTTCTGTAAGGTTTACATAGCCATCAAGATTTTCTTCCGAAAGAAGAGGTTTGCCTGCAGCAACAGTTCCCAGCACAGGAACTTTACCAACAAAAAGTTCTGGTTCCTTATCACGAATATCGGAAAGAACTTTTATTGAGCGAGCACGTTTTTGACTTTGAGAAAGATATCCTTTTTTTTGTAAGGCGGAAATATGATCCTGAACAGCACGTAGGGTAATACTAAAATGATCACTTATATCTCTTATGGTTGGTGGATATGAGTTTTCTTCAGTAAATTCTGAAATGAATGTAAGAACTTGTTTTTGTCTGTCTGTAATTCCCTTCATCCTGGCCTCCCCCAAAGTCTAATCTTTATATTTTTAATTAGTCTTCTTCAAATTTACTGTTGAACAATTCTTCGATAACTGAAGCAGCTTCAGATTCATCAGAACCTTCAACTTTTAATGTAAGCTGAGTATTATAACCTGCTCCCATAGCAATTACACCCATAATTGATTTTGCATTTACAGTTGCATCATCGCGGGTAAGAGTAATTTCACTTTCAAACTTGTTTGAAGTCTGTGCGATAATTGCTGCCGGGCGAGCATGAATACCAGCTCTGTTTTGTACAGTTAAGATTTTCTCAATCATTTTCTTTTTCCTTGGCTCTATTGCCTGAATTAATTATATATTAATACGTCGAGTCAAGGCACGCTCACGCTTAAAGCCTTGACTTCGCCGTTTTGAGGGTTTTGTAATAAACCCTCAATAAGAATCGTCATTTCCATTGTAAGAAGAAACTGCATCTCCAGTTTCAATCCACTTCAAGACATTCTGGTTAAATTCCTTAGCAGAATTGTATCCCATATTTTTAAGTCGCTCATTCATAGCGGCAGCTTCAATGATAATTGGAAGGTTTCGTCCAGGTCTTACAGGAATTTCAATTACAGGAACCTTTACTCCAAGCAATTCCATATATTTCTGTTCTGTACCCAAACGGTCATAAGCCTTTCCAGAATCCCAATCTTCCAGCTGAACAATCAACTGAACTTCCTTCTGGTCACGAATGGCACCTACACCATAAAGCTGAGAAATATTAATAATTCCCAATCCACGAATTTCCATATGGTGGCTAATCATTGTATTTGCACCGCGACCAAGCAGAGTATTACCATTTACACAACGAACTTCAATAATATCATCAGCTACAAGTCGGTGTCCACGCTCTACAAGTTCAAGAGCAGTTTCACTTTTTCCTACACCAGAGTGACCGTTCAAAAGAATACCAATACCGTAAACTTCTACCAATACACCATGCAAAGTCTGATGAGGAGCAAATTGATTTGAGAAAACGCGGATAATTCGTTTTGAAAACTCATTCGAAGTTAAATCGGTTTGCAACAAAGGACAACAATTTTCCTCTGCTATCTGACGAAACTCTTCTGTTGGTTCCAGATTATAAGTAAAAACACAACAAGGCATTTCCTGCTGAAAAAAAGTTCTTAAAGAATCAGATTTTTTTTCCTTGTGAAGTTTTTGTAGATATGCGTTTTCCCCACGTCCTAAAAGTTGAACGCGATTACTGGAGAAGACTTCGTAAAAGCCTGAAAGAGCAAGTCCAGGACGGTTGATTTCAGGAACTGTAATTGCACGAGGCAGACCTCGACGACCTGCAATACACTTAAGATTAAGTGCATCATGACCTGATAATTCAAGATCGAGTAAGTCCAATACAGTGAATTTTTTCTCCGCCATACCAAAATACTATACACATCGGGGGACATTTTTTCAATAGAATTTGTTTTTTCCAATATTCCGTGTTATATTTTAATAGATGAGTAATTCATCAGCTTGCGTATGCAGGCTTTACTCTAATTAATAGCCGAAGTAAAGCAAATTTACTTCTCAAGGAGACAATTATGACACCATCAATTACTGCAGTAGGCTTCACACTTAACCAGGAAAAATCTGACTTAGTAAATTCTAAACTTAAAAGAATTGCTTATGCTGATGATTTAATTGTTGATTTGTTGATTAAGATTAAGCTGGATAATGGTTTCGTATTTGATATCACAGTAAACTTCAAATGGGGAACTCAGGCTCATGTATCTGACAAAGATCAGGACTTCGCAGCTGCCTTGAACAAAACTATGGATGTTCTTGACAACAAGATTAAGAAGGAAAAGGATAAGGTTCAGGGACGTTAATCCCACTACCTTCTATCTAATATAGGAGTTTTGAATGCCAGACTGACTGCGGTATTTTGCTACAGTTCGTCTGGCTATTTTTATGCCCTGAGCATTTAACAAGAGAGTCAATTTTGAATCAGACAAATTTTCTCCCTTGTGCTCATCAATTATTTCTTGAATTTTAATTTTAATTGTATCTGACGAAACCTTTTCCTTTCCATCATCACTCTTAACTCCAGAAGGAAAAAAATAAGAAGCTGGAAAAAGCCCCCATTCCGTTTGAAAATACTTACTTCCTTTTTTAGCTGACATTCTTGAAACTGTAGATTCGTGAATTCCCAATGAATTAGCAATAGTTTTACGGGTTAATACAGACAAATGCCCCTTTCCATTCAAAAAGAAATCCTTCTGAAATTCCACAATTGCACACCCTTGTAGCACAATTGTAGATTCCCTAAATGCCAAATTATCTATAAGCTCCTGAGCCCTGATTGTATTTTGTTTATCAAATGAAAAATCCTTGGCAATCCTAATTTCTGGCAAAACTCCCGATGCATACTTAATCTGAAAATGATAATTCCTGTCACCGGCAACAAGGCCTTTTTCATAATCACTATGCAAAATTGGACCAACAATTTTTTCTATACGCAAAACAATATCAGGACTTTCAAAATTAGAATTAGTATCTTTTGTAAAACCCTGAGCAGGATGAATATTCAGGCGGAGGATAAAGTTTATGGCATCTTCTGTATCATATTCATCAAAACTTAGATCGTCCAAGGCAAGCTTACCTGCGAAAGTCTTAGCATGCCATTCCTTCTGAAAATCCTGCAATTTCTTATAAACCTTAAAAGGATCTGGAGGATTAAGCAAATCTATATGTCCATCTAAAATAAAAAGTGCAAGTTTAGGGCAATTTCCATCAAGTTTTGCCTGAACATAAAGACTTTCTTCCGGAGTCTTACAACAAGTTCCAACAGGATCCATAGCCTGAATTCTTGCAATACAAGACTCAAGCATAGCCTTATTTTGAGCAGGCCTTTTTTTATCCAAGAGAGTTTCAGGAGCCAGCATAGAACCATAAAAACCGTTTTCATCCAAATTATAGATAAGTTTTTTTGAAAGTTCTGCTTCATCCTTTGAAATATTCATTGAATTCAACTGATGCATAAGATGACTTTGAAGAGTCTCGTTTGTATCTTCACTTGCTTCCAGGCTTCTTTGGTAGGCATCAGAATCTTTTGATAGACCTGCAACTCTAAAATCTTCACGGCTGGACTTCTTTTTTACAATTTCCAGAGCAGGATTTTCAGAAATTTCTTTATAAACATAAGCTTTCAAGTCCTCCGTGCTCATAGAAAGCATATTTAGGGCCTGAATCTGTAAATGAGAAAGTTTTTGTTCTTGTTTCTGTGATTGTCGTTGAGATTGAGACTGATTTAATTTTGCCACGGAATTTTCTCTATCATTTAAAATTATAGCATAAATCCAATTCAAACTGTATACTCAGCAATATGAAAAAGCTTGAAGATTTAGGACTTAGAATCCCAGAGATTCTCCTTCCAAAAAACATTGATTTATCGACATGGTCTGTAATTGCCTGTGATCAGTACACTCAGGACAAGGACTATTGGAAAAATGTAGAAGAAAAAGCTGGAAATAAGCCTTCTACCCTCAATTTGATTTTACCAGAAGTATATTTGGGTTCTCCAGACAAGGCAGACAGAATTAAAAAAATCCGTCAGAGCATGAAGGAATACCTGGATACTGGCGTTTTTGCAGATGCAAAGAAATGCTTTATATACCTTGAAAGAAAAACTGCTTTTGGCAGAACAAGAAAGGGCCTTGTTGCTCAGATTGATTTGGAAACCTATGAATGGAAACCTTTTAGTAAGGCAAATATTCGTGCAACCGAAGCTACAATTGTAGAACGCATTCCTCCTAGAATGGAAATTCGTAAGGGAGCTCCACTTGAACTTCCTCACATCATGCTTTTAGTAAATGATAAAGACGACCTTTTAGTTGGTGCTAATAAACCTACAGACGGCCGTGCCCCAATTTACGATGGTGACCTTATGGCCAATGGGGGACACATCACTGGGTGGGCACTGGAAAGTAAAGCTGATATTGAAGGTGTTGAGAAAGCTTTGAATCTTATTGCAGAAAAAAATGCCTCTCCAGATGGTTCAACCTTCCTTTTTGCAGTTGGTGATGGAAACCATTCTTTGGCAACCGCAAAGGCTGTTTGGGATGAATATAAAAAAGAACATCCTGAAGATAAAGATTCTCCAGTTCGCTATGCCTTGATTGAAATTGTAAATATTTACGATACAGGACTAACTTTTGAACCAATCCATCGTGTAATTTTTAATATTGATAATGAAGCTTTAATTAAAAATCTGGCCGAAAAACTTAACGGAAATATAAAAACCTTAGATGATGCAGATAAAGTTATTAAGACTGTAAAAGATTCCTGGGCAAATTTTGGATTCTTCTACCTGGATTCAGAAGGTAAACAAAAGAATGTTTTACTGGAAACTAAAATAAAGGAATTGGCAGTTGCAAGACTCCAGCCAGAAATCGATGCTTTCTTAAAAGAGCTTCCAGATCAATCAAAAGCTGAAATTGACTATATTCATGGAACAGATGAAGTTTTGAAACTTGGCTCAAAAGAAAATAGCCTTGGAATTCTTCTTCCACCAATTGCAAAAGATTCTTTCTTTGAAACAATTAATGGCCGTGGTCCATTACCAAGAAAGAGTTTTAGCATGGGAGAAGCTGATGAAAAACGTTTCTACCTTGAATGTAGACGACTTTTCAGCTAATACCTTAATTTGCATTAATAAAATCAATTTTTGTTTTATAAATTGCAGAAACTTTTTCGCAGCGTTTGCGAGTAATTTCTGCAATTCCATTTTCATCTTTTTGAACAAGGAGGCAGCGGCGATTTCCACTGTCTTCTTTGTTTAAAAGGCAAACTGCTTCAAAAGTTGTGCCACTACCAGCAAAAAAATCTATTATTACAGCGTCAGAAGGCATCTGGCTAATTTTTATAAGATGTGAAATTAAATCAACTGGTTTTGGATTTTCAAAAAGACCTTTCTGCCCCAAAAGTTTATCCAAATGATTTTGAGCGGAACGGGTCGACTCAACATCTTCAATTATATTTCTTGGAATAACTGATGTTTCTGTATCATTAAAAATCTTTTTTCTTGGCACACCATCAAAGGCAGGTTCAGTTCCCCAATAAATCCTATTATCCTTTATCAACTCTTGCATTTCTTCATAATCCACTTGCCACTGGCGGGTCCAAACTTTTCCAGAAGGCGAAGTAATTGAATAATAATTATGATGATGAGGGTTTGATCTTTTTTCGCTAAAAGAAATACTTCCGCTAAACCAATTTCCTCTTGGGTCTTTATCTGCATTTGTTTTAGCCCAATCTGAATATTCCACTTCCCTAAAGGCCCTGAGTTGACTTTTATTCTTTGCATAACACAGGGTATGTTGTTGCAAAGTTCTAGACCACTTATCCTTTTTACCCTTCCCATGCAGCCACATAAAATCGTTGATAAAGTTTTCGACCCCAAAAATCTGATCGCATAAAAGTTTTAATACATACAACTCGCTTTGATCTATTGCAATGTAAATACAGGCAGAATCTTTCATCATTTCTTTAGCAAGAATCAACCTCTTATTCATAAAACTAAGCCAGACATCTTCAGAAAATCTATCGTTATAAACAAATTCTTTGCCTGTGTTGTAAGGGGGATCAATATAGATTAAGTCTACCTTTAAGCCTTTTTCCAAAAGTTTTTTCAAAACTGGATAATTATCTCCCTTAATCAGAGTGTGACCAAAACAATCAGATGAAAAAGAAAAATCTGATATAGAGCTGGATTCATTTTCGGTAGAAGAAGTATCCCAAGAAAGCTTTACAGGCATTTTAAAACTCCAAAATTTTTTCTATATTTTATCAAAGACAATTTAACAGTGTCAATTTTGCAGGTTAAAACAAAAAGAGGCCACAAAAAAGCGGCCTCCTTTATACAAGCAAAACTATTAGTCGCTCGCTTGCGCGAGCTTACCGAGTTTTTGCAATAGCAAAAACTCGCATGTCTTAATGATGGAACAAACGTATACCGTTAAACGCCATAACGTCGCTCGCTTGCGCGAGCTTACCGAGTTTTTGCAATAGCAAAAACTCGCATCTATTAATGATGAAACAATCGTATACCATTGAATGCCATAACCATGCCATAATCATCTGCAGCCTTAATTACAAGGTCATCGCGAACAGATCCGCCTGGCTGAACAACACAAGTTACACCAGACTTTCTTGCTCTTTCGATGTTATCACCAAATGGGAAGAAGGCATCTGAACCAACTGCAACATTTGTATTTTTTGCAATCCATTCTGCTTTTTCTTCGCGTGTGAAAACTTCTGGTTTTACCTTAAAGAAGTTCTGCCATTTACCTTCAGCAAGAACATCCATGTATTCTTCACCAATGTAAACATCAATTGTATTATCGCGGTCAGCACGTTTAATTCCGTCTACAAACTGTAAACCAAGAACTTTTGGAGACTGACGGAGCCACCAGTTATCAGCCTTCTGACCTGCAAGACGAGTACAATGTACACGTGACTGCTGACCTGCACCAATTCCAATTGCCTGTCCGTCTTTTACAAAACAAACTGAGTTTGACTGAGTGTATTTAAGAACAATCAAAGAAATTACAAGATTACGTTTATCTTCTTCAGACAAGTTCTTGTTTTTAGTAACAATGTTTGATAAAGCTGATTTTTCATCAATTTTAAGGAAGTTGTGTCCCTGTTCAAATGTAACACCAAATACCTGTTTTCTCTCCAGCTCTGGAGGAACATAATTTGGATCAATCTGAATAACACAATAGTTGCCATTTTTCTTAGCTTTTAAGATTTCAAGAGCTTTTTCAGAATAACCAGGTGCAATAATACCGTCAGAAACTTCTTTCTTAATCAAAAGAGCAGTTGCTTCATCACATTCATCTGAAAGAGAAATAAAATCACCAAAAGAAGACATTCGGTCTGCACCACGTGCACGTGCGTAGGCACAAGCGAGTGGTGTAAGTTCTACATTGTCAGTAAAATAGATCTTCTTAAGTGTATCTGAAAGAGGAAGTCCAACAGCTGCTCCAGCAGGGCTTACATGCTTAAAAGAAGTTGCTGCAGGAAGTCCTGTTGCTTCTTTCAATTCCTTTACAAGCTGCCAGCCGTTTAAAGCATCCAAAAGGTTGATATATCCTGGTCTACCGTTTACAACTGTAATTGGAAGATCGCCATTTTCTACGAAAACCTTTGCAGGTTTCTGATTTGGATTACATCCGTATTTTAATTCAAGTTCTTTCATAGAGGTATAATAGTAAAAAATAATAAATTCTTCAATTCTGTTTAAAAAATATTAATTATTGATTAATTGTTCCTGAATTAGAGGAATCTCCGGCTTCTATCTTCTTAAAAATTCGTTTTGCAATTCCACTGATTGTATAAATTATAAATTCTGGTCCAATAAGGAAACCTGCAACAAGTGTATATCTGTTCCAGCAAATAATAGCAATTTCAAGTCCAACAAGAAAAACTAGTAAAACAGTTTTCCAAAAATAAATAAGGGTAATACCCAAGGAATTTTTTATAATATTTTTTAAAGTGTTATCATAACGTGCTATCATTGGATAGGTGTAAATATTAAAAACAATTACCAGGGCTGTAAAAATAATGGCTCCTAGAATTACAAGGAAGTTTATTTCTTCTGCCTTTATCACAATCTGCCAAATAAGATAGCAGGCATAAACACAAGGAGCTGTAATAAGCCACATTAAAGTTCCCTGTTTAAAATTTTCCTTAAAAGCCTTTACAAATTGACGTCCAACATATCCTTCTTCTTCATCTACCATTTTTAAGGTAACAGAAAAGGCTGCACATGTAGAAGCACCTATTGTGATAATTGGAATACTAAATACAAGCCATAAAAAATTAAGCCAAAGAACATCAAAGGCTCTGGTCATAAATTTTACAAATCCACTATTTTGACTAAACATTCCCATAATTAAATAATAATAAAAATAAAGGGGATGTAGCAACCTAAATTACCACATCCCCTTTGTAAATATTTACTAAATCAAAGTATTAAACTTATGATCTACCAATTATTTATCTGCACTTCTTGCCTGTTTTTCAGCAGCAGCACGTTTTTCAGCCTGTTTGAGTGAGTGAGCGATACATTCATCATAACCGTAAGATTTACAATTCTTAATCATGTTATTTACGATGTTTTCGTATTCTGCATCGTTCTTAGCATAGATAGCATTCCATGTTTCATTCTTGAGGCATTCTGTTACCTGATTCCATTTCATTGAAAGGTCATCTGGAACACCAGCACCTGTATACAATGAACCTGGACTTACACGGTAATTTGTCTTCTGCATATAGCGGTTTGGAGTTTCTGCACCAGACCAGTCACGCCATGCCTGTTCAATTTCTGACTGAGCAGGAGTCTGTTCTGAAGCCCATGAAGTCTTGTTGTATGTTTCGTCTGTTGTAAGTGGGTTGTGAGAATCTTTACACCATGTTGTGTTGTTGATCTGGAAAGCACCATCGTGGAATGAACCCTTGAATGGAGCAGGCATTTCTGTGTTGTTCTGATCCTGCTGAGCTTTCTTACCAATTTCTGTAAAGTATGTCTTTCCATCTTTGATATCCCAACAATATCCACGAGGACCGTATTCAATTGTCATATATCCTTCTGGAGTTGAGAACCAGTTGATGATTGCAAGACAAAGTTCTGGATAAGCTGTTTTTGAACCAACTGTCCAAACACGGTTTCCACCATATACGCTCTGTCCATAAACGATTGGACGAGCATCTTTTGGTGTAACTGGGTACATAGCTTTTCCCTGTTCCTTAACGTGTGTATCACTGTTGTAAGAACCAGAAGCCATCCAGTTGAATATGTTCCAGAATGCTGTACCGTTCTGATAGTCTTCTGACATACCATTGTATTTCTGTGTCATTGAGTCAGGATCTACAAGACCTTTCTGATTCAATTTGTTCAAGAATTTCAAACAGTAGAGATATGGACCATCTTTGTCGAGTGCATCATAGAATTTACCTGTATCTGGATCGAAGAGACCGATATCAAATTCATCATATCCGAAGTAAGCTGTTGCAAGAGATTTAACATACATAACCATGTTTCCATCCCAGTCGTTGAACAAAGAAACACCATATGTTGGGTTACCATTGTCATCTGTTGGACAAACTTCCTTCATCTTAGCAAGAACATCAACCATATCATAAAGAGTATTGATTTCTGGCTTACCAATTTTTTCATAAAGATCGAAACGAAGATCCCATGTATAGAAGAATTCCTGAATATCTTTTGCAGATGCAGAAACGTTGAATCCGTATCCGTGGAGTTTCTTGTCTGGAGAATCCATGAATTTGTTCTTCTGAAGAGCAAGTTTCATGTTATTGTTGATATATGGTGCCCATTTCTGGATCATATTATCTTCTTCCCAGTCAAGAAGCATTCCTTTTTTACAAGCTGAAGAATATTTATCTGTATTATCACCCCAAACGATGATATCACCAAGGTTTCCAGCTTCCATACGTGTCTGATAAGCACCACCAGTTTCTGGAATGATGTTGATTTTTACATTGAACTTAGCAAGCATCAAATCTGCAAACCAACCAGTCTGTAAACCAGAATAGTTAGCCAACTGAGAATAAACATCAAGTGTTACAGTTTCTTTTGGACGAATCTTTTTGATGTTTCCTTCTTCACCTGAAGCTGTTGAAAGTGCGATTGAGTCAATACCGTTTGATTCTGCTGAACTTCCACCACAACTAATAAATGTTGCTGAAAGCAATGCTGCTGCTCCCAACAAAGCAATTAATTTACAGTGTTTCATTTTTCCTCCTCTAGATTTATGAAACCTTATTAAATAATTATAACTTAGTTTTTTGTTATAACTTTATAAAAAGTAAAATCCAGAAAAGAAAAATATCCCTTCTGGAATCCACCATTATTAACCTTTTACAGCTCCCAGCATGATACCTTTTACAAAGTATTTCTGCATGAATGGGTATACACACAAAACTGGAATAGCAGTAACCATAGCTACGGTGTACTGGATTGATTTTGTGTTCAACATTTCCTGACGCTGAGCTTCAGACAAACCAGTAGTAGAAGTACCCATTGAAGCAGCCAGGTTAGATGACTGAGTAAGATAAATGTAAAGTCTTTCCTGTAATGTCTTTAACTGTGGTGCACCAGACATCAAAACAAGGGAATCCTGGAAAGAGTTCCAGTGTCCAACTGCACACCAGATAGCGATTGTTGCAAGAATAGGCTTACTAAGTGGCCAGATAATCTTTAAGAAGATGATGAAATAAGAAGCTCCATCAATCTGGGCACTTTCTTCAAGTTCTGCAGGAATTGATTCAATATAAGTTTTAACCATGATAATGTTGTAAACACTTACAAGACCTGGAATGATATATCCAAAGAAGTTATTTGTAAGACCAAGCATCTGCATTGTTGTAAACCAAGGAATAAGACCTGCACTAAAATACATAGTAATAATCATAAAACGGTAAGCTAATTTTCTATGCCACATTTCACGTTTTGTTACCAGGTATCCTACAAATCCAGATACTGCTGTAGATGTTGCAGTACCAATAAGTGTTCTGGCAAGAGTAACAATAAATGAAGTTCCCAAACCATGAACATTACGCAAGTTGTAATAGTTCTTCAGCTGGAATCCACGTGGATAGAAATTTATCAAACCTTTTGCAACCATTCCGTTATCAGAAATTGTATTTATCAAAAGATAATAGAATGGAAATACACAAATAATTGTGAACAAAATAAAAAATGTATAGTTGAAAATATTAAAAACTATATCATTAACAGAACGTCTTTCTACCATTTTTTACTTCCTCCTAGAATATTGAAGAACCACGAATCAGTTTTGAAACTCTGTTTGTGATGAACAGAAGCACAACGCTGACGAGAGACTTAAACATTGAAACTACAGTTGAGAATGGAATATTGTTGCTTGAACCTTGTCCAAAACTTAACTGATATACATAAAGATCAAGTACTTCGATTGGATTCTTATTTGTAGGATTCTTGAATACCAGGTACTGATCCATACCGTTACTCAAAATGTTAGATACAGAAAGAATCAAAAGAACAATGTATGTTGGGAACAATTCTGGAAGTGTGATATGCCACATCTTCTGGAAACGTCCAGCTCCATCTACAGTTGCAGCTTCGTACAACTGCTGGTCAATTCCTGAAATAGCTGCGATATACATAATTGCAGACCATCCAAGTCCTTTCCAAGTTCCCCAGAGCCACATCTTAACCCAGATAAAGCTGTCGCCCATCAACATATTCTTTCCTCTTTCCCATAAGCCACTGTTTACCATCAAACTTGAAATAAATCCTTCTGTACCAAAGATACAGAAAGCAATTGCATAAACAAGTACCCAGGAAATAAAGTTTGGAATAGTTGTTAATGTCTGTATAATTTTCTTAGAAGTCTGGTTCTTAATTTCCGAAAGGAAGATTGCGAAAACCATTGGGAGCCAGCTTGTTGCAATACCAAGTCCACTCATTGCAAGTGTGTTTCTTAATACACGGATGATATCGTTACGAGTTGCGGCATTTTCGAACGGAGCTTTGAACCACTTCCAGCCAACCCAGGCATCCATAGAAAGTGTATCACCAGCATTGTAATCAAAGAAGGCATAACGCCATCCCCAAAGTGGAAGATAAGCAAAAATGAATACCAGAATAAGGAATGGAAGAATCATCAGGAAAAGCTGTAAAGGAGCTTCAATTGCTGGTTTTTCATCTTTTTCTGGAGCAGGAGTTTTAATATATGAAATTACTGCACAAATACAAATTAAAGCAAGAAGAATACAGTACATTGGCACTGTTGAAGGTTCAAGCGGTTCAATACGCTCTACATTTTCACTTGAAGTAATAAGATTATATGCATGAACAATTCCAAACATACTTACAAAAGAAAGAGCACTTCCTGCAAAAATTGAAATATGTGCATAACGTTTAAGTTTATTGTTACCAACAGAGATACAAGAACCAACACCACAAGCAAGAATACCAAGACAAGCAAGTAAACTTGAAAAATATGCAATTCTCATTACAGATGAAGGAAGCCATCCGCGAACAAGAATGCGTTCCATATTTCTTACATAAGTTCCATAAGAGAAACCAGATGTAAACAAAGAAACGTTACGGCTGATATTCAAAGAAATACGGGCTGGGTTTGCACCTGGAATAAAAAGCAGAATAAACAAAAGAAGAGCCAGAAGACGGTATGTAATCTGGAAAGGAGTAGCTTTCAATTCAGATTTCTGTCCTTCAGGAGCTTTTTCTATAACAAATAAAGCCAACGCAAGAGCAAAAGTAATAATACTGAATGAAATAAAGCCTGCGATTCCTGCAGGAGGAATAGGACTTACTTCCAGAGAATCAAGGCTGCCTGCAAGTAAATCATAAGCATAACCATAAGGAATCATACTTAAACTTACTAAAACAGCACCTGCACAAATTACAAGATAACCAATTTTTCTGATTTTATTTGTACCACATGATAAGTAAAGACCAATAACACAAATAAGAATTGCTGCCAAAGTGAAAATACTATATTTATGAGCTTTTTCTACAGCATTAGCAATTTGAGAATGTGCTGCTTTGAATGCGGCCCATTCCTTCTTATAGCTGCGAACTTTTATTTTACCAGACGCAGTTTCTTCTTCATCATCGTCATCCAATCCACCAGCCATATCATAGGCAGAAGTATCTGCTACCATGGCGGCGAAGTTTGAATAATAATCATCAAAAGAATCACCAGAAGTTTCGGCAAGATTTTCAAGTTCAGAATTAGAACTTTCTGCCTTTTTAGCATTCTGTAAGGCAACTAAATCAGAGGTATATCCCTTGAAATACAAAGCAGATTTCACCAGAGAAACATTTGTATTCATGACCTTAGAAATTCTAGCTGGATTCATTCGCCCAATGAACATAAATACAAAAAGTAATATCAGAGTCAATTTCGATGCATAACTCAGAATTGTAGTAAGAATCGATTTGACATCATTTTTTTTGTCTTCCAACATATTCAGACTTTTACTCCATTATAATAATTTAAATGTATTATAAGTCTGAATGTATAAAAAAAATCCTAAATAGAGGTTAGTTTTTTAGACATCATTTATTGGAATTTTTATAAATTTTTACAATTTTTCCGGCAATAAAAGTTGCATTACTTTGACTGATAGGACAATTCGTTAGAACAATTACAGAAAGTTTATCATCCAAAAAATAGGTATCATAAGAATTAAATACATTAGTAGTTCCAGCATGAAATATTGAATCATCACGTCTATATATTCCAAAACCATATGATTCTGTATTCAACATCTTTTTTAAGGACTTTTTACTTACAACTTTTCCATCAAAAAACTGATTATTCCATTTGAATAAATCAACAACACTTGAGTTTATATCACCACAACCAAAAGAAAGTTCACTTGGAATGCTGTAATAACGATTTCTGTAATCATAGCCTCTTGCCTGAGTATCCTGAAAGTTGATATTAGAAAAAGTCATTCCACAAGGCTTAAAAATATTCTCTTTTATATAATCATAGTAAGATTTACCCGTTATTTTTTCCAAAATCTTAGCCAAAAGATAATAATTTGTATTACTGTAAAAATAAGTACTATCGGGTTCTGCAATTAAAGGTGCCTGATAAAAATAATCCAAAACAATATTTTCAACCAAAGGTTTACAGGCCAACTGATTTTTTTCTATATGGCGATAAACCTCTGTTGGAAAAAAGTCATCCGCTGCATTTATATGGTCACCCAAACCAGACCTCATATTTAACAACATTTCAATTGTTATTTGATCGCCATAAACATAGTCCGGAAAAAATTTAGAAAGCTTATCATTTAATTTGAGTTTTCTTTTTTGAACCAACTGCATTATTGCCGCAGCAGTTATTTGTTTTGTGATTGAACCAACTTCAAAAGTTGTATTAAGAGTGATGGGGGAAAACTGATCTGCATTTTTATCGCAGGGACCATAGCCTTTTGCAAAAACAATTTTATCTGCAATTCCTACAAGAACGGCACCCTGGAATTTGTTTGCATTCAAGTACAAATCAACCTGGTCTGCCTCCTCGCTGTATTTTTCATCTACAATAAATTCGTCAGACCATTTTTTATCTTTGATTGAGTTACAGGAGTTTAGGAATATAGCAAAAAGAAGAACACCTGCCCCGAAAAGAGACTGTTTTCTAAAAATGCAATTCATCTACTCCTAAACCCCCAAAGATTTATTTGTTTTTATTTAAGATTCTTGTTTCCCATTTTCCAGATTCAATATCGATAAATCTTACAAATAAAGAAACCTTATTTTCTTCGTTCAATGAAGTCCAGATTTGATTTGTAAAGTCATCAATTGAACCAGAAATCTTTACTTTAACAGGTTCGCCTTCAAAACTTGGAAGAGGATTTCCATCACCCATATAAGTATGAATATAGTGACCTTCGCCATTCTGAGGGTTATCGTAAGTGTAAGTAAAACGAAGTGTATTATCACCATTTCCACAATCACTCTTTAAAATTGATAAAGAATAATCATATCCATTTTCGAAGTTCAAAAGTGATGAAATACGAGGAGTGTAATTTGGAGCATCGTGTTCATATTTACGACTACGCAATGACTGCTCAAATGTCAAACCTTTTTCCAGTCCTTCATAAATTGTATCTGTCTGATCACCATTAGTTACAATTGTCTTTTTTCCAAGAACACGAACTGCAGCATAAATTATCAAACTTGGATCTCCAGCGATCAAACTTGGATCAAAAGCCTGTGTTCTAATTCCATCTCCATCTTCAACAAAAACACGGTTACGGCTTCCAGCAGAACGACCCATAGTCCAATATGCTGCAACAGCCTTTTTTCCATCTTCAGACTTACCAACAATAATTCCACGTCCTGGATAAGTAGTAGAACTCAATTCTGATTTTATATCTGCAATTTTCATTTTCAATTTCCTTCTATAAATAATGATTATCTTTTAGATTCAACTTCATCATGCTGTTTTTCAAGAATTTCCATAACAGCATCTACAGTTTTCTGTTTTGGATCAGGCTCGTCGGCTGGAATTTTTGCCAAAACATCATTTCGGAATTTTTTACATTCAATAACTTCGTGAGCAGTAAGAGTAACCTTTCCTGGCTCAAGAATATCAGACAACATATCATCTGGATTGTCAGGATTAATACGTAAACAATTTCCATTTATTGAAACTAAAAGCATTTCATCAAAAAGACGAAGATAAGAATCCATTTCTCGCAAACCTCTTTTTGTTTCAGGTTTACCAGGACGATATCTGGTTCCACTTGGGAATACAAGAACAATCTGTCCACGCTTCTTACATCCATCCATAGCACGCATAGCAGCAAAATTTATTTTACGAGCTTTCTGTTCTTCTGCCTGTTTTTCTTCTTCTGAAATTGACTTTCCTTCAACAGCAACAAGACTTCTTGTTGGGTAAATTACGACACGAGTAAAACCTTCTGTAAAAGCACGTACAGCAGGATTAGCTTCATTCAGTTTCATTCCAGCAACAGCAACAATTCTTGAGGCAAAATCATCTGCCCAAGGCTGACCAACTTTCTGAAGCAAATATATAATTGCTGGCAAATCAAGATTTGTATAATGTTCCATAAGAATCAAACCTGATTTTCCACTATTCACAACATCTTCATAAAATTTTTTGAAATGTTCGAGATTTCCCAACCCTGAATCAGCAGAAAAAGTTTCATCAAGAAGCTTCATCATATACTTTCTAGTCTGCATATTTGCTTCTTCATAAACTTTTGTCTCATCGATTTTGGCAGCAGCATGTGAATATTTGAGCATTTCTGCTAAAACATCCCCATACTTTTCTCTTAACATGTAACCCATTATTTTTCCCTTTTTCTAAAAAATATTTTATCTATTATAATTAATTTTCCTTCTTTTGTACACGTAAACAAACTGCCAAACCAATTTCTAGATTCTATATTCCCCCTGCTAACAGCTAAAATTACCGCGGCTAAAAACAGGCATACAGTCGAGTGGAGCATCCACCTCCACTTCCTGTCCGCCTTCGTATTCCTTCTTAGAAGAAAGTTCTATCCATTTTTCGCCTGAGCTTAGAACCGGCAGATAAACAAGTCGTTTTCTGGCTCCGGCTTCCATCACAGGACAAACCATCAGTTTTGGTCCAAACATATACTGATCTTCAATTTCCCACGATAAATCATCATCACTAAAATCGTACATCAATGGACGCATTACAGGAGCACCTTTTTCATGAGCAGTTTTCATCTGTTCTTTGATATATGGTTTCAGACTTGCACGCAGTTTCAGATATTTTTCCAGAATCATGTATACTTCATCACCAAAAGCCCAGACTTCATTATCCTGTCCACTTTCCATCTGCTTAATCTGATAGCCTCGTACCTCGTGATATGCTTTTTCAGGCTTATGGAATGGAGGTCGCTCCCCGTGTAAACGCATAACCGGACAGAAGCAGCCCCACTGGAACCAGCGAACCAGAAGTTCCTTAAACTCTTCAGATTTTATATCACCTCCGAGGAAGCCTCCAATATCAGTTGTCCACCACGGAATGCCTGCAATCGCCATACTTAAACCGGCCTGCACCTGATTACGGAAGGAACGGAAATCTGAATGCACATCTCCACTCCAGACAACAGCCCCGTACTTTTGACTTCCAGCCCAGGCACATCGAACAAGGCTCAAAGGCAAATCAACGCCTTCATCTTTAAGTCCGTCATAAAATCCTTTTGCATAGTAATAAGGATAAATATTTGAACATTCCATTGCAGGTCCAAGATGATATTTGTAATGTTCAAATTCATACAGACCATATTCAGGTTCTGCTTCATCCAGCCAGAAAAGCTGAATGCCTTTTTTAAAGTAATTTTCCTTACATTTTTCCCAAACGTACTTTCTTGTTTCTGGATTTGTTGTATCAAAGAAGACAGTATTTCCCATCCAGTCCATGTTAAAGCCATCTTTTTTATCAAAGCTGATTAAGAGCCCCTGACTTGCCATTTCTTCAAAATTTTCAGAACGTTCGTCTATAGTTGGCCATACACTCACCATCAACTTAACATTCATTTCTGAAAGTTCCTTGACCATCTTGTCAGGATCAGGCCAGTCTTCTGCATCAAACTTAAAGTCCCCCTGGCAAGACCAGTGGAAAAAGTCTATTACAATTACATCCAGAGGAAGTCCACGCTTGCGGTATTCCTTTGCAACCTGAATAACCTCCTCCTGATTTCTGTAACGCAACTTACACTGCCAGAATCCCATTGCAAAGTCTGGCATCATTGGAGTGCGGCCTGCAACTGCGGTGTAATTTTCTTCAATTTCAGCAGGACTACCACAAGTTACCCAGTAATCTATTTTTTGAGTTTCTTCCGCCACCCAGCTAGTTCCATTAGTTGCAAAAGAGGCAGTTCCAATTGCAGGGTTATTCCACAAAAATCCATATCCTCTGGAAGAAATAATAAATGGTACAGAGGCCTGAGAATTTTTCTGTGATAATTCCCAAACACCACCTTTTTTATCAAGATGAGAATCCTGATACTGTCCCATACCAAAGATTTTTTCATCATCATAAGCTTCAAAACGAACTGTGGCTTTATTATTAAATTTTCCAGGATTTGCTTTTAATTCACGACCTGCATTATTTGTTGGAACACAGAAACGGTCTATTCTCCAGCGGTTTCTCCACTGTTCTTCAAATAAAAGTTCCTCTTTTCCGTTTTCAATTTTCCAGAAACTAATCCAGTTTTCATAATTTACTTTAACAAGCATTCTTCCATTTTTTAAACATGCAGTCTGTCCGCTTGTCTTTTCAATCTGATTTGTTTCACTGTCAAAATGTTTTGCCCAAGGGTAAGTTGTATCAACATTCTCAATCTTAATTTCTGCAGAAGGCAATTTTGATATTTGACCGGCGGAATCCTCCAATGCCCAGTCATTCTTATCCATAAAGCGGTCTTTTGTCATTCGAACACGTACAGAATCTTTTCCCCACGCTTCAATCCAAACAGTTCCAAATCCATCTTCAATAATTAATTTCTTTCCATCAGTTTTCAACATAGAAAAAATAGTAAAAGTGATTGTCAGGACTGTCAACGTTTATTATTTGACCTATAAACTCAGATTTTTATAAAGATTATGAAAAAAGATGACGATAATAAGAATGGGAAGTTTTAAAGAATTTTAAAACCTCTCCCAAAATCATCATGTACAGGTATTGCATATGAAGAAAACGTTTATAAGCATTTTTATAATTTCTCTTTTATCTATAACTCTTTTAAGTTGTAATTTCCAGTTTAGTGGAAGTTCTATGCTGACAAAACCTGATGTTGAAGCATCAAGAAATCATATTACAATATCTATACCCCTACAAAGTGCAGATACTTCTTACATAAACCTTTATAGAAAAGTACCAAATGATGAAACAATTGTTAGTCTAGGAATCATTTATCCTTCGGCATTGAATTCAACTGCAAATGCCTATATTTATACAGACTATCTTATTACAAAAGATACAACCTATCTTTATCAAGCAAGATATAAGGAATCTGACGGTTACTACATCACAGAATGGTCGAACGAAATTACAGCAGTCGATGGCTACTCAATCAACGATTCTATTACTTATAATAAAGGATCTGCTTTCTTTGTTTATGATGAAGACGAATATTCCCTCAAAATCATTGGTACTATTAGCGCCCCTACATCAATTGCCGATTTTGAAGATAACTACAAACCAATGCTTATTGTAAATACTAGTACAGAAAGTCAGCTTTTTGAACTTGCTTCCATTGCTGATTCAACCACAATTCCTCTTAAAAACTATTTGCCATTAAATTTCTTGGACACCCCTATTACTATAGTAGGAATTACAGCTGGAAAACAAGAATATGTAGATCCAGAAGCTTCAGAACCAGTTACAAAATACATCTATTGGATTGAACCTACAGAAATGACTATCCGTGGATATAGTGACAAGACATTTGTAATTCCTTCTACAGATACAGCGGCCGGTTTTGACTATTCACACAATATCAATAATATTAACTAATTAAAATTTTCTCCATCCTCGAATTTTATTCTGACAATTGAACAAATTTTGAGAAAATGTTAATTTAAAAATATGAATACACTAGTCGCATTATGTGCAGTAGGTGCCGAAAAAATCCTAGGCAATGAAATTAAACATTTAGGTTACAAATTAATAAGCAATGCCCCTGGAAGAGTTTCTTTTTCTGGTGATGATGCCGCACTCTACCGTACAAACCTTTGTCTCAGAACTGCAGACCGTGTCTACCTGCAATTAGGCCAATACAATGCTACAAATTTTGATGATTTATATGATGGGGCCTACTCTATTAATTGGCAGGACTTCTTAAAAAAGGACTCAAAAATTGTTGTCGATAAAGTCCGCACATACAAAAGTAAATTAAATTCTGAACACTCTATTCAAGGTATGGTTCACAAAGCAATTTATTCAAAACTAGGTGATATATGGCACATGTCTTCCCTTCCAGAAACAGGCGAAGAAAGTGATGTACGAATCTACCTTGATAATGACCAGGTTTTAATTCTTCTTGATTTATCTGGTCTTCCTTTACACAAAAGAGGCTACCGCATTGATGGTGGAATTGCTCCTATGCGTGAGACAACCGCCTCTGTTCTTTTACAAGAGATGATGTGGAGACGTAAAACTCCTTTACACGATCCATTCTGCGGTTCTGGAACAATTGAAATTGAAGCAACACTTTACGCTTTCAATGTAGCACCGGGCTTTGGCAGAAGATTTGCCTTAGAAAACCTTCCAATTTACAACGAGAAACTTGCCCAGGAAATCCGCCAGAAAGAAGCTGAACAAATTCGTACCGATGTAGAAGTAAGAATCACCGGTTCAGATATTGATGAAAAAGCTGTAAACCGTGCCAAACAAAATGCGGAATACGCCTGTGTCATGGCTGGACGTGCTCTTAAATCAATTGGCATAAGTAAACATATTCAAAGACCAGATTTTATTCAGTCAGATTTTAAAGACCTTTCAGCACCATACGAAACAGGCCTTCTCCTCTGTAATCCACCTTATGGCGAAAGACTAGAGGATAAAGAAAGTGCAAAAGAACTCTATAAAGACATGAACAGCCTTTGGAATGATTTTCCAAATTGGGATTTAGGAGTAATTACTTCAAACGAAGACTTCCAGACCTGCTTTAATCATAAGACAGGGGCAGTAAAAAAACTTAGAGCTGGAAACTTAAATACTGCATTTTACATTTACAGGAGAAGCTAATGGCGATTGTAGTTGAACACGACAAACGAAAACATGAAATCCTCCAAAAATCCTTAGATGTATTTATTGATGAAGGTTATGAAGATGCAACCTTCCAAAAAATAGCTGATCGTTGTGGAATTACCAGAACAACGCTTTATATATATTTTAAAAATAAGCACGAAATATTTTTAGGAAGCATTAAAGAATTACTTTCTGAACTAGAAGAGTCTCTTATCATAATCATTAAAAATAAGGACAAAAATTCAGAAGAAACTTTAAGAGAAATCTTAATGTGCATTACAGATGCCCTTGAAAACAACAAAAAACTTTTTAGCGTCCTTTTAAATTATCTTATACAATTAAAAAAATCTGGTGTAGATACAAACGAAAGGGTACGCCGTAGAGTTGTAAAACTTCGTCACGTTTTGAGCACAGTTCTAATTCAAGGTATTCAAAATAAAGAATTCCGCGAAATAAACGTAAAAGACACAAATGAATTGCTATACAGCCTGCTTGAAGCTTCAATTTTCAGAATTGCAGTCCTTAATCAAGATAATATTTCTGAAATTCGAAGTGCTTTAAATACAGCTGTTGATTCAATTATTGCTCACTAATTTTTCAAGTATTAACATATAAAAACATAATTACACCTCTTATTTTACAATGCTATAATTTCTAGTATGAAACTTACAAAATGTATTATTCCCGCTATAGCTTTAACACTACTTTTAACTTCATGTGGAAATTCAAAAAATTCAGACTCAGTTAAATTTACTAAACAACTTGGAATTGGATATAACTGGGGTAATACAATGGACTCTTGGGGAACAGGCCAATTAGAAACCGGCTGGGGTGCACCTGTTTCTACAAAAGAAATGTTTGAAGATCTTAAAAACAGGGGAATTAATACAATCCGTCTTCCAGTTGCCTGGTCCTTCAGAATGAATGACAACAATAAAATCTATCCACCTCTTGAAGGTCGCGTAAATGAAATTGTTGATATGGCACTTGATAGTGGAATGTACGTAATTCTTAATATCCACTGGGATGGAGGATGGATTAACGACAAATCTTATGGTTTCACAAAAAAATACAGCCAGTGCATGAAAAAATACACCGATATTTGGACTCAAATTTGTGAACGATACAAGGATTATGACCAGCATCTAATTTTCGAATCACTTAATGAAGAAGGCTGTTTCGATAATGTTTGGAACCGTTATGCTGGAGATTCCCAAGAAAAAAAAGAAGCCGCATTCGGTTTGCTAAATAAAATTAACCAGACCTTTGTAGATATAGTCAGAGCTTCTGGAGGCAATAACAAGAACCGCTATCTTTTAATTGCAGGTTACGCAACTGACATAGACATGACATGCCAGCCAGAATTTAAGATGCCAAAAGATCCTAAAAAACACTGCATGATTTCTGTACACTACTACACACCAGCAACCTTCGCTATTTTGACAGAAGATGCAAGCTGGGGCAAAAATCAAACTACCTGGGGAAGTGCAAATGACATTTCTCTTTTACAAACAAATATGATAAAGATGAAGGACAACTTTTCTGATAAAGGTTATGGTGTAATAATTGGAGAATACGGCTGTCCTGTTTTAAACAAAGAACCAGAAAGTGTTCGAAAATATCTTACAGAAGTTGCAACACGTGCTTATGATTTAGGATTTTGTCCTATTCTTTGGGGTGCTGCAACAGATATTTATAACCGTCGGGAGTTACGCTTTGATGACCCTGCCATAGGAGAAATGTATATGGCACTCTCAAAAAAAGCGAGACAATAAATTAGTATAATTTTCATTTAGGAGGAATAAAATGAAAAAAATTGCATTAACTTTAGCTGCTACAGCTTTAGTATTTGTTTCTATGTCTTGTTCAAAGAAAGCAAAGACAGAAGAAGTTCCAGCTGATTTCGCTATGTTCCAGGAAGAAGAAGATTCTGGTGCAAAATGGGAAGCTACTGGTGAAAAAGTTACTGGTAACTCATGCAACACACTCGCTGCTGATACAGGAGTTGGTGTAACAATCGTTGTTGACAAAGACATTTCAAAAGGTGGAACAGAAGTTCTTGGTGCTGATGTAGAAGTAGTTGAATACCTCGGTGAAAAATGTCTTAAAGTTTCTGCTAACTACAACCCAGAAATTCGTGTTGCTTTCGTATTCGACAAGCCAATCACACTTGAAGCATTCTCTAAGATTAAGTTTGACGTAGCTGCAGGTTCAGATGATGGAAACGGTGGTTTCGGTGTTTACAACTGTGGTATCATGTATGCAGACGGACGTCCAGAAGGTGGAGAATTCCCATTAGCATTCTTCGGAACAGACTGTTCATCAACACAGTTCCTCGGTGGAGAATGGGATCTCGTAACAGAAGGACAGTGGGGTTCTTCAGTTGATAAGACTCGCCAGGTTCAGGCTATCCAGTTCTGGTCAGGAATCAAAGGACCACTCTTCATCAAGAATCTTGGTTTAGTAAAATAAATACGTTGAGTCAAGGCACGCTCACGCTTAAAGCCTTGACTCAACGTTTTGAGGGTTTTGTAATAAACTCTCAATCATCCACTTAGATAACTTCTAAGCAAACAAAAAAAAATCCTTCTTCAATAACGAAGAAGGATTTTTTTTGTCCGAATTATTTTATTAGAACTTTGCTTTTCTTAAACGAACCTGTTCAATATCTTCACAGAAGAGCTGACGAAGATCACTTAAACCAAGAGCCATAAGTGCCATACGGTCAATACCAATACCCCATGCAAGAACAGGACAATCAAGCCCCATAGCCTTAGTAACTTCTGGACGGAAAATACCAGATCCACCAAGTTCGAACCAGCCCAAAACAGGGTGTTTAATATGAACTTCAATAGAAGGTTCTGTGAATGGGAAGTATCCAGGAACATATTTTACTTCTGTAGCACCTGCAATTTCTGTAGCAAACATTTTGAGCATTCCCAAAAGATCGCGAAGTGTTACATCATTTCCTGCAATAATACCTTCTGTCTGGTAGAAGTCTGACAAGTGAGTTGCATCAACTTTATCATAACGGAAACAGCGTGCAATACCAAAATACTTACCAGGAACTTCAGCCTTATGCAACTGATGTGCAGATAGAACTGTACCCTGAGAACGCAAAATAAGACGACGTGTAAATTCATTATCAAACTGATAATTCCATCCGCGGCTGCCTGTATTTCCACCATTTTCATGAACAGCTTTTACATTGCTCAAGTATGGTTCTTCAATCATTTTAGCATGAGTAGGATTCTTCAAGCGGTAAACATCGTGAATATCACGAGCGGCATGGAACTGTGGCATGAACAAAGCATCACCATTCCAGAATTCAGTTTCTACAAGCGGACCATCGAACTCCTGGAAACCAAGAGAAACAAGTTTATCCTTTACAGATTCAAGGAACTGAACATAAGGATTTGTACGGCCAGGAATAATGCGTGCTGGTGGGATTGCAATATTGTAACCACGGAAAGTACCATTTTTCCATTCTCCAGAAGCAAGCATTTTTGGTGTAATTTCACCAATTTCATTACCTGTAATACCAGCCTTTTTAAGAGCGTCTTTTACAGCAGCAAAACCTTCGCTTAACTTGTAGAAAACAGTTTCTCGTTCAATCATTTTGAAAGGAGAATCGGCAGCACCACGTTTTTTTGCAAGACCTGCCATAGCCTCAACTTCTGCAGCAGATAAATCATCTTTATTCAACTGACCATTTTCTGAAGCAATAGCCTTTTTAATCAAATCTGAAGTAATTGTAATTCTGGCAGGAAGTTCAGCACCTGTATATTCAACCTTCTTTTCAGCATTCATTTTAAGAACGCCTTCTTTTACTAAAGGTCCAAATGCAGAACCTACATCTTTTTGTTCAAGACCAATTCCTGCTGCAATTTCTGGCATTACATGAGGGCCATTATCTTTAAGAAATTTAACCATTCTTTCTTCAACAGTACCAGTCTTTGCCATTGCACGGCCAAAATCTGTTATTTCAAAAAATGTATGTGGTGTACGTCTAATTTCTTTTAAGAGCTCTTTTCCAGAAAGCCATGAGAAAGCCTGATTTGCATGACCTTCCTTATAATTCAATTCCTTCTGAAGCTTATCAGAAGTAAGTTCATCCTTGTCTGAATACTTTAATAAAACCTTGATTTCAAGTGGATGTAGATTTTTAATAGTGTTTTTGATATCCATTTCTAGTATCCTTATAAAAAATAAAAGCCGGCACTATAAAAAGTTACCGGCCTTCATTTTACAACATTTCAGCTAAATACTGAATAGGTTAGCGATCGAATTTTAAGTATGCCGACCACTGCATTTTTTTCTGACCTCTGTCATCTCTAAAAAGTTTCTGAGATTCAGGTCTCAAATATCTATAGCTATAATACTTATTCTCTTTCTGGAAATCCTGTAAAACAGCCATAACAGTATTCATTGCTTCACCACGGTCATAAGTTACATACAAAGTTTCGTAGTAAATTCGAACTTCATCATAAATTGGTGAATATTCAATCTTTACAGAAGCATTCTTATCAGTACAATGCTGTTCTTCTGGAATAATTACATATGTAGAAGTTTTTTCAGCTTCAAACTTTTCTCTTTCAAAAGGGTCATCGCTTACAGGCTCTGCCATAGCGAAACCACAAAGTACTGTCAAACATGTCAAAAGAGTGATTATTTTTTTCATTCTCAAACTCCTCAAGTTTAAACCTAGTAAACTGTATATTTAATTATTTTACCGTATTCTAGGAAAAAATCAAGGTTAAATACATATCGCCCTGAATCTATACCTATCGTAGGGATATCGCGAATTAAAACAGAACCTCTTATAGCCTTTGGTTTATTTTTAATAGTACTTCTATAATGATTACGAATAGCATCTTTTAAAGCCTCGTAAGCAGCTTCCTTTATCCCATCAAAACCATGACTCAGTTCACCATAACCTCGTCCATGAATTACAGGATTTTCAATTGAAGCCCACAAATTGTATGACTGAACTTGAGAATCACTCCTCTTATACTCCACCCAACAATTCAAACGGTTATTTTGTATCCAAGGAGAAACATAAGTTATCCCAGATTGTATAGATGATGAAGGAACAATTTCGGTAATTTCCAAATATTCTTCCACCCCCCTACCTTTATCTAGAGGTGTATATTCAAACTTCCATCCATAAACCATACCAGTAATGATAAAGGGAGCAATTTCTCTAATGCTTTTTATTGGATAGTCGTACTGTTCTGCATCTAAATCTTGGGCATCTGCTAATTCTGGGTAAGCATCTAATTCTGCACTTAGAGGAATTCTAATATTTCTTACAAGAGATGGAGTTTGCGACCATGCAGTCTCCATCATCATTATAATTAAAAAGAGAAAAAAAACTTTTAGTGGCGATAAATGTCTTTCCATATTTTTATTGGATGAATCCCCATTCTAATTACAAAGTATAACCATGCCGCAAGAAAACCAAATAAATGAGTCATATGAGCAACATTACTACTTCCTAAAAATTGACTACCAATTTCAATCAAGGCATAAATCAATACCAAAACAGGAGCAGGCACTGGAATTAAGCCCCATATAAAAATTATCGACCGTGGAAAGAAAACTGCATAGGCAAAAAGTACAGAATAAATTGCACCACTCGCTCCCATCAAAAAGATTCTGTATTGACCTGTAAATTTATACACAAGATAAGAAAAGAAGCCACTTAAAGCCCCACATACTATATAAAATAGAAGAAACTCTTTAGATCCAATTGCTTTTTCAAGATTCAGACCAAATACCAAAAGTCCCAGCATGTTAAAAAAGACATGAGAGATATTCTGATGAACAAACATATAAGTTATAAACTGCCAATACATATGAAAGTTATCTATTAAATAAACATTCATGGCCCCGTAATAATGAGCATATTGAAAAAAGGCAGGATAAATATACGAAATTCCAAAAATTATAAAATTTATAAGAATTATTGAAAGAGTCACTCTTTTATAGGTATAAGGAAAAGGACGACGGAGAATAAATGGTTTATTTTTTCTTTGGTTCAAAATAGGTTACCTTATTTCTTCCATTACTTTTTGACATGTAAAGGCCCTGATCAGCCTGATTTACAAATTCATTTGGAGAATTAACAAGATTTGTATTTGCATCAAAAACTGAAACTCCAACAGAAATTGTTACATGCAGATGCTGATTATTATAAACAAAATCGTGTTCATCAATTGTTGAACGAATACGTTCTGCTACAAGAATAGCTTCTGTTTTTCCTGTATCTGGAAGTAATACTGTAAACTCTTCTCCACCATAACGGCTTGCTACATCAGATTCACGAAGACTTTTTTTAATAAGATTTGCAACAGAAATCAAAACAAAGTCACCGCATTCATGACCGTATGTATCGTTAAACTTCTTAAAAAAGTCTATATCAAACATAAGAACTGCAAGATTCTGATTTTTCAAAAAAGCGGAATCAATTGCTTCTGTTAATATATTGAAGAAGTAATATTTCAACTTCAAATGAGTCATCATATCTGTAGAAGACATTTCCAAAAGTGCAGCATTATTAATTGCAACAGACGCAAGTGATGCAATAGACATAATCTGACTCTGTTCATACTCAGTGTAGGAAGTATCATCTTCAATTGCAATTCTTTCCTGCAATATTAAAATTCCATTCAAGTGATTTTTCTGAATGAGAGGAACAATCAAAGTTGGATTTAAGTTTTCTATAATCTTAAGATTAGGATTGTCACCAACAGCAGCCTTTAATTCTTCAAGTGTAACAGGCTTTTTTAATGATAAAAGTTGAGTTGTAATAGAAGATTTTACAGGAATTGATACCTTTTCATCCGAAGCAAAATCTTTGGCGGTTTCAAGAATAAACTGTTCATTGGAAAATAAATCACGAACAAATATTTCTGTTCCCAAAACATGCATTTGGGCCATACAAATATAAACGATTGATTCAAGAAGATTTGAAAAATCCAAATTCTGACAAAATGACTTTGCAATATCAAGTAACTGTTCAAGATCATAAATGCGTTTTTCATATTGCATTGTTTGTTCAATTACTTTTTGAGAAGATGATTTTACCTCAGAGACTTTACCTTCTTTTGTTTTTTTTGAATTTGAACTTTTTTTACTCATGATTTATCTCACCAATGTTTATAATAACATAGTTTTTCATTATTTCAAAAAATATCTTCCAATTATTATAGTTTGCCTCAAGAAAACTTGTGCTATCACGATTTCTTGACGACATCATTAAAACTTTTAAATTTGAAATAATTTCGCTAGAAGGCTTCTTTGCATCTGCAAGTAATTCCCCCAGCTGTTTATATAAATCACAAAGATTTGTAACAATATTCTGTAAGTTTTCGTGTGCCTGATTATTAATATCATTAACCATCTTTTCAAGACGCTTAAAGAAATCCTTATCCTTTTTACTATCTTTTATATAACTTTCAAGAACCGCAATACTATTTGGTTTGTCATTTCCAAAAGAAGCTTCAAATGCTTCCAGAATTTCTTCCGAATTGATTGCGGCATACACAATAGAAGAAAAACTTGATTTATAAGTTGGATTATTAAAAAATCCTTCAATAACAATATCATTTAAAAGCGTTTTTGCAGGAGGTGTAAGATAAATTTTTAAGAATGTTTTTAAAACTCTCAAAGGAAGAATCCATTTAAAACCAAGAGAGGCTTCAGTTTGCAGCATTTCGTTATATGTCTGATTATAACTTCCAACCTCTTCAAGAGACATATCTGGAAAAAGAGCTTTTACATCTTCACTAATTCTTTCATCCTGAATTTCTGTCTTAATTCTCTGTTCTTCTGCATCAAAGCGAGACTGAATCATATTTGCAAAATCTTGCCTAGGCGAACCTGTATAAGAGGCAATTTTTGGCTCATAAGTAGAATCCTGTTTACAATAGCGGATTATGGTCTTTAATTTTTCAGAACTAAGTACTTTTGTAAGAATATAACGAATTTTCTTGAGATTGCTTAAATACGATTTTTTCTCTGATTCTGTAAGTTCAGAACCTTTTCTTAATTGAGCAAGAGCAAGAACCGCTTCTCCAGTTGTTGTTGTAAGTTTTAAGCCAGATGTTTGATAATATAAGTCTTCAAGAAGATTCAAGGCTTTAGCAACAGGAACTTCGATATAAGAAGGTTTATAAGACATATCTCCCGGAAGAAAACTTGAATCAAAAGCCTGCAAAAAAGGAATAAAACTATAATGACAAAGTTCAACAAGCTGACGGAGATTTAAAATATCCATATCCATCTTTTTGAAGTTTTCAGTATTAAGTTCCTTCAAAAGTCTTTCCATTTGTTGTCTCTGGCGAATATAAACTCTATCAGGATTTTTATCTTCAGCCAAAACAGCCTGTTTTCTTTGTTCAAATGAAAGTTCTGCAAGTGCTTCCTGATCTGCCGCTGAATAAGCTGTAACTACCAGCTGAGCTTCAAAACGTCTTTGTCTTGGAAGATCGGTTAAAGAAACTGTAACAGAAAAAAGATTATCCAAAGGTTTACAATTTTTATAAAGACCATAAATCGCTTCGCCAAAATTAGGCTGCAACATACCAGACTTACAAATTAAAGGGTTAAATTCCCTTATCTCAGAATCCAGCTTTTTTAAGAGCTGCTTCTTTTGAACTTCTGGCGAGGATCTTTTAAAAATAGATTCAAAAAAATCAGATATTGTTTGGATAAAACTCATTTATAATGCAAATATTTTACCACTTTAAGTCCATTTTATCAATGAAACAGAACTGGGTCGAATATATTATGATAATCCTGAACACTTGAAGCATGTACAATCTGAGCCCTCAAAGCTGCTCCATTCTGTATGCCTTTAGAATATGCCGCAAAACGTTTTCTCATTTCCAGGCAGGCATGTGCTTCTGAAGTTTCTTTTACAAGTCTTTCAAGTTCTGCAAAACCTGTTTTAATTCTTAAATCTGCAGGAACAGGCACATAAGAACCGGTCGTAAGCAAAGAAACCGCATCCTTAAAGATAAAAGGATTTCCCATAGCACCACGAGCAAACATTACTCCGTCAACTCCAGTTTCCTGCAACATACGCTTTGCATCTTCCGGCTTAAACAAATCTCCTGAACCAAAAACAGGAACCTTACCAGCAACTTTTTCCACAAGAGCCTTCATAATTCCCCAGTCAGAAAAACCTTCATAGCCCTGCGCTCTTGTTCGAGGATGAATTGTGATTGCCTTTACACCCGCTTCCAAAGCCGCCTGAGCAGCCTCTGACCAAGTCATTAACTTTTGTTCCCAGCCAGAACGAATCTTTACAGTAACAGGAACAGATCCTGCCGCATCTACTACAGCCTTGGCAACTTTATACAAACGATCTGGATCTCTAGTTAAAGCAGAACCTGCACCAGTTTTTATGATTTTGGGTACTGGACATCCACAATTTATATCTATAACTTCGCAATGAGTTTTTTCGAGTACTATTCCAGCCGCCTGGGACATAATTTCTGGTTCTCCACCAAAAATCTGAACAGCATATGCCTTTTCATTATAAGCCCTCTGCATAAGAATCTCGGTCTTTAGATTTTTTCTAACCAAGGCCTCTGCACTTACCATTTCGGTATAAGTAAAAGCTGCTCCATTTTCTATACAAACAGAACGAAAAGCCGAGTCGCTATAACCAGCAACCGGTGCCAAAAAGAGATTCCCAGATAATTCTACATTCCCAATTTTTACAGGATGATAAAGTTCAGCCATCATTCTTCAGGAAGATTAAATGCCTTGCAAGAGTTCTTCCAAAGCTGAACACTTAATTCTTCCAAATCCATTTCAAGCATTTCTGCCAGGAACTTAGCGGTCGAAGGCAGATATTTTGGCATAGTTCTTTTCTTCTCGCGGAATTCTGCCGGAATCATAAATGGACTTTCTGTCTCTATCAAAATACGGTCTACAGGAATATTCAAAACTGTTTCGTGAAGATTTCTTGCATTACGATAAGTTAAATTACCTGCAAAACTAAACCAAATATTTTTGTCCAGACATTTTTTTGCATAAGCCGCATCTTCAGAGTAACAGTGCAAAATTGCACCTGCATCTGGCATACGTTCTGTTAAAATATCATAAACATCCTTACCTGCATCACGATTATGAATAACTACAGGCAAATTATGCTTCTGAGCAATTTCCAATTGTGTAATAAAAAGTTCAATTTGAGACCTCTTATCACCAAACTGCTTATAGTAATCCAAACCAGTTTCACCAACTGCTATAACATTTGGCAAAGATAAAGACTTTTCGATTGTGTTAATCCAATCTGGACCTGGATTTGTTACTTCAGATGGAGCAACTCCAACTGCATGGTAAATTCCAGACACAGATTTTAAATGAGGATAATTCTTATTAAAATCGTAAAGACTATTATTAATGCTTACAATACGGACTACTCCAGCCTGTTTTGCTTGCTGTATTACACGCAATTGTTCAATAGGGTCATCGTAAATAAGCCCGATGTGAGCATGAGTATCAAAAAATTTCATGGCTATTCTTCCTAAAGATGTGATAATTTATTTAAATTTTAAATAAATCTACCGATAAAGATAACATAGGTTTAAATAACCGTCAAATATATAATACAAAAAGAAATGCATTCATATAGTATATTTGACAATAAAATCAACAGTATGGTATAGTTATCTGATATGTCTAAAACTCAAAGAGCTATAAAAAAAATTGAAAAAAGAGTCGCAACAAATGTTACCAAAGGTTTTGGTTCTGTACTGAAATCAATTGGGAACGTATTTGTTAGAACATTTAAGCTTTTTGACAGTAAACTGACTATCATGATTGTTCCACATTCTCAAAGCAAAGTTGTAAACTTTCAGACAAACGTTTTTGCCCTTTTCTTGGGAATTTTGCTTTTTATCGGAATTCTTACATCTTTCTTCTATTACAATCACCGTTCTGTTTCAGCAAACATGGAAATTTCTAATCTTATGGATCAGAACCGTCAGACACTTGCAAGTTTAGACGAACTTCGTGACGAAAACGCAAACCTCTTCCAGGCTGCAAAACGTTTCCAGACATCTTTATCACAGAGTCTTTCATTACTTGGAATTGACCAGGTAAAATCAAATTCGGACGTTTCTACATCAAACAGCGATCTTTCATCACTCTTTACTTCTACAGAAATGGCACAAGGCACTTCACGCGAAGTAGCCGATATTAAAGAACTTACAACATATCTTGAAGATGCAGTAAAACCAATTGAACAGATTGGAAAAATGCTTAAAACACAGCAGAACCTTTTTACAGAAATCCCAAGTATTTGTCCTGTAAAAAATCCTAACTACCATATTTCAATGGCATTTGGACCAAACCTACATCCTATTAATGGTACCTGGTACATTCACAAAGGCTTGGACTTCTCTACATGGCGTTCTGGTGATGCAGTATTAGCTACAGCTTCTGGTCAAGTTGTAACAGTTGGTTTCGACAATAGTTTTGGTAACTACATCATCATTAAACACAACCACGGTATGTATACACGTTACGCTCACCTTAATTCTTTCAGAGTTAAGAAAGGTCAAACTGTTGACCAGGGCGATATTATTGGAACAATCGGTAATACTGGTGTTTCTACAGGTCCTCACCTCCACTACGAAGTACATATTGGTTCTGATGTAGTAGATCCTGCCAAATATATCAATATCAATTTATCAAAATAGGTTTTTATGGCTTTACGAATTGATGACATTTCAATTAATACAATTATAGGTCATGGTTCTGCAATTTCTGGTGATATTAAAGTAAACGGCTTTGTTCGTATTGATGGTGATATTGACGGAAATCTTGAAACAGACGGAAATGTTATAATCGGTGAAAATGCCCGTATACGTGGGGACGTAAAAGCAAAATCAATTATAATCGGTGGAATAATCATTGGTAACATTCAGGCAAACGAAGGTGCTAAAGTTCTTCCAGAATCAATTGTAATTGGTGATATAATTTCTCACAAAGTTCAGATAGACGAAACAGCTCTTTTTCATGGTCATTGTATATCTATCAAAGATGATCTTGAATTCAACAAGAGTTCTGAAGAATATCTGCAATCAAGAGCAATAAAGGCAAAGGTTTCTCTTTAATGGCAGAAATTGACTCTTTAGGTACAAATTATCATTACGCAGGAGTTCAAGCTTCCAGTAACGAAGCTATTAAAAGAAATCAAAAAAAAGAAGAAATCTCTAAAACCAGAAAATCTAAATTTGCAGATTTTCTGAAAACAGAAAAAGAGACCCAACCGCAATTTTCTGTAATTGGCCTGCCTCCAGAAATTGCACAAATGACAATTGACGAGGCAGCCATTTATTTGAAAGATGCAGTGGATTTAGCTGGAAACGATTTATCTGAAGAGGTAACCAACGAAAACATCCAGAAATTCAAAACTGCGGTTAGTCAATTCATTACTTTTGTAGTGAACAACAATTTTGAAGTTTCATCTCGTCGAAAAAAAAATCGATTAGGAAAAGATCTTATTGTTCCATCCCGAACAAATTTCTTTTCAAATTATTCTTTGCCACCTCACAAGGTTGACCCAAAATATCAAATTAATATCATCAATAAAAAACTTGATGAATTAACACAGGCAACCCTACAGGGAAACATTAATAATTTGAAAATTCTTGCTCAAGTGGATGAAATAAAAGGTTTAATTGTCGACTTGATGAGTTCTTAAAACGTGAGGTATAATTTTATTATGAGTGATATTTTTGAATCTGATATTGAAGAAGAGGAAAATCTTGCTTCTCTTGAAGATAATGATATAAAAATGGACCAGGGAGAAAACCTGGTTTTCGATTATCCTCTTTATCATTTAAAACTCGAATACTCAAGCGAAACAATTTATGCTAAGGCTCCAAACAAAACCGAACTTGCACCAGGTGATTACGTCATCACTCCTACCCGCTATGGAAAGGATATGGCAAAAGTTTTGGGTACCGTAAAAAAGCCTTTAGGTATTAAACAAGCAGATATTGTTACAATTGACCGTAAAGCCAATGAAGCAGATATGAAAAAGCGTCAGGACTTAATCAAAAAAGAAAAAGATGCTTTTCCTATTTTTAAAGAAAAGGTTGCCTACCATAAACTTGATATGAAACTGGTAGAAACTCATTTTCTTTTTGATGAACCAAAGGCCCTCTTTTTCTTTAGTTCTGATAATCGTGTAGATTTCCGTGAATTAGTAAAAGATTTAGTTTCAATTTTTAAAATGAGAATTGAACTGCGTCAGATTGGAGTACGTGATGAATCTAGAATAACTGGGGGACTTGGTGTTTGCGGAAGACCATTCTGCTGTCATGGAGTTTCAGATAAATTAAGACCAGTTTCTATTAAAATGGCAAAAGACCAGAATCTTTCTTTAAACTCAATGAAAATTTCTGGCCAGTGCGGAAGACTTCTCTGCTGTCTTTCTTACGAATATGACTGGTACAACGAAGCTCGTAAAAACCTTCCAAATGAAGGAATCAGACTTAATTATGATGGAACAGAATTCCGTATTACAGAAGTAAACCCTCTTACTTCTATGGTAAAGATGATGGGTGAAGATGGTCGTCTTCTTGAAGTAAATGCAAAACGCTTTTACAAAGATAACAATCGTTGGAAGATAAATTAAATATAACAACAATTTATAGAAATAGATTTTATTTTTAAATCTTATTAAAATATAATAGAAGTTAAACTATGATTTACATTAAGAGATGGATTGAATATTACGATGGTATTTTTTCTGCTGATGAAAAAAAAGTCAGATTTTTTTGCAAACTTGCAGAAGAATTTCCTGAAAAACAAAAGTTTCTAAGTATTGAATGTGGAACGGGAAACCTTTCCTTAAAGCTTGCCCCAGAATATGATATCACAGACACAGATACTCAATCAGAATTTGTTTCAATTGTAAAAGATAGAACACTTAATCTTGAAAAACCATTCCCAATTTTTAATTTAAATCCAAAAGACATTGGAAAATATTTGGGTAAGAATTTTTATAACATAATCTTTTCGCTTAATTACAGAATTCTTTTTACTGATAACGAAGGAAATATCGTACAACTTTTAAAAGACTGTAATGGACTTCTTACAAAAGGCGGTTATTTTGCAATTGAAATTCTAACCCCACCTGTATTTAATTCTGAACAGAACGTAATCGAATTACCAAGACAATTTAATATTCGTTCCACATTGTTTACCTATATCACAAAAACACAAACTCCAAATGTTTGTAAAATTACTCAAACACTAAAAACTTCCAGTGGAAAAATAATAGAAGAAGTAATTGATGAACCTATCTGTTTTATTTCAAAAGAAAGAATGGAAGAAATTTCCAAGGAAGCAGGTTATTCCTCAATCACTTTCTATCACGACTATGATTTTAACCCTCCAATGGAAAAAGCAACGCGATTTCTCTGTCTGTTGAAGAAGTAATTCATTTACATTAAAATATTCCTCTATGAAAGCTAGTAAATCAATTATTTGGACACTGCGCGATGCTCCAAACGACGCAGTAATTGCAAGCCATCAACTTATGATGCGCTCTGGTATGATTCGTAAACTTGGAAACGGTCTTTATGCTTACATGCCACTCGGCTACCGTTCTTTAATGAAAGTTCAGAAAATAATCCGTGAAGAACTGGATAAAGCAGGTCTTCTTGAAATAAAACCGACAGTAATTCAGCCAGGTGATCTTTGGCGTGAATCTGGACGCTGGGACAAAATGTCTGGAGAAATGCTGACAGCACAAAACCGTCAGGGACAGGATATGGTTGTTTCTCCAACAGCAGAAGAGGCCTTTACAGCACTTGTAAGAGAAGGAATTTCTTCATACAAACAGTTGCCTTTTACCCTCTATCAGATTAATACAAAATATCGTGATGAAATTCGCCCTCGTTATGGTGTAATGCGTGGTCGTGAATTTACAATGATGGATGCTTATTCCTTCGACAAAGACCAGGCTGATCTGGACGCATCTTACGACAATGTTGCAGTCGCTTATCACCGTATTTTCAAACGCATGGGACTTAAAACAATTTCAGTAAAAGCTGATACAGGTTCTATGGGTGGTTCTGGTTCAGAAGAATTCATGGTTGAAAGTCCAGTTGGTGATGATACACTTCTTCTTTGCCCAAACTGTTCTTACGCCGCAAACGTAGAAAAAGCAGCATGTCAGAAAGAAGTTCCTCTTGATAGCAATGGTAAACCACAGGTTAAAACAGATTTACCTGTTGAAGAAGTTGCAACACCAAATGTATTCAGCATTGAAGACATGGAAAAATTCTTTAATGCAAAATCTACAACCTTCCTTAAGGCTCTGATTTACAAGGTATATAACTGCGGAATCGACCTTTCTAAAAACGATTTCTACAAAAATGCGGAAAAAGTAACAGAAGGTGGTGTTACATACATCCCAGAAACATATTTCTGTGTTTTAATTCGTGGTGATTTGGATGTAAACGAAACAAAACTCGCAGCAGTTCTTAAAGCTTCTGGTGCAGAACTTGCAAATGAAGAAGATGTATTAAAATATTCTGGTGCACCTCATGGATTTGTTGGTCCAATCGGAATTAAGATTCCTGTTTTGGCAGATGATTCAACAATCGATATGCATGACTGTATAGCCGGAAGCGGAAAAGAAGGATTCCACATCAAACACGTTGAACCAGGCCGCGATTTCACTCCATTTATGACAGCAGATGTTCGTACTTGTAAAGAAGGAGATAAATGTCCTGATTGTGGTGGAAGTTTCTACATGAAAAAAGGAAACGAACTTGGACACATCTTCAAGCTTGGAACAAAATATACAAAATCAATGAATGTAACTTATCTTGATATGAGCGGAAAGCCTGTTACACCACTTATGGGTTGTTACGGAATTGGTGTAGACAGAACTCTTGCTTCAATCATTGAAGGACATCACGATGATAAGGGAATTCAGTGGCCAATGTCAGTAGCTCCTTATCAGGTTTCAATTGTTCCTATTCAGTACAAGGGACAGATGCAGGAAGTTGCAGACAAACTTTATGATGAACTTACAAAAGCTGGAGTAGAAGTATTCCTTGACGACAGAAATGAACGCCCTGGAGTTAAATTTGCCGATTCAGAACTTATTGGTTTCCCAGTAAGAATTGTTGTTGGTGATAAAAATCTTCCAAACGTTGAAGTTAAAGTTCGTACAGCTGAAAATGCAGAACTTGTTCCAGTTGAAGAAGCAGCTAAAAAAGTTGCTGATTTTGTAAAAGCTGAAATGGATAAATTAAACGCATAAAATGAAAAAAATACTTTTATCACTTTTATTAATAAATCTTTCGGTATTAGTATTTGCTCTCCCAGGTTTTAATTCTTTTATTCAGGATAAAGCCGGAGAGTTTGTTTACTATAAAGATTCTTCTTTTGCACGCGAATCATACATAGGCCTGCTTTCTTACGATGCAAATACCTTTCAGATTCGCTATTACGCCCCTGCAAATTCCACTAATGGAGAAAAGATTGTTGCCTGCCTTTTTACAATTGAACCAGGAACAGACACCTTTAATATGACAGGCGAAAACGTAATTATTGCAGACTATAATGATAAAGAAGATATAGAAATTGTAAATTACATGCACGACTTACTTTACGAACTTTCTGCAAGGAGAATTAATGTCGGTTCTCTTCATCCAAAAACTGAAGGCTATATAAACAATACAAGCCTTACAGATAATGGTCTTAAAGTAAAAAATAATTACCCCCAGTTCGGTGGTGATGTAGTAATGTTTTACGATTGTATGATTCCTTTCTTCAATTTAAAAAGGATTGAGGATCATAAAGGAAAAGCAATTTTTGAATGCGTAGAGATTGGAAAAATTTCTTCTGCAGAAGACAAACTTTTTGACCGCTATGTAAAAATACCAGAGGTTGGAAAAGTTAAAATTAATTCTGTAAAACCTAAAAAACAAGAATCTTTCGATGCTGTAATTGGTAATCAAAAAATCAAGTTGGATTCTTCATGGGTGGCAAAAATGTCTAACATGTGGGTTCAAAATGATGATGCCATAATCACAATGGTAACTTACGACACACCTGCTGCTCCAGACTATTACAATGAATATTCAATTTTAAGAAGTTTATTGGAAAGTAAAGATGACTACTACATCACACTTGATAAATGTGACGTTATTTTTGATAAAAAAAACATGCGTATTTATTCTGAACAATACCTTGCAAATGCAGGAAAAATTTACTACGGAATTAAATACTTAACTCTTAATTCAAACAAACAGTACGACTATTTATCTTTTGCCGCATTAAAAGCGACTTATTTAATTAAACGCTCTTATTACGACAAAATCATTAAATCTTATTCTAATTAAAAGCTATTCTTGGAGAGTGGAGAACCAATCCACTGTCCTTCCTCTCCAAGATATTCTTTCTTCTGACCATCAATCAAAATTTGAACACTATTAACAGTAGAAAATGCTGTCGCAGTATAAACAATCTGTTCCAAAGAATGAATCTTACCTTCTACGCCAAATTCATTAATTTCCAAAGCCTCATTAAAATTAAGATAGGCAACCCCATTTTGAACTTTTGCACTTAAAAGTTTTGTTCCTTTTGGAATTACAGTCATACAGTTCTTTTCAGCCGATTTTGTTGTATCAGGTCCCTGTAAAAGCAGGTTGATGGAGTTTGTAAGTGGAGAATCGTTTTTGTTAACTGTACGCTTAATTACCTTACGAACTACAGAACCGTCCCCATCAATTAAAACAAAACATAATTGAATTTCTGAAGTTTTTGGAGCAGTTGCTTCTGGTTTACTTTCTTTTGGAGCTTCTTTTTTCTCTGGTTTTTGTTCAACTTTTTCTGTTGTAGTTTTTTCTTCAGGTTTTACTTCTTCCTGTACTGGGCTGTCAATTTTTTCTGTAACAGTTTCTATTGTGTCCTCATTATCAGACTCAATTTTTATAGTTACTTCTTCATTTTTTAGAGGAATAGTTTGATTTGTTTTTTGACTTGTAACTTCATGTTTTTCGATTACTGCTGGAGTAGTTCCAAACACTCTGTCAAAAAATGCCGTTTCTTTTAAGTTAGAAAAAATCTGATCTTTTTTTACTAAAAATACAATTGCTATTACCAAAAGGCCGAGTACTACACAAGCAGCAGTAAACATGCCTCCATTATTTTTTTTCTTTGATGTTTTTGATTTCTTTTGTGCCATATCTAAATTATCGGCAATTAAAATGAAGTTTTTAGACTTTTTATGATAAAGATAAAGCCCGTCCCCGTCAGTGGCGTTTGAATGTAAAAAAATAAACCACGGGAGTGAATTGGGACTACAGACTGCATCTGGACGCTGCCGAGCATTTTTTCGAAGAAAAAAGCGCAGTGCGATTCCATTTACGTCCAGCCCGCAGGCTGATAGGACCATATTCACGGTAGTGGTTTATTTTTTTTAAGGTTTAAACACCTATTTAGCTAAATATTCATTTATTGCAGCAGCGGCTTTTCTACCTTCACCCATAGCAAGGATTACTGTTGCGGCACCAAGTACGATGTCTCCACCAGCCCAAACCTTAGCATGTGAAGTAGCCTGTTTTTCATCAACTGTGATATGGCCCTTCTGATCTGCATTTAAACCTGGAGTTGTTTTTACCAGCAATGGATTTGAACCGTTACCAAGAGCAACAATTACTGCATCGCATTCAACATCGTGTTCAGACCCCTTGATTGCAACTGGAGAACGACGGCCAGATTCATCAGGTTCGCCTAATTCATAAGAAAGACAGCGAACTCCACAAACCTTTCCTTCTTCATTTCCAAGTACTTCTACAGGATTTTCGAGGAAGCGGAAGTTTACACCTTCTTCTTCAGCATGAGCAATTTCTTCCAAACGAGCAGGCATTTCTGCACGTGTACGGCGGTAAACAATATCAACCTGTTCTGCACCAAGGCGGAAAGCCATACGAGCAGCATCCATTGCAACGTTACCAGCACCACAAACAACTACATGTTTAGCTTCATAAATTGGAGTTGCTGCATGTTCCTTATCATAACCCTTCATAAGATTTGCACGAGTAAGATATTCGTTTGCAGAGAAAACACCAATGTAGTTTTCGCCAGGAATGTTTAAGAATTTTGGAAGACCTGCACCAGTTCCAACAAATGCAGCATCAAATCCTTTTTCGTTCAAAAGCTGTTCCAAAGTATTTGTACGACCAACAAGGAAGTTCAATTCAAACTTAACGCCAATCTTTTTGAGGTTGGCAATTTCATCCTGAACAATAGCCTTAGGAAGACGGAATTCAGGAATACCGTACATCATTACACCACCAGCCTTGTGGAATGCCTCAAAAATTGTTACATCGTGACCTGCACGAGCACAATCTGCTGCAACTGTAAGACCAGCAGGACCTGCACCAATAATTGCAACTTTCTTTCCTGTAGCAGGAGCAATCTGTGGTGTTGTAACCTGATTATTTTCTCTTTCCCAGTCAGCTACGAAACGTTCAAGACGTCCAATAGAAACTGCCTTTTCTGGGCTCTTCCAGATTTTACCAACTGTACATTTTCCCTGACACTGTTTTTCCTGAGGACAAACACGTCCACAAATTGCAGGAAGCAAGCTTGTTTCTTTAATAATATCAACAGCTTTTTTGAATTCGCCGTTTGCAATTTCCTTGATAAAGCCTGGAATATTGATATTTACAGGACAACCTTCCATACAGAAAGGCTTACCACACTGTAAACAACGGTTAGCTTCTACAATTGCCTGATGTGCACTATATCCAAGTGCAACTTCTGCCATTTCTCTTTTACGAGTATTTGGATCGCGAGTTGGCATTTCCATCTGAGGAATTGCATTTCTATCCTTTGGAGTAAGTTTACCGTTTGCCTTAATCAAATCTTGTATTTTTTTATACTGTTCTTCTACATCGATTGCCATTTTATGCTCCTTGTTGACCTATTTAGCTAAGGCATCTGCCTGAGCCATCATGCGGCACTTGTGGTCATCGGCCTGTTCACGAGCCTTGAATGACTTCATACGCATCATCATATTGTCCCAGTCAACCTGGTGTGCATCAAATTCTGGACCATCAACACATACAAACTTTGTTTTTCCACCAACAGAAACACGGCATCCACCACACATACCAGTTCCATCAATCATAATTGTATTTAATGAAACAGTTGTTTTGATACCGTACTCTTTTGTTGTCATTGCAACAAACTTCATCATAATTGGAGGACCAATTGCAATTACTTCGGCAGGAGGACACTGACTTTCACACATTTCTTTTACAGGAACAGTTGAAACCCCCTTACGACCAGCAGATCCATCATCAGTCATAATTATAACTTCATCTGCAATTGCTCTCATTTCCTTTTCATAAATGATTAAATCTTTATTGCGGGCACAAAGAACCATAACAACTTTGTTACCAGCTGCTTTATGTGCCTGTACGATTGGGTAACAAGGAGCTACACCAAATCCACCGCCAACAATTAAAACTGGACGATCATATTTTTTAATTTCAGAAGGATTTCCTAAAGGTCCCAAAAGGGCTGGAAGACTATCGCCCTCATTCATCAAAGATAATTTGAATGTAGATGCACCAACTGGCTGGAATGCCAATGCAATCCAACCTTCATCTGCATTTCCGTCTGCTATTGTTAATGGAATTCTTTCGCCGTATTCTTCATCAACCTGAACGATGACAAACTGACCGGCCTTGCGGTTACGAGCGATTTCGGGTGCAGCGACTCTCATATAGAATACGCCAGCCGAAAGCTGTTTCTTCTCTAAGATTTTAAACATTGAAATTTGCTCCTAACCTCATTTTATAATATTGTAAGAAGTGGGTCAATGAAGCAGTTTTTTATGATCAAGAATGAGTAAATCTAAATTTTTAGAAGCCCATTGTCAAATATACATAGGCACCAAATCCAGAACCAGTAAAACTTCGTGCAAAATCTGCAGACTGAACTGATATACCTGTGTCAATTTCAACAAATCTTATATTTACATCTAAGCCAAACTGATGAATAAATACCTGATTTGTATATTCAGTTGATAAAGTAAAATTAAACACTCTTAAAAGACTTAAAGTTAATCCAAGATAATATTCTGGATAGAACTTAAAATACTGGCTAAATGGATGCTTTATACCAAATCCAGCCGCCAAATCTATATCAATAAAATGATTAAGTGGCTGATAATTCATAAATACATTCAATTTTAAAGGACGGTGAACAACGTAATCCCCAGTTTTTCCAAAGCCATACTGGAAGCCTGTATCAGACTGTGTAAATTGCTGATTCGAAAGAGTTCCTTCAAAAACAAAAGAACTTGAAGCACTAAAAAGATTAGATATTCGTCCTGGAATTACAGGAATTCTAAATCTGGTACCAGCAGTAATTTTATTTTCAAATGGAATTACAAGTTCACCAGTAAGGTCATAACCAAAGGCCTTTATTAATTCCTCTGGAACTATATTCATATCTGTAAAATTAATGACGCTATACATATCGAAATTTACATCGTATCGGAACATAACATTTCCTTCAGCATCATTTAACAGTTGTACAGAACCTGCAGGTCCAGCAGTTTCCAAAACAGGAATAAATACAGCAGGAATTATATTAAAACTAAATTTCTTGAACTTAAAACCAATATCAACATCAGCAAAGGCAAAAGCCTCAATATCTGTATAAATACCTAGTACAACAGGAATACCTAAAGTATTTCCATAACCCAATAGATCAAATAAGTCATCATCCATTGTTAATGACATATATAAATCTAGTCCACTGTGAGCAGCAATGGAAAAACCACCTATTTGAATTTTTGTAGCAAAGTTTGGGTCTAAAATTGATGTAAAATTTAAGCCAGAATCAGGTACTTTATTAGCAATTTCTCTTAAATCAATTACAAGCTCTTTTTTTAACCAGTCTCCAAGTGCACTTGCATTATTTGAAAGTCCAAAACTAGAGCCAAATTTAACTTCTACAATTCTATCCTCAAAAAAATCAAAGGCAAAAAGACCTGAGCTGAGAGAAATTAAAACAGAAAAAATTAATATCAGTTTCTTCATCACTCACCTCCAAAAAGAGGAATAGTACCATCTGTTACTAACTGAAGTGCCAAAGCCATGGAAATTCCCCTGTATCTTGTAATAGAGAAATGTGTATCCTTATAAATAGTAATATTTACACTTGGAATTAATGGATAAACGTTCAAAACTTCAACAATTTCACCCGCATTAAGCATAACTGTATCTTTATTTAAATTATAATCTTCATCAATGCTAGTATTAGCAAACTTAACATTCAAAGAAACAGGTGGATTAGCATAAAAGAGCGACTTACTTGAATCATAGATTATTGATGCAGACCTGATAACATTAAGATATTTATCAATTTCATCATAACTAGATTGAGAATCGCGTCCAAGCAAATCATGGTCCATATCCTGATTCATCAATTCGAAAATGTTAATATCTATTCTATCAGTAGTGAAAAAATTCAAAGGAAGAACAATATAAGCAGTTACACCAAGTGATGAAGAAGTATTAGTACTTGAAAGCATAGATGGTGTAATTTCTATATCAGAACTAGAATCTCCATTAGAAAAAGACAAATTATAATCAACATGAAGGGTTCCATTTTCTGAACTGTTTGCAATATGAGCCAAATCAGCAGCAATAGATGGATCTCCCCTAGCCATATTTGTAATTACAGTTGTATTTGAATTCTTATATTCAAAAGTTGGTAATCTTTTTAAAGTAATTTGTGCAGATTGTGAATTTGCAGCATCTCCAACTATATTAACAATGGAATCTGCATCGTAAGGAATACCATTTGTGCCACCAAACATTCTGATTGTTCCGTAAAAGCCAACTTGTTCAAATGGGTCAACTACACCCCTATTAAACTCTGGCTTATTAGCATAAAGATAAATTGGCAGCGACTCCAGTCTAACCTTAGAGGCAAAATCAACTCCTAATATATCATCAAAACCCGAAAGAATATTACCAAGGTTAAAGCCTAAATCATGGGTTCCTGCTATAGAACTAAAATTACCTGTATTAATTACTATTTTAGACCAATTTACCTCTGGAGTTATTTCCAAACCGATAGTATAAACTGCTCCTGGAGCAACTCCTCTTATCCTTATTTTTGACGGATTTGAACTTGTATAACCTGGCAAATGAATTTCAGTCAAAAAATCCCATGAATTATATTCATCACTAGCACTTGGATTTTGTTTGATTTTTACAGTTCGTTCAGAACCGCTTGATAAAATACTCAATTCCCCATCAATTGTTGATGATGCAAGAGTACAAGAATTTCTTTCAATTCCCAAGAAACTTGAAGATGTAATAAGTTCTATATCGTTTCCAGCCGGCAAGGTATTTGTATATTTACCGGTCAAACCACAAGTACCAAGAGTTACACTTCTTAAAGTATCATAAATAACGGAGCTAAAGTTTTCTGCCGCATTTACTGAAGTTGTAAGACCATTAAGATTCATATCAATTGAATCAAAGCCCAAAATCTGACTAGAAAGGTCCATTACAATTGCAGAGGAATCAACAGTGGCATTAACCATTGTAAGACTTATGCTACATTCAATGCTTGTTGATGTAGGAGTGATAACTTTTCCACTTAAATCTACAATATGACTACTTCCCAAAGAAGCGTCGGAAGTAAAGTTTAAACCACCAGAAGCAGAAAGACCATAAGAAATAATAACATTTGACCAACTCTTAGGTACTTTCAAATTTGTAGATAAAGAACCTTCCGAAACAACACAACTTTCAAAAACTGCATTATTAGATGAAAGATCAATTGATGTAGAAACAGGAACTGTTACAGGAGTTTGAATTGTTACTCCACTTGCACGCGAAATTACACTATTACTTGCAATTGTTCCAACAAATGGAATTGCCAGTGGGGTAGAAAAACTGATAGAGGTACTTGCTTTATAAATAGAAAAACCAGAAATATCTATGCTGGCACTTCCATTCGAGAAAGTACCCTGGCGACTAACTCCATTCGAAGAAAGAGTTACTGTCATTCCATTTGGAAGACCAGTACAATTAATTATTAAAGCTCCAGATGAATATGTAACACTTGTAAATTCAATTCCAAAACTAACGTTTCCACCACCAGATCCAGCAAAAGTCATAGCTGAATTAATTACAGAAGAAATAACAGAAGAATCTAGTGTCTGAGTACTAGAAATTGAAATATTTGGGATTTTTATGTCTTTAGAAAAGGCTAATCCTTCTACCTGCGAAGCAATATTTGAAGATTCGAAAAATGAAGAAAAGTCGACAGGAATTTCCAGCAAAGGAATCTTCATTAAAAACTTTTGCGAATTGATATCAGCTTCTCCAGGAAAATAATCATAAATTCGAATATTCTCTATTGAATTAGAAGTTCCTGAAAGCAATTCCTCTGAATTTAAAACATCAGAAAAATCTGCCTCAAATTCACCAACAGAAAAGTTATAAACTGCATTAGTTTTTACAGATATCGTCTCTGGAATCTGCCAGTTACATCCGGCTAAAGCTAATAATAAAACTGTAGCCATCAATATAACTAAATGACATTTCTTCATATTTCTATTCCGCTCCTGTTGTTACAAGCTTAGCCTTTATTTTTTATTAAAAAAGGCCGCAAACGGATTGTAAGTTTCTCCATCATCACTTCCTGCATTATAACTTCTAGTACGTGCAGTTTGTGACTGAGCTTTATTTCCTCCAAAAGAGTTTGATGAAGAATTAGCCGAAGCCCCCTTCTTTACTACAACTACTCTTTTGGCTCCTCCACTCGCATTTGATTCACCATTATTTCGGCGAACTGGTGTACTTTTTTGATTAGTTCCTGCACGACTTGCTGCATCACTCTTTAAAGAAAGGCCAATACGTCGTCGATCACGATCAAGCTGGATGATTGTAAATTCAAATACATCACCAACTTTTACTACATCCATTGGATTTTCTACGAAATTATCAGACATTTCGCTCAAATGAACGAGTCCTGTTTCATGCAATCCAATATCAACGAAAGCACCAAAGTCTACTACGTTTTTAATCTTACCAGTAACTTTCATGCCTTCTTTTAAATCTTCAAACTGCAAAACGCCTTTCTGCATAATTGGAGCAGGATATCCGTCACGAGGGTCACGATTAGGCTTCTGAAGTTCTTCAACAATATCTTTTACAGTTGATTCGCTAAGCTTGTATTTTTCGGCAGTCTTTTTAATTAAATCTGCAGAAACTTTTTCGCCTTTCTGAATCAAAGGTAAAACTTCACGGGCTGCATCATAGTTTTCCGGATGAACCCATGTGTTATCCAAAGGATCTGAACTTTCTGCAATCTTCAAGAAACCTGCACACTGTTCAAATGCCTTAGGGCCAAGACCTGGAACATTCTTCAAATCTTCGCGGCTTTTAATTTTACCATTAGTATCACGATATGCAACAATTTTTTTTGCAGTAGAAATGTTAATTCCAGATACATATTTCAAGAGCATATAAGATGCAGTATTAAGATTTACACCAACATTATTTACTACAGAACTAACAACTTCATCCAGCTGATCTGCAAGTTTCTTCTGGTTTACATCATGCTGATAAAGACCAACACCAATTGCCTTAGGGTCAATTTTTACAAGTTCTGCAAGAGGATCCTGAAGACGGCGTCCCATTGAAATTGCACCACGAATCATTACATCAAGATCAGGGAATTCTTCTGTTGCAACTGGAGATGCAGAATAAACAGAAGCACCAGATTCATCTACAACTGTATATTTAACATCTGAATCTGCGTAGTTTTCGCTGATTACTTTTGAAACAATAGCCTGAACTTCCTGAGAACCAGTTCCGTTTCCGACAGCAAGAACCTGAATATCATACTTATCGATTGCATCATTAATTGCATCATAAGCACCCTGTGGATCCTGTTCCTGGAAAATCTTAAAGAAGCCAAGATATTTTCCTGTTTCATCCAAAGCGGCACATTTAGTTCCGTTGCGGTAACCAGGGTCAACACCAAGTACACGACTTCCCTTAATTGGCTGAGTCATAAGAAGATTCTTTAAGTTTTCGCTGAATACACCAATTCCGTGTTCATCAGCCTGATCAGCTTCATCTGAACGGATTTCGCGTACAACAGCAGGAGAAAGAAGACGAACTACACCATCTTCAATTGCATCTTTATGATATTTATTGTTGATTTCGTACTGTTTCTGTAAAAGTTTCACTGCTTCATCTACATCAACATCAATTGTAACTTCGAGGGCACCTTCTCTTTCGCCACGGTTAATAGCAAGAATACGGTGAGGCTTAACCTGATTAAGAGGTTCTTTATAATCCCAGTACATCTGATAAGTTGAAAGTTTCTGAGCTTCTTCTTCAGTCTGTCCTTCTGGAACAATTCCCTTTGTTACAATATTGCCTGTTTTGATGTAGAGGTCATGAACTTTTTCGCGGTTTCCAGTTTCCTGACTTACACGTTCTGCCAGAATATCCTGAGCACCAGCAAGAGCGTCTGCGGCTGTTTCTACATTAAGGGCAGGATCTTCATTATCTGTTTTTACAAACTTTTCTGCTTCTTTTTCAATAGAAGAATCATCCATTTTGAGCATTGCATCTGCCAGTGGCTCAAGACCTTTTTCCTGAGCAACCATACCACGTGTCTTCTTCTTTTTCTTGAATGGAGCCCAAAGATCTTCAAGGGCAGATAAAGTTGTGGCAGACATAATTGCATTGTACAAAGTTTCTGTTAATTTACCCTGAGCAAAAACTCCCTTAACAATTTCAAGACGTCTATCTTCAAGGTTATGATATGACTTATAAAGATGGTCACAATCGCGAACCTGAACTTCATCCAGGTCACCTGTTTTATCTTTACGATAACGGCTGATAAAGGCAACTGTATTACCTTCTTCAAAAAGACTGATAACTGTACTAACCTGCTGAATACGAATGTTCAATTCTTCAGCAATCTTTTTCATAATTTCGACTTCATTAACTGAAAGTGCATCAATTGTTTCTTGTGTAAATTCCATAGTTCGACCATTTTACGAAAAAAGGTCAAACTTATTCAATCGTTTTAAGTGGGAAAATAAAAAAAAGATTGAGGTCTTAAACTAGTCTACTTCCTGCAGTTCAGCAATATCATCAGCGTCATCTACTCTATTGAAAATCTGTTCCAATAAAGATTTACAGTTAGAAGCCATTAATTTGTAAATATTTGGGATTAAAAGCTGTTTTATACGGTTATCAAGACCATTCTGACCTGTAGATGATGTAAAGCCAAATACATAAAGTACTCCAGCCGCTGTCTTACGCTGCATAATCAAAACTGCATCCGAACGGAATAAGAAACCTCTAATATTAAAGTGGAAATCCTTTATTTTTTCGTAAAGTTGAATCTTAATAGTATTTTCAGGATAAATGAAGGATATGTGAGACACACTAATATCCTGCAAACTTCCTGTAAATGTCTGATGATCTACTACAAATGTATAAGTACAAGCCGAAGTACAAAGAGCACGAATGTTCTTACGTCTTCCCTGAGCCTGATTTGCATACAAAATCTTTTCAATAATTTCAAAGTTCTGTTTTTTCTGATACTCAAGCTGGATACAGCCACAATTTAAGCCCATTTCATACAAATATTTTTGTTCAAGCTTAAGTCTTTCTTCTTTTGTCTGACGTTTAGTATAAACAACACCAATAGAAGCATTATTTGAATAACTTTCAATTAAATTGCGAATTAATACAGGCCATTCAATACCATCAATACGATAATCTATATTAAAAAAGAAAATGACATCGTTAAAAAGAGAAATTAAAATATCGATTTTTTTTTCAAGTTTTACTCTTTTATCATTTTCGATAAAGTAACACTCATATCCAAGTGCAAAATAATCTTCAAGATAACTTTCTGGTATAAGAGATGTATCTGGAGTTATAAAAAAAGTTTTACGTCCTGTTACAATTTCTTTTGCTGATATGCCCAATTTTATGCCCTCTTCTTCTCTCTGATAGAATTTTAGTATAACACATACCTACTATAAAAACAAAACAAACTTTTTTTATTAACTATTAAACTTTTAGATATAGTGTTGAATTGTATGATGCTCAATCAACTTTGTTTTAACAGCAACGATATAAGAACCAAACATAGCTGTAGCAGTATCAAACAAGGCAGAGAATGAACAAATAATCAATGATGCCGGCTGCAATAAAAGAAAGCTGGTTTCAAAACCCTTTGCATATTTATCACAAAGTATGGTAAGCAGGATAAAGGCACCACCCGATGGAATACCTCCTAAAATGAAGGAAAGTCCAAAAGAAAGGCCAAAAATCCAGAAAATATCAACCAAAGGAATACTCAAACTTGAGTATGAACGCCAGATTAAGATAAAGGAGATTGATGCAACAAGGGCAGAACCTCCTCTGGCAAAAATTGAAAACAGTGGATATGTAAATCCACGTGAACGACGTCTAATTCCTAAACTTTCTGCACCATGACGGAAATTCAAAGGAAGAACCACATTTGAATCAGCTGTAAAGAATGAGAAAATTAAAGAAGAAATACTAGCGTATAAAACCTTGTATGGATGTGGATCATGACATACCAATCTTAAAACTAATGGATAAATAATTCCTACTACAATCACAAAGTCAACCAGGAACATAATTACCATTGGAGTATAAATATCGGCAACAATGATTGTTCTAAAGTTTACAAACCAGTAAGCAACAATTGCTACACAACAAACGCAAAGGATTTCTGTAAAAAAGTTTGCAATGTTGTAGAAAAGTTTTGCACACGAATCTGCAAGAGCAAAAATAGGCTTAAATACAAGTTCATCTGAAGCAGATTCCCAACCAATAAGGAATGCAAATACCAGAGAAACTAAAAGGAAGGAACCTTCGCCAATAGCATTAAAACCTGAAACTGGGAATAAAGAAAGAATCATTGATTTAACATCAATATGAGTTACCTGGGAAGGAATATCTACAGTAATAGGAATACGAGGAAGCTTTACAATAAGAACTGAAACAAGACCAACAAAAGTCAAAATTAAAGATGAAATAATGATGACTAAGAAAGTCCATAAACAAGTTTTTAACAAAAGCTTTGATGAACGCAATTTATTTACAGCACAAATTGCAGTTGTAAAAATCAAAGGAACTACTATATATCTACCAACACGAATAAATAATTCTGATAAGAATGCCAGCACATTAAGACATGCAGGATTTTCTGTAGGGAAGATAAAGGCAGCAAGTATACCTAATAAAACACCCAATAAATATTTTGCCCAAACTTTCATAAGCTCCAATTATAACATAATATGGAAGGACATTCTATATTATGTTATAATCACAGTATGTCTAGTATTTTAATTGTAGGAAAAGATTTACCAGATGGTCTTGAAATGGCAGAAGCCTTTGCTTCATCTGGACGAAGTGTTTTTGGAGTTGCTAAATCTGAAGCTGACGTAAACTCCTTTGAATCTGAAAATATTTATGCATCAACCTGGAATAAATCTTCTGCAGTTTCTGCCCATTCCTTAATCATAAAAGCCGAGACAAAACTTGATAAAATTGAAGAAGTCCTTTTTTACTTTGATACAAACTACTTTTGTTCAAAATTTGAAATAGATAAAACTGAAGAAATATCAAATGCCGTTGATGTTATGATGAATTCTTTTTTCTATTCTACATCTGAACTCTTAAGAAGAATTGACCAGAAAAAAGAAAAGATTATTGTTTCCTTCCTTGTTAGAGAATATCCATCTAAATACGAAATGCTTACTTCTAAATCTCCAGTTTCCGTTCCAGCCGCAGGAATAGTAAGTGCCGCACAACAGGCCTTTATTTCTATTGCAGAAACTTTTGCCGCAAGTGCAGGCGAAAAAGATTATCTTTCGGTTCTACTGGCTAAATGTCAAATTAACAACGAATACTACAAAAATGAAAAACAAATTGCAGACTGGCTGGCTCAAAGCATGGTTTCTATAAGAGCTATGAAAAATCCACAATCAGTTAAACAAGCAACCACCTGGAATAAAGTAGGCAGCAAAGTTTCAACAGGTTTTTCATTTTTTAAATAGTTTTTGATAATAGGAAAAAATAATGACCGATCAATTATTAATCTATGGAATCCGCCTTATCATAAGTTTTTTTTGCGGTTTATTACTTGGAATTGAACGAAAAAGTCGCCAAAACGCAGTAGGAATCCGAACTTTAGTCTTAATCAGCGTTTCCTGTTGTCTTCTTTCTATATTGTCCGTTTATGTTGCACAAACTTACAGCACTGATACAGGCAAAGGTGACCCAACCCGTATAATTTCGACAGTTATTACAGGCATAGGTTTTATTGGTGGTGGAGCAATTTTAAAGCAAGGTCTAAACATCAGAGGATTGACTACAGCTGCCATCATTCTTACAACAGCAGCGATTGGTCTTTCATGTGGGGCAGGCTTATACGAACCAGCCATAATCACACTTGCTATAGCATTAATTGTACTTTTTGTTATGAATAAACTTGAAAAGATTATTTTCCCAGCTGTAAAAACAAAAGTGCTTCACATTGGAACAACCACTAGTGATGTAGATACAAAAAAAATTGAAAAGGTTTTGAAGGCAAACGGAATTATTATTAACGATGTAAATGTTGAATATTCTTCTAAGAAAGAGCAGATTGAATTAATTTACACTGTAAAAACACCAGATAAACTTAATCCACTAAAACTTTCATCTGAACTTTTAAAAATTGGAAAGTTTTCTAACTTTACTTTGAGTAACTAAAAACTGATTAAAACTTATTTCTGAAAAGTAACAACAACTGAGTTATCGGCATTGCTGAATGGAGCTGGAATGTATTTATCAGCTTTCCAGTCATTCTCCCAGCGGCAGCCGTCTAAAAGATAACGGAACTGAAATTCTTTATCTACAGGAAGTTCTAGCATAACAGAGAAGGAACCATCTTTATTCTGTTTTAAAGGAGTATCGGTACTGCTCCAGCTGTTAAAATCACCAGCAAGATTAATGGTTTTTGCCCCTTGAGCAGCTTCCTTTGAAACTGTAAATGTTACTTTACATGTATTTTTTTCTTTTGAAAAAGATTTTTTTAATGACATTAATAACTCCTGAAACTTCCTACCATACAATATAACATAAAAATATTGAATTTTTCATATTTATGCAATATATTGTTGTCGCATTAAATTTTATACAGCGTATCCGCCGATTTATCCAAATTGCAGAGCGGACCCCAGTTCGTATGAATTGGTAAATCTTGCTAAATAGGAGACTATATGTCTATCTTATCTAACAATCACTATTTATTTACTTCAGAATCTGTAGGTGAAGGTCACCCAGATAAACTTTGTGATCAGGTTTCTGATGCAGTACTTGATTATTGTCTTTCTTTAGATCCAAATGCTCACGTAGCATGCGAAACATTCTCTACAACTGACTTTTTACTCGTTGGTGGAGAAATTGGTTTCCAGGATCCAAAAATCAATCTTGAAGATTTTAAGAAAAACGTAGAAAAAATTGCACGTGGAGTTGCTCTTGATATTGGTTACAACTCTGCTGATGTAGGTCTTGATGGTGCAAACTGTATTTTTATGAACCGTCTTCATGCTCAGTCTGCAGATATCAACCAGGGTGTTGTAGGAAAAGGTCTTGATGAATACGAAGGTCAGCAGGGGGCTGGAGACCAGGGTATGATGTTTGGTTATGCATGTAACGAAACACCAACTTTAATGCCTGCTCCAGTTTACTATTCACACCAGATTTTGCTTAAGGCTCACGAACTCCGCCATTCAGGAAAAATTGCATGGCTTCGTCCAGATGCAAAATCTCAGGTAACAGTTGAATATGATGAAAACAATAAGCCTTGTCGTATTGATACAGTTGTTGTTTCTCATCAGCATAATCCAGATGTAGATTACGACACAATCAAAAAGACAATTATTGAAGAAATAGTCAAACCTGTGCTTGAACCAACAGGTCTTCTCAAGGGCGATACAAAATACTTTATTAACCCAACAGGAAAATTTGTTATTGGTGGACCTGATGGAGACTCTGGACTTACAGGTCGTAAGATTATTGTTGATACTTACGGTGGAATGGGTCGCCATGGTGGTGGAGCTTTCTCTGGTAAGGACCCTTCAAAAGTTGACCGTTCAGCAGCTTACATGGCACGTTACATTGCTAAAAACGTAGTTGCATCAGGACTTGCAGACCGTGCAGAAGTTGAACTTGCTTATGCAATTGGTGTTCCATTCCCTGTATCAATTATGGTTGAAACTTTCGGAACAGAAAAAGCTCCTCGCAATGCAATTGAAGCTGCAGTTGAAAAGGTATTTGACTGTACACCAGCAGGAATCGTAAAAACTTTGAACCTTAAACAGCCAATCTACCGCAAGACAGCATCTTACGGACACTTTGGCCGCGAAGGATTCCCTTGGGAAAAAACTGACAAAGCAGAAGAACTTAAAGCTGCTTTGAACAAATAAAAAGGAGAAAAACTATGGCTAACACAACCGGAAAGTCAATTATTCGTCAGGTAGTAGCAATTGGTATCGGAGCGGCAATCTTTGTTGCATTGACAACAGTACAGATTCCAATCGGATTCATTCCTAACACTGCTCTTCAGGTAAGAGCTGCAGTGCTTGCATTCTTTGCAGCAGTTTTTGGACCAGTTGCAGGTTTTGCTATCGGTCTTATTGGACATGCCCTTGGAGATGCACTTTTCTACGGCAGCGTATGGTGGTCTTGGGTATTCCCAGATGCAATTTTTGGCCTTGTTGTTGGTATTTTCGCAAAGAAATATGCCGTTGAAGAAGGCGGATTTGCTGTAAAGCAGTGCGTTCTTTTCAACGTTGTACAGCTTGTTTCAAATGCTGTTGCATGGATTCTTGCTGCTCCTGTTCTTGATATCCTCATCTACAAAGAGCCTGCTAACAAAGTATTCGTACAGGGCGTAACAGCTTGTATCTGTAACGTTGTAATTGTAGCTGTTCTGGGATCACTCCTTACATTCGGCTACTCAAAGATTAAAACTAAGTCTTCTTCTCTTAAAGAGGAAGAATAATTCCACTTCCAAACACCCCGAACCACCGAAGAGCGAGCTCAACCGATGGTTCGGGGTGTCTCTTTTTCCTAACATGCCTCCAATTATTGAATTCAAGGATTTTTCATACAAATACAGAACTCAGACAAAGCCTACCCTTAAAAACATAAATCTTTCTATAAATCAGGGTGAAAAAGTGCTGATTATCGGTGCTTCGGGTTCTGGAAAATCAACAATCGCGAAATGTATTAATTCTCTTATTCCGTCTTCCTTTCCCGGAAAAATTGAAGGGAGTCTTTCTGTTTGCGGTCTTAATCCTGAAAAAGAAGGTATTTTCAGCATGTCAAAACACGTCGGTACAGTTTTACAGGACACCGACGGCCAGTTTATCGGGCTCACTGTTGCAGAAGACATTGCTTTTGCTTTGGAAAACGACAATGTTCCTGTAGAAGAAATGCACCACCGTGTTCACGAAGCGGCAAAAATTGTAAATGCAGAAGCTTTATTAAACTCTGTTCCAGGCGCACTAAGTGGCGGCCAGAAGCAGAGAGTTTCGCTGGCAGGTATTCTTGTTGATGATGTAGACATTTTCTTATTTGACGAACCTCTCGCAAACCTTGACCCTGCCGCCGGCAAAAAAATCATTTCTCTTATTGATGAATTAAACAAAAACCAGAGAAAGACAGTAATTATTATTGAACATAGATTGGAAGATGTTCTGTACAAAAATGTTGACCGCATAATTGTTATGGAAAACGGTGAAATTGCTGCGGATACAACTCCAGACAAACTTTTGTGCACAAATCTTCTTCCGCAAAAAGGTATTCGAGAACCTCTTTATATTTCGGCACTCAAATACGCTGGCTGTGAATTGCAGCCACAAGATAAACCTGAACACGTAGACACAATCAATATAGAACCTCATAAAGAAAAACTTTTATCGTGGTTCAAAAAAATTGAAAAGCCGGCACCTGCCGAAGAGAAGCCGGTTGCACTTGAACTTAAAAATGTCAGCTTTAAATATGATGCTGATGCCCCGCTTACTGTAAAAGACGTAAGTTTTGCAATCCACAAAGGGGAAATGGTTAGTATTGTTGGAACTAACGGAGCCGGTAAATCGACAATTGCTTCGTTAATTTGCGGCTTTAACGTTCAGAACAGCGGGCAGATTCTGCTGGACGAAAAGGATATTACAAAACTTTCAATAAAAGAGCGTGGCGAAAAAATCGGATTTGTACTTCAGAACCAGAATCAGATGATTTCCAAGAGCATTATTTTTGATGAAGTTGCTATGGGTCTTGCCGTAAGAAAAGTTCCAAAAGCTGAAATAGCTGAGCACGTAAACAATGCACTTAAAATCTGCGGAATGTATCCTTACAGAAACTGGCCGATCAGTGCTGTAAGTTTTGGACAGAAAAAACGCGTTACAATTGCAAGTATTCTTGTAATGAACCCGGAAATCATTATTCTTGATGAACCGACAGCCGGACAGGATTATGCACATTACACCGAAATCATGGAGTTTTTGAAAAAGCTGAACCGCGAACTTGGAATCACCATCATCATGATTACTCATGACATGCACCTTATGCTCGAATATACAGACCGTGCAATTGTAATTTCTGATGGTCAGGTTTTAGCTGATGGCAAAAGTTCTCATATCCTGACCGACGAAGCAATTACAGAAGCCGCAAGTCTTAAAAAGACAAGCCTTTATAATCTTGCAGTTAAATGCGGAATTGAAAATCCTTCTGAACTTGTGGATAGCTTTATTGCGTATGAGAGAAAACACCGCGAGGAGGCCGCTCTTGCCTAAAATCATCACCTATAAACAGAAAGACTGTTTTATCCACAGATTGTGCGGGCTCACAAAACTGATTTTCTTTATTCTGTGGACACTCACAACAATGCTCACATACGACACCCGTATTCTTGGCATTATGATTATTGCAAGCTTTGTAATTTTTAAGCTTTCAAAAACCGACTGGAAACAGGTTCGCTCTATTTTTCTTGTAATCTCTTTATTTTTGACTTTGAATGTAATTGCGATTTTTATTTTTTCTCCATATGAAGGCTGTAAGATTTATGAATCGCGAACCGACCTGCTTCACATTAGTGGCCGCTATACCATTACCGCACAGCAGCTTTTTTATGAACTCAACGTCATCTTAAAGTATTTTACAATCATACCGTCGGTATTTATGTTTATTACTTCTACAAATCCAAGTGAGTTTGCAGCAAGCCTGAACCGCATTAAACTACCGTACACAACAAGTTACTCAGTTGCAATTTCACTCCGCTACGTTCCAGATGTTCAAACTGATTTTAACCGCATCAAAAACGCTCAGGAAGCCCGCGGAATTGAAATGTCATCTAAAGCAAACATCTTTTCCCGACTGAAGAATATGAGCGCAATTCTTTTTCCGCTTATTTTTACAAGTATGGAAAAAATTGACTCCGTAACAAATGCAATGGAACTGCGCGGCTTTGGAAAACATAAAACCCGAACCTGGTATTCTGCAAGAAGTTTGAAAAAAGCTGATTATTTGATTATAATTTTAACAGCAGTTTTTTCTGCTGCAGCCCTAACCGTAACCTTCTGGAATGGCAGCAGATTCTGGAATCCGTTTATTTAAATTAAACAATATGGAACTTTTGAATAACGAGGAAGTGACAGAAATTTTCCGCCGCTGGAAGGCAGCAAATCCGGCTCCCGTTTCCGAACTGGACTACGTAAATCCGTTTACGCTGCTAGTGGCTGTTGTTTTGAGTGCACAGGCAACAGATAAAGGTGTAAACAAAGCAACAGGCCCGCTTTTTAAGGTTGCCGACACCCCGCAGAAAATGCTTGCCCTTGGCGAAGAAGGTCTTATTTCCTATATTAAAACTATCGGGCTCTATAAAAATAAAGCAAAACATGTAATGGGACTTTCCCAAAAGCTGATTGATGATTTTGGCGGTGAGGTTCCCGGGAACCGTGAAGCACTTATGACTTTACCGGGAGTTGGACGCAAAACTGCAAATGTTGTTCTGAACGTGATTTTCCACGAACCAACTATGCCGGTAGATACACATCTCTTACGGGTTGCACCAAAAATTGGACTTGCAGAAGGCAGCACTCCCGAAACTGTAGAAAAAAGCCTGCTCGAAAGAATCCCGCCCGAGTTCCTTCACGACGCACATCACTGGATTTTGCTGCACGGACGTTACATCTGTACGGCACGAAATCCAAAATGCCAGGAATGCCTGATAAACGACATCTGTAAACACAACGAATAATACTTGAATTCAAAGAAAATCAGAGATAAATTTAGATTATGAACGAAACAATTAACACTATTGGCGAAGCTGCATCACAGGCAGCAGATGACGTATTCTTGAGTAAGACAACTTCCTTTATCAACTGGATAAAAAGCTTCATAACTTGGGAAAATCTTTTCAAATTATTAGGAACAGTCTTTATCATCTTTGTGATGTGGATTGTTTTCCGCCTGATTGCAAAAGCAATTCGTAAGGTTCCTGAAGAAAAATTGCCAGCCCAAAGAACTGCCGTTATCATCCGCTTTCTTAAATACATTTTTTATATAATTGTTGTACTTTATGTACTTGGACTTTTGGGAATTAATCTTAAGGCTATCTGGGGTGCTGCAGGAATTGCCGGAGTTGCAATCGGTTTTGCAGCCCAGACTTCTGTCAGCAATCTTATAAGCGGACTTTTTGTACTTACAGAAGGTTCAATCCACGTTGGAGACACAATCATTGTTGGAGATGTTACTGGCATTGTTGATGAAGTAAAACTCCTTTCAATCAGGGTACACACCTTCGACAATCAGATGGTACGTATTCCAAACTCAACAATTATTAACAGCAATTTAACAAATAATTCTTACCACAACAAAAGACGTCTTACTTTGAATGTTGGTGTTGATTACTCTACCGATATGAAGCTTGCTCTGGAAACTTTGAAAAAAGCTCCAGAACTTTGTCCAACAGTCTTGAAAGATCCAGCTCCTGCAGTATGGTTTGACGGTTTTGCAGACAGCAGTATTAATCTTGTAGTTGCAGTATGGTTTAAGCCAGCAGATTTCCTCCAGACAAAAAATGACCTTTATATAGCAATTAAAAAAGTTTTGGACGAAGCAAATATTTCTATTCCATTCAACCAGTTGGATGTGATGATAAAGAAATAAAATGCTGAAAAATTATTACAGCCAGTATGACTGGAAAACCATGCTGGCACAACATCCTCTGCGTGAGTACGATTTATCTCAATATCACAAAATTCTCTGTCCGCCTGAAGACTATCCTGATTTTTTAGATAAATACATAAAACTGGACAGTCTGCAGCGTCTAAAGGGCATAGGACTTTTATGCGGAACAGACTGGACCAAGCTTTATAAAAACAGACTTTATTATTCCCGTTTGGACCACAGCATTGGAGTTGCACTTATTATCTGGCATTTTACACATGATAAGGCACAAACACTGGCAGGACTTTTTCATGATATATCCACCTCGGTATTCAGTCATGTTTCTGACTTTAGAAAAGGAGATGCCCTGACTCAAACTCTAACAGAAGGCCCTACCGTCGCAATGATTCGATCAGATAAAGAACTGCAAAAACTTCTCCAATCGGACGGTATAACTTCCAGCGAAATAGAGGACTACCACATTTATCCTGTTGCAGATAATGAAATTCCCCAGTTAAGTGCAGACCGTCTGGAATATATGTTTCCTTCTGGAATGGCTCTGGACGGTTCCTGGACTATGGAAGAAATACACAGCTGCTACAATGATATTGAAGTTTTAACAAACGAAGAGGGACAGCCTGAACTTGGATTCAAAACTCTTGAAATTGCAGAAGAATACTGCCGGCATTTTTGTATGATTGGCCATATCCTCCAGCTAAACGAAAATAAACTTGCCCTAAATATGCTGGGTGCAATTATGAATCAAGCTGTAGATTCAGGAATTCTGACCGAAAGTGATTTTATGACTTTGAGCGAAAGCCAGGTTATTTCTAAACTGGAAGAGGCATTCAAAAGTGAACATTCAAAACTTGCAAGACTTTATTACACCTTCCGAAATATGACTTTTATTGAGCACCGCGACCAGATTATGCCAGAGGATGAGTATTTTTGCGTAAATCTTAAGGTAAAACAGCGCTATATCAATCCTCTGGTAAAAACAAAAGAAGGCAATAAAAGGCTTTATGAACTTTCAGAAAGGGGACAGACCTATATAGATGACTTTAAGACTTACCAAGATACTGCTTATGGTTGCGTTCGCCTGATTTAATCACTAAAATGGAGTGCATTATGGAATTAACTAGCAAACAAAGAAAAATCCTTGAAAAAGCAGCACACGACTTACAGCCAGTAGTAATTGTAGGCGGAGCCGGATTGACTGAAGGCGTTCAGCAGATGGTCAACTCTTCTTTAGCTGCACATGAACTGATTAAGGTAAAGTTCAACGAATACAAGGAAGACAAAATTGAACTAACAAATCAAATGTGCGAAAACTCAGGTGCTACCCTGGTTCGCATAATTGGAAATGTTTCCATCCTCTACAAAGAAGCAGAAAAGGAAGAAGACAGACAGTTTAATTTGTAACCTTTGAATATGCCCAGCGAATTACTGCCAGGGCGTACTTCATCTGATTTTCTGGCATAAAGATGTAATACTTTCTGTCACCACAAGTCAAAAGCATGACTGAATTTGATACCGATGAAACTGCTGTTAAAGCATTCATCGGGAATTCATAATCACCTGATTTTCCAAAAACAACCACCCTCTGATTTGTAACAACAAAATCGCCCTGATTATCTTTTTGAACAGTTTCTGTAGCATAATAGATTTTTTCGCCGGCATTCATCTTCAACTTTAAAAAATGAACCATAGGCATTTTTGCATCTTCTGCAAGCGGCAATTTGTACTGATTTGTATCAACATAAGGATTTTCGTAACCGCCCTTTTTCTTTTTTGCTTTCATGTTCTGCCAGATAATTAAAAAGAGCATAAAAAGGAAGAACATTACGGTAAAAAATGGACGACCAAGCGAACCAGACTTCTTTTTTATAGATTTAGGGAGTCGCTCTTCAACTTCATCCAAATCTTCAGTTTTGTCAGTTTTTTTATTAGAATCTCCCTCAATTCCTTCTACCTCTTTAGCCTTTCCACCGCCAGAAGTTTCGAATGCAGTCTGCCCTACAGACACATCAAATGGAAGAGAAACTCCGCTTGTATTGTAAGAAGGTTCAAGCAGCAAAATTAGGGCAACAATACCAACATACAAAAGAGTAAATGCAGCCGACAGAATAAGTTTAAGCTTCTTTTTCCAAGAGGTCGAAAACCACATAGTTACCAAACCGATTGGAATAAAAAGAATTGAAACAAAACAGGCTATTGTAATGATTGAAAACATTCTATCTTTTGACATTGAAATTCTACTCCAAATGTAATTTTTAAATTTTCTAAAGTCATTATATCAGAAGGTGCACCTACCAGCACATTTTTTTGAGGAGGAAGAAGCATTACTTTATCTGCATAAGCTTTAGCAAGGTTGATGTCGTGTACCGAAATTAAAATGCCAATATTTTTTTGATGGGCAAGTTTTTTCAAAAAATCCATAAGATGAGGTTCGTACACATAATCCAGATTTGCGGCAGGTTCATCTAAAAGCATAAAAACAGGCTCTTGAGCAAGTGCACGGGCAATTCTTACCTTTTGAAATTCACCGCCAGAAAGAGTATGCAAGGTACGCCCCGCAAAATCCTGGAGTTTAAGCTGCTCCAAAACAGAAGAAACGACATCTTCATCAGCCTTGTTATAGTGACCACCCTGAGAATGTACAAAACGTCCCTGAAGCACATAATCAAAAACCGAAAAATCCCAGGTAGAAGTTTCGGACTGTTGCATATAAGAAATATTTTTTGCTCTTTCAAAGGCCTTTAAGCCCCGAACATCTTTATCATCTAAAAGGATAGAGCCAGAATATTGCATATTGATAGAAGAAAGGCCCGCTAAAATTGAAAGCAGAGTCGATTTTCCGCTACCATTAGGACCACAAAGGCAGACAAATTCACCACTTTGCAGATTAAGATTCACATTGGCCAAGACCTTTTTAATATCCTTAGAGGCCCTGGAAGTTTTGTAGCAGGCCTGAATATTTTGTGCAGTCAGAATACTCATTATTGCCTCCTTAAACAAAGGGTAAGGAAAAATGGCACCCCAAGAATAGCAGTTATAATTCCAGCAGGAAGCTCGGCAGGAGCAATCATAATTCTGGCAAGAGTATCGGCCAGGAGGATAAGGATTGCTCCAAAAATCATACTAAAAGGGATTAAGTAACGAGCTTTTGGCCCTACAATTTTTCTTACAATGTGAGGGGCAATTAAACCTACAAAACTGATTGTTCCACCCGAACAAACGGCAGAAGAAATAGCCAGACTTCCCGATAAAAGCACCAAAACTCTAAGCTTATTAACATTTACTCCAAGCGAGGCTGCAGAAGTTTCTCCACCCGAAAGCAGGTCCAAAGGTCTAGAAATGCATAACATAATAATGATAGAGGCCAAAGATGGCAGAAGGATAAAGACCAGCTCGTTCCAACCACGACCGCTAAAACTGCCCAAAATCCAAGAGTATATTGAGTGAAGTTCCTTATTGGAAGTCAGAAGAATCATTGAAGAAACTGCGGAATAAAGGGTTCCCAATGCAGTTCCACAAAGCAGTAACATGATAGAGGAATTTTTTCCGGCTCTTGAAAAGGCAAGTAGTGTTACCAGAAGACCTGAACCAAGAGCAAAAATAAAAGCTGTAAAGTTGATTGGAGAAATGATAGTAAAACGGAAAGAACCACCAGTTAATTTGGAAGCAGACCCTGTAATTACCAAACCGCCAATTCCAAGAGTTACTGCAATTACAGCACCTAAAGTTGCTCCGGCACTTATTCCCATAATTCCAGGTTCAGCTAAAGGGTTTCTAAAAAACATCTGGAAAACAGCACCAGAGCCGCCCAGAAGTATACCTGTAAGTAAAACTAGAAGAACTCGGGGCAAACGAAGCTGCCATAAAATTATATTTTCAAATTTGTCGCCCCCACCAAAAAGCGTAGCAACTTTTATTTTTTCGGCACCAAATGAAATGGCAAATAAAAAAGCCAGGAAAAGAAGGAAAAGTGACAATATCAGTTGCAAAAACTTGTTTGACAAAAAATCTTTTTTCATGGCTTTTATTATATTTTTACTTGCTTACTTAATCAATTTTAATGTATTTAATTTTTCTTTATATGATTTTCCAAATCTAAAACGGCATCCACAATTCTAGGACCAGGTCTAGAATAAAGATTATCGTCGATTAAGAAAACCTTATTATTTTTTACAGCTTTAAGGTTAGCCCAGGCAGGACGATTAGCAACAGATTGAACTGTAAGACCGGAAGAAGCTGTCAAAATAATTAGGTCAGGATCACGGGCAATAATAGTTTCTTCGCTTACAATTGGATAAGCCTCTTTCAAATCTGCAAAAATATTTGTTGCACCTGCACAAGTAATTACATCATTAATAAAAGATGTAGAACCAACCGACATGTAAGGAGCATTCCAAACCTCATAGTAAACAGTAACTTTTTCTCCATCATCAGAGTTTCTAAAAGAAGAAAGTTTCTGCTTCATTTCTGTAACAAGAATTTTAGCTTCTTTTTCGTGGCCTGTAATTTTTCCAAGGTCAATAATTTCACCTTCTACAGATGCAATTGAAGATCCCTTAGAAACATAATAGGCAATTTTGTTGGCTTCAAGTTCCTGAATCAAAAAGTTGTGCATTCCTTCTGTCAGGTAAACAAGGTCTGGCTTATAGGAAATAATTTTTTCCATACTTAAAGTTTTTCCGTCAAACCCACCAACTTTAGGAAGAGAAACAGCTTCTGGTGGATAATCGGTCAAATCAGAAACCGCCACAACCTGATTTCCAGCCCCAATTGCAAAGAGGATTTCTACAGAAGCTGGTGAAAGAGCAACAATTGATTTTGGATATGAGCTCTCTTTTGCTTTAGGCTTTCTAGCGTAAAGTGCAGAAACAACAAATAAAAATGCAAAAAAAACAGATAAATATTTCTTCATTATTGCTTACACACCCCATTCACTGTAATAAGCATCCAGTTCTTTCTTAATTTCATCTGTGATAATTTTTTTATCACCATTTGTATAAAGAGCATCAACAACATCGCTCATAGAAACAATTGCACGAGCAGGGAAACCGTATTTTTCTGTAATTACATCGAGGGCTGCCTTGTTACTGTCTGGAGCACGTTCTTCGCGGTTCAAACTAACAATCTCGCCAACAATTTTTATGCTGCCTGGAGTATTTTCCAAAGCCTTGATTTTTGGATAAACTTCTTCAATAGATTTTCCACTTGTTGTTACATCTTCAATAATTACAACGCGGTCGCCGTCCTTAATCTTGTAACCAAGGATTGCCCCCTTATCTGCACCATGGTCTTTTTCTTCCTTGCGGTCACAACAGTATTTAATTTCCTTTCCGTAAAGTTCACTGTAAGCAACAGCAGTTACTACCGCCAGAGGGATTCCCTTGTAAGCAGGACCAAAGAAAACGTCAATATCATCACCAAAATTATCGTGAATTGCCTGTGCATAATATTTTCCAAGCTGAGCAAGCTGTCCACCAGTAACATAAGCCCCCGCATTCATAAAGAAAGGCGACTGTCTTCCACTTTTGAGCGTAAAAGACCCGAACTTAAGCACCTCGCAGCGCACCATAAAATCAATAAATTCTTTCTTGTAATTTTCCATGTTTTTTATTTTACCGAATTTGGAGGGTTAGATAAAGAAGTTAGCAATAGAAGTGAATATCTCCAAAACGTTCATTCCATTTTGCTACTACTTCAAAAGCTCGGTTTTCTATAATTTCTAAAAGATTGTTTAATATATGAGAAGGAATCTGAGAATTGTTATTGCATACAACACAATGAAGAGATTTAGTAATCCATATTTTTGTCGCATTCTTTTCTGGTTTTCCTTTTGCAATATGAACATGAATAGGTTCCAATGGTTCACCTTCATTTGACCAGAAATAAACCAGATATGAACCTATACTAAAAATTTGCGGCATTTTCAAATCCTTTACTTCTTGCAAATTTAAAGAACAGATGAGCGGCTTTTTCTACAAAGTCCTTAAAATATTTCATTTCTTCTTCAGTATAACCATGAACTGTCCATTCATAATCAGGCAAAATACATGTTGCATCCTTAAAACCACCTTCAATAGGAGTCTCTATATAAACCTGAACCTGTTCTTTACCATTATTATTTATAATATCTGAATGAGTAATCTCTGTATCATCAGGTAATGTCATGTATGGATACATCATATTAACCTCCAGCAATTATAAATTTAGCACAGTTTATTTCAAAAATCCATAGTAGTTTTTGTCCAGAGATTAGTACAGCCAGCAGTACATCCGGTACAAGCTGTAGTACAGCCACCATCACATCCATTGTAGCCATTACGTCCGGTACATACCTGACAAACATATTAACTATTAATTCAATATTTTTAAACTTGACAACTTGACAAGTTAGCCTTATCTTATATGTATGAAACAAATGACAGTTGGTGATTTTAAAGCACATTTTTCCTCAGTTCTGGAAGAGGTTATGCAGGGCGAAGAAATTCAGATTTTGTATGGCCGTGCTAAAAAGCCTGTGGCATGTATTACAAAAAATGTTGAAAAGACAAAACCGAAAAAACGTCCTATTGGATTATATAACAATATGGGACCATTTTGGGAAGATGAATCGTTTGAAATAACTCCTGAATGGCTTTTTGATGATATGGACGATTTAATGTAGGAGCTGCTTTGAAATATTTAATTGATACACATGTTCTTTTATGGGCTATCATGGAATCATATAAATTACCCGAGAAGATTCTAAAATTATTAGAAGATGAATCTAACACCATATTTGTAAGTCCAATAAGTTATTGGGAAATAGCAATTAAACATCAAAATAAAAAACTTAATCTAGGAAAAATAAATGTTCTTCATATTCCTCATATTGCAGAACAGTTTAATTTCTCTATTCTAAACCCAGAACCATATGATTATATAAGTATTGGACAAATCCCACAAAAAGAGAATCATCATGACCCATTTGATCGTATGTTGATTCAACAGGCTATTCGTAATGATTTAGTTTTAATCAGCAAAGATGAAAAATTCCCGCAATACGAAGAAAACGGACTACAGCTTCTGTGGGAGTAATATAAATGAGCAAAGACCTTTTAATCCATAATGAAGAGGATTTACGCTCAAAAATTTATACCATCCGCGATGTTCAAGTTATGCTGGATTTTGATCTTGCAGAAATTTATGGATATGACACTAAAAGATTTAATGAACAAGTAAAAAACAACAAAGAACGCTTTGATGAAGATTTTAGATTCCAGCTAACAAAAGAAGAATTTGATAATTTGCGGTCGAAAAATTCGACCGCAAAAACAAAAATGACAAGTAAAAGCAGAAGTCTTCCTTATGCATTCACAGAACAGGGAATATACATGCTTATGACAGTTCTTCGCGGAGACTTAGCTACGGCCCAGAGTAAGGCACTTATCAGGATATTTAAGCAGATGAAGGATTTTATTCTTCAAAGTCAAAATGTTTTGTGCAGTCCCGAACTTGTGAAACTTTCTTTACAGACATCAGAAAACACAAATGAAATAAAGAGAATTAATAAAACCATAACGGACAAAATGGTAACAAAAGATGAACTTTCCCGTGTAATAAAAGATTTTACTGATCCAAACATTAGAAAGGACTATCTGTTTTTAAACGGAGAAACAGTAGAAGCTGATATTGCATATTCATCGATTTATTCTTCTGCAAAGAAAACAATTTTTATAGTTGATAATTATATCGGTCTGAAAACTCTTGTATTATTAAAGTTTGTAAAGCCAAATGTCCAGATTACTTTATTTAGTGATAATATTGGAAAAGGCTTGCATAAAACTGAATTTTCAGATTTTTGTAAAGAATATCCAAATGTACATATAAATCTTAAAAAGACAAATGGAATCTATCACGATCGTTATATCTTTATTGATTTTGGTTCTACAGACGAAAAAATATATCACTGTGGAGGTTCTTCAAAAGATGGCGGAATTCGAACCACAGCAATTTCCCAGGTTGAAGATACATCAATTTATAAAATAATAGCAAAAGATTTACAAAAAAATCCGATATTAATTTTATAGTATGAGTGCAAGTTTTATATTTCCCGACAGCAAAAATTTCTCTCCAGACTTTAATGAAGTAGCACGATATTTGGGCTACAGACGGACTACACCACCCGAAGCTGATGTTTCGGATCTTATGAAAAAGGCAGCCAGTGAGATGCAGGCTGTTCTAAAACCACAGGCAGTTTTTGAAGTTTTTGATTTGGACTGCCAGTTTGAAAAACAGGATGAAACAGGTAGAGATATTTATAAAATCTCATTTGCAGATGTAACCTTACATTCCAAAGACCTTGGAGCAAATCTTAAAAACTGTAAAAAAGTTGCTCTTATGGCTGCAACAATTGGTCCACAGGTAGATGCCTTGATTCGAAAATACACTTCTCTTGATTCAGTTTATGCAAGCATTTTGCAGGCAACCGGAGCAATGTTTATTGAAGAAGTAGTTGATCTTGTAAATAAGGAAATAAAAAAATTAGCGGAGGCAGAAGGTTTTTCTACCCGCCCCCGCTACAGTCCAGGATATGGAGATGTACCTTTAGAAATGCAGAAAGATTTTTTCCGTCTTCTGCCTTGTACACGCATTGGACTGACTCTTATGGACACCCTGATTATGGCACCAGAAAAGTCAGTTACTGCCTTTGTTGGTTTATATTAGACCCTGAAACAAGTTCAGGGTGACGCTAACACGTCATGCTGACGACAAATAGGTCATACTGAACTTGTTTCAGCATCTATTTCAGGCAGGAACGGTCCAGACGGTCAAAACCATCTGTAAGTTCTTTTGCAATTTCTACAAGTTTCGACAAATCACCTTTGCGGGCACCTTCAATATTCAAAGGCATAACTGGGTCGTGGAGAGATAATCTCAAAAGCATCCAGCCCTGAGCATCACCTTCTTTAAAGGAAATACGAACACCTTCATAAGTTTTTGGTAAAAGATAGCCCTTATCTTGAGCACGCTTTTTGAACTCTTCAAGAACTTTTTTTCCGTAATCTTTAAAATCGTCACCAGAAATCTTAAAGCGGTATTCTCCTTCTTCTACCAGTGGAGGAAGTTTTTCAATCAGGCTATCAAGTTTTTTACCGTCTTTTGCAGCTTTTGCCAGTGCAATCACCAGTTTTACAGCAAGAAAAGCACCGTCATCAAGGAAGAAATTGTCTTTCAAAGCACCATGACCAGAAGTTTCCATTGCCAAAGGAGCAGCAATTCCCTGAGCATTCAATTCCTTTTGCTTGTTGATAACATTTTTATAGCCACGCATATAGCACAAATGTTTAAGACCAAGAACATCTTCCAAAAAGTAAGTCAAACGGTCAGAAGTAACAGAGTCTGTAATGATAGTAGAACCAGGATAATCTGGAGCAAGAATGGCCGAAATCATAGCAATGATAGAGTCACGGTTTACCTCGCTGCCGTCAGAAAGAACTGCGGACATACGGTCAACATCTGTATCAAAAATGAGTCCTAAATCAGCCTTGTTTTTAAGAACAGCAGACTGAATTGCGGCCATTGCCTCTTTATTTTCAGGATTAGGAATATGATTAGGGAAGTTTCCATCTGGTTCAAGGAACTGACTTCCAGAAATATCAGCTCCAAGAGGTTTAAGGATTTTTTCTGCAAAGAATCCAGAAGCACCATTTCCACTATCAACTACAATATGAAGTCCCTTTAAAGGTTCAGAATCACTTCCAATTCCTTCGCAAATTTTCTGGCGAAGATATGTTGCATAAATATCGATTAAATCAACCTTATCAACTGGGGCAAAAGCCTTAGCAGGATTTAGAAGGCCTGCAAGGTTAAGGATTTCTGTAATATCATCATGCTCAAGTCCGCCATCTGCATCAAAGAACTTAATTCCATTACGATTAAATGGAAGATGACTTGCAGTAATCATACAAGAACCATCAAAATCTGTATCTGCAAAAACAATAGACATAAACATTGCAGGAGTTGTAGCCATTCCACAATCTACAACTGTAGCCCCTGCACTTATAATTCCGTCAATAAGACCATCGGCAAGAGCAGGACCAGAAATACGTGAATCACGGCCAACACCAATTTTTAGGGCAGAAGCAACTGTTCCACTCTTTTTTTCAAGCCAGCTTACAAAAGCACAGCCAATCTGTTTTGCAATTTGAGGAGTAAGATTTACAGCTTCGCCTTCAACGCCTTCAACTGCTACACCACGAATATCGCTACCATTTTGTAATTTCATTAAATCCATAAAATAACTCCTTTGAGATATAAAACTATTATATTCTCTGAACCTTATGGTAACAAGGGGAGAAAGTTCTTATATTTCCTGTAGCTCTAGGCTTTTTAAAGCCTAGAACTAAGGAGTTATTTTAACTGGGCAGCAATTTTTTTCCCACCAATAAACTATCTCATCTGGGCGGTTTCAAGACCTGTACCAGTTCCTGTTGTAACCTGATATCCTAAAACACCATTTGCAGTTCCGTTACCCCAGGTTTTACTCCAGTTGGTTGAAGAATAACCATTAACAGTATTCTTTTTTGAACAAGTACCTCTTGTTGAATTTGTTATAACTCCACTACTCTTCCATAATCCTACATTAACCTTATCTTCACGATTTGTAGTCATGGTACTTGGTGTAGGAACAGTAACAACTTCCCAGGCTCCTGTAAAGAGTTCATTTGTATCAGCACCATCAACAACCTGTGTAAAACTTGCAGTTGAATCTTCCACGGTAGGGTCTACAAGATAAGCATACTTTGGCTTTTTGATAGCTCCTGTATAGTAACCAATATATGGAATACTATTACCTTTAGAGTTTACACCAACATCCAGGGTCAAATGTTCACCAACAGAGTTAGAATTATCTACAGTTGCAGTTGAAGCAGTACTTGAATATGTATCAAGATATGCATACATTACATCACTATTACCAGCATAAGCTGCAATATGAAGGTGATTATTCTTATCTGAAACGATATGACAGTATTCTCCACCTTCCGTAAAAATAGTCTGAGGTGTAGACCAATTCAAAGCGGTAGCATTACCTTTCAATGTGTCCCAGTTAGCAATAGGATCTGTAATATAACTATACTTACAGCTATTAGAAATAGCATCATACCATACTACACACACAACATCTTTTCCAGCATTTTTTACAACTGCAACATCAACATACTGACCAGCTCCTCGTCCTGTAATCTGAGGAATTGTTACAGTATCTGTGTCATTAGCACCAGTCTTAAACGGATCTGATTCTCCATTTGCAATTACCTGACAGTTACTTGTGCTGTAATATGAAGGAGTTCCAGATTGATATTCATCCTGGAAACCTCCCGAAGTCTGCTCTGCTGTTGTATTAAAGGTACCTGCTCTGAAGCGAATTTGGTTTGTAAGTGCATCGTAGTAAACAAGATAGAGATTTGTTGTACTTGTTTCACTTACTACTGTAGAAGCAAATTCTGGAGAAAGGAAGCGGTACTTCATAAGTGAGTAAGCATAAGTTCCGTCTCCGGTCTTAAGAGCAATTTCTTCAAGACGAAGGGAGTTTGTACCATCTAAAGTACCTCCAGTATTACGTGTACCCAAACCCCAACGGCTAGAATAAAGTACCCATTTATCTACTGAACCAGAACCATTAGTATCACCGCCTGAGTCAAGAGAATAAGTATAACCAAGATCATCAACATGGAAGCCAACACAAGGACCTGCAAAGGTATCCCAGTCACCAGCCCAGTAACGTGATGAATAACTGTTATCTTCACTATATGCAGTTGTTTTATTTGAATTACCACCCATACTAAAATACAAACCACCGTTTGCAAAGGCATAGTTCAACATACCTGTTACCTGGTTTACTTCCATATTTATACCAGTTGCAAGACCGTTAATTGGAGTTGCGGCACGGTCATTGAATTCCCAGACATCAAAGTAGACATTATCAGTTAAGATATTGTTTGTATCTCCGTTTGCCTGGCGGTTATACCAGTTTTTGTAGGCATCCCCAGCTTCACTTGCATCTCCGTGGGCATCATTATTATTAATGTTATTCAAAATTGAAATGCCATTTACGTTAAGATTTAATTCTCCAGTCTGAAGTTCTGCAACATTGAAGCATAATTGACCGGCTGTAGAGTTGTCTATTCCAAGTCCATTAGTTCCGCCAACTGTAAAGGTATTGCTTCCACTTGTAAATGTTGCAGAAGAATGATTAAGGTTGAATCCATAAATCACAACATCTTCTGAAGTACTTGTCTTCAAAGTAATTGAAGAGTCAATATTTGAAACTACAGACTGAACAGGATAATGACCTAAAGCAGTTCTGTTATATACAGACCAGTTTGAAGACTTATTCTTAGCAAGTTTTGTATAAACCTTTGTAATATAAGGCACAATATCCATCTTGTAGTAAGAAGTCATACCTTTATAAACTATAGCAGTATCACTGGTTGAAGAAGTTACAGGAGTATTACAATAGAAGTCTGTATAGTAAGTAGTAAGGGCATTTTCCTGGTCTTTTACATCATCCCATATATATGTAGATAATGTTGTCTGAGTTGTTCCGCTATGATCAGAAGTTTTTGTATCATCTGAACCACGTGCGTCTACCGCATAAACCACTACTGTCTGATCCAACTGAGCTGCCGTAGTTCGTTTTGCAGTATCAATTGTAAGGGTCCATTTTACAAGGTGTCCGTCTCCATTACAGTAAACATCCTCAGCTTCAAAGCCCCATCCTGTTGTTGCATCATAAGCTGTAGAAGTCCATGCTCCATTATAAGTTGAAAGC
>DGWD01000025.1:0-3649 GCA_002395155.1 Treponema sp. UBA4267
CATTGGAACATCTTCTGTCCAGCGGTTTGCAGAGGCATTTGAAACTACAGGAATGCCTTCTGCAGCGTAAGCAGCTTCCAGAGCCTTGATATCATCCTTTTTAGGCATTTCAAGAGCAGAGAATACAAACTGACACTTACCAAGAGCTTTTTCTGCAATATTTGCATCTTCTACAGTAAGATTTGCAACGCCTGCTGGAATTTCTGCACCAATGAGCCAGCGGTTTGCAACTGCATCTTTATAAAGCTGACCTGCAGAACGTGGAGAAGCAGCAACGTATGTTACTTCAAACCATGGATGATTTTCCAGTAATTTAATATAGCGCTGTCCAACCATACCTGTAGCGCCGAGTACACCAACCTTTATTTTTTCACTCATATCACAATTTCTCCTTTTTTTTAGGTGTTAGGTTCTAGGTTCTAGGTTATAGGAACCCTAGCACCTATAACCTAGAACCTATAACCTAATTACTATAAATTACATTCCTTAATAGCCTGTTCAATCTGTTTCTTTGCTGCATCTGTTACTTCAACAAGAGGAAGTCTCAAAGTTCCAGCAGGCATCTTCTTAAAGTTCATTGCATACTTTATAGAAGAAGGGTTTCCGTCACAGAATTCAGCCTTAAAGAATGGAGCAAGACGATAGTGGATTTCACGTGCCTTCTTTAAATCTCCATCCAGTGCTGACTGAGCTAATTCGTGCATCAAAGCAGGAATCATGTTTGAAGCAACAGAAATAATTCCGTCTCCTCCAGCAGCAATTAATGGCAGTGTTAAACCGTCATCTCCAGAAAGAACTGCAAAATCAGGTTTCTTATTCTTAATCTGTCCGATAACTTCCATCATCTGAGCAACAGAACCACTTGCTTCTTTTACCCCAGCGATATTTGGAAGTTCTGCAATTCTAGCCATCAAGTCAGTTGGAATGTTCAAGCCAGTACGTCCCTGAATGTTATATACAATAATTGGAATACCAACTTTAGAACAAGCTGCAAAGTGCTGGTAAATTCCTTCTTTTGAAGGTTTGTTATAGTAAGGTGTAACAACTAAAGCTGCATCTGCACCTGCTTTTTTTGCTCTTTCACAATAAGCAACAGCATCCTTTGTGTTGTTTGAACCTGCACCTAAAATTACAGGAATTTTTTTGCCAGAGGTTTTTTCAAATTTGCGAACTTCATCAAAAACGATTTCGATGATTTTATCTTCTTCGCTGCCAGCTTTTTCATCAAGAGTTGGAGTTTCTGCGGTGGTTCCAAGAGGAACAAGACCGTCAATTCCTTCTTCAAGCTGAAATTTGACATTTTTGCGCAATCCATCAAAATCTACAGTTCCATCAGCATTCATCGGCGTAATTAAAGCCGTTAAAGCACCCTTAAAAATATTCATACGCTACCTCTGTATATAGTAATTTTGCGATAAATAATAACGAATTTGTATTATTATTTCAACGAGGCTTAATAATTTTAATATGAGTTAAAACACTTAATCTTTATCATATTTGTCTTGTAAGAAAGTTCTTTTTTTAGTTAAATAATAAATCCTATGAAAGACCTTTTGCAAATGGCAAGTAATACAAATAACAATCAAAATTCTTCAAAAAAACAATTAGTCCCTGCAAAAAAATGGATAAAGATAAGCGGGATTTTTTTAGCTATTCTTTTAGTTGCCTTTTTAAGCTTTACAGGAATTCGAGCCTGGCAATTTAAAAATTACAGACAGGCCTCTAAACTTAGTAATCAGGAAACTTTAGCTTTTCAAAAATATCTTCTTAATCACTATGGGGAGCGTTCAGGTATTTTAAAAGACCTTCCTTATAAACTTGGACAGACCAACTTGGATATCTGGGCAAAATCCTACATCCTCATAGATACTGCAAACGGAAATATTTTAAGTCAGAAAAATGCTGATGAAGTTATTCCGCCTGCCTCAATGACAAAATTGTTTTCAATGTATTTGGTAGAAGAGGCTGTTGCCGCTGGAAAACTTTCTTACGAACAGGAAATTCCTCTTCCACCTGAATGCTGGGCCTGTAATATGCCTCCTCACTCATCTCTCATGTTTTTGGGAGAAGGGCAAAAGGTAACTTTGGAAGAGCTTTTGTTAGGCCTTTCAATTTGTTCTGGAAATGATGCAGCTTATGCTCTTGCCTATGCCACTTGTGGTAGTATGGATGCTTTTGTAGAAGGAATGAATCAGATTGCTTATGATTTAGGGCTGACTCATACACATTTTGTAGAAAGCTCCGGCTATAGCGAAAAAAATACAACTACTGCCAGAGAAATGGCCACCTTCTGTCAGGTTTACCTGCAAAGACATCCTTCATCAATTGAGCGTTTCCATAGTGTACAAAAGTTTACTTATCCTAAAGAAGTCAATCTTGCACCTGGAGACACTCTTGCAGCCCAGGATTTTACTCAAGGTCTTCCCCGTCACATAACTATGTCCATTACCCAAAGAAATACAAATCCACTTCTTGGCACTTTAGATGGAGTTGATGGATTAAAAACAGGTTATATTGACGAAAGTGGATACAATCTTGCTTTGACTGCCAGAAGAATTGGAAATAGATTTTTGTCGGTTACAATGGGCGGTCCTGGAGCTTCAACAAAGGAAGGTCAGCAAGGTAGAGTGCATGATGGAACAGAGTTGATGGAGTGGGCTTTCAAGAATTTTAAGAATTTTTCACTCGAACTCTATAATCATCCTTATTTTATGAGGACTTTTGCAGCCAAACAAAAGGGCATTAATCTTATTCCTGCTTATTCTGACCAGTTTTTGACTGTACCTTATATTGTTGGTCAGGATTTGGATGAAAATCTGAGCAAAGTAAAAGTTTACCTTAATATTGATGAAGATAAGTGGGGCCATATTAGCTTAGGCGAGGAATGTGGTTCTATAAAAATTGTTTTGAATGATTATTTACTACAAGAAATCCCTTTGCTTGCAGATCGTGAAGTTAAAAAGTCTAATTTTATAGTTTCAATGAGCGACAAGGTGATAAAGACAGCACTTTCTTTTAGCAATAAAGCCAAATAACAGTTCCAAAATATTTATACTTGATTTTCCCGATACTAAAGATTACTATTAAATTAGTTAATAAATGTTTTTCTATTCTTTAAAATGATTATTAAATTAGGAGATGAAAAAATGTCATTAAAGAAAACATTTTCAAGTGATGGGAAAAAATGTACTGTTGTATTTACTTTGAATGCAGAAGCTGCTGCAGGTTCAGAAAAAGTATATTTGGCAGGAGATTTTAACTCTTGGGATGAAACTTCAATTCCAATGAAAAAAGGTCCTGATGGATCATTCTCTGTAAAGAAACAGCTGGATACAAATAAGGAATATCAGTTCCGTTATTGTCTTGATGGTAACCGTTGGGAAAATGACTGGAAGGCTGATAAATATGTTCGTTCAGAAATTGCCAACGATGATAACTCTGTTGTAGATACAACTGTTCCAAAGGCAGAAAAAACTGCAAAGAAACCAACTTCTAAGGCTGTAACAAAATCTACAGATAAGAAGCCAGCTGCAAAAAAGTCTGCCGCTAAAAAAACAACAAAAAAATAAAAATAGCATTGTTTAGCTATTGACATAGTGAGTGTTAATTGGTAGATTAATACTCACTTATTCCCCGATTGTGTAATGGT
>DGWD01000025.1:3734-4162 GCA_002395155.1 Treponema sp. UBA4267
TTCGAATCCTCCTTGGGGAACTCAAGCTGAATCAGTAATGGTTCAGCTTTTTTTTATGCGAAAAACGCGTATGTGCGGAAGGGTTCCTTCGAATATCGGTTTAGTTCGCGGCCCTCTCAAGGCTGAAAGGCGGGTTCGATTCCCGCAGGAACCGTGGAAAAAAATAAAAAGAACTCGTCACTGGCGAGTTCTTTTTATTTTCAGCTATATTCGACTTCGAAATCGGTTTAGTTCATCGCCCTCTCAATTGTAGATAGTAAATGCTACAAAAAAGCGGAAGCTTTTTTGTAGCATTTACTTACAAAAAGAGAGACGGGTTCGACTCCCGTATGGGCTAAAATAAATAGGGGCTGTCCAAAAAGAAATGGACAGCCCTATTATTTTAAATTTACAAGAGAATTCCAATCTGCTAAAATTTAAATATGAGC
>DGWD01000010.1:0-2300 GCA_002395155.1 Treponema sp. UBA4267
AAAGGATATGGAAAGAAAATCTATAGTATTCTTGAAAGCGAATGGAAAAAATTAGGATTTAATAAAATTGTACTTAATGTAGACCTAAAAAATACAACAGCAATTTTATTTTGGATAAAAATGGGTTTTAAAAATATAGACTTTTCTTTTCAGAGTAATGAAAATGAAACAGAAAGATTTTACATGCTTCGCTTAAGTAAAAACATTTGAAAAAGAATATTTAAGAAAGCAAGTCAAGCTTGCTTTCTTAAATGAAATTGAACTTTAGAGCTAGGACGAAATAGCGGTAGTACGCAGCTTTACGCCGCTTGAAAAATAAATAATAATAGAAGCGTTGCTTCAAATAATTTTACAGAAAAATTCTTAAAGAAAAAAAGAATTAAGAAAGCTAATTCTGTATAAGAAATTTTTTTGTCATAACAAAGGTTCGTAGCCGACACGCGTTCAAGCCGCGTGCGGTACAACCAGTTGTTAGACGGACGCCCGCACTGGGGCGCTAAGGAGTGAAAAATGAAAAAAACGTTTAATATTTCAGTTATATTATTATCTATTATTTTATTTGTAGGTTGTGCCTCAAATAAATTTGTATCAGATGATTTAAGTTCTAATAATCCGTTAATTATTAATGGTGATATAACTTGTGAAAAATTAAGTGAAAATGAATGGCAAATAAATGGTATCACAAAGGGAACCTCTCTTAATGTTTATGGTCTTAAAGATGAATTACAAAATGAGATTAATTTTTTAATTAATGGCAATAATATGTATCTTCATCATGAATATATAGGAAATGGTTATTATTCAGGAAGTTTATCTACAAAATTTCAATCCTATCCTGATTCAACTCCTATAAATAGTATTATAATTATTTCAGATAAAAATATTGCTTTTGATAAAATTAAAGTTTCTACATTCTTAGATAGTATTTCAATTGATTTTACAAATCTTTCTATAGGAAACTATTCTGATAATTATATTTTAAATAAAGTTGGAATTACACAAAAAAAGAATGAAATAACAAAAATAAGTTTTAATCAAATTAAAAACTTGCTTACTGATAAACCAGAAGATTTCTTTTATGATTATTTAGGTAGAAAAACAGCTTTGCAATGGAAAGCTTTTTGGGAAACTGAAGAAGGTAAAGAGTATTATAACTTATTCATTAATACCAAAAATAAAATAATTAATGAAAAAATTTCTTCCGAAATATCATTAAATATTGGTGAATATGATATCAATAAAAATGTATTTCCATGCACTTTGCGTTATAGAGATGATTTTATCATAAAAGATTCTTCTTTGAAAATCTTCGAAAATATCAAAGTTGATGAAACAAGTGCATTAACTATCGAGAATTTAAAAGGAGGATGGTCTAACAGATTTTCAACAAGAATTAATTATAAAGTAATTGGATTAAAAGATAATAAAATTGAAATTTCAGATGTTAGATTAGATTTTCTAAATGATGATGGTAGTCTAATTTGTTCCAGCCAATTAACAGTTGATAACTCATCAATTGCAACTACAACAAATGATTTGAATAATAATGATGTTGAAAAATCTACAGTTTCTGAATTACAAACGGCAGCAAAAAAGATGAAAATAAAGAGTATTTTGATTTCAAAGATATGCATGGTCAGACTGTAATTGATATTTTTGAAAGTTCAATTTTTGATGTTTTTAAGAAAGAATTAGAGTCATATGATACAGACTTAAAGAAAAAAGTATTCTTAGAATCAAAGGAATCTGATAAGTATAAAAAAGCCCAAGCAGATGCTAAAAAGACTATTATGGAAAATGGAATAGAAACAATAGTTGAAGATTACAGTTATGCTATCTCAAATTTCGATACAAAAACAAATATGTTCTATATTTATGTTGGTTCAAAATATAAAGATAGTACTTATAAAGGTCCAGATAAATGTATTGAAAATTTCTATTATGATAAGCTTCCAACAAAAGTTGTTAATGGTGAATATTGTCTAACATGGCCTGTAAATAATCTAACTAAGGCTCTTGAAATTGAGAATGATAAAAAAAATATTTCAATTAAATTATTCACTAAAGTAAATGCTATCAAAAAAATGACTTATGATTGGTATTCATTAAACTATGATATGGATAGTAATTTCAATGTTACCGTAAAAGAAAAATATGATTCCACATGGTCAACAAAAGTATTGAATTGTACGACTATGAAAGTGATAGTATATAATAAGAAAACAAATGAAATATATAGAATATTTGAATATTAAAGTGTGATTGTATAATAAAACGCCTAACAAAGGTTCGTAGCCGAC
>DGWD01000010.1:2359-12951 GCA_002395155.1 Treponema sp. UBA4267
GTCAAGCCCGCTGCGGTACAACCAGTTGTTAGGCGGACGGGCTATTGGCCCGCTTGTGTTTCAAGAAAAGTCCACCTATTTTCATTTTATAAGAGTAAAATTATGGACGATTTAGAAAAAAGAAAAATTTACAATCTTATTCAGTTGGCTCTTCACTCTTTCCAAAGTGATAAATTTCAAATAACTTCTTACTCACCTTATTATGCAGTAGATGGAACAAGTGGAATAAAACTTTCCATAAAAGTCAATGAAACAGGATTTGCTTTTTTTTCAGGATTTTCCACGGATAAAAAATATGAAAACCAGCTTCTCTTCGGAGTATTAAAATCTGAGTGTAATGAAAAAGTAGCAAAACTTAACCATTTAGATGATGACGAAAATGGAAATAAGATTCAAGAAAAAATTAAAATTGATACGAAATTTACATCTTTAGAAGAAAACTCGCAAAAAGAGAAAATCTCAAAATGGTTGAACGAGCAGATTAGAACATTTTTATCAATGTATTCATTGTTCAATGGTTCACTAAAAAAATCCTCAAACAAAGAACAAAACCCTATAAAGAGAAAATTTATTCTTTCGTTTACTTGCCTTTTATTCGGTTGTTTTGGTATTCATAGATTCTTGCTTCGACAATGGGGAAGCGGTTTTTTACAACTTTTCACCATGGGTGGTTTTTACATATGGTGGATTATCGATACGATTCGCCTTTTTACTGGAAATTATCCCGATTCAGACGGCGTTTTATTCAAAGAGAAAATTGCAGAATATAAAGAAGTTCATAAGGCAGAATGCGAAAAAGAAATTGAATCATATGAAAATATTGATGCAGCAACATGGTTTAGAATCGTTGAACTGCCGTGGCTTATAACAGTACTTTCAATAGTGCCAAGTTGTTTCTGTCCGATATTTGCTGAAACAAACGAAATTGTATTTATCGCACTGGCTGCAGTTAGTAGCATCATTTTCTTGATTGGACTTATATTAATTTTTGCAACAATCGGGAAGAAAAGAAAGATTCGAATTGCAAATGACATTCCTATCACTAAGAATCCATATACATGGTTTTTAAGTAAAATCGGAAAAGCAGTTTGCGGAACTACAATTCTTGTTTTGGGTATTGGAATATTTGTATTAATTGCAATATTTACAACTTCAGTTAGTAAAAGTCTATCTAGTGGAAGTACTTCTTCAAACAGAGCGACTTCTGGAAGTTCAGGTACAAGTAATTTTAGTGGCAGAACTTCATCTGCACCCAAAATGTATTGGTATATTTGTAAAAGCTGTGCAATCTGTATAAAAAAAACAAATTTACCTTCGTCCTCAGGATGTTCAAATTCAACTTTTCATAACTGGGTGCGAGTTGGTGAAGTTGGTGAAATAAATTATTGCTGCAAAAGTTGTGGCATCACAATTCAAACAAATTACTTACCATCCTCAAGTGGATGTCCTAATGCCACATTCCATAGTTGGTACAAACTATAAATTCAAGGCGTAAACCTTGTAATCAGGAGGAACAAATATGAATTTTTTACATACAAAAGAATTACCTGAAGATGTGGAATCAAAAAGCATAAAACAGCAAGAAGAGGAGTTAACACAATTTCAAAATAGAATGCACAGAGAAATTTTAAAACATGCTCAAGAAAACAACTTAATAAAACAAAAACCTTCACTCATGCCAATTTATGATGGAGTCGCTGATATAAATGCCTACATAACATCAAATCCAAAAATTATGTGGATTTTGAAAGAACCATGGCATCTTTTTACAGCAAGCGGTAAGGCAAAAGGTGGCGATTGGTCTTTTACAGAACACTTCAAAAATCCAGATGTATGGAAAGATGAAGATATGTGGAAGTTGATGATACAAATAAATTATGCCATTCGAAATAATTTAAAATGGAAAGAACTTGACTATATTGAAGATAATCCTGAAATGGTAGAAGAACTAAAAAAAATTGCTTATATTAATATCAGTAAAATGCCAGCAGATACAGTGAGTCAAAATAACCATATGTGGAATTGCTATAACATATGGAAAAAAATTCTTTTTGAACAAATTGACATATATAATCCTGATGTAATTATCTTTGGAAATACATTTCAGTTTTTTAGGGGAGATTTTAAAATTAAAGATAAACCTGTCCCAACAGTTTCTGGACAATGGAATTCAAATGTTTATAAAATTAATAAAATGATCCTTATAGATGCTTATCACCCTTCACGAAAAGGTGGAGAAGATTCCGGGTATGACTATGTGACAAGTATAGTAAAAGCATATAGAAAGGCTATTGAAAATAACGCCTAACAAGAAGTTCAAAGCCGACACAGGCACAAGGCCTGTGCGGTTTAACTCATTGTTATGACGACAGGCACACTGGCCTGCTTAAGTTTTAATATGAAATATAAAAAAAATATTTTTGGAAAAATTATAAACGAAGAAAATGAAACAAACTTTTTTCGTAATAATCTTGAAAACAATTCAAATCCGTATATTCGAAAAAAGATAGGTGTATTACATTCTTTTGCTGGATGGTTCTTTATATATGATATATACATATTCATAGACTGTGTTTTAAATATTCCCGTAAAATTTGAAAATAAGTTTATGACAATTTTAATGATGGGTATATTTCCTTTTACTGTTGGAATAATAAAAATAGCTTTTATTGACCCAATTTTTGATAAAATCAGTTATAAGATTAAATGGTTCTTTATGATTTTTGTATTTGCAGTTTTTAGTTTTTTCCTGTGGTATATAAAAACACATTGAAAATAAAGAATGAATAAGAAAATATACAAAAAAAATCTAAAAAACTTAAAAACCTTTCTCCTCCTTTTTGCAGTATCAACAATCTTGTTGTTAATTCAAATATTATTAATAAATTTGAATGGTGCATACTACGGAAACTGGTATCAGAAATACATTTCCTTTTTGATGGATAATTCAATTTATCCAAAACAAAAAAGTGTCTTTTTTCTTTTTATTGTATCAGTGTGTTTGGTAATTTTTTATTCAATAAAAATTTTGATTTTTAAATTAATTACAAAAGAATAACTATAGAAAATTTTGAGAAATAAATATAATGAATATTTAAGAAAGCAAGTCGAGCTTGCTTTCTTAAATGAAATTGAACTTTAGGGTTTACGCGAAGAAGCGGTAGAACGCGGCTTTACGCCGCTTAGAAAAAGTATAATAATAGAAGCATACGCTTCAATTGGTTGTACAGAATCTTCTTAAAGAAAAAAAAGATTTAAGATATCTAATTCTGTATAAGAAATATAATTTGTCATAACAAAGGTTCGTAGCCGACAGGCAGTCAAGCTGCCTGCGGTACAACCAGTTGTTATGCCCACGGCTCACTGAGCCGGTCGGGAGAAAAGTGGTAGAAAATTTCGTTAAAATAGAGTATAATTTTTACATTATGTTGGCAAAACCGTTTATAAAATGGGTTGGTGGGAAAAGCCAGCTACTAGAGGAAATAAGAGAAAAGTACCCCTCAAAAATAGAAAAGTATTGCGAACCTTTTGTTGGTGGCGGAGCTGTACTTTTTGATATTTTAAGTAAATTTCAACCGAAAGAGATATTGATTAACGACATAAATAAAGAACTTATAAATACTTATTCTCAGATAAAAAACAATTGCGAAGGAATGATTTATCAACTTTCAGAATTACAGAATTCTTATAAGAATCATGAAGTAGAAGAAAATAAAGAATTTTTCTACGAAAAACGCACCCGCTACAACGAACTTAAAGTAAATGGAAATGAAGCTGAAAATCTTGAAAAAGCAGTTTTGTTCATTTTTCTAAATAAGACTTGTTTTAATGGTCTTTATCGCGTTAATTCAAAAGGTTTATTTAATGTTCCATTCAATAATGCAAAAAATCCTCTTTTATGCGATGAAGAAAATCTTAAAAATTGTTCTACACTCCTCCAAAATGTAGAGATGAAAGTCGGAGACTATAAGGAATGCAAAAGTTTTATCGATGATAAAACTTTTGTCTATATAGATCCTCCATATCGTCCTCTAACCCAAACAGCCGCATTTACTTCGTATTCAGAAAACGGTTTTACAGACAAAGAACAGATTGAACTTGGAAATTTCATAACAGAAATTTCCAATAGAGGTGCTATGGTTCTTGCAAGTAATTCAGACCCTAAAAACGCAAACGAAAATGATAATTTCTTTGATGATTTGTATTCTCATTTTGAAATAGAAAGAGTATCTGCTTCACGAATGATAAATTCAAACGCAAAAAAACGCGGTGCAATAAATGAACTTTTAATCAGCAATATTGCATCAGTTTTCTAGGAGCAAAAATGGAAAAGAATTTTGATTTGTTTATTTCGCAACTCAGTGAAACAAACGCTACACTTGATTATTTTACAGACTTTGAAAAGGTAATCCGTAATACAAATAAAATCGCAATCAAACTCAATCAATTAAATTACCTGATTGGAAAAGAAGATTTACGAAAAGCAATAAAAGAGCTATATGAAGAAAATCCAAAAGTGTTTGAAGTTCTTGATATTCTTCTTGCGGTAAGAACAAAAGATAAAAAGAAAACTCTCAATGCAAACGGTGAATTCGTTTTGCTAGAAAGTTATTTTACATCTTTGCAAGGTGTTATTGATTACATTGAGCAGACAGGTCTTGCCGAGGTTTTCAAAAACAAGAATGTTACAAATCTTGTAGATTATGTTTTTGGTGTAGAAGTTGGACTTGATACAAATGCAAGAAAAAATCGTGGCGGTGAAAATATGGCAAAAGCCGTTGCCCTAAAATTCAAAGGTGCAAATATTCCGTATCGTTCGGAAGTTAACAGCACGGAGTTTGAAGAGATAAAATCTCTTGGTCAGGATTTGAAACGATTTGACTTTGTAATCCAGACAAAAAAGAAAACTTACCTTATCGAAACTAACTTTTATAATGGCGGTGGCTCAAAACTTAACGAAGTCGCACGGGCATATACAGATATTGCTCCAAAGATTAATCAGTATGCCAAATTTGAATTTGTTTGGATTACAGACGGACAAGGTTGGCTTTCCGCAAAAAACAAACTTGGTGAAGCATATTCCTTGATTCCAAGTATTTACAATCTAGCAAATTTAGATGAATTTCTTTCTAGAGTAAAATCTGAATTGTAATAATCATATTATACAAAAAAATTGACTTTCATAACTTTTATACTTAATTTTAATAATATGGAGGTTGTTAAATGCTTTGCCCAATCTGCAGTAAACCATTAAATGTTTCTCAATGGAAAAATGGATATAAGTCTTGTCCTGCTTGTTCGCAAAATGCTGGAATTCATATTTTTTATAAATATCCAGATGCTTTTGGAACAACTCCTTTGAGGGCTACACCTAATCATCCAGACGGACCTCAAAGTCATTGTGAAATCTGCCGAGGAGGAAACTCAGGTCCTCACTCAGGTGCCATCAGATGTAATCAAATATAAACTTACAGAAAAGAGCAGCTATAAAATAGTAGATGTTCTTTATATTTATTAATAATATGTCTATAAAATCTTGGTATCGTTCCCAAAATAAAGACTTTACTCTTGCAAAAGGCGATTGTTTGGAATTACTGCCGAATATCAATTTTCAATTTGATATGATATTTGCAGATCCGCCTTATTTTCTTTCAAATGGAGGAATCTCCGTACAAAGTGGAAAACAAGTCAGCGTAAACAAAGGAGATTGGGATAAATCTCAAGGCTTCGAGAAAGACAACGAGTTTAATTACAAATGGCTTTCCCTTTGTAGGGAAAAATTAAAAGAAAACGGTACAATTTGGATTAGCGGAACATATCACAATATTTTTTCTGTTGCGCAGATGCTCAACGAATTAGATTTTAGAATTCTAAATTGCATTACCTGGGCTAAGACAAATCCGCCTCCGAATCTTTCCTGTAAGTTTTTTACTCACTCAACAGAGTTTATTCTATGGGCAAGAAAAAACAAAAAAGTTACCCATTATTATAATTATGAACTCATGAAAGAAATAAACGGTGGAACACAAATGCGAGATTTGTGGAGTCTACCAGCAATAGCAAAATGGGAAAAGTCTTGCGGTAAACATCCAACTCAAAAGCCGCTTCCGCTACTTGCAAGAATAATTTTGGCGAGTACAAAGGAAAATGACTGGATACTTGATCCTTTTACAGGAGCAAGTACAACAGGAATTGCAGCAAGCTTGCTAAATCGAAGATTCTTAGGTTTAGAAAAGGAATACGATTTTTTGAAAATTTCAAAAAATCGTCGAGAAGAAATAAATGATATAAAAACACGATTTGAATATCGTGAAAAGATTATAAAATATTCGGATAAACCTTTAAAAGGAATATTGGAAGTTCATGAAAAAACTCCGTATTTTGGAATAGATTTACCGATTGAGTAAACAAGGCATAACAAAGGTTCGTAGCCGACAGGCAGTCAAGCTGCCTGCGGTACAACCAATTGTTATGCCCACGCCCCACTGGGGCGGAAAATTTTTTAGTATTTAAAAATTTCAAAGCATGACATTTCTCAAAAAATAGAAAATGGATTTTGAAGAAATGGAAAAGGAAGAAAACAAGGATTTTCTTACAACTCAAATAATTACTTACCTTGGAAATAAAAGAAGCTTAATAGGGAAAATAGAAAAAGAAGTTGAAGAAATAGAAAATAAGCTTGGAAAGAAAAAATTAGTTTGTGCAGATTTATTTTCCGGTTCAGGAATTGTTGCGAGAATGTTAAAAAAGCATTCCTCAAAATTGATTGTAAATGATTTGGAAAATTATTCTTCTCTTATTAACAGTTGTTACTTAATAAATAAAAAAGACTATCCTACTGAGATTTGTGCAGAGTTAAGGAAAGAAATTGAAAATCGTTGCACAAAAAGAAAGTATCCTGGAATAATTGCAGAAAACTACGCACCTCAAGATGACGATAATATTTTGAGAGGCGAAAGAGTTTTTTATACACATGAAAATGCCGTTCTAATCGATACATATCGAAAACTCATTGATGACGTAGTAGAAGAAGAAAATCTAAAAAAATTCTTTCTTGCCCCTTTAGTTACAGAAGCATCAATTCATGTAAATACAAGCGGTGTTTTCAAAGGTTTCTACAAAGACAAGAATACAGGAATAGGCTGTTTTGGTGCAGCCGGGAAAAATGCTCTTACAAGAATATTTGGAAAAATAGAATTGAAAGAACCTGTTTTAAGTAATTTCAATTCATCATTAAAAATCTATCAGAAAGATACAGTTGAACTTTCAAAAGAATTAAAAAGTCTTGATATTGCTTATCTTGATCCGCCATATAATCAGCATCCATATGGTTCAAATTATTTTATGCTTAATCTAATCATAAAAAATAAATTGGATGTAGAAGTAAGTAAAGTAAGCGGAATCACACAAGACTGGAATCGCTCAGCTTTTAACAAGCCCTACTCAGCATTGAAATCAATGGAGGAAATAATTGCAAACTTGTCGAGCAAGTTCGCAATTATTTCATATAACTCTGAAGGTTTCATTAGTTTTAATGAAATGTCAGAAATGTTAAGAAAGTACGGGAAGTTAAAGACTGTAGAAATTACATACAATACATTCCGTGGAAGTAGAAATTTAAGAAGCAGAGATATTCATGTTTCAGAATATCTTTTCGTTCTAGAAAAATAGGAGTTTACTATGAGTCAGCATGACAGTTTAAGAGAGCGAACAGAACAGCATAAGCCCAAGAATGAAAAATCAAAACAAGATGATAAAGACGTTTATAAATCTATGGCAATGGTCATGGATTATCTAAAAAATAAAAAAGAATTCGCAACATATTTTAGTTCAGATTGTGATTTGGAATTCTCCCATCAGATAGAAGTAAAGTACATGATGGATTTCATAAAAAGAAAAGGTGTCCGCAAGGAATTCAATTATGAATTTGCAGACAGAACTATTATTCCAGATGGAGGAATACTCTATCTGGTAAAAAATGGAGAAAAGTTTCCTCTTGTAATTGCGGAAATAAAACGGCAGGGAACAAATAAAGAACGCCTGCAAGAAGGAAAAGCAAAACAGGCGACAGGAAATGCCATTGAAAGACTTGGAAAAAATCTTATTGGGATTCGTACAATGATGAACTATGAAGAAATTACACCCTTTGTCTGTTTTGGCTGGGGGTGTGATTTTGCCTTAGATACAGAAGAAACAGGTACAGTTCGTTCAAAAGTAGTAATGATGAATGAATTCTACAATTTAAATCAAATTTATGTATACAAAAAAGAAGGAAATGCAAATGTAAACTCATTTGCCCCTGTTTCAATGTATTTCAGAGAAGAGCCATGGTCTGTCACAGAAATGTTTGATATAATGAAAGAAATAGCCGAAACTTCAATAAGGTATTATTTGTACTGAAATTGCTTGTACGCGGCAGTCGGTGCTGCCGCTAAAAGAAATATTTTTGTAGTAACAAGGCATAACAAAGGTTCGTAGCCGACAGCGGGTCAAGCCCGCTGCGGTACAACCAGTTGTTATGGCGACAGGCACACTGGCCTGCTTTTTAAGGAAGGAAAAAATGGGAATAGTTTATGTTTTAACAAATGATGCAATGCCAGGAATTATTAAAATTGGTATTACTGAAGAATCAGTAGAAGCAAGAATTAAAAGTTTAGATAATACGTCTCTTCCACTTCCTTTTAGATTTTATTTTGCAATAGAAAGTAAACGATATAAAGAAATTGAAAAACTTGCACATGATACTTTTTCAGCGTTTCGAATTAGAGAAAATCGTGAATTTTTTAAAATGGATCCAGAAAGAGCTGTTTCTGCTTTAAAAATATCCGGTGAAAAAGAAATAAAAATTGCAAATAAAATGATAGATGATAATGGTACAGAAATTGAAGATAAAATAACTCCATCAAGAAGAACAGGAAAAAGATTCTCTTTTGCTTCTATAAACATTCCTGTCGGTACTGAATTAACTTTTACTAGAAACGAAGATATAAAATGTACGGTAATTCCAGATGATAAAGTTGAATATGAAAATAATCAGTATTCTCTTTCTGGTTTAGCAGATAAACTCTTAAGAGAATTAGGATATGATTGGAAATCTGTACAAGGATCTAATTTCTTTGAATATAATGGAAAAACATTGTACCAAATAAAGAAAGATTTAGAAGATGAAGAAACTGAAGATTCAGAAGAAGATACAATCTAAAGGAAATATTTTTTAATCGAGTCAAGCTCGATTAAAAAATGAAATTTAACTTTAGGGCTAGGCCGAAGAAGCGGTAGAATGCGGCTTTACGCCGCTTGAAAAAATATAAAAGAAGCATACGCTTCTAAAAAGTTGTACAGAAAATATCATAAAGAAAAAAAAGTATTTATGAAGTCTAATTCTGTATAAGAAATATAATTGCCATAACAAAGGTTCGTAGCCGACAGGCAGTCAAGCTGCCTGCGGTACAACCAGTTGTTATGTGGACGCCCTCACTGGGGCGCTTCCGAAGGAGTAAAAAATGCATTTAGATGGTTTTGGATTATTTGTAGAAGATATGCCAAAAATGATTAGGTTTTACAGAGACATACTTGGTTTTGAGATTAAAGAAGCTGAAACCGCTGGAAATGTATATTTAATAAAAGATGATACTCTGTTTATGCTTTATGGCCGAAATAATTTCGAAAAAATGACAAACAGAAAATATGAATATATAAAGGGCCTAAACGGTCATGGAGAAATTGCTTTATATGTTGATACCTTCGAAGAAGTTGATGAAAAATATAAAGAACTGATGTCCAAAGGTGTTACTTCAGTATTAGAACCTTCAACCGAACCTTGGGGACAAAGAACCTGTTATATAGCAGATCCTGAAGGAAACTTAATTGAAATAGGTTCATGGAATAAACCTTTCCGTTCATGGTCTGATAAAGATATGTAATAATGTATATTTTATCAGCAAGTCAAGCTTGCTGATAAAATGAATTAGACTTTAGGGCACAGCCAAAGAAGCAATTGTATGTAACATCCGTTGTGTTAAATATATATCTCAAGAATTTTCTAATGTTTTTCTTAAAAATGTAGTATAATGATTTCAGGAGGTACAAATATGTCAGATACAGCCTTTGCAGATTTTTCAGAACAAGTGCTTTCTCTTTCGTATGAACAGACCATTATATTGATGGGTAAAATGTTGGAATCATTGAAATCAAAACGACCTGCCGAAGATTATACAGAACTAGAAAAAGACATGACAAGAACTTCCATGAATGCAATGTGGGAGGAATTAAAAGATGACACATGGTGAAATCTGGCTTATTGATTTTGGTGAACCTCTTGGAAGTCTCCCTTCTAAACTTCGTCCCGCTGTAATAATGCAAAATGATCTGCTTGGTATAAAGGATTTAAATACTGCTGTTGTTATTCCTTTTACTTCAAATCTTGAACGAGCTGATTATGAACCTAATATTCTTTTTAAGAAAGATGAAACCGGACTTTCAAAAGACTCAGTTTCAGTAATACATCTTTTAGGCGCAGTAAATAAATTCTGTTTTGAAAGAAAAGTTGGAAAACTTTCAGAAGAGAATTATCAAAAACTTGTCGAAGCAGT
>DGWD01000010.1:13046-14301 GCA_002395155.1 Treponema sp. UBA4267
TAGCCGACAGCGGGTCAAGCCCGCTACGGTACAACCAGTTGTTAGGTTGATGGCGCACTGCACCACTTATCGTTGATAAGGTAAATCTTCCGACAAATGTTCTTAAAAAATACACGGAGGAATTACATGGATTTTACAATCGTAATGTTTTCTTGGATAGTTGCAATTGCAATAGCTATTATTATTCTTTGCTTTATGGCTTCAAAAATGTGTGAAGTTGCAAGCTTAAAAGGATATGATCCTGCAAAAAAACATATTTTTGCAATATGCTTCTGGCTTGGAATATTCGGCTATTTTTATGTCTTAGCCTTACCTGATTTAAAGTTGCGTAAATTGCTAGGAGAAAAAGAAGAAACGGAAAATGTCGACAAAGAAAGCAAAAACGATTCTTCTCCGCAAAATAAAGTAACTGTACTTGGAAATGGAGATTGGAAATGTCCTTTCTGTGGAGCACAGAATCCTGCCAATGATAAACGATGTTATTGCGGTTATAAACGAGTCTAAATTTTTTATAAGGCGGGTCAAGCCCGCCATTTTTTGTGTTGACAAATATTCACTTTAGTTCATATAATAAAATCATGTGGAATGTTGATTCATCAGATGAATATGATGCCTGGTTTCTAAGTCTGGACGAAGAAAGTAAGGAAGCCGTATTACAAAGAGTTCTTTTACTCCGTCAGTACGGCCCCCAACTTCCTCGTCCATATTCAGATACTCTTCATGGTTCAAAAAAATACACGAACCTGAAAGAATTAAGAAATCAGACACAACAACATGTACTGAGAGTTGCCTATTATTTTGATACCGAAAGGAAGGCATTTTTGCTTACCGGCGGAGATAAGAAAGGAAAAGATCAGAAGAAATTTTACAAAGATTTAATTGCTGAATCTGAAGTAATCATAGAGAAACATGAAAAGGAGTTGGAAAATGAAAGACGCAATCAAAATGATGGAAAGTAATATGTCTCCCGAAGCTGTAAGAAGAGCTCACATAAAAGCAGAACAGGATATTATGTCTATACGTCTAGCACAGCTCCGAGAAGAAAAAAATATAAAACAATCCGAAATGGCAAATTTCACACAGTCGTCAGTTTCAAAAATAGAAAAAAGAAAGGATATGAAAATATCGACTTTAATAGATTATCTCGACAGTCTTGGAATGGGCTTAGAAATAATTACATATCCGAAACTTGCTGTTTCAAAAAAACAGGAAAAAGTACTGTTAAAAGTGTAGCAAAACCTAACAAAGGTTCGTA
>DGWD01000010.1:14393-15315 GCA_002395155.1 Treponema sp. UBA4267
GGACGCCCGCACTGGGGCGCTTCCGAAGGAGAAAAAATGAAAAAAAGTATTTTAATTTTATTCAGTCTTTTATTAGTTTCTTCTTTATCTGCTAAATCAAATAAATATTTAAAAAATGAAAAATTGATAAATACAATGTATGTTAATTCTTTGGACGGATTGAAAGTAAGAGATACACCAAATTTATCAGGAAAAAGAATTTGCGGTTTAGTAAATGCACTTCCAGTAAAAATAATTAAAATAGGAAATGAAACAGAAATAGATGGAATAAAAGATAACTGGGTAAAAATATTAATTCCTGCTTATGAATGGAAAAATCAAAATCCAGAATATGGCTGGGTATTCGGCGGTTATTTATCTGAAGAAAAAATTCAATATAATCTTAATTCAACAGAGGATATAAGAAACCTTTTGACTTCAAAAATCTGGAAAAAAGAAGAATCGTCTTTCATAAAATATTTCGAACATGATGGTACTTTTGTTTTTGAAAAATTAGCGGCAGGAGGTGGTGATATTGGCCAGTTTATTTTGAAAGATAAAAATACACTTATAATTAAAGGTAAATTCTATGATGAATATGGTACTTCAAAAGAATATACAAATACATTGAAAATCCAAATTATCAATGAAAATAAAATCAAAATAGACAACGACTATTATTTCCCATACATTAATCCGCTTTCTTATAATTTAACTGAAGATGAGTCTATCAGAAACTTTATATATGGAAATTATTCAGACAAGAGTATTTATGAATTCATTTTTTTTGAAAACCCATATAATCATGTCTATACAGAAGAAGAAAAAAATAAGATTGCAGAAATACTGATAAAATATGGAGTTGATGCATCAGGAACAGAATATGAAAAATCATATGATGCTTATTGGTCATCAATAATTAAATAATCACATAACAAAGGTT
>DGWD01000010.1:15401-16554 GCA_002395155.1 Treponema sp. UBA4267
AACCAGTTGTTATGTGGACGCCCGCACAGGGGCGCTTTGGAGAAAAAATGAAAAAATTATTAATTCTTTTAATTCCCTTTTTTGCAATTAATCTATTTGCCAAAGAAATAAATATCAGCAGCATTTCTCTAAATGATAAAGAAACGCTCACGATTGATAAGAATAATAAATATCGTTATTCACCTTTAAAGTCATTTGATAATAATGATGAAACTGTCTTTGCTTTTAAGCCTCAATTCGGATATGTTTATAGAATTCATTTTGATATAAATTATTCAATCGACGAGATTAAAATAAAAGCAGGTTATTTCGATAAAAAATATTATTCTCAAAATCATAGAATTAAAAAAATTACCTTGATTTTTAATGATGGCAAATTTGATCCACGTCTTTCTAAAGCAAAATATTCTTTTACTTTAGAAGATGAAATGAAAGAACAGTCTTTGAAATTTCCAAAAACTGAATGTAATGAAATATGGGTTTGTGTTGATGAAATTTATAAATCTCAAAAATACAATGATGTTTGCATATCAGAATTAAGTTTTTTTAATGCAGAAGAAAAATATAAAACTCAGATTCGTCCAAATTCTTATGGAATGTCTGAATATAAATATGACAGTAACGGAAATCTTATAGAAGAACATTTGCGGGCTGACCATATCAATTATGTTATTAAATATACAACCAATAGTTCCGGTACTTTAGAAGGTTATGCCACATATTATGATTACGAAGATGAGTAGGAGATTACAGAAAAAGTAAAAACAATATATCCATTAAAAAATAATGAAGAAGTAATTGAAGAACGATATGGAAGGAAAATCAAACACATTTACAAAGATAATAAAATAATTAAAACTGAAGCATACTGGGACAATGAACTGTACTCCTTAAATTATTATTATTATACTGATGGTAAATTATCACATACCGATTTAGGAGAATTCTTTTATGAGAACGGCTTATTAAAAGGATACTTTACTTATGATTATTACTATGTCGATAGTGATGTAAAAGAACTTGAAAAAAAAACAGCAATATTTAGTTCTTACTATTTAGAATATAATGATAAAAACCAGATAATCAAACGGATAGTATCAACCTGGAACGGATACTCAGGAGTAAAATAAAACACATAACAAAGGTTCGTAGC
>DGWD01000010.1:16629-22869 GCA_002395155.1 Treponema sp. UBA4267
TGCGGTACAACCAGTTGTTATGCTCACAGCCCACTGGGCTGGTAGTTTTATAGAAAAATAAAATCTGAGTTTAACATTTTTATCTGTATCCAAAAAGGAAGGAAAAAAAATGGAAAACTCTATCGAAAAAAAAGAATTTAATTATGGTCTTGCTTTACTACGAGCATTAATGTGTTTTGAAGTTGTATTATGTCATTTTTGGAATTCAGATGGCTCAAGATTTTTAATGCCATTTTCAATGTTGAGAGGACTTGCTGTTCCTGTTTTCATGTTTTTATCATTTTTCTTAACAGAACATACTTTCTTAGAATACAACAAAACTAAAGCAAAAAAAAGAATATGGCGAGTAATTTATCCGCAAATTGGCTGGGCAATAATTTATTGGCTTGGATATACAATTGGACAATTCATAATAAAAGATATTGGTGTGAGATTTTCTGATTTATGGTGACAAATGTTTACAGGACACAGCCCTCGTCTGAATGCCTCCATGTGGTTTCAAACAGTATTAATTGTATTAACGGGAGTCTATATTTTTATATTTAAATTCTTTGATGCAAAAAAAGGAATTCTAATAACCTATGCAATGATGTTTGCAGCCTTTGTAATTCAATACTCAGGTATCAATTTCAAATTATTTGATTCTCTTAGATTTGAGTTAAAATACCATCTCGGACGATTTTTTGAAATGATACCATATGCAACAATTGGCTTCTCGTGTGCTTATTATAATGTGTTTGAAAAAGTAAAAGAAAAACGCTTATTTTTTATAATATTGTTCGGATTAGCATCTATTTTTTTGCTGAAACACAGTTTCATTAATTCGGCTTCTGGATTTGGATATTCAGATAATAATTGTCTTTTACTTGGATTTTTTGTAATTGGATTTGCATATTTAATTCCTTTCGAAAAACTTTCACAGAGTGTAAAAGATGTTTTGAAATTTCTGACTAAATATACATTAGGAATTTACTGTATGCATAGAATTGTAGCAGAGTTTTTAAAAATCTTGCTTACAAAAATTGGAATAAATATAGATAGCTTTATATTATGCATAATAACATACATTATCGCTTTTTTTGTTTCATTCCTTATGTGCAAAATTCCTACAAAATTATCAAGGGAATTGGTTGATTAAAAGTACTTGACTATATAGAAAAATACATATTATTATATAGATAAGAGGTAATAATATGATGGTAGATACAGCACAGATAATGCCAATTACTAAGTTGCAGAAAACTCTTACACAGACTGTCAGAAAAATTTCTGAAGACAAACAGCCTGTATTTATTATGAAAAATAATGCTATGGAAGCTGTTATGATGTCTTTTGACCGTTACGAAAAACTTGCTGAATTGGAAGAACTTGAAGAACAGAAAGAAATTTATTCAATAGTACAGGAACGAATGAGTCATTATGATGCTTCAAAAAATGTCAGCTGGTCATCTTTAAGGAAAAAGTAATGGCAAAAAAATGGGAAGATAAAAAAGATGAATTTGATAAAATTCAACTTATTCCAGAAGCTGCCGAAGAATACAATAATTTGGATGGAAGTATACGAGTTGAAGTTGATAAAAAATTCTCCAAACTTGATAAGAATCCATTTTTGGGCTTTCCACTAGGAAACAAGGCAAATATGGATTTAACTGGATTTTATAAATTATATGCCTGCGGAAAGTCAGTCCGTATTGTTTATCGTCTTTTAACTCCAGAGAAAGTTGAAATTATAGAAGTTTGGGGAATCGGAAAGCGGGAAAATATGGAAGTCTACAAAGATGTAGATGACAGAAAGAATGGATAAAGCATAACAAAGGTTCGTAGCCGACACGCGTTCAAGCCCGCTGCAGAACAATCAATTGTTCCGAACCTTTATTTCGATGAGCCTAAAAAATGCTTTCGCATTTTTCGTAACGGCTCTTCGATTGTAGGCAGGTACAACCAATTGTTATGTGGACGCCCGCACTGGGGCTCATGATTTTATATAGAATTTTAACAAAAAAAATGCTATAAGTTTAATAATAAGACTTAATAGGGTTTCATGAATGGAAATAAGTGAAAAAAAAGATATAAGTGAATTTCTCAACAAGATAATATGTGGGAGATGTGAAGAAGTAATGAAAAGCATTCCCGATGAATCTGTTGATGTTATTGTAACATCTCCGCCATATAATTTAAAAAATTCAACTGGAAATGGTATGAAGGATGGACGTGGTGGAAAATGGTCTAATGCCGCCTTAATAAAAGGTTACGACAACTATGATGATAACATGCCATATGATAAGTATATTGCTTGGCAGAGAGACTGTTTAACAGAAATGTATCGAATTATAAAAAATGATGGAGCAATTTTCTATAATCATAAATGGCGCGTGCAAGCTGGATTATTACAAGACAGACATGAAATTATGGAAGGCTTTCCTGTTCGACAAATAATTATTTGGAAACGAAAAGGTGGTATTAATTTTAATAAAGGTTATTTTTTACCAACATATGAAGTAATCTATCTTATTGCAAAACCAGATTTTAAGCTTGCTCCAAAAGCAAACAGTTATGGAGATATTTGGGAATTTATGCAAGAACAGAAAAATGCACATCCAGCCCCTTTTCCTGTAGCTTTAATTGATAGAATAGTTTCTTCTACAACTGGACAAATTATTATGGATCCCTTTATGGGAAGTGGAACAACAGCGGTTGTTGCAGCAGGCTTAAATCGTTATTATATTGGAATTGAACTATCTCCTGCTTATTGCAAAATGGCAGAAGAACGTCTTGTAAAAAATAAAACAGATAGTGAAGTTGCAAAATTCCATCAATCTACCTTATTCGAAGATGTAATATGAGTACAGAATTAAAATTAATCAAAAAAGAAGAACTTATTAGTAGTTTTAAAGAATTCGAATCTCGTGGTTGGATTGAGAATACAACTCGTAAAACTAATGATGGTGCACATGGAAATCTTCTAGAAGACTTACTTAATATTCCTGAGAACAATCTCCCAATACCAAATGCTGCCGAATGGGAATTAAAGTGTCATAAAGTCGGAAGTTCATCTCGTGTAACTTTATTTCATACAGAACCTTCTCCACGAGCTGCAAAAATTGTTCCTCAGTTTCTTCTTCCCAAATATGGTTGGCCTCATCAAAAAGCGGGAACAAAATATCCTGAAGATGAAAAATCTTTTCGTGTTACATTAAAAGCAAATTCTTATCAAAGAGGTTTTTATTTATATATAAATGAGGAAGATAACAAGGTATGTATAGGATTTGATTCCTCAAAAGTATTGGATTCTGATGCTAGTTGGTTGAAAACAGTAAAACAAAGAGTTGGTCATCTTAATAATCTTGACGTTGTTCCTTATTGGAATCTTGATGAAATCTATGCTAAAACTAGAACAAAACTCCTTAACTGTTTTTTTGTTTTAGCAGAAGAAAAAAGAGAAAATCAAAAACAGTACTTTCATTATTTTAAGGCATACATGCTCAAGAATTTTAGCATAAAGAAGTTTAAGGACTCATTAGAAGCAGGATATATTGTATTTGAATTTGATGCACGTTCAGGTCATAATCATGGAACTAAATGCAGAATTACAGAAGAACTTGTTCCATCCCTTTATGAAGAATCAAAAATCGTATTAGATAAACCACGGCTTAGAAATAATTAAATAATCACATAACAAAGGTTACGACCTGCGGTCGTTTGCATTTAAGGAAATTATTATCTAGTGCGCTTAAGCGCACGATGCATCATAGCCGACAGCGGAACAATCAATTGTTCCGAGCCATTATTTAGGGTTTATTACAAACCCTAAAAACGGCGAAGTCAAGGCTTTAAGCGTACGCGTGCCTTGACTCGACGTATTTCGATGAGCCTAAAAAATGCTTTCGCATTTTTCTTAACGGCTCTTCGATTGTAGGCAGGGTCAAGCCGTTTTGCGGTACAACCAGTTGTTATACGCACAGCCCACTGGGCTGGAAACGGGAAAAAGTATGAAAACAAAAGAAGTAATTATTGAACAACAAAAAGATTTTATACAGAAAATGAAAGATAAAACCTCCACTTTCATAAATTCAATAGATAAATCAGAAATTGAAACTATTCTTCTTTCTGGAAGCGTTTCCCGAGGTGATTATTTTCCGCAGAAAAAAGAAAACGCCGAATACAACGGCATGGTCGATTTAATCGTTATGCGTAAAAACGGCAGCAGTATTACAGCAGAAGATATTTTTGGGGCTAATCAAGAGCCGGAAATTCCTTTTCATTGTATAAAATTTGATGGTATATGGTTTGAGATTTTGTTCACTGATTTTATTGACACCGACATGTTTTCTAAGTTTGAAGAGCCGAGAAAATTTTCTGTATTGGAATCTCAGATTTTATATGACCCGAATAATTCCTATAAAAATGAACTTGAAAAAATAAATCAGTTTGTAAAAGAGGATTTAGAAAATAATCTGACTGGTTCGCTTGGGTACATTCATTATCTTATTTCAGATTACAAAAAAGACCGCTGGTATCGCCGAGATGCATTCATTCAATTACATGAGAATTTGAACACAGCAATAAGAGCAGGAATACGGGCCTTATTTTATCTGAATGGATTTTATTCTCCGGCAGAAGACAGGGCAATTTATTATTCCCACAGCTTGCAACAACTTCCAGAAAATTATGCAGAAGTAATCTCAAAAGCCTGTAATCAAATTACAGATTCAGAAGAGGATTATATCAGGCGGGAAAAAATCTTTAGGGAAAATATAGTCGGTTTTATTGAAAAATCTAAATCTTGTAAATAAATGGAGTCAGTTTGGAAAACATTTTATAGAATATCTGGATAGAAATGAAAAGCGGAATAAAAGTCCGACTAATATCCAAAGATGTATATAATTCAGATGAAAATTATATTGTAATAATGGAAATAAATTAAAATGGAATTTCCAAAAATATCAACTTAATGGTAAAAGGCAGAAAAGTATTTGATGCTTCTGGAAAATGCTTAGATTTTGGTGATGCATATCCGTCAACAACAGAATATGGTAAAAGAATGATTACTAAGCAGTTTATAAACGCTTGGTTAGAATAAAAAACGTATAACAAAGGTTCGTAGCCGACATCGGGTCAAGCCGGTTTACGGTTTAAGCAATTGTTATGCTCACACGCCACTGGCGTGGTATAGGAAATAAAAAAGTAATTATGGTAGATAAAATTCAAATGATCGGTACGGCTTTTTTGCCAATAGATAAATCCAACAAAAAAATTTTAGTTTCAAAAAGAAGTATGAATAAAAAATATTTTCCGGGCTATTGGGAAGTAATTGGCGGAAATCTTGAATTTGGAGAAGATTTTACAGACTGTGTAATCCGAGAAGTGAAAGAAGAGATAAACTGCAATATAAAAAATCTGACACATTTACATTCACGAACAATGTATCTTAATGATTTGATGTATATTACAGTTGCTTATTATGGCGAAATATTAGAAGAACCTGTTTTCAATAAAAATGAAATTTCTGAAATCAAATGGATTACTCAAAACGAAATAGACGATTTTGAATTTTGTCCTGGTGATGTTGAATTATTGAAAATAGGTTTTAAGAGTATAAAGTAGCTGATCAGGCAATATGCACCAAAGGATCTTCTACATCAATTCCTTTTTCGTAAATTGTATAAGGGTCAATATCGATACAATTGTATTTATCGTATTTACCATCCAATGTCCATGCAAGAGTTCCGTTCAGTACAGTACAGTTATTCATGTAAAAATCTAAATCATTTAGTTTAGAGAAAACGCCTTTGCCTACTAAGTGAGATACATTATATTTTTTTATCTTTCCGTCTACAAAATAAACGAAAACATTGTAATTGTCTTTAGGTAAAACCTGTACAATTTCCATTTGTATCTCCTTATTTTAGTGGATCTATTTTTGCTGGTAATTCCATATTTTTAGCCTGATTCCAACTATTTTTAAGTTCCTGCTTATGCAATTCAGACCAAGCTAAAACCAATTTTAATTTATTTGATGGAATAGCTCCTTTTAGTACACAAGAATTTTCTATTTCTACTAATGCCTCTTGACCAGCATATTTTGCATGAAAATGAGGTGGTAAATGATCATCAAAATAAAGGCAAATTTCTATTCCTTCAAATTCACTAACAATAGGCACTATTTACTCCTAGAATAAATATATCATAAAAAATCAATATCGACTATAATAAAAAGCATAACAAAGGTTCGTAGCCGAC
>DGWD01000010.1:22959-25937 GCA_002395155.1 Treponema sp. UBA4267
GACGCCCGCACTGGGGCGCTTTTGGGATGAAAGGAAATGAATAAAAAAATAATTCTTATTGACTATGAGAATATTCAAAAAGTAGAAGAGCTAGAGCGAATAAAAGATTTTGATATAAAAATAATAGTAGGAAATTCTCAAAATAAAATTCCTTTCGAATTGGTAAAAAAACTTCAAAGATTTGGAGAATCTGTTTCTTGGTTACAAGTACCTGGTCAAGGAAGTAATGCACTCGATTTTTTATTGCATATTATTTAGGAAAATATATTGAAAGCAAGAGATATGAGGAATATTTTATTCTTTCAAAAGATAGTGGATACAAGCCTTTAGTAGAATTTTTAAAATCAAACAAAATAAAAATTGAATTAATTGTTGCTATAAAACAATTATTGCCAACAACTGCTGAGAATTTAAATATTGATGTTTTTGTTGAAAATTTAAAAAAGCTTCCTTCAAATAAGCGTCCGAAAAAAAAGGAAACATTAATTACTAATTTGAAAAATGCATTTCGCTCTAAAACAGAAAATGAAATTTTAGGCGGTATTGATGAAATGTTTATAAGAAATATTTTGACTGAAGAAAATGGTAAATTAAAGTATAATTTATAATATCCATACTACAAGATTATTTTATCATCGGTTCAAGCCCGATGATAAAATATGAGTTGAAGTTTAGACTTTGGACGAAAATAAAGTTTTGGAGAAAAAAATGGGAAGACATGTATTTTCTTTTCAAGGTGGCGATTATTTAACAACAATGGGGGCTTGTTGGTTTGTTTCTTATTGTTATTATGAAAATATTGATAAGAATCATAAGAATTGGAACTCAGTATCGACTGCTGCCAATCGAAAAAGTGTATATTCAAATACAAGAAGTTATCATAAATACTGGCTGTCTGAGATTTTAAAAATGGATGATGGAAACCTAAATAAAAATTCATTGGTATTAAGTGGCTCACAAATAAAACAAATGGCAAAGGAGTTGCTAGCAAAATTGTAAAACTCACATAACAAAGGTTCGTAGTCGACAGCGGGTCAAGCCCACTGCGGTACAACCAGTTGTTATGTGGACGCCCGCACTGGGGCGCTTGTAGGTGAAGAAAAATGATAAAAGAAATAAACAAAAACGATGTATCAGAATGTGTGAAAGTCATAAGGTCAAGTTTTATGACAATTGCTGAGCAATTTGGTTTTACCATCGAAAATGCTCCAAGATTTACGGCCTTTGCTACGACAGAAGAAAGACTTTTATATCAGTTGGACAACGAACCAAGGTACATGTTTGCTTATTCCAATTCTGATGGAAAAATAATCGGGTATTATTCTCTTCTGATGCAAGACAAAGGTGAATGCGAATTAAATAATCTTTGTGTTCTCCCGGAATATCGACATAGGAAAATCGGACAAGAATTGCTACAAGATGCTTATAGCCAGGCGGAAGCTCATAATTGTACTAAAATAAAAATTGGAATTGTAGAAGAAAATACTATTCTCCGGCAATGGTACGAAAAGGAAGGATTCGTTCATATTGGAACAGAGAAATTTGATTTTTTCCCCTTTACTTGCGGATATATGGTAAAAGAATTAAATCATTAATGGAGCGTATATTTTATCAGTAAAGTGAGTATTTTTTTTGACAATACTTCCGTTTTACGTTAGTATATATTTATGATAAATTCATTTGGAGATTCTGAAACAGAATTAATTTACAAAGGACAGAGAAGTAAAAAACTTCCGCCGACTATTCACAATGTTGCACGACGGAAACTCCGAATGATTGCAGCTGCTAAAGAAGTTAAAGATTTAAGAATTCCGCCAGGAAATAATCTTGAACAGTTGGTAGGAAATCTTGCAGGACTTTGGTCAATCCGTATAAACGACCAATGGAGAATTGTATTTACCTTTGAGAATGGAGGAGCGGACAATGTTAGAATCACAGATTACCACTAATGACAAACTGCCGAATATTCACCCAGGAGAAATTCTGAAAGAAGAATTTCTTGTTCCAATGAATATTTCTGCATATCGTTTGGCAAAAGAAATTAATATTCCTCAGACTCGTATTTCAGAAATAATTCATGGGCATCGCTCAATAACAGCTGACACTGCGATACGCTTTTCTAAGTTCTTTGGAACAACCGCAGAGTTCTGGCTTAATCTTCAGAATCTTTACGATTTGGAAGAAGAAGAAAATAATCATGCACCTGAGTTTAAAACAATAAAAATGTATGCTTACGAGTAATATCACATAACAAGAAGTTCAAAGCCGACAGCGGGTCAAGCCGCCTGCGGTACAACCAATTGTTATGGCGACAGGCCACTGGCCTGCCAAGGAGTAAAAAATGAAAAGAGCAAACAAAGTATTTTTACTGAGTTTAATGGGATTCCTTCTTTGTATGAATTTGTCTGCAAAGCCAAAGAATCTGAACAAAAAAAATGATCAGTTTCCGAAACCTACCGAAATTGAAGGAAAAACCTTTGAAGGTGAAAATTCTGGACATTCCATTAAATATGAATTTAATTCAGATGGAACCTTCAAAAAAACTGTTGATAATGAAGTTTTCGATGGAAAATGGGAATTCGATGAAAAAAGTTATCCAATGATGGCATATACCTTTGATTGGGTAGAAGGCGAAAATAAAAAAGGTTATTTAATAACAATAAAGAAAAATAATGATGGAACAATTTCTTTTTCAGGTTATTGGTATTTGACAGATGCTTATATAACTTTACTAGAAACCGTAAAAGAAGTTACTGTTACTGAGTAATAGGAATATTTAATAAAGCAAGTCAAGCTTGCTTTATTAAATGAAATTGAACTATATGGTTTACGCAAAGTAGCGGTAATACGCGGCTTTACGCCGCTTAGAAAAAGTTAATAATAGAAGCATACGCTGCAAATGGTCGTGCAGAATCTGCTAAATAAAAAAAAATTAAAAAATCTTATTCTGTAGAAGAAATATAATTTGTCATAACAAA
>DGWD01000010.1:25976-107357 GCA_002395155.1 Treponema sp. UBA4267
ACAAAGGTTCGTAGCCGACAGCGGAACAATCAATTGTTCCGAGTCATTATTTCGATGAGCCTAAAAAATGCTTTCGCATTTTTCTTAACGGCTCTTCGATTGTAGGCAGATACAACCAGTTGTTATACGCACAGCCCACAGGGCTGGAAACGGAAGAATTTTAAGGCAAGCGACTTTTGTTGCTTATTTAAATCAACAAAAATTTAGCGGGATAGTTCAAGGAGAGTTTTATGAAAAAAGTAATCTTATTATCAGTTGTATTTCTTCTTTTTATAACTGGTTGTAAAACAACTTACAATCTTCAGGATTCAAAAAATGCTCATGATCAGATTCTGGAAGCCATTCATTCTAAAAAGATTGTTTTTATTGGTGAAACTCATACCACGGTTTTTCCAATTCTTTATATGACTCAGAATATTGAAAAGTTTTACGAAGCTGGAGTCCGTTATTTATTTTTGGAAGAAGAAGGTGACGGATTTTCTTTTACAGACGGCAATTACGATAATTATAAAATTTATATAGTTCCTCAATGGTGTACTTATGGATGGAAATATGAATATCATTTGATGGAAAAGGAAATTGAGCGAATTAATCAGTTGCATCCAGAAGATCCAATTAATGTTATTTTTCCAGAAGAAGGTTGTGTTTGGCCGGATGATATGAATGATGGAGTTGCTGTTCTAAATGCAAGAGATGAACAGGCTCATAAAACAATAATTGAAATTATGGATGCTGCAAAACCGGAAGATAAGGCAATCATTTTTTATGGTGATGGCCACGGAAGTAAGGTTCCGGATAATTATTTTTATGGTTCTGAAGAGCTTTGGTATTCAACAGGTTATTATTTGAACAAATACTATGGTGATCAATATGCAGCATTTGATATCTGGTATCTTAGAAATGATGATTATACAAAAGTAAAATATGGCCGTGATTCAAATTTTAAGGTTCTTGATAAAAAATACCTTTCAGAAAATCAATCATCCGCTTTTGATTATTTTTGCGTAACTGACCAGCGGATTTATGGAATTACATATCCTTATATTACAACTGATGAAAATATAAAGGCCGTGTACGATATCGTCCGCAATTTTAATAATGATAAAACAGCTCCTCTTTATGATTTCGATGTTGTTGAATTTGGATTTGCTATTTCGTTCTTAAAATACTATTTTGGTGATTTATTTCCGTTTAGTTTTGAAAAAAATAATTTAGAAGAAGCGTTGAATATTCTGGAAGAAAAAGTTTTTCGTGGGAGACAGCCTCCTAGTTCATTTTGTGTAGATTTACCCGCATTTACAATGACAGAATGGGAAAGATATGCTGAATATATATTTTCTTACATGTGGCTGGAAGATTATCTTTTTAATAATATTGATACTGACAAAATGAAAAAAAAGGCGGCTGGTTATGTAATTTACAATATGAATCATGCGGTCAAAATGAATCCTCACGACATCTGGCCAAAATACTGGCTTGCTTATTTTAAAACTGAAAAAGCAAAACTCAGCAACAAAAAGTCGGCTTTTAAAGCAGCTATTTCTGAATGGGAAAACTTTTTTAAAGAAGATGCTGCCTATACATGTCCCGCTTTACTTCAAGCCTACAGAAGAATTGCATATTGTTATTCAGAACTAGGCGATAAAGCCCAAGAGCAGTTGTATTTTGAAAAAGCAAAACGATTGGCTGGCATTTTTCCTTTTGACTCTATGAATGAATATTATTTCGGATATTGAGTTTATCACAATCAATAAAAATTGATTAAAATAAGGGATTAAATATAACTTGCTGAAAAAATTAATCGAACTTTAGGGCAAAGCAAGGTAGCGGTAGTACGAAGCTCTACGCCGCTTAAAATACAAAACTGGCAAATTGAATTGTAGTATGCGGACCTCAAGCAGTTGGAAAAATGACTGTCGCAGAAAGTTTGAGAGATAAACTGAAATACAACATGATGATGAATCATGACAGTATTGAAGTTTCAGACAGTATTTTTGGATTTGATACACCGGCGCAAAGAGAGTTCAACTCAATCTTCAGAGAAAAGGCATTTGAACTTGTTGTAAAACATAATGTGGATTTGCTTTTTACTTATGTAGCCGCTTTTGAAAAAGAATATCGATATGGAGTGTAACACTGTGAGCCTAATTAATACGAAGCCTGACAAAGTAAACTTACGCTTAAAAAAACTATCCGCTGATGATGTCCACGATATCTATAACATGTTACAGTCAATGCCAAAAGATGAAAATGGACTTGTTAATAAAGCAAATGGTCTTTCATACGAGGATTTTAAAACCTGGCTTGCAGCAAAACAGAAAGAATCAGAACAAACATGTCTTGTGGATGGCTGGAAGGTTCCTTCTACAACTTATTGGCTTTATGCCGATACTTTTCCTGTCGGATTTGGAAATCTGAGACATTTTCTTACCGAAACTTTGAGTAATGCAGGTGGTCATATCGGTTATGGAATTGCTCCTCAATATCGTGGAAAGGGTTATGGCAAGGAACTCTTAAGATTGCTGTTAATTGAAGCAAAAAAAAATTGGTTTGGAAAAAGTTCTTATCACAATACACTCAGATAATATCGCATCCCAAAAAGTTGCACTTGCAAATGGCGGTGTAATTACAGAAAAAACTGAAGAGCGTGTTTATATCTGGATAGAATCATCATCCATTAAATCAAGCCCGATAAATGACACTATTAATCTTGACTATTCCGAAATATCTTAAGATAATTATTTCGTAAAATCTTACGAATATTAGAGGTGTCTATGATAGCAATAAAACCTGTTTCTGATTTACGAAATTACAATGAAGTATTACAGGATGTCGCAGATGAATCTCCTGTTTTTCTTACAAAAAACGGAAGAGGCACTTATGCTGTTATTACCATTAAAGATTACGAAAGATTAACCGCCACAAAAACCCTTTTTGCAGAATTAAAAAAAGGTGAAGAATCCGCTGAAAAAAAAGGCTGGTTGGATCCTGCTGATGTTAGAAAAATGGTAGGTCTTTAATGTTTACAGTGAAGATTACTCCACAAGCAGCAGAAGATTTACTCGAAATAAAAAATTACATAGAAAATGAAGTTCAAAATCCAATTGCAGCACATAATACTATCAAAACTATCGTAGAAACATATGAAAACTTGTCTACCATTGCCGAAACAGGTATTCCGGTAGAAAGATATGTTCACTTTCCTACTGATTATAAATTTGTTCTGGCAAATAATTATTCAATCTTTTACAGAATTGATGGTGATATTGTAAGAGTAATAAGAATAATATATTCAAAGCGAGATTTTGCAAGAATCTTATTTGAAGATAAATAATCACATAACAAAGCCCACTGAGCTGGAAACGAAATAGATTAAAAGGTAAGCAACTATTGGCGCTTATATAAATCAACAGAAATTTAGTGGGATAAACGGAGTTAAAAATGATTATAAGAGAAGCAATAGGAAAAGATGTTTTTGATCTCAAAGAATTGTATTTTGTGTATCTTACAAAATGGCCACCAAAAGAAGAGCAAAATATGGAGCAGTGGGCCCAGATGCTTGAAGATTTTCGAAAAAATGATTCTTTTTATATTCTTGTGGTTGAAGATGAAGGCAAAGTTGTATCTTCGGTTCAGTTAGCAATCATACCAAGTTTAACTCATAATGTACGAAGTTTTGCAATTGTAGAAAATGTGGTGACTCATGAAAACTACCGAAACAAAGGTTATGCCTCGGCATTACTTCAGAAGGCTGCGGAAATTGCAAGAAATCACAATTGCTATAAATTGTCTTTAGAAACCGGCTCAAACAGAGAAAGTACTTTGAACTTTTATAAAAATAACGGTTTTGAAATAGATTCTAAACATTCCTGTTTGATGCGATTGGAATAGAAAGGTATAATACATTGTAGGCGGGGGCAAGCCCGCTACGGAACAATCAATTGTTCCAAGCCATTATTTCGATGAGCCTAAAAAATGCTATCGAATTTTTCTTAACGACTCTTCGATTGAAGGCAGGTACAACCAATTGTTAGGTTGATGGTGCTTTGCACCACTTTCGTTGAAATTAAAATCTCCAACATTTTTTCTCTAAAAATTTGGGTAGTGTACACTACCCAAAGGACTTGAAAGAGTCCTTTGGGGGAAGTCTTGCTACGCTCGACTTCCCCCAAAATCAAAAAATAAAATCGTTGGAGGTTTTTATGAAACAATTTTCTAAAGTTACAGCAATCGTTGCTGCATTGATTATGACATGTGCATTCACTAGCTGTAAAAACTCGACAAATGTAAATGTAGATGACGGTAATTCGACATCAAAACTTAACGCACCAACAAATTTGGTTATCAACTCTATGACAGATAACACAACTTCTTGCGATGTAAACATTACATTCAATTATGATGGTAAAACAGGTCTTGATGGGGCAACAAATGCTGTTCTTGGATATGCAACTACAAACGATTCTTCAAAAGCATATTATGATACGAATACTTATGCCAAAGTCGAAGCTGGCTCAAATACACGAACTGTACAGATTCCTTCAACTAGTGCACCATATTTGGTACCTGTTAATGGAAAAAAGTATTATTTCTGGCTTAAAGTGACAAGTACCGCAAACAATATGTCTGACAGTGCATGGAGTAATGTAGCTGAATTTACCTATACTAAATAAAAAATTTTAGAATATTCTTTCGGCGGGTCAAGCCCGCCTTTTTTATTTGGCAAAGCATATCAATTATGGTACTTTTTAAAAACCGACAGCGGAACACACCCGCACTGGTTACTTTTTAAGAGGGAAAAATGATTGAAATAATAAAGGCTGATAATTCAAATATTGAAGAGCTTATGTCTATTCGCCTTGAAATGCTGAAGATTGTAAATAACATGAGCGACGAAGATAAGTTTGATAAAGTTTTAGTTGAATCTTCCCGTGAATATTTCCTAAATGGAAATCAAACAACTTTACTTGCAAAAGATGGCGAAAAAATAATTGCCTGTGCTTCCATCAGTTATATTTTACTAATGCCAACTTTTAGTCACCCTACAGGAAAACGTGCTCATTTGATGAATGTTTATACAAATAAAGCATACCGACATCAAGGAATTGCTAAAAAAATGGTTAGGCAGCTTATAGCAGAAGCAAAAGAAAAAGGCTGTACTGAAATCTCACTTGATGCAAGGCCCGACGGAAAACCTCTTTATAAAGTACTGGGATTTACAGAAAATAAAGAAGGTATGGTTTTAGAACTGTAACAGTAAATCAACTAAATGCCTTTAAGTCTTTACACAGACTAAATAATATATAAAAATCAGGCAGGTAGTAAAACCACCTGCCTGAAAAAGTCATTTCTTTGCTCACATCCCACTGACGTGGGTATTAATCTATCTTACACTGTACAACAAGTCGCCATAACTTGGGAATGGCCACAATTCTTTTGGAGTAATAACTTCCAGTTCATCTGCCACCGCACGCAATTCGCCCATAGCGGCAAAAACATTTTCGCGGTAGAAGAAGGCAGTCTTTCCAGAATCACCCTTATCTGCAAGCTCTTTTGCTTCATTTACAGCAGATTCAAGCTGACATGTTTTTGCAAAAATTGAACTTGTAAGGGCAGAAACCTTCTTAAGCATCTGAGCCTCGTAAGTACAGTCACACTCATCGCAGGCAGCCTTCTTTAAGCCGATTGTCTGGGCAAGTTTTGAAGAATATTTACTTGCACATGGAAGAATATCCTTCTTTGCCATTTCCAGCATAGTTTCTGCTTCAATATTGATAATCTTAGAATAATTTTCATTATGGATTTCGTAACGGCTTTCAAGTTCGACTTTGCTATAAACACCGAATTTTTCAAAAAGCTTAACGTTTTCTTCATCCATTGTATGAGAAAGAGCTTCTGGAGTTGAACGAAGATTTGAAAGACCACGTTTTTCTGCTTCTTTAACCCAAGATTCATCATAACCGTTTCCATTAAAGATAATTCTTTTATGCTCTTTGATTGTATCCAAAATCAACTGGTGTAAATCGTTCTTGAAATCTTTTGATTTTTCAAGTTTATCTGCAAATTCGCTCAAAACATCTGCAACAGCTGTGTTCAAGAATACGTTTGCACAGGCAATTGATTCATTTGATCCAAGCATTCGGAATTCAAACTTGTTTCCAGTAAATGCAAATGGAGAAGTTCTGTTACGATCAGTTGTATCCTTGTTGAATTCTGGAAGGACAGTTACTCCAATCTGCATCTTTTCTTTTTCATGCTTACCGTAAGGTTTTCCCTGTTCAAGACAATCAAGAATTTCAGAAAGTTCGTCACCCAGGAAGATAGAGATGATGGCTGGAGGCGCTTCGTTAGCTCCAAGTCTATGGTCGTTTCCTGCAGATGCAACTGAAATACGGAGTAAATTCTGGTATTTATCAACTGCTTTAATAATTGCAGACAAGAAGATTAGGAACTGGGCATTGCTGGCAGGAGTTGCACCTGGATCCAAAAGGTTTTTACCAGTGTTAGTAGAAATTGACCAGTTATTGTGCTTACCACTTCCATTTACTCCGGCAAATGGTTTTTCATGAAGTAAACAAACCATTCCGTGACGAGCAGCAACTTTTTTCATAATTTCCATTGTCAACTGGTTATGGTCACATGCAATATTTGTTGTAGAGAAGATTGGAGCAAGTTCGTGCTGAGCTGGAGCAACTTCGTTATGTTCGGTCTTAGCAAGAATTCCAAGTTTCCAAAGTTCCTTGTTCAAATCCTTCATAAAACTCTGAACACGAGGCTTAATCATACCAAAATAGTGATCTTCCAATTCCTGACCTTTAGGAGCCTTTGCACCAAAAAGAGTACGTCCTGTATAAATCAAGTCTTCGCGTTTGTCGTAAACTTCTTTATCAACAAGGAAATATTCCTGTTCAGGACCAACTGTTGTTTTTACAGAAGTAACATTTTCGTTTCCTTCGAATAAATGGAGCACTCGAACAGCCTCTTTTGAAATTGCCTGCATAGAACGTAAAAGAGGAGTCTTCTTGTCCAAAGCTTCTCCTGTATATGAACAGAATGCAGTTGGAATACACAAAGTTCCGTCTTTTATAAAAGCGTATGATGTAGGATCCCAGGCAGTATAACCGCGGGCCTCAAATGTGGCACGAATTCCTCCACTTGGGAAGCTGGATGCATCTGGCTCACCCTGAACCAGTTCCTTTCCAGAAAATTCCATTATCACTTTACCGCCGTCGATTGGACTAATAAAACTATCGTGCTTTTCTGCTGTAATTCCAGTAAGTGGCTGGAACCAGTGTGTATAATGGGTTGCACCCTTTTCCAAAGCCCAGTCTTTCATTGCATTTGCAACAACTGTAGCTACAGAAGGATCAAGCTTTTCGCCCCCTTCAATTGTTTTCATAAGCTGCTTATAAGTTTCCTTTGGTAAGCGAGCTTTCATTACTGTTTCGTTAAAAACATTTTCTCCAAAAATAGAAGTAACTTCGTCCATTTTTTCCTCCGGTAAAGTTAAAATTAAAAGGCGCCGCAACTCCAGACTATTTTGATAATCTAAAATCACGACGCCTTTGTCGATTAAATATTAAATTTTGCGTTAATACGTCGAGTCAAGGCACGCGTACGCTTAAAGCCTTGACTTCGCCGTTTTTAGGGTTTGTAATAAACCCTAAATAAAAAAGGTCGCAAGTACTACTAATACCTACGACCTCATTGCCTTGACTTGTTTTATATACCTTACATTTTTTTTTGTCAAGCAAGCATAAAATTTTTTTTCTAAAAAAAAATCTCCACCCCGCCAGCTCCATTATCATCCTTATTCATCATCCTTATCTTTCTTTACTTTTCATCTTCTTGACAGCCATTTGCGATTGGATTAATATTTTTTTGAACAACGACAAAGAGGTCGTAGATATTGATTCTAAACACAAGAGTCACTGTCTACGGCCTCTTTTTTTTGCCCAAAATAATTTTCGGACAAAATTTATTTCTTATTTTTACTTATATTAGGAGCTTTTTATGGCTAAATTTATTTTTGTAACAGGGGGTGTTGTTTCTGGACTTGGAAAAGGCATTACCGCCGCATCCCTTGGACGACTTTTAAAATGCAGGGGCCTTAAAGTTACAAGTCAGAAACTGGACCCTTATATGAACGTAGACCCTGGAACCATGAGCCCATTTCAGCACGGAGAAGTTTTTGTAACAGATGATGGTGCAGAAACCGATTTGGACCTGGGACATTATGAACGCTTTATCGATGAAAATCTTACTCGCTACTCAAACCTTACCAGCGGACGTGTTTACTGGAACGTTTTGAACAAGGAACGTCAGGGTGAATACCTTGGCCAGACAGTCCAGATTATTCCCCATGTAACAAATGAAATTAAAGATTTTGTCTTAAAAAATGCAGAAGTTTCTGGAGCAGATGTAAGTATTGTAGAAGTCGGTGGTACAATTGGTGATATTGAAAGCCAGCCATTTTTAGAGGCCATCCGCCAGCTAGCCATTGAAGTAGGCCGTCGCAATTGTCTCTTTATCCACGTTTGTCTGGTACCTTATATTTCTGGTAGCGATGAATTTAAATCAAAACCAACTCAGCATTCTGTAAAGGAACTTATGGCCGTTGGTATTCATCCGGATATTATTGTTGCCCGTTGCGAAAAAGAAATTCCAATCGATATTCGCAAAAAAATCTCGCTTTTCTGTAATGTTGGCGAAGATTGTGTTATCAACAATACAACCTGTCGCAGCCTTTACGAAGTTCCTTTAATGCTCCATGCCCAGAATATGGATGATGTAGTTTGCCGCGACCTTGGTTTAGAAAAAGGTGCCGACTACCCTGCCCTAGCCGACTGGTCGCACATGGTAGAAACAATTCATGCCCGAAAAGGGGAACTACAGATTGCTCTGGTAGGTAAATACGTAAAACTCCACGATTCCTACTTGAGTATTGTAGAGTCCCTCAATCACGCTTCCTTTGTAGTTGGAAAAAACGTAAAGATAAAGTGGGTCGATTCAGACTCTGTTACAGATCAGACTGCACCAGAAATTTTTAAAGACTGTCAGGGAATTATTCTTCCAGGTGGATTTGGTCACAGGGGTATTGAAGGAATGATTTCTTCCTGTCGTTATGCCCGAACCCATAAACTGCCTTACTTTGGAATTTGTCTTGGAATGCAGATTGCAGTTATTGAATTTGCCCGTTCCGTTTTAGGTTATTCCGATGCCAACTCCCGCGAATTCGATGAACTTTGTGAACATCCTGTAATTGACCTTATGAAAAATCAGGAAGGAGTAATAAAAGGCGGAACAATGAGACTTGGTTCTTACCCTTGTAAAGTTAAAGCTGGCACTCTGTTAGAAAAAGCCTACCAGGCAGAACTTATAAACGAACGCCATCGTCACCGTTACGAATTCAACAATGACTACAGAGCTCAAATGGAAGATGCTGGACTTACAATTTGTGGAACAAGCCCTGACTCCAGTCTTGTAGAAGCTGTTGAAGTAGAAGGTCAGTTCCATATTGGAGTTCAATTCCATCCAGAATTCAAAAGCCGTCCAAACAATGCCGGACCTTTGTTCGTAGCCTTTTTAAAAGCAGCCAACGAACAATATTGACCATAATGCCTAAAAACAGTATAACATCTCGAAAGAGCAAAGGCGCTCATTCGATTTGATGATATTACTATCGTCAGATGGAATGGGTGCCTTTTTTGTTTGGGGGCGATATGGATTCAACAGACAAGGCGTTTTTGATACTTGCAGATGGAACAATTTTTGAAGGTCAGGCCTTTGGGGCCAGGGGTCAGACAATTGGAGAAACTGTTTTTACAACCGGAATGACTGGTTATCTGGAAACCCTTACCGATCCTTCTTATTTTGGCCAGATAGTAACCCAGACCTTCCCCTTAATCGGAAATTATGGAGTGATGAAGGAAGATTACGAAAGCAAAAAGTCCTGGGTAAAAGGTTACATTGTTCGTGAACTTTGCCAGTTGCCAAGTAATTTTCGCTGCCAGGGTAACCTGGAAGATTTTTTAAAAGAACAGGGCATAATCGGAATTGCAGGAATTGATACCCGAGCCCTTACAAAAAAACTCCGTGATTCTGGAGTTATGAACGGAATGATTTTGAGTGGCCCAGAAGCCGATTCCTTCCTAGAAATAAACAATCAAACAAAAAATAATACAATTAACATTGATAAAGAACTGCTAAAAGAAATTGCAAACTACAAAATTGAAGGTGCCCTAAAGAGCGTACAAAATGCTTCTTCCACCACCGCCCATTCCTCTTCTAATTCAGCTAAGCAGGCCAACAAAAGTTCTACACCTAAAAAGGTAGTCCTATTCGATTTTGGAGCAAAGGCTAATATTCAGCGAGAACTGGAAAAACGCGGCTGCCAGGTAACAGTTTTACCTTATAACACAAGTGCCCAAAAAGTACTGGAACTAAATCCAGATGGAATAATGCTTTCAAACGGACCTGGAGACCCTGCCGAAAACACAGAAGTAATCCAGGAAATTAAAAAACTCTGCGACTACAAAAAAATTCCTATTTTTGGAATATGTCTTGGCCACCAGATGCTGGCTCTGGCTCGCGGTGCAAAAACTTCAAAACTTAAGTACGGACACCGCGGCGGAAACCATCCTGTAAAGGACACCCAGACAGGCCGTGTCTACATCACCAGTCAAAACCACGGTTATGCCGTTAAAAACCAGGAACTGCCTGCCTATGCCCGGGAAAGTTTTGTAAATGTAAACGACGGAACTTGCGAAGGCCTGGACTATACAGATATTCCTGCATTCAGCGTACAGTTCCACCCAGAAGCTTGCGGCGGACCCCACGATACAAACTTTTTATTCGATAAATTTATGAAAATGATGGAGGCAAATTGTGCCACTAAATAAAAACATCCACAAGGTAATGATTATTGGTTCAGGTCCAATTGTAATTGGTCAGGCTGCAGAATTTGACTATGCCGGAAACCAGGCCTGTAAAGCATTAAAACAGCTTGGACTTGAAGTTTGCCTTGTAAACTCTAATCCTGCCACCCTCATGACAGATCCTTCAATGGCAGACCAAATTTATTTGGAACCTCTAAACCTTACAACACTTCAAAGAATTATAGAAAAGGAAAAGCCAGATTCACTTTTGTCAACCTTGGGAGGACAAACTGGCCTTACCCTGAGTATGGAGCTAGCTAAATCAGGATTTTTAAAAAGTCACGGTGTACAACTGCTGGGAGCTCGACCTGCAACAATTGATAAGGCCGAAGACCGCCAAATGTTCAAAGACACTATGGAAGAAATTGGCGAACCCTGCATTCCTTCTAAAGTTGTAACCACCTACGAAGATGCTGTTGATTTTGTTCACAATCAGATAGGCTTCCCTGCCATCATCCGCCCGGCCTTTACTCTTGGAGGAACCGGTGGTGGTATTGTTAATAATGATAGAGAACTGGACGAAATTGCCCACAATGGTTTACACCGCTCCCCTATCCACCAGATTCTTGTAGAAAAATGTATTTCTGGCTGGAAGGAAATAGAATTCGAAGTGATGAGGGATTCCACTGGCAACGTAATCACCGTTTGTTCAATGGAAAACTTTGATCCAGTTGGAGTTCATACTGGAGACTCAATCGTTATTGCCCCAACAGTAACCCTTGCAGATAAAGAATACCAGATGCTACGTTCTGCAGCATTAAACATAATTTCAGCCCTGGAGATTGAAGGCGGCTGTAACTGTCAGTTTGCCCTTAATCCCGATTCATTTGAATATGCTGTAATTGAAGTAAACCCTCGCGTTTCGCGTTCCTCGGCACTGGCTTCCAAGGCAACCGGCTATCCTATTGCAAAGGTAGCTGCCCTTATTGCAGTCGGTTTTACCCTGGACGAAATTCCAAACTTTGTTACCAAAAAGACAAAGGCCTGCTTCGAACCAGTTTTGGACTATGTTGTTGTAAAAATGCCAAAATTCCCATTTGACAAGTTTGTTTATGCAGCACGCAAACTGGGCACACAAATGAAGGCAACTGGCGAAGTAATGGCTATTGGTCAGAATTTTGAAGAGGCCATTTTAAAGGCTGCCAGAGGACTGGAAGTTGGTGTAAAAGATCTTAATCTTCCTGCCTTTGTTAAAGAAGGCGACGAAAAAATTCGCGAACGGGTTAGACAGTGTACAGATCAGAGAATCTTTGCAATTTATCAGGCTCTCAAACGCGGCATTATGACTGTAGACCAGATTCACGACATCACTAAAATTGACAAATGGTTCCTTTGGAAACTGGAAAATATTTGTAAAAAAGATGATGGAAGTACGCTTTATCCACCACGTTCATTCAAAATGGTTGATACTTGTGCAGGAGAATTCGATGCCGAAACTCCATACTTTTATTCAACCACAAATGGCGAAAATGAAGCTCAAAAATACCTGGAAGAATTAAAAGCCCAGGCTAAAAAGAATGATAAGGGAACTATCGTCGTTTTAGGTTCAGGTCCAATAAGAATTGGTCAGGGAATTGAATTTGACTATGCCAGCGTAAAATGTGTACAGGCACTTAAAGCCCTTGGTTACCAGGTTGCAATTATTAACAACAATCCAGAAACAGTTTCTACCGACTTTGACACTGCCGACCGCCTTTACTTTGAACCATTGACTCCAGAAGATGTAATGAATGTTCTGTCTGTAGAAAAGCCACTTGGAGTTGTTGTTGCATTTGGTGGTGGAACTGCAATTAAACTTGCTAAATTTTTGGATAGCCAGGGGATAAAGATTCTTGGTACTTCAGCAGACGCCATTGACCTTGCAGAAGACCGAGAACGTTTTGAAGAACTTTGCGAAAAGCTTCATATAAATAGACCAAGGGGACTAACAGTTTTTAACGAAGCCCAGGCACTTGAAGCCGCAGAAAAAATCACTTATCCGGTTTTGATGCGACCAAGCTATGTTTTGGGTGGACAGAACATGATTATAGCCAGAAGTCCTGCAGATGTAAAAGAATACATGGCCATTATCCTTAAACAAAAAATTGAAAATCCAGTTTTGATTGATAAATATATGGAAGGCCAGGAGCTGGAAGTAGACTGTATATGTGATGGAGAAGACGTTCTTATTCCTGGAATTATGGAACACGTAGAAAGAACCGGTATTCATTCGGGAGACTCCATTGCTGTGTACCCAGGTTCCTTTGACAAAGATATGGAAGATAAAATAGTCCGACAGTCCCGCGATCTTGCTTTGGCCCTGGGAACAAAAGGTCTTGTAAACATTCAATATCTTATCTACAGCGACCAAAAAGGCCAAAAAGACCTTTACATTATTGAAGCTAATCCTCGTTCCAGTCGAACAGTTCCTTATATTTCAAAAGTATCCGGCATCCCTATGATTGACCTTGCAACCCGAGCCATGCTTGGAGAAAAAGTTGCAGATATGGGATATGGAACAGGCCTTTACAGAAAACCAGATTATTTTGCTGTAAAAGTACCGGTTTTCTCTTTTGAAAAGCTGATGGATGTAGACACTCACCTGGGACCAGAAATGAAGTCAACAGGAGAAGTTCTGGGAATTGCCTCAAGTCGACAGGAAGCAATTTACAAGGGAATGGCTGGGGCCGGCTGGAAAATGCTTGGGCCTCAGAAGGACTGTGATGGAGTGCTTTTTTCTGTTAGGGCATCTGATTTACCTGAGCTGCCTGATTTGGCACGTAAGTATTATGATTTAGGATTTAAACTTTACGCAACAACAGGAAACGCCGCAACAATTGAAAGAAGTGGAATGTCCGTTACCCATGTAGCAAAAGTACACGAAGACTATCAGAACAATGTAATGACCCTTTTGGAAAGTGGAAAAATACTTTATGTTGTTTCTACCTCAGCCAAGGGACGTAACCCAGAAGCAGAAAGTGTAAAACTCCGCAGACTTGCAGTAGAACACGATATAGACTGTCTTACAGCCATAGATACAGCCAATGAACTGGCAGACTGTCTAGCCTGTAAACATACATTAAATACTGTCAGCCTGATAAATATTTGTAAATTATAAAAAACCTTATTATATTTATTTCATTATGGATAGAAGTAAAACAATAATAAGAACAAGTTTTTTTGCAATTTTAACAAATCTTTTTTTGGTAACCTTTAAAGCAACTGTTGGAATTATTTCAAATTCTATAGCTGTAATTTTGGATGCTGTTAACAATGCCTCAGATGCCCTTAGTTCCCTAATCACAATTGTAGGGGCTAAACTGTCAACTAAGGCTCCAGACAAAAAACACCCTCAGGGGTATGGCCGAATTGAATATGTAAGTGCAATGATTGTTTCTGCAATCGTTATTTATGCTGGTATTACCTCGGCAGTTGAATCTGTTAAAAACATTATTAATCCTGGTCAGGTTGAATACAAAACCTTATCCCTCATCATTCTTACTGTTGCACTTCTTGTAAAATTCCTTCTGGGATTAATTGTACGCCACCAGGGAAAAAAGGTTGCTTCATCTGCTCTTGTTGCAGCCGGAACAGACTCACTTTTTGATTCAATTCTTTCGCTTTCAGTTTTAATTAGTGCTGTAATTTACCTGCTTACCGGTTTTTCTCTTGAATCCTATGTTGGTATTTTAATCTCTGCCTTTATCATCAAAGCGGGCTTAGAAATGCTTTTGGAAACCCTGAACGACATTCTTGGCCGCCGTGCCGATGCAGACACAATCAGGAAGATTAAGGCCTGCATAAACGAAGAAAAAGAAGTTCGCGGCACCTACGATGTAATTTTACATGATTACGGACCAGAAAAAACTTATGCCTCACTCCACGTGGAAGTTGCAGACACCCTGACCGCCGAAGAAATTGATCGCCTTAACCGAAAAATCGAAGCTAAAGTATATTGTCAGCTTGGAATTATTATTACTGCAGTAGGAATCTATTCTTATAACACAAGTGATAATGAAGCCGCAAAAATTCGAAATAAAGTAATAGAAAAAATTAAAAGCCATGACTGGGCAATCCAAGTTCACGGCTTTTACCTTGATACAGAAAATAAAACTATGCGTTTTGATGTAGTCGTAAGCTTTGATATAAAAGCCCAGGAAGCACTCAAGATTCTTTACAAGGATATGAAAGAACTCTATCCGGATTATACTTTCCAGATTGCCCCTGACTTAGACTATTCAGATTTATAATCAAAAGCCTTTAAAATAATGGAAGCTGTTCTTTCAAAAGAATAGATTCTTTCAAAGGCAGGAAGTTCATCAGGCTCATCCCACATTTTTTCGAGTTGAGCCTGCAAATCTTCTTCATCACACACATGAAAAAAACTAACCGGCAAATCCTTATAAATTTCTTTAAAAACTGGAATATCAGAAATTAAAGCCCTAGTCCCAACATAAAGAGCCTGCAAAGGAGGCATTCCAAAACCTTCATACAAAGAAGGCTGAACCAAAATACGGGCTTTAGTCAAACGATGTAAAAGTTCCTGATCCGACAGATAGCCGGTAAACTCAATCCCATTAGATTCTCCAGACTGGATATACGAATCAAAAGAATTATCCTGGGTTCTAAAATTATCTTTACTACCAACAATTACAAGCTTTACATCCCCTTTTCCCTGGACCGCAAGCTTAGAACGAAATTTTGTAAAGGCAGGAAGAAGAGTCTGTAAACCCTTGTGGTGTTTAATATTTCCAATAAAAATAAGGCTGCTATCTTTATCAACCTGTTTACCATCAAAATCCAGAAGATATTGAGGAACGCCACCGTACACTACTTCCAAAGGCTTTTTACAATGCAGTTTTTCAATGATTCGAGATTTACTGAATTCCGAAACTGTAAAAACCATTTTAGACTTTTTGATGGCATGCTTATAAAACAACTTACGGGCAAAAGTTCCAACTCTTCCCGAAAGGCCCTTTACATCCAAAAAAACAATATCGTGAATTGTTGAGTAAACTGGCACCTTAATTCCACTTGGAATATTACAATAAGGTGTAAAATATAAATCGCACTGATTAATCTGCTTTGACAATTCTTTTGGAAAAGAGAAAGTTTCTTTAATAGAAAAAGTTCCAATATCACAAGGCAAACAAGTTACATTCTTTCTGCCTGCTACATCAATGTTCCCACCAATCAAAAGCAGTTCATTTCCGCTATCCATAAGATAAGGGAGAATGCCATCCAAAAACCCACCAATACCACTTTTGCCGCTCATACGGCAGTCAATCGCAATCTTCATCATTTAAATATTAAAAGAATTAAATACCTTTATCAAGATAATAGAAATATTTTACAAAGTAAGAATTCCATCTCCCCTGCCCTACTCCTTAATCATTTTTCTATTTCAATACTCCTTGTAATTCCACTTTGGATTTGTTACTTTATCCTTATGCTTAATCAATTTTCTAGAACTCAATTATTACTCGGTAAAGAATCCATACAGGTTTTAAACAAGGCCCACATTGCAGTATTTGGCATTGGAGGCGTTGGAGGTTATGTTGTTGAAGCCCTGGTAAGAAGCGGAATCCAGAATATTGATATAGTTGATAATGACACAGTTTGTATTTCTAATATAAACCGTCAAATTATTGCGACCCATTCCAGCCTTGGAAAATATAAGGTCGATGTGATGAAGGAACGTATTCTGGACATAAATCCTCAGGCTCAAGTAGAAACCTTCAAATGCTTTTATCTGCCAGAAACAAAAGACCTTTTTGATTTTAAAAAATATGACTACGTGGTCGACGCAATTGATACCGTTACAGGCAAACTCCAACTGATTGAACAGGCAAAAGCTGCCGGAACAAAAATAATTTCTTGTATGGGGGCCGGCAACAAACTTGATCCTACCCAATTTGAAATTGCAGATATTTCCCAGACCTCTGTTTGTCCTCTTGCCCGGGTAATGCGTCAGGAATGTAAAAAAAGGGGGATAAAGAATGTAAAAGTTCTATACTCCAAAGAAAAGGCCCTGCGACCCCTCTCTTCTAATTATGATGATGAAGATGATTTGGGTGCTCCAGGCTCATGTTCCTTTGTACCTTCGGTTGCAGGCCTTATAATCGCAGGAGAAATTATAAAAGACCTTACATCCCAAACTTTTAAAAAGGCACGAAATTTATAAAAAAGGCCTTCCTTATTTTTGGGAAAGCCTTTAACTTTATCATTTTTCAGGGATGTTAAATATAAACTGTTACAAAATATTCGACAAAATAAAACTGCTTATAAACATTAAAAGGCAGATGATAAACCAGATTTTCTGAGCTTTTTTTCTTTCAATAAGTAAGTCTATAAGATTTATAAAAGCTTCATATCCACTGACAAAAAGCACAACAAAATCAACTGAATGAAGAATATAATCAAAGTCATATACATTAGGTCCGACAGAAGCTAAAGACAAGCCGACAAAATATGAAATCATCCAGAGAATTCCAATAAGATAAAGAACACCTGTTTTGACTTTACCATCCCCTCTTCTTTTCACCATTGAAAAGTACCTTGAGAAATGTAAGATTACAAGAAGTATAGCCAGAAGCCCTATTGGAATTTTTTTTCCTGCATTTTCATCTGTTATCGATGCAGGAGTTTCTTCACCCTCGGCCTGGTCTGAAGCAAGAACCTCATTTAAAAGATTCTGAGTTTTTTCCACATATTCAACAGGAACTCTAACAGCATATTTATAGAGAATACTGTCCATCCCCAAAGCCATATTAGTTCCAAAAATTGGATGACTGTTATTGTTAAAAATTATTTCATGGGAAATTGAATTTTCAGTCAGGCAGTTTTTTATAAAATCCAAATCGTCCAAATCATTCGTAAAGTAAATATTTTCGGAATTAAGTTCAGACATCCAAAAAGCCTCCTTCTGTAACTTTTTTATTTAAAATACGTCGAGTCAAGGCACGCATACGCTTAAAGCCTTGACTTCGCCGTTTTTAGGGTTTGTAATAAACCCTAAATAAAAACTGTTACAAAACGTAAAAAAAAAACAGTTACAATTTTTAACTTCAATCTACAAGAAAGAGGAAGTGAGGTCAAACAAAAAAAATCGAAAATTGGATAATTTAAAATACAAACTGTTACAAAAAAAAATCCATAAAATTGCTCTTCGGGGACTGTCCCCACTTCCTTATTTTTTTTTATTTTGTGCCCTGCACAAGACTAAATTTTCATGCTCTCAATTTAAAAATCACACTGAAGTGCGCTTCATAAATTTTTGATTTTTCTTTCTTTTTTTCCGCTAAAAAATCAAAATTCTAAAAATTCAAAAAACGCCCAAAAACGGGCCTATTTTGCCCTCCCCGATAAATTATTCATTTTTTATAAATGAACGCGTCTACGCGAAGATTTGAGCGTGTTTTTAAAAATTAAAGAATTTCTCTAGTTTTCTAGAAATAAACTAGAATTAAAGTATATTTCTAGTAGTTTACTACTATTTTTCTACACTTTTTCTTCTTTTTCTCTTGATTTTTTCTACTTTTCTAGCGATAATATAGATATAAAGAAAACTTCTACAAAGTTTCTATATTTTATTTTTAGTGAGAAAACAAAGATGAAAGTTATTGGACTTGGATTACAAAAGGGTGGAGTAGGAAAAACTTCGATTGCAGTTGCTCTTGCAGCTGAATTAGCAAAGACATCAAAAGTACTTCTGGTGGACGCAGATCCACAGGGAAATGCTTCTGGTGCCCTCTTAAAAGAAATTGGTTATGAACTGGCAGATGCACTGCTGAACAACTGTTCTGTAGATAAGCCTGTAACAAAAACAGAAATTCCTAACCTCTGGATTATGCCAACAAAACCAATCGAAAGCGAAGGCAAAGAAAAGAGTAAGCTTAGAATCTACAAGAAAAACGTTGCAACTGAAGAACCTTATGTAATGGACGATATTGCAAAAGAATTCACTGATCAGTTTGACTACATGATTTTTGATACCAGTCCAGACTTTTCAACTTTTGAAGAAAATGTTTTCTTTGCTTGTGATGAAATTATTCCTGTTATGAAGTGTGATGCTTTCTCTACAGATGGACTCACAATCTTCCTGGACAACTTAAATGATTTCCGTAAGCGTAGACGTTGCGAAAAGGCTGCAATTAAGACTGTTGTTATAAACGACCACAATGCCTCTTTCGCACTGGATACAAACATTAAGAATGCCATTATGAAGCAGTCTGGCTACAATAAAATCATAGTTCCACAGGATCAGTCTTTTAAGAAGTCTCAGGCCTATCAAAAGAGTATCCAGGAAATTGGAGCCAAAGAAAACACATTAAAAGCAATCGCTGATTTAGCAGCATCAGTTAGAGGTTAATTATGATTCCAGCAAACAAGAAAGTATCTTTTACAGAAGTTCCAGCAGGTCTTACAAATCAGCTCTCTCAAACATTTGCTACAAATGATGAAGGGGCAAAAGAAACTCCAGTTGAAACAAAAGTTCAAGCGAAACCTGTTGTTGAAGAAAAAAGTACAGAAATAAAAACTGTTACAAAAGTAGCAGAAACAAAAAACAGCACAAAAAAGAATGACCGACCAGGTCAGATTAACATCTGCCTTCCACCAGAAATTAAAACTGAATGGAAGTTGCTTTTTACAAAAAATAATGTAAATATAACCCAGGGAATTATATTTGCTGTAGAACACCTTAAGAACGAAATTGAAAAGGGGGAGGCGATTCTTACAGTTGGCGGTGTAATTTCCAAAAAATAGCTTTTCTTCTATATTAAAGTCACAGTTTGTATTAAAACTTCCACAATGACCTGTTGAAAAGCTAAAAAAATGTAACAAAGTCTATTTTAAATATATAAAGGATGTAATTTCTTGTAATACATAGAATTATATCCTTTATTAATTTTAAAATGTAACAAAATTTATTGCATACTGTCACAGTTTTTATTCTTTCTTCTATAATATACAATTAGTTAACAATTAGATTTATTAACAAGTAGTAACAAAGTGGGTAATGTTCATAGTTTAATAAAATTTGTTACATCATTTCTTTCCTTTATCTATTAACTTAAATTTTTATTTTTCTTATAAAATGTATGAATTTTGTTTAAAAATTTAGCATCTGAGTGACAGAATTCTAAAATTTTAATATAAACTGTTACAAAAAATTTAAAAAGTAGACATTTAAAATAAAAACTGTGACAAATTCTGTTTAAAAATTCATACACCCATCATTAATTTAAAATAAAAACTGTTACAATTTATCGCCCTTACTTTTAATACAAACTGTTACAAAATAAATCTCTCCTGAAAATATTTAAAATATAAACTGTGACAAAAATTCAAACATTGCACGAATTAAACTAATGTGTTATTTTTATAGTGGGTAGGAAAATTTTCATGGGAAAAAGTCAGCAATTACAAAAATTACAGTCTTCTCTTTTTGATGAAGAAAATACAGATTTAGTTCAAAAAAGAAGTTTTATTCCTTCTGTATTTATTAGTGCCGCTCTACCTCTTCGAGATACAAAACGTAACGTCTTTATCAGAAAATACAACAACATTACCATGAAACTTTCAGGTGCCGAAAAAGTTCCTTTTGGAAAAAACGGCCGTCTCCTTTTATCAATTTTTACAACCCATGCAGTTCAAAGCAAACACCTTGAAGAATCAGAAGATATTATCTTAAGATATAATTCCTTACAGGAACTTTTGGATGAAATGCAGCTTCCTCGCCAGCGTGGAAAAGAAGTTATGGAACAGCTTGAATGTTTCAAAGAATGTTCATTTATTTACGAAGAAACAAAATCTACAAGAATAAAAATTCCTTCACTTTTTGATGATGATCCACTTGTTCCAGATGATGATGGAAAAGTTAAAGCCGAAAAAATTTCGACAGGACTTATTCCATTTTTTGAGGCCATGCAGTATGTAAGAATTACTGATAAAGCAGAAAATCAAAGAAACATGGCATTTGAAATTAAGCTTTCATCTCCATTTAGAAAACTTTCTCAACAGCATTCGGTACCAATTAATTATACAGTTTATAAAAATATTACATCTGCATTAGGAAAAGATTTGTATGCATGGTTCTGCTACCGAAATAATTACATTGGTTCAGAACCTCTGTTTGTTCCTCGTCATTCTTTGGTTGAACAATTTATGCCAGTGCAAAATACAAATAATCCTCAGGCACAGGAATCTGTAAACTTTAATCACATAAAAGAGCAGGTAGAAATTATTAAGGAAAAATACTATCCAGGTCTTAAAGTTTCATTCTTAAAAGACGGTTCTGGAATGGAGCTTAGAAAATCTCCTGCAGTTATGCTTCCTGATGATCCTCGCTATGTACTTGTTTCAAGCGATAACTAAGTGATTTTTCAAATAGCAGGTTAAATATAAACTGTTACAAAAATTTGGGCAAAACTTCATCAAAAAGTCTGATAAAGACACCTTATTATTTGAGATTCAATAAATTATTCAGTTTGCTTGTAACTTCATCATAATTTGTAAAGATGATTCCATTTATGCCTTGCTTCTGGGCGGCTTCTACATTTTCTGGCCGGTCATCAATAAAAACACATTCCTCTGCGTTTAAATTGTACTTTGCCAGAATAGCCTGATAAATTTCTGCATTTGGTTTTATAATTTTTTCTTTTCCAGATACAAGCTGGCCGTCAACAAAAGGTGCAAAGGTAAAGGTGTGTTCAAAATGGTAGTCAAACATCCAGTCTGGATAATTTGTTAAGAGGTAAACTTTGTATCCGCGTTCTTTTAAAGACTTTACCCAATCTGCAGAATAGTCAAAAGAAGTAACGGTCTTCATTATTTCCTCATGGAAAAAGCGGTCAGCATCGACTTGGTATGATGGAGAAAGTCCTTCCTTCATCTGTTCCATAACTTTTTCCCTGTTAATAACGCCTCGGTCAAATTCAGTCCAAAGGGGACTCAAAGAAGTGTGTCTGGCAATTTCCATAACTTCATCTTCCGGCAATCCCATTTCTCGTAAAGTTTTAATAGGATTAAAAGCTACCAGTACACCGCCAATATCAAAAATAATGTTCTTAATCATAATTGAGCTCCCTTAAATTGATGTGGAAATCCTAGTGGAAAGAAGGGGCCTTGTTCAAGCCGAATTTATGCGAAACTTTTTGTTAAATAAAAACTGTTACAAAAGTTGTAAAAAAAAATAATAGCGTTATTTAAAAAACATGTTATACTTTTTTATATAGCAAAGTTTTTATGAGTACCACACAAGATATCGAGAGGGGATCGGAATCATTAAAACAATTGCGTCGTGCTTTGTTTTATGAATCTCAGTTTAGAAATGCGATTCTTTCCGATGCCGTTTCTTTTTATGATGCAAACATTACAAAAGACTCTATAGAGAATGAATTTTTCTTCCGCGATGAAGAAAATGACTTTATTTCTATCCCAGATTTTATTGGTTTTTCAACACCATGCAAGTTTTCTGATTTTATAGAACGCTGGTGTTATGCCATGATTCCCGATATGTCACAAAAAGCATTACGTGATATGCCAAACCTTCGGCAAACTCTTTTAAAGGTTTTTGAGGAAGGAAAAAGGGAATATGTTTTAAATTACTGGGGGGAATCGGTAAGCGGTAAAAAAGTTTATTTTAATCATCGATTCCTTCTTACCAAAAATGAACTTGATGAAGTTTGTGCCCTTTCAATTATCAAGGACTATACACAAATTCATGCCATAGATGATGAATATATGCAGTCGGAACTGGAGCTTTTTGCTTACAGGGATCCAATTACACAAGGCTATAACTACATAAAATTTAAGGAAAAACTTAAGGAAGATGGACAGCCTGGTTCTATTATCTGTCTTGATATACATTCCTTTAAAATTATAAATTCAATCTGCGGTGTTACTAAGGGTGATGAAGTAATCAAATATATTTGGGATTCTTTACTAATTACTCTTGATATGGATAAGGGCGATTTGGCGGCTCATATAAATGCAGACCACTTTATCATTTTCCTTCCTACTACCGACAAGGACGTAATTGTTCATAAGCTAAAGAATATTTCTCTTAGTTTGATTGTAATTTCTGTTGATTTGGATATTCCTCAATTGCAGCCTTATTTTGGAGTTTCAAGATGGGCCGCTGGCAAAAAAATTGAAATGGCCTACAGCGAAGCTATTACAGCAAAACATAATGCCAAACAGCAGCAGAATGTTGATTATGCCTTTTTTGATGAAGAAGATACAAATCGTTTAATTCGCGAAAAAGAAATGCTTGATTCCTTTGAAGAGGCTTTAGCCCGCAAGGAATTTAAAGTTTGGTTTCAGCCAAAATTTACACCAAAAACTAAAAAACTTGTTGGGGCCGAAGCCTTGGTTCGTTGGGTAAAGCCTGACGGTACTATGATTAGTCCTGGAGAGTTTATTCCTCTGTTTGAAAGAAATAATATTATTCGTAAACTTGATGAATATATTTTCAGGAACGTATGTTATTACCAGAAAAAGTGGGCTGAAAGCGGAAAAACAATTGTTCCTGTTTCGGTAAATCTTTCGCGTGCCAGCCTTTATTATAAGGGTGTTACCGAGGAATATAAAAGAATTACAGAAATTATTGGGGTAGATTCAAGAATGCTTCCAATCGAAATCACAGAATCTGCTGCAATAACCAACGATGCTGTTAAAAAGATTATTGATGACTTCCACCGTCTGGGCTTTTCTTTACAGATGGATGATTTTGGATCGGGATATTCTTCTCTTGCATCTCTTAATCTTTTGCATTTTGATACACTTAAACTTGATAAGAGCCTTATTGATTTTATTGGTGAGTTTGGCGGAAATCGTCTTATTGAGCATACAATTTCTCTTGCTAAGGAATTGGGAATTAATATTACTGCAGAAGGTGTAGAAACCGAAACTCAGGTTAAATTCCTTAAAAATATTGGTTGTGACAATATTCAGGGATTTTTCTACTCAAAACCGGTTCCATCGGAAGATTTTGAAAAGGTTCTGGACTCTTCTGTTGTAAACGAAAATTTAAAAACACGTAATGATTTTGTAGAAGAGCATATTTATACCTTTAATCAAAATTATTACAAACCAGCTCTTTATACATTCGTAGTTAATCTTACAAAAGATTTGATTATGAATCATACCGAACAGGAAAACTGGAAGGATGAAACTAATATTCTGACAAAATCATACAGTCAGGCAGTTAGTCAGGTTACAGAAAGGTTTATTTCTAAAAAATCTGTTTCGGCTTTCAAAAAGTTTATGGACCGCGATAATATTTTGAAGTCCTTTTCTGGAACCCAGGAAACAAAAATTCTTGAATTCCAGAGATTCTTCGATGGCAGAGATGTTGATATGAGAATTGTGAGCCATTTATTCAAGGTTCCAAATTCAGATCATGTCTGGCTTTATGTAAAAGTTTTTTGTACCGAACCATTAAAACTTATAAAGAATTAAGTTTTCTTAAAAATCAAAAAGTCAATCTTCCTCTTTTTAGAAAAAGTCTTTTTCAAGTTTGCAGGCCTTCATCAAATCTTTCAAAGATTGCAAGACAAATCGTATTTTAGTAAGATGTCGCAATGATAAAGCTTATAAACAATGTTTATTATATACCCGGATTTACAAACGTTGGAGTTATTAATGCTCATGTGGATAATGTAAATCATTTATATATTATAGATTCAGGCCGAGACCCGGAGGACGGAGATCTGCTATGGGCCGAATTTGAAAAAGAGTTTCCTGAAAACCAGGGCGGATTTGTTATAGAGGCTATAGTGAATACTCATGGGCATGGAGACCACGTGGGCCTTAATCACTATATTCAAAAAAAGACAAATGCCAGAATTTATATTTCCAGGGTTGAAAGTTCAATTATTAATAATCCGAGACAAAATGTAGAAAGAATTTGGGGGGCCGATTGTATTCACCAGTTGAGCAAATGGTACACCCTAAAAGAACTTTTTACTGTTACGGACATAATTTCGGCTGGTGGAGAAATTTATTTGGACGATGGAACAATGCTTTCTTTTGTAGATTTGGAAGGCCATTCTCCGGAACAACTAGGCATCCTTTATCATGGAAAAAACGGCGAGAAAATCCTTTTTGCGGGCGATGCCTATTTGGGAATTGATGAACTGGAAAAGGCAAAAATCTCTTATCAGGAATCTCCGCTGACTGCCCTGGAAACCATGAAAACTCTTATGACTGTTGAGGCCGATTTGTTTGTTCAGTCTCATGGGCAAATTGAAAAAAATGAGGAAGCTGCAAAATCTGTTATTTCCAAAAATATAGAGGCACTTACAAATCTGGTAGATTATGTAAAACTTCTGCTTCAAAAGAAAAAACGGACGATTGGAGAAATTGTTTCCAAGACCTTTATCCATTTTAGAATTGCTTCAAAGCCTGTCAGTTACTGTTTGATTTATTCAACAATAAAAAGTCTTCTTTCAGAACTGTACGAAGCTGGTCAAATTTCTTTTGTCATTAAAAAAGGTCGTTTTTACTGGGAAAAAGTAAAATAAATTATTATTTTTAAATAGATGAACATACTGTAATTCGTTTTGCAACCAGTTGGGCCACAAGACAGGATGATGTAGAGGCTCTTTTGCAAATTATTAAGGAATTGTAGAATAGCAATATTAGAATAGCAACTGAAAACTTTTTTGGAGATTTTATGAAAAAGACACTTTTAATTTTTACACTTTCACTTTTTGTTTTTACAGGAGTTTCATTTGCAGCTCCAATAGAATCATTTCTTGGGGAAAAAAATATTGAAACATTGAAGCAGAAGGGGATGGTTTCTTATGTGCATCCTGTGGCTGATAATACAATGACTCTTGTACCAGACTGCCAGTATAGAGACTCAATTAAAACAAATATTGTTCCAAAGGCCAGTAAGGGTGTGCCTTTTACAGCCGAGTTCCTTTATCTTATTCCTAAATCAAAGTTACTTGAAAATTCTTCAAAAGAGGACATTACTGTAGATGACCTTTCTGTAGTTTTACGTTCAATTAGTAAAATGGAAGGTATGCGTTATCATTTTAAGGAAAAGAAAAATGGTGATGTTTTGTATAAAATTTCTTACACCGTAGATTCCATTAATTCTGTAACAAAAATTCCGGACCAGACAGAAGGTTCTGCAGACGGAAAAGTTCTTTACTGTTACCAGAAGGACCATACATACGGCGATATTAAATACGAACTGCATTACTCACAGAATAAGGATATGGTTTTTGTTTCATTCAAAAATACAGCTCCTATGTCTTACGTTGGTTTTGACGCTGTAGAAACAAACAAACTTCATCTTAATGTTATTGCAATTGATTGTGATGATTCAGTTTTACTTTATCTTTCAACTGATGTAGATGCTAAAAAAGTTCCTTTTATCAATATGAGGAGCAAAATGGAAGAATCTATGACCGAAAGAATGGATGCCCTTTACCGCTGGTTCCTTCTTCAGTTTTAAAATAACATTTTTTTTCTAAAACCTATTTTTACTCTTGATGCTTTTCAATATAATTGAATTATTAAAGTATAATTTAATTTTTGAAACCTTATTCAAGCAGGAGAATTGCGATTATGGACATGCAGATGAACTTTGTTAGAAAGATTCCTTCACCACAGGAACTTAAGGAACAGTTTCCTTTAACAGAGAAAATTCAGAAGATAAAGGAAGAACGTGATGAAATAGTCAAAAATATTTTTGAAGGAAAGGATGAGCGTTTCCTCTTAATTATTGGTCCTTGTTCTGCTGATAATGAAGAAGCTGTTCTTGATTATATGACTCGTCTTGCTAAGGTTCAGGATAAAGTAAAAGACAAGATTTTTATGGTTCCTCGTGTTTATACAAATAAACCAAGAACTAAGGGAACTGGTTATAAAGGAATGCTTCATCAGCCTAATCCTCAGGGTGAAGAAGATATGCTGGCAGGTATTATTGCAATTCGCGAAATGCATACTCGCGTTGTAAAGGAAACTGGTTTTACTTGTGCAGAAGAAATGCTTTATCCAGATAATCACCGTTATCTTTCAGATTTGCTTTCTTATGTTGCAATTGGTGCCCGCTCGGTAGAAGACCAGCAGCACAGAATTGTAGCAAGTGGACTTGGTATTCCTGTTGGAATGAAAAACCCTACATCTGGAGATATTTCTGTAATGATGAACTCTATTACTGCTGCACAGGCTAAACAGAAATTCCTCTACCGTGGTTGGGAAGTTACAACTGAAGGAAATCCTTTGGCTCACTCAATCCTCCGTGGTTATGTTGATGCTTTTGGAAGAAGCCATTCAAACTACCACTACGAAGACATTCGCAATCTTATTGATTGTTATGCTGCTGATCCAAGTCTCAAAAATCCAGCTGTAATTATTGACTGTAACCATTCAAATTCAGGTAAAAAATACATGGAACAGATTCGTATTTCCAAAGATGTTTTACATAGCCGCCACGTTTCTGCTGATATCAAACAGATTGTAAAAGGTCTTATGATTGAAAGCTACATCGAAGACGGTGCTCAGAAAATTGGAGATGGAGTATACGGAAAATCAATTACCGATCCTTGTTTAGGTTGGGAAAAAACCGAAAACTTAATTTACGAATTAGCAGAAACTCTTGAGTAACTAAAAATTCATAAAAAATCAAAAATTAAGTTTTTTTTTGAAAAGGGACTCATCTTTTAGAAAACCTGTATTTTCCTTTTTGCAAAGTTAGTGTATGCTAACAATGTAAAAAAGGAGGATAAAAATATGTCTGATAATTTTCAACTTTCTTTATTTGATGATGAAAATGAACCTGCAAAAAGTCTGGATTATATTACAATAGATTTTGAAACTGCTAATCAATATGGGAGTAGTGCAATTTCTGTCGGGCTCGTGCGTTTTATAAATGGTAAAGAAAGTGACAGTATTTATGAACGCATTTGTCCACCAACCGATTATTTTGTTCAGGAATGGATCGATGAAATTCATCATCTTACTTATGACGATGTAAAAAACTATCCTAAGTTTCCTGAGGTCTGGGATCAGAAAATTATTCCATTTATAGAAAAAACTCCGGGACTTCCACTGGTTGCCCATAATGCTAAGTTTGATATGAGCGTGATTTGGGATGCCTGTAATTATTATCATCATAAACTTCCGGGCTATAATTATTTTTGCTCTTTACAGCTTTCTAAAAAGGTCTGGCCTGAGTTTGAAAGACATGCCCTTACATTTCTTGGTCAAAAGTTTGGTATAGAATATCTGGCCCATGATGCACTGGAAGATTCACGAACTTGTGGACTTGTTGTTAAATTAGCCGCAGAAAAGAAAAACTGTCGCACGGTGGAAGAACTTCTTGATAAATGCGGATTAAAATTTGAAAAGATTTAGAAGTTGTGTTTAATGTTAGAAATTCTTAAGTAGCTAAAAATTCAAAAAAATCAAAAAATAGAAGCATGATACAGATTTCGTTCATTATGCTTGTTTAGACTATTAATTTGAGATAATATATTCCTCGCTATTTTTGAATAAACTAAGCAAGTTAAAATAAGCAAGTAGATTTTTGATTTGAGGAATACTTAAATGAATGAAATAAGAACTGCTCCCGAAAGATTATTTTGGTTAGATGGAATAAAGGGAATTTCTTGTTTATGCGTTTTTCTTCATCACTTTTGTTTAAGATACTTTCCTGCAACATTTTATGGATTAGAAGCCGCTTCCATGGCCAATGGAGTTGATTTATTTTTGGCAAGTTCTCCACTGGGTTTATTATTTAACGGAAACTTTTTTGTACATTTATATATTCTGATTAGTGGCTATGTAATTTCCTATCAAGTTATAAAACTTAGGTGTGAGGATTTTGGCTATTTTATGCTTAAAAGATATTTAAAATTGCTTATTCCTCTTTTTGTATTTTTTGCATTCTGGTTTTTATTAAAAGTAATTGAGAATATTGGAAATCCTGATCTGTTAAAGTTGTCTATAAAAGATTTGTATAAAGGAATTTATTCCCTATTTTTTGGAATTTTGTTTAAGGGCGACATTTATTTAGGCAGTCATTTTTGGATGATGAACTACATATTTTTGGGCGGAGTGATTGTAGGAATTCTTTCTTCTTTGTGCTGGAAATATGACAGTAAAAAGGTAATGTTCCTTTCATTATTCTGTGGAGTTTTGTTTTTTTATTATTTATATCTCAGCTGTCATTGCATTATGCCACAATCTTTTTTGGATGTGCCTTATTTTTATTCAATAAAAATTATGACCTTAAACTGAATAAATATGTTTCAATCTTATTGTTCATAATCGGATTAATTTTTGCAGCATTCCCATCTTATCTAGTTCCAGAAAACTTTTATAGATTTTTCCTTTTACCATTCGATAAACACAATGTTTTTTCTAAATATTTTTGGCATTGTTTTTCGGCTGTCTTAATCATCTTTTCGGTTTAAAAATCTGGATGGCTGAAAAAATTTTTTAGTAACGGGCTTTTTCAAAAATTCTCAAAAATTTCGTTTTGGGTATTTATATTCCACGGAATAATTATTTCGATTATCGATAAATTGTTATTTGCAAAATTAGAATCGGCCTTAAATTATCTAACTCTAGTTTTTATTGTATTTGTTGTAGATTTAGTATTAGTAATTTTAGTAACCGTATTATTATATTTATTCATTTCTCCTTTGTGTAATAAAATTACTAAGTTTTTATTATCAAAAATTTGTGTAAGTAAAGAGTCAAACTAGTATTCTTTCTCTTCAAATCTTGTTCCTCTTGCCCGAAGGTGTTATTATGTTAGAAAAAACTAACTAAAATGAATGTTAATAATATTCCTTTGTTACAGGTAAATCGATTTTCTCCAGACAAGTATTATGATGGGAAACAGGCTCTACCAAAAGAAATAGGGGAGCTTAAACTTCTTTGTCAGCGGGCACGAAACAAAATTGTTTATTATGATTGGGATTTAAGCTTTGTAAAAGACACGCTTGCCAGTCGACCAGATAATTTTGGAAAAGACGAAATACAGGTTATCTTTAATCTTAATCACCAAATTAACTGGCAGATTGATGGAGGGCGGGAAAAAGTTTCTATGGCTCCCGGTGAAGTTTGTGTTTTTAGAAATAAAAATTACGAAACATCCATGTCTTATGAAAGTGATATAAAGTTTCAGTTCAAAAGCCTGCAGATGGAGACGGATTATTTTGAGTATCTTTTATCATCTTACTTTCCTAAGGAAAAAATTGAACAGTGTAAACTTCTTTTTTTGACCCATGTAACAAAAACTGGAATTACAAAGGATATGTACAAGATTCTTTCAGAAATAGACTCTGCCGAAAAGTTCCATGAATATAGGGGGATTTTTGTAGAAGCTAAAATGATAGAGCTTGTTGCCATGGTTCTTTACGGAATTTCCTATAATCATACAGAAATAAATCCTATAAGCCAGAATGATAAAGATGAAAGTCGGCAAAGTCAGATTGTGGCCTCGAAAAATGATTTGTCACAACTTGAATCGCTGCGTTGTAGAATTCAATTTAATCCGGCCAAAGTTTATAAGGCATCGGAACTGGCAAGAAGTCTTTCTATGAGCGAAAGTAAATTAACAAGACTTTTTCGCCAGGTGTATGGAATTCCTCTTCATCGTTATGTTCAGGATCAGCGTCTGGAAAGGGCAGCTGCCTTAATTACTGAGGGAGAGGTAAATATTTCCGAGGCTGCAATTAAAAGCGGTTACACAAACATGAGTCACTTTGCAAAAGAGTTCCAGAAGAAGTTTGGGGTAACTCCAAAGAAATTTTCTAAGATGGGGTAAAACTCTTAATTTTGGTTTATTTAACTTTTACAATTTGAGGATAGTCGTTAAGAGCCTTACAATTGAAAGTAAGGATGAAAAAAAATGATTAGAGAAGTAAAAGTTAAAGAAGGAATCGTTCGCGGTTTACCAGCTGCAGATCCAAGAATAAGTGTTTTTAAAGGAATCCCATTTGCCAAAGCTCCTGTAGGAAAATTAAGATTTGCTCCACCTCAGCCTGCAGAAAAGTGGGATGGAGTTAAAGAGTGTTATAAATTTTCTGCTGTACCTATTCAGCCTGGGGCATGCGAAAATCCACCAGACGAAGATTTGTATGGAAAGGAATGGAGCGTTGATACTGAACTTCCAATGAGCGAGGATTGTCTTTATTTGAACGTATGGACTCCTGCAAGAAGGGCTGACGAAAATCTGCCGGTATACTTTTGGATTTTTGGAGGTGGCTGGCAGGTTGGAAATGCTTCAGAAATGGAATTTGATGGAGAACGAATTGCCCGCCGTGGAATAATTGTTGTTACTATAAATTATCGTGTAAATCTTTTTGGTTTTACCTGCCACAAGGAAATTACTGCTGAGTACCCAGACAATCCTGCTAATTTTGGACTTCAGGATCAGCAGATGGCTTTAAAGTGGGTTAGTAAAAATATTAAGGCCTTTGGGGGAAATCCAGATAATATAACAATTGGAGGCCAGTCTGCAGGTGGTGGCAGCGTTCTTTTTCATATTGAAAATCCAGAAAGCCGCAAATACTTTAAGCGTGCCGTTGTGGAAAGTGGCGTTTTCTTTAATCCATTTCACAACTTATTTCCAGACAGAAGCGTAAGTGATGCAGAAAAAATTGGCCAGGAATTCTTTGAGTTTTGCGGTGCCAAAAATCTTGAAGAAGCCCGAAATCTTACTAGTCAGGATTTATGGAAAAAGTGGGATGAATGGGGCGGTTTTAGTAAATCGGCAATGACTTGGGCTCCAATTACAGATGAGCAGTTTTCTAGGGGAGATATAATTTCTGCAGTAGAAAAAAAAGGTGTTACTCCTCCTCCACTTTTTATTGGATACACCAGCGACGAGTTTATTGATAATGGGATTAACACAATTGAACTTGGAATTCGTAAATTGATAAAGGCCGAAGAAAAACAGGGCTTAAAGGGAAAAAATTATGTTTACAAATTCGATGTTCCAATTCCAGGCTGGGATAATCCAGGCAAATTCCATTCGGTAGATTTGTGGTTCTTCTTTGAAACCCTGGCAAAATGCTGGCGACCATTCACCGGTGTCCATTATGATATTTCGCGCAAAATGTGTAATTATATGTGCAACTTTATCAAAACTGGAAACCCAAATGATAATGGACTGAGCTCGGGACTTTCTCCACGAGCCGGAGTTAGTTACCCACCAAGTAAGGAAGAAAATTTAAAACGTTATGAAGAAAGCCAGGAAAAACTACCGGAATGGAAAGCTTTCTCAAGCGAAGAGCCTAACTGTATGTTCTTTGATACTGACTGTACCTTGCATTCATTTGATGCTGAAGGTGAAATAAAGAAATACATCTAGAAATCTTGTAATTAGGGTTTGTATTTTTCCAGTGATGCTGGAAATCTGCCCGAAAACTGTTAATTTTTTCCTTTTTTTTGGTAGAACTGAGAGAGGAAAAAATATATATTTCCTCTATGGTGTTAGTATAGACTAACGTTATGGAGGAATGTTTTATGATAAAATCTGTTGCTCCGTATATTGGTAAATATAAAAAATATACGGTTATCGCATCTATCCTTACAACGCTTGGAATTATTGCAAACGTTGTTCCTTATTTCTTTCTGTATCAGCTGATTGTTCCGCTCACTCAAGGCAATTTGCCGGACTTTAAGTTTACAGTCATTCGCGTTGGAGCAATCTTTATCTGCCTTACTCTGTATGCAATTCTTTACAGCCGGGGACTTGCTTTTTCGCATATCAGTGCCTATAACACCCTGAAAAATATCCGCATAGCCTTGAAGAACCGGCTCGAAAATCAACCGCTTGGAAATATCAAAGAACTTGGAACCGGTCAGATTAAACGTATTTTTACAGATGATATAGATCAGATTGAAATTCTGCTCGCTCATGCCATCCCGGAGGGAATTGCAAATCTTACAGTACCTGTCGTTGTTATTCTTGCAATGTTTTTTGTAGACTGGCGACTTACACTTTTAACCCTTGCGGTTCTTCCTTTTGGAGCTGTAGGAATGGCCATGATGATGAAGGCCGGTACAGCCCTGATGGGAGATTATTATGAATCTGCTAAAAAGATGAACAACACAATTATTGAATATGTAAACGGAATGGAAGCCATCAAAGTTTTTAATAAGGATGGAGATTCTTTCCGTCGTTTTGGAGAGGCTGTTCGAGGCTATCGAGATTTTACTCTTGCCTGGTATAAGGTCTGCTGGCCATGGATGGCAGTTTATAACAGTACACTCCCATGTCTGGCTCTTTTTACACTTCCTTTTGGTGGTCTTATGGTTTTGAGCGGAAAAATTGCTTTGAGTCAGCTGGTGCTTGTTTTGTGTATGTCTTTTGCTGTAGGTCCTGCAATTTTGCGTGCTCTGAGCTTTGGTGGAAAAATCCCTCAATTGAATTACAAAATTGCCGAGCTTGAAAAACTGATGAATGGAGATGCCATTAAGCAGGGAAGCCACGGCTTTGAAGGTAAGAATTATGATATTGAATTTAAGGATGTAAAATTCAGCTATAAGAAGGGGGAAGCCTCATCCCTCGCGGCGCGAGTTTCCGAAGGAAACTTGATAGTGAGCGAAAGCGAACGTACTACCCCTTCTCCTAGGGGCGAAGCCCCTAAGACCCCAGAGGTCCTTCACGGCATAAATCTTACCCTTAAGCAGGGCACAACAACCGCCCTTATCGGAGAGTCTGGAAGCGGTAAGTCCACCCTTGCAAAACTTCTTGTTCACTTTTACGACCTGGACTCTGGCAGTATAAAAATCGGCGGGCAGGACATAACCGATATGTCTATCGAATCGCTTAATAATCAGATTTCTTATGTCGCTCAGGAGCAGTTCCTTTTTAACACCAGTCTTTATGAAAACATTTTGATTGGACGACCTGATGCCACCCGTGAAGAAGTTTTAGATGCAGCCCATCGTGCCCAATGTGATGAGTTTCTGGCTCGTTTTCCAAAAGGTATTGATACTCTGGCGGGCGACAGCGGAAAACAACTGTCCGGTGGTGAACGTCAGCGTATTTCATTAGCCCGTGCAATTCTTAAAAATGCTCCGGTTATTGTTTTGGATGAAGCAACTGCCTTTATGGATCCTGAAAACGAAGAAAAGATGAACGCTGCAATTGCAGAAATTGTAAAAGATAAAACTGTAATTGTAATTGCCCACAGACTTTCTTCAATTAAAAATGCAGACAAGATTTGCGTTCTTAAAGAAGGAAATGTGATTGCCCAGGGCAGTCATGAAGAGTTGAGTAAATCTTGTGAAGAGTATCAAAAGTTGTGGAAGGCCTCTACACAGGCCGCAAAATGGAGAATTTCATAATGAAAAATAAATCAATGATTCAAATGATGCACAGACTTGTATCTTCGTGCGGAAATTATAAGGTGCAGATTCGATCTGCTTATATATCGGGATTTTTTAAGGGAATATTTATGAAGGCGCCCCTTATGGTTAGTTTTCTGATTGTTTCGGGCTTTATGACTGGAAGTATAACCCGCAAGACTTGTCTGATTTCGGGACTTGTTCTTTTGATCTGTCTTGTAGCTCAGGCAGTTTTACAGAATATTTCTGACCGTTTGCAATCGGCAGCAGGTTTTAAAGTTTTTGCAGATAAACGTATGCAGCTGGGAGATCATTTCCGAAAACTCTCAATGGGATATTTTTCTGACGGGAATATCGGTAAGGTGAGCAGTGTTCTTGCAACTGACATGAACTTTATCGAAGAGAACTGTATGATGGTTCTTGAAGATCTTGTGGGCTTTATAATTTCTCAGGGCCTGATGATATGTTTTATGTTTTATCTGAACTGGAGACTGGGACTCGTTTCAATCCTGTGTCTTGCAATCATCATGCTGGTGGGTAAATTAATGACCAGAGTTTCTGTTTCTCACTCAATGGAAAAACAGGTGGCAAGTCAGACTCTTACAAGTGCGGTTTTGGAATTTGCAGAAGGAATTGGAATTATTAAAACTTTCAACATGCTGGGCGAAAAATCTAAGGAAATGAACAAAGCTTTTGAAGACAGCTGCAACAAGGCTATCGGTTTTGAAATGGCATATGCTCCATGGTGGGCAGGCTTTATGATTTCGTATGGGCTTGGAACTGTTGCTGTTTTGTTTATGTCATATTTTTTGAGTTCCCGAGGCTTAATCACCATTGAATTTATGATGGGAATGATTCTTTTTCTTTTTGATACTTTTGCCGGAATGAAGGCTTACTATGCAAATGTTGCCAGACTCACAGTTACCGATGCCTGCCTGGACCGAATTGAAAGTGTTTTTGATGAAGCAGAACTTAATAATGATGGAAAGGAAAAATTGCCTGATGCGGAAGATGCCGCCCGAAAAGGACTGGCAGAAATTTCTTATCAGAATGTTTCTTTTGCCTATTGTGATAAGAATGTTCTTGGCGGAATTAATTTTGATGTTCAGAAAGGCCAGATGCTTGCTTTAGTCGGCCCAAGCGGTGGTGGAAAATCAACAATCGCAAATCTGCTTGCCCGTTTCTGGGATGTAAAAGATGGTAGTATTAAAATCCGTGGAACTGATATCCGTAATGTGCCTCTTGCAAATCTTATGGATAATATTTCCATGGTTTTCCAGAGAGTTTATCTTTTCCAGGATACAATCTTCAACAACATCGCTATGGGAAAAACAAACGCAAGTCGCGAAGAAGTTATTGAAGTTGCAAAAAAAGCCCGCTGTTACGACTTCATCATGAAACTGCCAGACGGCTTTGATACAGTAATTGGCGAAGGCGGAGCAGACCTGAGTGGTGGTGAACAGCAGCGTATTTCCATTGCCCGCTGTATGCTAAAAGATGCCCCAATTGTAATTCTTGACGAAGCTACTGCCAGTGTAGATGCAGATAACGAACACTTTATTCAGGAAGCAATTTCTGAACTCTGCCGTGGCAAAACTCTGCTTGTAATTGCCCACCGCCTGAACACAATCCGCAATGCAGATAAGATTCTGGTAATTAAAAATGGCCAGATTGTGGAAAGTGGATCACATGAAGAGTTGATGTCTAAGGGTGGTGAATATGCGTTGATGGTTAGTAAGCAGAATTTAGAATAACAACTTTTTCTACAACCGTGGGGCTCTTCCTCTTTTCCGATGAATAGACCTGCGGTTGGTTAGAAACTTTTATCCAAATAGAATCCTGTTCAAAACCTTATTTTTTTCGATTATTTTTGAAATTATCAGGACTAAAATAATTGATATTACACATAAGAAACATTCATTTAGTAATCGATTTGCAAAGTAATCATGGAAGAAATAGCCTGCAAGCAAATACAGTTGTAATGTGTATTTTCCTAAAAATGAAAAGAATGTAACAATTTTTATTTTGGCAATTTTACCAAAAATAAACCACCAGAACATACATCCTAATGCAGCAACTAAATAATGGTTGTATAAAGGAAATACAAGCTTGTCTGAAATTTTAATGATGTTGTTTCTTAATCCATCTTGTAGATTTAAGCTATTCAATAAAGAGTTAATGCAATTTATCAAATGTGCAGAATTTCCATAATCATATAAAATCATTGATAATGGGTATAAAACTAAGGCAAAATAAAATAGAAGATGTGGCATTTTTAGTTCATGTTTCTTTGCAAAATATCCTGCAAAATAGTATGGAAAATAAATTGCAAGCATTTTGATGGATTCAACTTCATCACCAATATGTAAAATTGTAAAAATATTAAATAATAGAATAAATAATACAGAAAAGATGATTTCGGAAACTGTATTTTTGGAAATTAGTTTAATTAAAAATAAGAAACAATCACACAAAAATAAAACAAGCAGGTACCAATAAGCCGGCTGTAGAAAAACTGTAAAAAAATATTTTTTTACACTTAAATTTTTATAATCCCAGAAAAAAGAAAAAGTCGTCCAAATTAAATATGGAATTATTATTCTCTTAAATCTATGCCATAACCATTTACTGTTATGTTCTTTATTACCAATTAAGAATCCGCTTATGAATATAAATAAGAACATATGAAAGGAATAACAAAAATTGACTACCCAGCTAGATTCTCCACTTGGGGTATATGCAAAAAAGACATGTCCTACTACAACTAATATTCCTAAAAATCCCTTCAGGGCATCTAGCCTTATATCTCTGACTTTTACTTCTACAGGACTGTTAGGATTGCTCGTGGTCTGCTTATCTATCATCTTTACTTTTTCCTTTATTATAAGATTTAGTTTTTGATAATTTTAACATTATTGTAATAAATATAAGGGTATTATTGAAGAACTTTTTTCTTTGTGTTAGTATTGCCTTACAAGATAGTGTTAGGAAAAGCTAACTCTATTTATAATATCAGCCGCCTTTGGCTTTACACAGGAGTTCCTAAATGGACAAATCACAAAAACTTAAAGGTAAAGACCTTGTTAATATAGGTATTTTTGCCGCAATTTATTTTATCATTATGTTTGCAGTTGCATGTCTTGGTTTTATACCAGTTTTCATGCCACTTTTATATGTACTTGTACCGCTTATTGGTGGTATTCCATTCATGCTTTTTCTTACTAAAACTAAGAAGTTCGGTATGATTTGGATTTTCTCTACACTTTGTGGAATCCTTTCTTTTGTTACAGGAATGAATGTAATTCCAATTTTCCTGGCATGTATTCTGGGGCTTTTTGCAGATTTAATCTGTAAAAGTTCAGATTATAAAAGTTCAAAAAAGGGAATTATTGCCTGTGGAATTTTTTCAATCTGGATTATTGGATATTGTGCACCGCTTTACATAAATCCTGAGCAGTATTGGGCAAACCGTTCTGTATATGGTGAAGAATATGCTCAAGCTGTAATGAAGTTTTTCCCATTATGGTCATTACCTCTTTTTATTGTTTCTTGTTTTGTTTTTGGTCTTCTTGGTGGACTTTTGGGAAAAGCAATGTTGAAAAAGCATTTTTCTAAAGCAGGAATTGCGTGATTTTATATAGTGAGGAGATTTAAAATGGATAATTCAAAAAAATTAAAAGGAAAAGATTTAATTAATATCGGTATTTTTACTGCAATTTATTTTGTGGTAATCATGGCTCTTGCAATGCTGGGCTTTATTCCAGTTTTCATGCCTACATATTCAGTTTTAATGCCTTTGTTTGGCGGTATTCCTTTCATGCTCTTTCTTACTAAAGTGAAGAAGTTCGGCATGGTCTGGATTATGACAATCATTATGGGCCTTCTTATGTGGCTCACAGGAATGTCTTATTACGCTTTTGTAATCGGTATTTTTTCAGGCCTCATCGCAGAATTAATTTTGAAAAAGGGTGAATACAAGAGTGCAAAATGTGCCGTTCTCTGTCATGCAGTTTTCTGCTTTTGGATTGTAAGTAACTATATTCCGCTTTTCTTCTTTGCCGATAAATACTGGTCTACAAGACAGGACTTTGGTCAGGAATACATTGATGCCCTTACAAAAATGTTCCCTAAGTGGATGTTCCCGGTTCACATTGTTTTATGTTTTGCATTTGGAATCCTGGGCGGACTTCTTGGCCGCAAGTTGTTGAAAAAGCATTTCGCTAAAGCTGGAATTGTTTAATGGAACTTTTGAATTCTTCAAAAAGAAAATCTCTCCTGGATCCACGGACAAAATTACTTCTTTTGACTTTAGTATCAGTCATAGTTCTTGGAAACGCAGGAGGAGATGCGGCAAATGAATTTCGCTATGTATTAAATTATCTGCCTCTTTTTCTTTTGCTTGCATCTCGACGCATTGGAAAATTTCTGTATGGGCTGATTTTATATACAATAGGTTATGCTCTGCAGTTATTTCTTCTTCCTCATGTTCACGGACTTGTAGGTTATCTGGTTTTGGCAGTTGCAGGAATTTTACTCAGATTTCTGCCTGGAATTTTGACAGGAATGTACGTTGTTTCTACTACAACCGTGAGTGAATTTGTCTGTGCTATGGAACGCATGCATGTGAGTCAGAAAATTACTATTCCTCTGGCTGTTATGTTCCGCTTCTTCCCGACAGTGGTGGAGGAAGCTGCCAGTATTAATAAGGCAATGTCCATGCGGGATATTAAATTTGGCGGAAAAAAAGCCCTTAAGATGATTGAATATCGGCTTATTCCAATGATGACCTGCTCTGTAAAAATCGGACAGGAGTTGAGTGCAGCTTCGCTTACCCGAGGACTAGGCGGCCCTGACAAGCGAACAAACATCTGTAAAATTGGTTTTGGCTGGTGTGATTTTCTTGTCTTTGCACTTTTGACAGGCGGACTTGTTTTTGTAATTTTACGTGCCATAGGAATTTTATAATGATTCAATTTATGTATGCTTTTTTAGCAGCAGTTTTTTATGCAATCAATATTCCCTGTTCAAAACTTCTGCTTACAAAAATTCCAGCTGCTTCTATGGCTGGCTTTTTATACCTTGGAGCAGGAATTAGCATTGGAATTATTTATCTCTTTCAAATAAAAAACAAGGACAAATCAAAAAGTCTTTCAAAAGCTGACCTGCCATATACAATCGCCATGATAATCATTGATATTGCTGCACCAATTTTACTGATGCAAGGAGTAAAAACAGGATCTTCTTCAAGTGCCTCTCTACTTGGCAATTTTGAAATTGTTGCAACTACGATTATTGCTCTGGCCATCTTTAAAGAAAGAGTAAGTTTCAGACTTTGGATTTCGATTATTTTAATTACACTTGCAAGCATAATTCTTTCTTTTGAAAATATATCTTCTCTACAACAAGGATTATTTAATTTTTCTACCGGTTCACTTTTCGTTCTTGGAGCCACTCTTTGCTGGGGACTTGAAAATAACTGCACAAGACGGCTCTCAGAAAAAAGCACTTATCAGATTGTTACGGTAAAGGGTCTTGCCAGTGGAAGCGGAGCACTTATTGTTGCCGCTCTTCTTGGTGATTTTAATTCTGTAAATACAGACAAGATTTTTGATCCACGATACATTCCTTTAGTTCTCTTGCTTGGTTTTGTAGCCTATGGTCTTAGTATTTTTACTTATGTACGTGCGCAAAAGTTTCTTGGGGCAGCGAAGACGAGTGCCTTTTATGCAGTAAATCCTTTTGTGGGAGCTTTGCTGTCTTTCCTCCTGCTTGGAGAAAAATTATCTGTCCAGTATTTTATTGCCCTGACGATTATGATTGCTGGAATTGTTCTTTTGATTTTCGATACTTTAACTCATGCTCACTGCCATCAGCACGAACATGTTTTTACTCACACGCATGACGGCACAACTCATACTCATAGAATAATCCATAGCCATGAACATACACATTTAATCTGGAATAAAAATCATTGGCATTTTCATAGTAAAAAAGATTTAGAAAAGGAATCAAAACATGGTTGAATTAAAAAATGTAACTTTTGAATATAGTTCCGGGGATGGACTTGAAAGAGGCAGTGCCGGTGGAATTGATGAAAAGGTTTCTAACGGAAGTCTTTGCGGCGTAAATCTTTCTGTTAATGACGGGGAATTTCTTCTGCTTACAGGTGGTTCTGGTTGTGGTAAGACTACAATCCTCCGCCTCTTAAATGGTCTTATTCCAAACTTTTTTGAAGGCCAGCTTAAGGGAAGTGTAATTATTGATGGAGTTGATGTCAGTCATGCTGAACTTTATGACACTGCAAAAACTGTAAGTACTGTATTTCAAAATCCACGCTCTCAGTTTTTTAATGTTGATACAACAAGTGAGCTGGCATTTGCTTTGGAAAATCAGGGAAGGCCTGAGCAGGAAATCATAGATAAAGTTAATGCTACTGTAAAAGAGATGTCTCTGGAACCTTTGATGAACAGAAGTCTTTTTAATTTAAGTGGCGGCCAGAAACAGAAAATTGCCTGTGCCTCTGTTGCGGTTACAGGAAATAAAATCATTCTGCTTGATGAACCTTCTGCAAATCTGGATTTAAAAACAATAGATGAACTTGCCGGTCTTCTGAAAAAATGGAAAAACGAAGGCAAAACAATCATTGTTGCAGAACACCGCATTTCATATTTGTGGGAGCTTGCAGACCGAACGGTAGTTTTGAAAGAAGGTCAGATTGTACGAGAACTGTCACGTGCTCAGATGGATAAAATCAGTGAAGAGGAATTGCATGAGCTGGGGCTGAGAACCAACCGGTGGTTGAGTAGTCCGCAGGATATACGGTCCCTAAGCGACGTCGAAGGGTCGAAACCACAGTTGTCAAAAGAAACTCAACCACCGTTGGAAATTAAAAACTTCCGCTACAAATATAGTAACGGTTACCTGGCCCTCAATATCCCTCAAATGCAGATTCCTGTTGGCAAAATTACAGCTATAACCGGTAACAACGGCGATGGCAAAACCACCCTGCTTAACTGCCTGTGTGGTCTCGGCCGCCGTTCAAAAGGAACTCTTCTCTATCAGGATAAAAATTACAATCGTCACGGGCGTCAAAAGCTCATCTTCCTTGTAATGCAGGATGTAAATCATCAGCTCTTTACAGAAAGTGTACTTGACGAAGTTCTCATCAGTCAGGCGGAAGAAAACGAAGAAGAAGCCCGCCACATTCTCGCAACTCTCGACCTGGAAGCCTTTGCAGACCGCCATCCGCAATCTCTTTCTGGGGGGCAAAAACAAAGGGTTGCTGTAGCATCTGCAATTGCTAGCGGCCGTGAAATCATGCTTTTTGACGAACCAACCAGTGGTCTGGACTATAATCACATGCTGCAAATTGGAGAAATCTTCCGTAATCTTAAAAAATTGGGCAAAACTGTAATTGTAGTTACCCATGACCGTGAACTGATAAAAGAATGCTGCGATCAGGAAATCCATCTGGCAGATTATAATTCTATTTAAAAAGTTGCTAAGCTGCCGTCATCTCCATGCTAATTTTAGAGCTTTGTAAAACAGAACGTCTCGAAAGTGCAGAAGAACACAGAATGGGATTTTACAGCTAATTGGCATGAAAATGACATGTAATTGACAATTTACACAAGTAAGTTTATTTTCGACTTATGGAAGTAAAGGAAAATAAAACCCTTCAAAAAATTCTGGATGTGGCAAATAAAGAGTTTCTGCAAAAAGGATTTAAAGATGCCTCTCTGCGAGAGATTGTAAAAAAGGCCGGTGTTACTACCGGTGCTTTTTATGGCTATTTTAATAGCAAGGAAGAACTTTTTGACGCCCTTGTAAAAGAACATGCCGACTACATCATCAATATTTATGACACAATTCTGGCAGATTTCCAAAATCTTCCTGTTGACCAGCAATGCTCTTTTATGGACAACCATTCCAAATATGGTATAGAAAAAATGTTTGATTACGTCTGGAACCATAAAAAGCCTTTTATTTTAATTTACAAAGCCTCTGCAGGAACTAAATATGAAAACTTTGTTCAGCAGATTGCAAAAAAGGATATAGAATCTACCGAAGTTTTTTTAAACACAGTGGAAGAAAACGGGAAAGAAATCCAAAGAATTGACCCAATTATAGAAGATCTTGTAATAAACAACGCATTCAATATGTTTTTCTCTTTGATTTTAAGAGACCTTCCAAGAGAAAAGGTTGAACATTGTCTTAATCAACTTTTTACATTCCATCGCGGCGGCTGGGATTTACTCTTAAATATTTCATAAAAATGCAGGACTTGACAATTATAACAGTGTTATATACTATTTCCCTAAAAGTTAGTAAAGACTAACCAAGGGGTTATTATGTCACAAAAAAGTAATAGTCCTGCAAAAAAGAGTCTAATATCCTGGATTTTTGAATTTGCGGGAGAAAAGAAAGGGCAGTACATAGTAAGTGTACTCTTTGCCCTTATGAGTGTAGCGTGTGGTATCGCTCCATATGTTATTATTGCACGAATTGTCTGTCAGCTTTTGGACGGAATTCGCGACTGGAATCTTTATCTTAAAGAATGTGGAATTGTTGCCATTTTCTGGTTGGGTAATGTTCTTTTTCATGCCATCTCAACAAGTATGAGTCATATAGCTACTTTTAACTTGCTTGGAAATATCCGTATGAGAATGTGCGAAAAACTTGCCCGCCTTCCACTTGGAACAGTCCTTGATATGCCTTCTGGCTCCCTCAAAAGTACAATGATTGACCGTGTAGATAGCATGGAAACTACACTTGCTCATATCGTTCCTGAATATACTTCAAACATCATTCTTTCTGTAGTTTTGATTGTTTATCTTTTTATTCTAAACTGGAAACTTGGTCTTACCTGTTTAGTAACAGTTCCTTTTGGCCTTATAGCAATGTGCCTTATGTTTAAAGATTCTGCCCGCTATTTTAAGAATGCCATTGATAAAACAAAAATCTTAAACGACACTGCAGTTGAATACATCAACGGAATTGAAGTTATCAAAGCCTTTGGAAAATCTAAATCATCTTACGAACGCTTTGTTACTGCCGCTAAAGACGGATCTGCCTGCTTTGTAGAATGGATGCGCTCTACAATCTGGCCATTTACAATTGCCATGGTTCTTATGCCTTCTTCTTTGATTGGTCTTCTTCCAATTGGCGGTTACCTTTTCTGGAAGGGTAGCGTAGATGCTTCAATGTTCATCACCATCATCATTATGGCAATTTCTGCTATTCAGCCACTTATTACTGCTTTTTCTTATCATGATGATATAGCTAAGGCCCACGTAATTTTTGGCGAAGTTGGTGGAATTATGTGCCTTTCTGAACTGGACCGCCCTGCAAAAAATGTAAAAGAACCTGCCGATAACTCAATCACTTTGAAGAATGTTCATTTTTCATACAAGAAGGGTGAAAGCAAGTCTCAAGACTCTGAAAAATCTACTCTTGAGCAAAGAGAAATACTTCACGGAATCAGTATGTCGCTTCCTCAGGGCTCATATACAGCCTTGGTTGGACCATCTGGTTCTGGAAAATCTACAATTGCCCGCTTGATTGCTTCTCTTTGGGATGTTGATTCGGGTTCTGTAGAAATTGGTGGGGTAAACATAAAGGATTTGTCTCTTGAAGAATATAACCGTAGAGTTGCATATGTTAGCCAGGACAATTTCCTTTTTGATTTAAGTATCCGCGAAAATATCCGTCTTGGCCGCCCAGATGCAAGTGATGCGGAGGTAGAAGAAATTGCCCGTCAATCTGGCTGCTACGACTTTATCATGTCTTTGGAAAATGGTTTTGAAACTGTTGTTGGTGGAAGTGGAGCCCATCTTAGTGGTGGTGAACGCCAGAGAATTGCAATTGCCCGTGCGATGATGAAAAATTCTCCAATTGTAATTCTTGATGAAGCAACTGCCTACACTGATCCAGAAAACGAAGCAATTATTCAGCGTTCAGTAGCAAAGCTTGTTGCCGGAAAAACTCTAATTGTAATTGCCCACAGACTTTCTACAGTAAAAGATGCAGACAAACTCTATGTCATCAAAGACGGAAATATTGATTCTTGTGGACGCCACGAAGAACTGCTTGCTCAGGGTGGACTCTACAAGAAGATGTGGGAAGCACACATCAGTGCTAAGGATGGCGAATAATGTTTGAAACTTTAAATAAATTTTTTAAGTTTTGTGATAAAGAAAATCGCAAAAAGTTTTACGGTTCAATAATTGTTGGAATAATTAATTCCTTATTTAATGCTTTAAAAATTGGCGCTATTTCTGTAATTCTTACAGGAGTAATTGATGCCACTGTAAACGGCAAGCCATTTGAAGTAAAAAGTATTTGGCTTTCTCTTATAATTATGGGAGTAAGTGTAATTGGCAGCATAATCACAAAGAAAAATACAGCAATGTGGCAGTGCGAAGGTGGATATCGTACTTGTGCACAAAAACGTATAGAAATTGCAGAACATCTTCGTTATCTTCCAATGGGCTATTTTAATGCAAACAGCCTTGGAGAAATAACTTCTGTTACAACAAATACAATGGAAGCCTTGGGTGATGTTGCAACTCGTGCAGTTATGATGGTTCTTCAGGGATTGCTTGATACTGCACTCATCATTGTTATGATTATGTTTTATGAATGGAAAGTTGGCCTTGTTGCTCTGGCAGGTTTTGGAGTTTTTGAGTTTGTAAATCTTTTTATGAGAATTGCTGTTAAAAAGACTTCTGCCCAAAAAATTGTAGATGATGCAGCAGAAATTGGAAAAGTTCTGGAATTTATTCAGGGAATCAGCGAAGTAAAGGCCTACAATCTTGCAGGTCAGCGTCAGAGTGAATTGAATAAGGTAATCAACAAACGTAAAAAGACTCTTATTAAAATGGAAATGAAGTGTATTCCAGTTTCAAATATCCAGTCTTTAATTGCAAAACTTACTGGTGTTGCAATTATGATGGTTTCAATATTTTCTTATTTGAATGGTTCTATGGTGCTTGCTAACTGTGTTGTAATGTTGGTTTGTTCTTTTATGCTCTTTACTGCACTGGAAGCCGGAGGAAACTATTCTGCATTACTTCGAATAATTGATTTGAGTGTTTCTAAAGCTTCTGCAATTCTGGAACTCCCAACAATGGATATTGAAGGTGCAGAAATTGAGCCTGCAAACTGTAATCTTGAAGCAAAAGATATAGATTTTGCCTATGATAAGAAAAAGATTATTGATGGTATTTCCCTTAAAATTCCAGAAAGAACTACAACAGCAATCGTCGGTCCAAGTGGCGGCGGAAAAACTACCTTCTGTCATCTTCTGGCCCGCTTTTGGGATGTTGATAAGGGAAGCGTAAGTCTTGGTGGAAAAAACGTAAAGGACTACAGCATGGATAGTTTGATGAAGAACTATTCCTTTGTTTTCCAAAGCGTATATCTTTTCCACGATACAATTGCAAATAATATCCGTTTTGGGCAGCCAGATGCTCCAATGGAAAAAGTAATTGAAGCTGCAAAAAAGGCCTGCTGTCACGAATTCATTTCTGCTTTGCCAAATGGTTATGACACAGTAATTGGCGAAGGTGGAACAAGTCTTTCTGGAGGTGAACGCCAGAGAATTTCGATTGCCCGTGCAATTATGAAGGATTCCCCAGTCATCATCCTTGATGAAGCAACTGCTAACGTTGACCCAGAAAACGAAAGAGATCTTATGGATGCAATTTCGGCTCTTACAAAAGAAAAGACAGTAATTATGATTGCCCATAGACTTAAGACTGTTCGCCATGCAGACCAGATTATTGTAATTGATAAAGGACGCATTGCAGAGCAGGGTAAACACGAAGAACTTATAGCAAAAGGTGGAATTTACGCCAAATTTATTGATTCCCGTAAAGAAGCCGTAAGCTGGAAGTTATAATTTTATACTCTTTCCCGAAGGTTAAATTATTTTGATCTTCGGGATTTTTTTTTAAAAATAAAACAATCATAGGGGATTTCTTGTAGCTTTTTTTAAAGCGGGTGTATAATTATTTTTACTATGAACAAGAAATTTACTTTTATCTCGCTTTTTGTAACCTTTTTCTGTTCGGCGATCTTTTCTAAACCAACAGTCGATGACAAATTTTTTAATGATTATGTAGGAAAACAGTGGACTACTGAAGATGGTCTACCTGGCATGACAATTATTGACCTTATCCAGGATAATAAAGGCTATATTTACCTTGGAACCTATGATGGATTGGCTCGTTTTGATGGAGTTGAATTCAAAGTTCTTAGTCGGGCCATTGATGAAAAATACCAGTTTGCCACTGCCCACGCCGTTTTCCAGGATTCGCAGGGAAATATTTGGGTTGGCCATAATGACGAAGGAATTTCCTGTATTTTTCCAGATGGAAGTATAAAAAAGTACACAGTTGATGATGGACTTCCAAACAACAAAATTAATTCGATTACAGAAGATAAGGAACACAATGTATGGGTAGGAACTGCCTATGGTCCCTGCTATTTTACCCCTGGTCATAGAATTGTTATTCCAGAAAGGTCAATTGACAATGATGAAAGAATTACTGTTGTTGATTTACTCTGTGATACTGCAGGAAGAATCTGGGTTACTACCGGTATTAAAGTATTTATCTACGAAAATAAGAAACTTAGAAACTTTGAGGGTTTTAAAAACTGTCCTTATAAAGATGTTTCATCAATAACTCAAGATAATGCAGGTGCACTTTGGTTTTCTGTTGCTCCCCACTATGCAGTAAGAATAAAAAATGATGAAGAAACAATATATGATATAGGACATTCCCATAAGGAAGGTGCACTTGTTTCTGGTATCTGCCAGGATTCCTCTGGTTATTATTGGTTCTGTACAGACTCAGGTGTAACAGTTTTACACGATGGTTATATTTCATATCTGGATACAACAAATGGTTTGCCAGAAGATGGAGTAGACAAAATCATAGAAGATGATGAAGGAAACATTTGGATTGGATTAAATCGAGGCGGTCTTTATAAGTTGAGTAGGGGTAAGTTCCAGACTGTTCCAACTGGCATTACAATCAATGCAATTTGCGAAGACACATTTAGAAATGTAACCTGGCTGGCATCTGATAATGGAATACTATGCTATAAAAATAATCAGTTTGTTCAGAATGACCTTACAAGAGAAACTGAAGGCATGCGAGTTAGACATGTTGGGCTTACTCAAGATAAGGAAATCTTGGTTACAGGTTATTCATCAGAAAAAACACAGATTTTATACAATGCAAATGGAAAAATTAAAATTTGGGGTGTAAAAGATGGCTTGGTTGGTAACCGAGGTCGTGTTTCTATAAAAACAAGTTCCAAAGATATTTATGTAGGAATGGCTCAGGGGCTCTCCATCATCCATTCTAATGGAAGTGTGGAAAATCTTTCAAATAAAGTAGAAATGCAGAATGTATATATAATGTGGCTCTATGAAGATTCTGAACATAAAATTTGGGTAGGCACTAACGGTGGTGGAATTTATGTTTTCAAGGATAAAGAAATTGTAAAACACTACACAACAGATGATGGTCTTGCAGGAAACGTAATCTTTAAAATTAACGAAGAAGAAAATGGAATTATGTGGATTGGTACCGGTACAGGCCTTTCTAGAATGAACATAGAAGATGAACATTTTGTAAACTTCAATTCCCAAAATGGCCTTGGAACAGACAGTGTTTTCCAAATGTTTACGGATTATACAGGTTCAGTATGGATGCTTTCTAACAAGGGCATACTTTCGACTAAAAAATCAGAAATGGAAGAAATTGTTGAAGGAAAACGCCATCGTTTGACTGTACATAATTATGGAAAATCTGATGGACTTGCTACAGGTGGTGTAACATCAACATCATGTTCTATGAAAGATAGTAAAGGAAGAATTTGGTTTACACTTGTAGATGGTTTTGCAATCTATGATCCAATCAGGTCTAATCGTAATAAGCGTGCTCCAAGAATAGAAATAGAGGAATATTCAATTGATAATGAGCACTATAACTACTATGGCGAAAAAATAATTGTTCCTGCAACTACAAAACGTTTAAGAATTAAATATACAGGACTTACAACAGTTTCGCCAGAAAGAGTTTTGTTCTCGTATAGGCTTTCTGGTTTCGAAAATGATTATTCAGATTGGGAAAACTCGCGTACAGTTTCATATACAAACATGAAAGCAGGTAACTATGCCTTCTCTGTTATGGCTTTAAATAATGATGGAGTTGCCAGCCAGCCATGTACTCCTGTTGAAATTGTAAAATTAGCTCATATTTGGCAGAGGGTTTGGTTCTGGATTGCAATAATTTTTATTGTAGCTTTAATTGTATTTGGTTTAGTAAGATACAAACTGTTTAAAATGCGTCGTTATCAAATGCAGCTTGAAAAAAAGGTTGATGAAAGAACCCAGGAATTAAAGCTTGCAAATGAAAAATCAGAAAAACTTTTGTTAAATATTCTTCCTTCCGAAGTTGCAAAAGAACTTACAGAACATCCTGATAGAACAATCGCTAACAAGTATCCAAACGTTACTGTTTTGTTTACTGATATTGTAAACTTTACAAAAATGAGTGATGGGCTTTCGGCAGAAGAAGTTGTAACTATGCTCAATAAAATGATTTCAAAATTTGATGAAAGAGCTAAGCGTGAAGGAATAGAAAAAATCAAAACAATTGGAGATGCCTACATGGCAGCATGCGGACTTACAGATGAAAATAATCCAGAAAATGTTGTACAAATGGTAAGATTTGCAAAAGGGCTTTTAGAGGATGTGGCTATTTTCAATGCAACATCAAAAGTAAAGGTAAGCATAAGAATTGGAATTAATTCTGGAAATCTTGTTGCAGGTGTAATTGGAAAGTCCAAGTTTATTTATGATATTTGGGGCGACACGGTAAATGTTGCAAGCCGTATGGAATCAACTGGCCAGGCAATGAAAATTCATGTTACCGAAGCAACTTATGCCCAAACCAAAGACAAGTTTAACTACAGTGAAGGTGTAGAAGTTGAAGTAAAAGGTAAGGGCATGATGAAGACCTACTTCCTCGAATAGTTTTTTTACACGGCAACACTGTCAAATAATGACACTGTTGCCGTAAGTAAAACTAATTAGTAGAACGAATAGAATTAATTATGCTGGTATACTGACTACCATGTTTTTCATAAACAGGAGTCATAGCAGCCTGAAAATCTGAATATGCATCTGAAGATAATTTTATAACTGTACAGCCGTTTTCTTTGGCAATTCTTTCTGAATATTCTTCTCTTTCATGCCATTTTTGAATTTCATATTCCTGGGTTTGTTTAGCAACTCTTTTAATAATTTCCACATCTGCAGGATCAAGTCTGTCTAAAACTTTCTTTGAAGCAATCAGAATTTCTGGAACACGAGTATGCTGATCCAAAATAAAATAAGGAGCAATACTATAATCACCATTGCTTTGATATGTAGGGAAATTATTTTCTGCACCATCAATTTCATTACGTTCAATAGCACCACGAACCTGAGTCATACTAAGGCCTGTTACTCCTTTTGCACCAAGAGCCTCGCACATATCAAGCATAATTGGACTATTAAGTACTCGGATTCTAAGTCCCTTCATATCTTTAACAGAATTAACTGGTTTTGTAACATAAAAATTTCTAGAACCTGCATCATAATAGCATAAGCCAACAAGACCAGATCCAGATTTTTCAATTTCTTCAAGAATAGACTGTCCTATAGAACCGTTCAAAACTTTCCACATATGGTCAGAACTTTTATAAAGATAAGGGAACTGAATTGCATTTATCTTTGACACATAAGAAGAAACCGAAGATGCAGAAACTCTAGTGAATGCCAGATCACCATGTTTTAGTGCCTCAATAGCATCTCCCTCATTTTCTGCAAGTGCACCACCGGCTCTTACTTCAATTTTGATTCTACCTTCTGTTTCTTGTTCAACAAGACGACCAAATTCTTCATCTGCCATGGTTGTAGGGTAGCCCTTGGCATGATTATCTGAAAGTCGAAGTGTTACAGGATGCTTTACAATAACTGCTTCATTTTTCTTTGAACAGGAAATTGAAAAAAGTGAAATAAAAAGACAGCTTAAAATATTAAGTTTTATAAAGAGTTTGTTTTTCATAATAATTTTCTCCATGCTATTCAACTATTCAGTTTTGAAACGGTCGATCTGGTTTCCAATATTTGTGATAGCGTTCTGAACATCCTTAGAAATTTCAGAAAGTGTGATTCCAGTTTCGTTAATCTTTTTTGCACCTAAAGCCATTTCGTCCATTCCCGTTTTCATATTTGATGTTAACGACTGAAGAGAATTCATTTCATTCATAATTCTTTCATTTCTAGAAGCCATTTCTTTTGAAGCCTTCTGAACATTTACAGTACTGTCGTTCATGTTTCGTAAAGCCTCGCCAATCTGTTTTGAACCTTCGTTCTGTTCTTCCATAGCTGACTTAATCTGTACAACAAGCTGGTCTGTTTCTTTAATATGATTTGCAACAGTATTAAAAGCTGCACTTGCTTCATTTGAAGATGAAACTACATTTTCAATAGAGTTTTTAATTTTTATAAGCTGTTTTCCAATAGAGTCAGATTGAGATGATGATGTTTCAGAAAGCTTTCTAATTTCATCTGCAACAACAGAAAATCCTTTTCCTGCTTCACCAGCATGAGCCGCCTCAATTGCAGCGTTCATGGCAAGAAGGTTAGTCTGTTCTGCAATACTTGAAATTGCAACATTGGCTTCGGCAAGCATTTCATGCGATCTGATTGGTCAGGGCTATTCACTTACCTATGGCTTGTATGATGAAGCTGGCGAGCTGATAGGCATTTCCCTCGGCTATATCAAACACTGGTACAGTGGCACGGAATATATCATCAACGAACTTTGTATTAAAACTGAAAAGCAGGGTAGTGGAGCCGGCACTTTTTTTATCAGCGAAATTGAAAAGGCAATAAAGGCGCTGGGACTAAAGCAGATTTTCCTTTTGACGGATTCAAATGTTCCGGCCTATAATTTTTATAAGAAAAATGGTTTTGTAGAATGTGAGACTAACGTGGCTTTTGCGAAAATGATTTACTAAGCGGAGTTTTATATGATAATAATAATCACAGGCGCGTCGCACACAGGAAAAACTTTACTCGCCCAGCGCATGCTCGAAAAATATAAGTTTCCTTATCTTTCCATTGATCACCTGAAGATGGGCCTCATCAGAAGCGGGAATACAAAGCTTACTCCGGGCGATGATGACCAGCTGACAACTTACATCTGGCCCATAGTCCGCGAGATGATTAAAACTGCCATCGAGAACAAGCAGAACCTCATCGTTGAAGGCTGCTATATTCCTTTTGACTGGCGCAAGGATTTTGATGAGGAATATCTGCGGGACATCAGCTTTATCTGCCTTGCCATGACAGACGCATATATCGACAGGCACTTTGATGAAATTAGGGAGCACGCTTCGGATATTGAGTGCAGACTTGATGACAGCGATTGCACGGCTGATTGGATAAAAGAAGAAAACAATCACATCATCCACGGCTTTGAAGCTGCCGGGGAGTTTGTTGACCTCATTGATTCAGACTACCAATCGGTAGTTGAAAAAACTCTCCTTTTGATTCCGGACAAAATCAAAAAACTAATAGCTGGCAAAGAATACACAATCGACGACATGGGAAAGTCGGGTTCAAGCATTTTTATATTTGATGACTGCGTCTTAAAAATCCTGGACAGTCGTCTGCACAACGAAGAATCCAGCGTTGAAGTGCTCAACTGGCTTAAGGGAAAGCTTCCTGTTCCGAAGGTTCTCGCTTTTGAAAGAAACGGGGATTTTCAATATCTTTTAATGACAAGGATTCCAGGCGAAATGTCCTGCTCGGAATATTACATGGAACATCCGGGCGAACTGCTTCCTTTGCTGGCTCAGGCTTTCAAAATGCTCTGGGCAACAGACATCTCCGGCTGCCCTAAATCCCGGGACTTTGATGCCGAGTTGCGTGTTGCAAGATACCGCGTAGAAAACGGCCTTGTAGATATTGAAGACGCCGAACCGGGCACCTTTGGCGAGAATGGATTTGAAAGCCCTGCAGCCCTGCTCAAATGGCTGGAAGAAAACAAACCCGCCTACGAGCCGGTTCTTTCCCACGGCGACTTCTGCCTTCCAAATGTTTTACTTAATGACGGCAAAGTCAGCGGCTTTATTGACTGCGGCGATACCGCAATCGGCGACAAATGGAAAGACATTGCCCTCTGCTACAGAAGCCTCAAGCACAACTTCGACGGAACCTTCGGCGGCAAGGTCTATCCCGATTTTAATCCAGACCTGCTTTTTGAAGCCCTTGGCATTGAACCCGACTGGGAAAAAATCAGATATTGGATTTTGCTGGATGAGTTGTTCTAAAAAAAACGCCCTCCGTTTAAGAAGGGCGCTCAAAAGTTTTATTTAGATTTTACTCCGGCAATTTATCCGCAAACATCAAAAGATTAGCTGTAACTTTTTCTTCTTCTGTAAGATGGTGGAAAGTTCCGCTGTCATAAAGTTCATCAAGAACCATCATTGCAACTGTACTTCCAACTGCCCAATCCATAAATTCAGCAACAAATCTATCCTGAATCTGTGGCGGATACTGCTTTGCCTGAATCATTGCCTGCTCCAGGGCGTATTTTGCAAATTCATCAAGAAGACTTTTATCTGGGCTTGGAAGCATATTCTTAAAATCATCCCAGCTGCTCTTTATAATCATGATGTTGATTTTGCCGTCTTTTGTAAGGAAGCCGCGCTTACGAAGCCTTGCAAACTTGTCCGAAGTTGCTTTTGCTTCTGTAATTGCACCGGTGATTATTTCGTATATACTTTCATAGTCTGAATTCAAATTGTTCTGCCAAGAACCAGTTCGACTGTCGAATCTTGAATCCATAGACCATGAAAAAAGGCATGGATATTTCTGTGAATCTCTTGTCATCTGTCCGCAGCAATTATATTTTGTTTCAAGTTCAGGAATATCAAATTCGCATTTATAATCTGGATCAATAATTTCATCTTTAATTTCAACAGTCACAAGATAATCAGCTCCATCTAAAGTTTTGATTCTGTGCTTTGAAATATCCTTATCAATATGAACAGAGCATTTTGAAAAAATAGCAACAAAAATTGCAGCAGCCTCAAAAAGCTCCCGGTTTCCTCCTGGAATATAAATGTCTTTTCCAATTTCCAGACCCGCAAGTGCAGCACGAACCTGAGGCACGTATTTTTCGGCAAGGATTTTTGCAAGTTTTAGCTGCATCCTCACTCCATTTACCGCCGCCTCAAGAGAGAACTCTTTTGGAGTAAATTTAACATAGGTTGTGTAATGCTTACCTTTTGTTTCAACAAGAAATCCGTTTGCAAGCAACATTGCAATCCGGTCTTCCAGAAAAACAGGCGTCATTCCCAAATCTTCTGCAATTTCTTCCATAGTTTTTGGATTTTCATAAACGCTGTAAACAATATTCAAATTGATTTTATCATCCAGATAATATTCGGGACCGCCCTTACTTCCAGGCCTTCCATTATGACTGATTCCAAGAGCCTTTACAGGTGATAAACCAAGACTTCCAATTTTTCTTTTCATAGTAAATCCTTCCTTTAAATCATTACGAGCTTTATTTAAGTGCCACTTTACGGTACCGGCAGGCAGTCCCTGTTCTTTTGAAATTTGAAAAATAGACTTACCTTCGTAATAAAAGGAATAGACAATTTCACGACGGCTGGAAGTCAAAAATCCAATCTCCTTGCGGAGTTTTTTGATTTCTTCTTCACTTTCTCCAAAGTCATGCTGATCAAAATATGCAAGCTCAATACCATCAAGAGAAATACCCTTTTGCAGTTTTTTCTGATTCACATACTTTGCGTAAACATGCTGGCAGATTCTCCAGATGTAGCCTTCAGGATTCACAATATCCTCTGCGTGCAGCATAGAAAGATAAAGCTCCTTCAGCATCTCGCCCGAAAGCTCTTCTGCTTCATCATACGAAAATGATTTTTTTACAGCAAAGCCATACACCTTAGAAGAAAATTTTACGATTAACTTGTCAGCCTTTTCTTTTTCCATCGCTATTCCATTTTACTAAAAACCGGTTTGCTTATATAGTGCGGGGATTTGGAAAAAGGTTGGTAAAAAAAAGCATCCAATAAAAGTATAGATAAATTCGTTTGGTTCATTACATTAGTCTTCTGCATCGTTCTTCAATAAGATTAGAGAACTTTATTTGCAGTTCATCTGAAATAAAAGGAGATTTTGTAAGTTCAAGCAAAGTCTCCTTTTTTGAAATAAGATTTTCAATCATTTTTTCAGCGGCTTTTAAAGGGATTTTTATGTTCTGTGAAAAAATTAAAAAATCATTTCGAGTCAAACGTGATTTTTTTCCATTCAATGTAAGTGCTGTTTCCTCTTTATCCGCGGGCATCAAAATATTTACTGGAAGAAGATCGTATGCTTTGGAAAGTTCCCATTCATCATTTTGAGGATTTCGAATAAGAGAGAAATTTTTTAAGTGCATATCTGAGTTACCAGTAATAAAACAGAAAAGCAGTCTGTAAAAAAAATCAGTTAAATCAATACCAGGTCTTGCAGAATAATTCTGGATAATTTTTGCACACTGTTCGTATGAACCTTTGTATTTATCTTCTGTCAGACGATTAGACAGCTGACAAAAATCTTCCATGTGTATTTTTTCATAGCTTTTTTGTCTGTCAATTCGTTTTGTTATGTAAGAGAGAGAATGATTAGAAGTATATATTAATGAATGCGGAACAACCTGTAGTCCTGCTTTTTCTGCCATAGCCATTGTAATGTGTTCAGTTTCAGGAAGGAATTCGAAATCATTACTTTGTGGTTTTAAAATATAACCCTGAGGAAATCCTATTAAAGTTAGACGAGGTTGTTCGTTTTTTTCAGATAGCAGGTGAAGTGATATTTTTTTTTGAACACCAGCGACTGATATTCCTTTAGAACTTGATTTTTGTGCGAGAGCCTCCAGAATTTCATCATTTAATTCAATCTGTGGAGTTTTTGTCGTTCCAAAAAAATTTTTAAGACATTTTTTGTGAAAATTCTGCTCTTTTTCATTATCATTTAATTCTTTAAGACAGCAGAGACAAAACTTTTTAATCATTCTTTATTCTCCATCAAAAGAGGTTTTACGCTTACGGCACCAATACAGTCCTGACAGGTTGAAAGTAAAAGTCCCATTCTGTCTTTTGGATTAAGTTTCCAGTTTTTTACAGCAACTTCTAAAAGCCATCCTTCGGGAATTAATCCGTCAAAAAAGGAAAAAAGAGTTTTAGATGAATAAGATTTATTTTTTAATGGTAGAGTTTGACTTATTTCTCGGGCTGCGGGATTTTCAAGCCAGGTAGACTCGTATTCAAAGGAATAACCTTCATCTGTTTCAAAAATTTTTCCGCACAGTTCTTGCTGATAATAAACAAGTCCGTATCTATTTGTCATTGTCTTCTCCCGACTCATCTTTTGGAATTTTTGCAGGGGAGGCTACGTATCCAAACATTGCAAGAGCCTGATTAACTTTGTCTAAACGTACTGTTTGCTTTCCCTGTTCAAGTTCACGAACAAAACGAAGACCGAGTCCGCTTCTGATTGCAAATTCTTCTTGAGTAAGTCCTGCAGATTTTCTTTTTTGTTTGAGAAAACTTCCTATGAAATTTTGAGTGTTTTTGTTCATTATGGAAATTATATACCCTAACGGGTGTAATGTCTATAAAAATATGTCATATTATACCTCAAAGGGTATAATATGATGGTAATTGTATTGATTTATACCCGATAGGGTGCACTGGTCCTGTGCTGACAAAGATTCATGCCTGTCGGTCTTTGAGCAGATGATAGCACCTGATTAATAGTCTGATTTCTTCTGAACCTTCATTTTCGTCTAAATCTAGGAGTTCAAAAATCTTTTTTATTCTGTAGCGGATTGTATTTGTGTGCTGATAACAGTCTTCACTTGTGGCCGAATAATCTCCGTTATTTTTTACAAAAGAGTTAAGTGTTTTTATGAGATTTGCATCGTGCTTCTTGTCGTAATTTTGTAGGATATTAATTCTATTTTTAATTTCACTGTACATTATATCATCTAAAAGCAGATTGTAGGCGTATTTATATACTCCAATAAACTTATATGAAAGAGAATCGCTCTTTTTAATTTTAGCAACTTCAGCCGCAGCGTAAGCATTCTTAATAGATTTTCTCAGGTCATGCAGTGACATCAGTTCTTCATCATAGCCTATAAAAAAATCTTCTGTGGTAAAGCCGTTTTGCATGAGAATATCCTGAATATAGCGGAATTTAAAAATAGACTTTGCTTCATCTTCATAAAAGCTGCATATTAAAACAATGTTGTGGTCAGATTTAATGAAAGACCAGGGTGTTGTTGAGGTAACTTTTGAGCGGTGATACATGAGACTGTCGAAAAAAGTGTGAACTTTAAGGTTGGAAGATTCTTTTTTGGGAATCAAAACGGCACTTATGATTTTGTTTTTAAAATCGGGATTAATTTCGCGTGCAATTCTGGAAACTTCATCCTTATCCTTTTTTTCATTTAAAATCATATTTAACTTTTCTTCGTGAATGATGTATTGGGCGCGGGTTTTCATTGATTCGTTTATGTTGATAATCAGGTCTTCCATAAACTCATCATAAAATGTGAGAATGGGTACATGATATTCTTCTGCGCACTGAATGATGTCCAGGGGAATATGTTCATCTGGTAAAAGTTTAATTGCAATCCCAGAAACTCTTTTTTGAATAAGATTTTTGATTGAACCATTTACAAGCTCAGGACTTATGGATGCAAAAAAATATGAAATCAAAACAAAGTACCCGTAACAGTAACCTGCATAATTTATCCGGCTGCTTTCGAATTCTAGAATGACTGTGGTTGTTACGGTGTTGGTAAGATATTCTTTTCCGGTGAGGATTTTAAATTTCTTAAAAAGTGAAAGATTCATAATTTCATTTACTGTGTACATAATATTCCTCTGGACAAAAAAAAGAGTGCAGTGACAAATGCTTTATGCACGTCATTGCACTCATTGCGAATATTATGCCTAAAAGAGGAGTTTTAGGCAAGTTTTTTCTCGCACTTTTTAGTTAGTATAGATTTCATTACACAAAGGAATTTATCATTCATCTCTGCTGTTCCAAGACTAACACGATTCATTCCAATCGGGCAGCCGATTAATATTTTTTCTTCTGCAAGCTTTGCTACAACCTCTGTGTTTTCAATTCCTGGAGCCTTGAACAAAATAAAGTTTGTCTGACTCTTGTAAACTTTGCAACCAAGAGCTTCAAGTCCTTCTGTAACTTTTTTGCGTTCAATTGCATTCAGTTCACCAACCTGTGCAATGTATTCCTGGTCTTTAAGTGCCTCTGTTGCCATTCTCTGACCAAGGAAGTTTATGTTCCAGGCAGCTCCAGATTTTGAAAGAAGGGAAATCAGTTCTGGCTTTCCTGCTGCAACACCGATACGAAGTCCAGCCATTCCGTAAGCCTTAGAGAAAGTTTTTAAAACGATGAGTGGTTTTTCGTAGCCTTCGCGAATCATTTTAATCATAGAATAGGTAACCGGATTTCTTACAAATTCTAGATAGGCTTCATCAACTACTACGAGAACAGTCTCAGGAACTTTTCTGATAAAGGCTTCCAGTTTTTCTGAATCAATAAAAGTTCCGGTTGGGTTATTTGGATTGCAAATAACCATCATTTTTGTTTTTGGTGTGATGGCTCTGAGCATTGCATCCAGGTCGTAGTTCATTTCTTTATCAAGAGGGACTACAACAGGAACTGCTCCTGCAATATATGCTGTATCGCGGAAGGCCTCGTAACTTGGATCACCAAGAACTACTTCTTCTCCAGGATTCAAAAAAACTTCACCAAGAATATTGATGAGGGAAGATGAACCTGTTGCTGTGCAAACATGCATCATATCTGGAAGTCCGTGCAGCTGGGCAAAAGTTGTTTTTAAATCTACAGAAAACCAGTCCGGATAAATGTTAGGACGTTTTGCAGCTTCCATCATTGCTTCAATTGCTTTAGGACTCGGACCGTAAGGACTTTCATTGTAGTTTAAACGGTAAATATCTGGGGTGGTGTAACTTGAAACCGGCTGACGAGCGGCTCTTTTGCTTTCTGGCATGGCCTTAATTGAATCTTTTAAAAGTGTCTTGTAATCCATTTTTATCTCCTTATAAACTCCGCGTTAGCGGTCGTGCAGGAGGCACGATATCGCAGTTTTGCCGACGGCAAAATCTGCATGTGATAAAAAGTACAGGGAAGTACTTTTTATCACGCCTCCTTATCGTGTTTTCTTGCCCCTAATCTAGCGGATGTGATTTTGGAATCCTAGAAATTTTTTACAAAAATTTTGTTCTCCTTTTTGTACAAGTTACAAAAATCCAAAAAAATTATTGCAATAAATCAGGATGAATCTTTATTATTGGCGCTGGATTTTAGATTAAGGGTATCTCTAAAAACTCACCTTCGGTGATTTTTTAGAGAACCCGACGAGTTTTAATTCCTGAAAATAGCAGGAATTAAAACATCGCATTTTCAAAGTTACCTCTAAAAATTGCAATTTTTAGAGGTCCCCTTAATGACAGGAGGCAGAAGATGGAAAAAGTAGTTCATCAGGTAATTCAATTTGACAGGAAGTTTCTTATAAAACTTGTAATGCCTTTGATAATCGAACAGGTTCTTGCGGTGTCAGTAGGAATGGCAGATATGATTATGGTTTCTGGAGCGGGCGAGACTGCCGTTTCCGGGGTATCGCTGGTAAATACAATTTCCAATCTTTTGATTTATGTGTTTACAGCTCTGGCTACAGGTGGTGCTGTTGTAGCGTCTCAGGCAATCGGAGCAAAACGGAAAGATACGGCTAACACGGTTTCTAATCAGCTGATTTTAATATGCTTCGCGGTTGCCCTTGTGATTACGGCCCTATGTCTTTCCCTCAACCGGCAAATCCTTCAGTTAATTTATGGTTCTGTAGAAAAAGCTGTTATGGATCAGGCGGTAATTTATTTTTACATAACGGCTCTTTCCTTTCCATTTATTTCGGTCTACTACGGTTCTACGGCTCTTTTCCGTTCTATGGGAAACTCAAATCTGAGCATGACGGTTTCTGCAATCATGAATATTCTGAACATTTTTGGAAATGCGATTTTTGTTTTTGGTTTTGGAATGGGGATTGCGGGCGTAGGTTATGCAACGCTGATTTCCCGAGCGGTGGCAGGCATTGTGGTTGTTTTTATGCTGCGTAATCAGAAAAGAGATTTACACATAGATAAATATCTGCGTCTGGGCTGGAACTGGAATATTCAGAAAAAGATTCTTGCTCTGGGCATTCCAAGCGGAATAGACAGTGCCATGTTCCAGATTGGAAAATTGTTTACCCAGGCTCTTATTGCAAGTTTCGGAACAGCAAGTATTGCGGCAAATGCAACTGCGAGTACGATAGAGCTTCTTGCAACAATTCCCGCTTCGGCGACTGGACTTGCAATTACAACGATTGTAGGTCAGTGCGTAGGGGCAGGGGATTATGGGGCTGCAAAGGATTATACAAAGAAACTTTTGAAATGGGCTTACATTATGCTCTGGATTGAAAATATCTTTATTGTTCTTCTTACACCTACAATTGCAGGCTGGTATCATCTTTCGGAAGAGGGAGACAGACTGGCCCGCATGCTTATGTATTTCCATTCTGCAAGCTGCGTCTTGATGTGGCCTTGTGCCTGGACATTGCAGTCGGTTTTACGTGCCAGCGGAGATGTAAAATATTTGATGACTGCATCAATTTTGATTATGTGGGTATTCAGAATCGGTTTTGCTTATTTACTGACTTACCTGAATCGTCTTGCGGGCTTTATTATTCCGGGCGTACTTTGTGTCTGGATTGCAATGATTATTGACTGGTTTGCCCGCTGCGTTTCAAATATCTGGCGTATTAAGAGCGGCAGGTGGATGAAACAGGCGGTGGTGTAAAAAAGATTGTCGGGCTTGACCCGACAATCTTTTTTAGTTTATCACACTAGTTGGAATTGCATTCAGATAATGAATGAAATTTTCAATTGCCATATCTACTGCACGCAGACGGCTTTCTTTTGTAAGCCATGCAATGTGGCCTGTTATCGAAGTTTTGTCTGTGTGGAAGAGGGGATTATCCGAAACTGGTGGTTCATCCCTCAGAACATCAAGACCGGCTGCAAAGAGCTTTCCGCTGTTCAGTGCTTCCATCATTGCAGTCTCATCAATTAGACCGCCTCGGGCTGTGTTAATCAGAATTGCTCCATCTTTCATTTTTGCAAAAGCTTCCTTGTCGAAGGTATCGGCTGTTTCTGCAGTATAAGGTGCATGAATTGAAATTACATCAGACTCACGAAGCAGGGTATCAAAATCAACTTGTTCAACAAAGGAATAAATTGCACCAACTTTTTTGTGGCGGCTGTAGGATATTACACGCATACCAAAGCCCGAAGCCATCTTTGCAAAGGCAAGACCGATTGCGCCAAGCCCAAAAATACCGCAAGTTTTTCCGTAAAGTTCAATCTGAGGTGTAACAACATTTCCGTACATTGCCCGTTCAAGAGGCATTCCCTTTTCATCAAGTGTAGTCCAGTCGGTTTTTTTAATCATGTCTGAATGAACATTTACGTGATGGCAGACTTCCATCAAGAGAGCCCAGCCATATTCAGCAATTGTCTGTGCACCGTAAATGGTGTTTGTAATGGTGATTTTCTTACGACGGGTCATTTCAACATCAAACTCGCCCCAGCCGTGACCAAGTGTTGCAATATATTTTAAGTTTGGATGATGACCCAGCCATTCTTCATTTATAACTTTGTCGCTGATCCAGAGCCCAAGAACTGCATCTGCATCACCAATGATATCGTGATATTCTTCCGGCATAAGATATTTTTCAGGGATAACAATTTTCAGCTCTACATTAGGAAGCTTCTTCAACTGATTCCAGTGTTCTGTAACTTCTTGAGCTGTAAGGTTTGGCATTTTTACCGTTTCCTGAATCACAACAATTTTCATAACTTCACCTCTCTATAAAGATTTGGGCTTACTTTATGTTCTCTAATTAAGGAGTGTCAATTTAATTTTCAGAAAATTGTAAATTCTACAAAGCTGCTTATGTTTTTTTGTTCCACTTACAAATCTAAAAAAAACTTATTGACCATTGCGGCGGATTTTTTTTATAAAGGGCATAACAAAAATGAAGCAGGGTTCGTAAGTCGTTTTCATTTTACTTAAATGGCAAAGATGTCGTAAAAAACATCTTTGCCATTTTTTTTTTGCAATTTACGGACGCTAAGGAGGATAGATGATTAAGTACATTCTAAAAAGGTTGGGGCTTGGCCTTCTTACCTTGTTCATCCTGATTGTAATCACTTTTACGCTGACAAAGGTTATGCCTGGAAGTCCTCTTCAATCAAAAAATATTTCTGGTGATGTTCTTGCCAAAATGGAAGCTCAGTACGGTCTTGATAAACCGGTTGTAACACAGCTTTTCATTTATATAAAAAATATGCTGCAGGGTGATTTGGGAACTTCCTATAAGAAGACAGGAACTTCTGTAACATCAATTATTAAGCAATCAATGATTCCAACAATGAAGCTTGGTCTTGTTACAACAGTTCTGGTTCTGGTGGTTGGAATCTTTTCGGGCATCATGATGGCAAAATCAAAAAGCCCGGTAGCAAAGGGAGCCTGGCTTACAGGACTTACGCTTGGAGTTAGTATTCCTAACTTTCTTGTAGCCCTTCTTCTGATGATTTTATTCGGCGTTATTTTTAAGGCCCTGCCAATCATAGGTTTGAGTACACCACTGCACTATATTCTTCCGGCTGTAGCTCAGGGACTCTGGCCAATTAGTGCGGTTGCCCGTCTTACCCAGAGTTCTTACGAAGAGGTTATCAGACAGGATTACATAACCATGGCAAAGGCAAAGGGAATCAGCAAAAGCACCATTCTTTTCCGTCATGTTTTGAAAAATGCCATGCTGCCAGTAATTACTTACATTGGACCAATGGTTGCATTCCTGCTTACCGGTTCTGTAACAATCGAAAAGATTTTTACGATTCCAGGACTTGGCCGTGAGTTTACAAATGCAATCATGAACCACGACTACACAGTGGTAATGGGAATCACGATTTTTATGGGAGCACTGATTATCATGTGTAACCTGATTGCAGACTTGCTTTGTGCGGTGATAGATCCAAGAACAAGAAAGTCTTTGTAGGAGGTAATTATGGAAATGACAACAAGTGAATATAAGGAAATGCAAAAGGAGCAGTTATTTCGAAAGCTCAGTAAGGAAGAAAAGAATGATGAATTTATTGCGATTGAAAGCAAGACCTTCTTTCAGTCGGTAAAGGCTGAGTTTACAAAGAACAAGCGTGCAGTCTTTGGGCTGATCGTTCTTGTGATTGTAGTTCTTATGGCAATTCTTGGTCCGGTCTTTTCACCTTTTTCTTATGAAGACCAGAACATTGCTTTAAGAAATGCGGCACCAACAGCCCAGCATCTTTTTGGAACCGATAAGATGGGCCGCGACATTTTTGTACGTATTCTTTACGGTGCCCGTATAAGCCTTGGAGTTGGAATTGTAGCGGCCATCGTCAACCTGATTCTTGGAACTCTTTATGGTGGAATTGCAGGTTATGTCGGTGGAAAAACAGATATGGTTATGATGCGTTTTGTCGATATCATCTATTCTGTACCTTCAATGCTTTATATTGTTTTGATTATGCTCTGGCTGGGGGCTGGAGTTTCTTCAATCATCCTTGGTATATCGATTACCTGCTGGATTGGTACGGCGAGAATTGTCCGTTCTCAGGTTAAGAGTTTGAGGGAGCAGGAGTTTACGATGGCGGCCTTTGTTCTTGGAGCAAGTCCAAAACGTATTCTTGTAAAGCACCTTCTGGTAAATGCAATGGGACCAATTATTGTAAACATTACACTTATGGTTCCACAGGCAATTTTTACGGAAGCCTGGCTCTCCTTTATCGGAGTTGGAATCTCGGCACCAAAGGCAAGCTGGGGAACCTTGTGCGATGCGGCAAGTGAGCTGATTATGGTTTACCCTATGCAGACAATTTATCCGCTTGTTGCAATCTGTCTTACAATCATTTCCTTCAACTTTGTAGGTGAAGGCTTGGAGAGAGCGCTTGATCCAAAGAGAAAGAGATAATGTGTAAGGCCGCTGGCGGCCGGTGTTCAATCGAAAGGCGTTAAAAAAAATGCGAAAGCATTTTTTAGCCTAACCAAATAAGAGGTTTATATGGCGTTATTAGAAATAAAGGGACTGACAACAGAGTTTAAGACAGACGGCGGAACAGTAAAGGCCGTGCGCGGAGTAGATTATCATGTTGAAGCCGGCGAAATTCTTGGAATCGTAGGGGAGTCCGGTTCGGGAAAGTCGCAGGGAATGCTTTCGCTCATGGGCCTCCTGGCCGGAAACGGAAAGGTAACTTCGGGTTCAATGATTTTTGACGGAAAGGATTTAAGTCCAAATCATTACAACACAAAGGCAGAAAAGAAGCAGTACGAAAAGATGCTGCAGGAAATCCGTGGAAATGAAATCTCCATGATTTTCCAGGATCCAATGAGTTACTTGAACCCGATTGTAACAATTGAAAAGCAGATAACAGAAGGCATTTTGTATCACACAAAGTGTACAAAAAAGGAAGCAAGAGCTCGTGCAATTGAGCTGATGAAGATGGTCGGAATTCCAAGTCCAGAGATGCGATTAAAACAGTATCCCTTTGAGTTTTCCGGCGGTATGCGACAGAGAATCATAATTGCAATTGCCCTTGCAAATAACCCAAAGCTTTTGATTTGTGATGAACCGACAACTGCCCTTGATGTTACAGTTCAGGCTCAGATTCTGGAACTGATCAAAGAACTTACACAAAAGGCAGGAACTGGAGTAATTATGATTACCCACGACCTGGGAGTTGTAGCAAGCCTTTGTGACAGAATCTCAATTATGTACGGCGGCAACATCATGGAGGAGGGAACTGTAAATGAAATCTTCTATGAGGCAAAACATCCATATACAAAGGGGCTTTTGAACTCAATCGCAAATTCAAATGTAGATAACAAGGAACCATTAAAGCCGATTCCGGGAACACCACCTGATTTGATTAAGCTTGGTAACGAGTGTCCTTTTGCACCACGCTGTAGCGAGGCGATGGAAATCTGTACAAAGTATTCACCGCTTTCAACTGAGTTCAGTAAAACTCATAAATGTAAATGCTGGCTGCATTGTGCAGAACGATACGAAGAAGTGATTGGAGGAAAAGCTGATGAGTGAAAGTAAGACAACAGAGAAGACCCGACCTATTCTTGAAGTACAGGGACTCACAAAGTATTTCGATGCTGCAAAGGGCAAAAAGGTTCATGCAGTAGAAAACGTTTCCTTCACACTTGAACGCGGAGAAACTCTTGGAATTGTAGGGGAGTCTGGCTGTGGTAAGTCCAGCATGGGCCGAACCATTTTGAAGATTCATGATTCTACCAGCGGAAAGATAATTTTCGACGGAGTAGATATCACAAAGTTTTCAAATAAGCAGATGAATCCATACAGAAAGAGAATGCAGATGATTTTCCAGGATCCTTATGCCTCTCTAAACCCAAGAATGACTGTTGGCGAAATTATTGAAGAACCTATGGTTATTCACAATATGGGAACTCCAAAGGAGCGAAAGGCAATCGTTCAGGATTTGATTCAGACAGTAGGTTTGAAGCCAGACCATATCCGCCGCTATCCATTTGAGTTTTCCGGAGGTCAGCGTCAGCGAATCGGAATTGCCAGGGCTCTTGCTCTAAACCCAGAATTCATTGTCTGCGATGAACCGATTTCTGCCCTTGATGTTTCAATTCAGGCTCAGGTAATCAACCTGCTGGAAAAGCTTCAGCATGAAAGAGGATTTTCTTACCTTTTTATTGCACACGACCTGGAAATGGTGCATCACATCAGTCACAAGATTGGAGTTATGTATCTGGGAAATATGGTGGAATTCGGAACAAGTGATGAAGTGTATAAAACTCCTCTTCATCCTTATACAAAAGCTCTGATTTCTGCATCACCTGTTCCAGATCCAGAACTGGCAAAAACAAAAAAGCGAATTCTGCTGGAAGGCGAAGTTCCGTCTCCTCTTAATCCGCCAAAGGGCTGTCCTTTTGCACCTCGCTGTTCTCACTGTACAGAAAGGTGTAATCAGGAAAAGCCCGAAACTTATTCAATTGGTAACCATAAGGTAGCATGCTTTTTGTATGCACCTGAAAAATAAATATATGGAGGTTCACTATGATTATGAATCGCAACGTTAAAAAGTGGGCTGCAGCACTTATGGGAACTGCAATGATGTTTGGACTCCTTTCTTGTGGAGGAAAATCTTCAAGCCGGGTAAAAACAAATGAAAAAGGTGAAATTATTGAAATTGTCGTAGCAAATCAGTCTGAAACTGGTGAATATGATCCAGCTGGTGCCGCAGCTTATGTATATTTCTCTCATCAGACATATACATTGGATCCTCTTGTAACATATACACCAGATGGACTTTTTAAAGCCGCTACAGCAGAAAAATGGGAAATCAGTTCAGATTTATTGACTTACACTTTCTGGATTCGTGATAACGCAAAGTGGTCAGACGGTTCTCCTGTAACTTCTCAGGATTACAAAAACACAATGATTCGTGCCCTCGAGCCTGAAAATGGAGCCTGGTATGTAGACTTCCTTTTCCCTATAAAAGGGGCAACAGAGGCTTTTAGTGGAAATGGTAGTCTTGAAGATGTTGCAATTGATGCATCAGATCCAAAGGTATTAAAGATAACTCTTGAAAGTCCTTGTGCTTATTTCCTTGATATGTTTGCAAATGTTCCAACCTTTATGCCTTCAAACTGCAAGTATGCAAAAGATGAAGATAAACTTTGGGATATGGATCCTGCAAAAAACCTTGGAAATGGTCCATGGTATATGGCAGAACGTAAGCCTGGAGAGTACATTCTCTACAAGAAAAATCCATACTACTATGATGCAGACAGCGTAAATCTTCTTTCAATCAAGATGCGTTTTATGGATGATAACCAGGCAAAGGCAGCTGCATATCAGACAGGAGAACTTACAATTCTGACTGGCGCTCCATCTTCGATTGCAGAACGCTATCAGGGTAAGCCTGATTTGAAAATCACAGAGGTTCCTCAGACTAACTACATCATGATGAATCCAAATGTTGCACCTTTTGATAATCCTAAGGTTCGAAAGGCTTTTGCACTTGCTCTTAAGAGAAAGGATATTGCAACAGTTGTCGGAATGTCTTGTGTTCCATCAACAACTTTTGTCGGCCGTTTCTATCACTCTAAGGTCGATGGAACTCAGTGGGGCGAGCTTCAGGGGGATTTGCTTGATGAAGACCTTGAAGAAGCAAAAAAACTTCTCGCTGAGGCCGGATATCCGGATGGAAAGGGACTTCCAAAAATTACTTACACATATCCTTCAATGAGTTATGAAGGTGATGTTGCCCAGGTTTTGCAGCAGCAGTGGAAACTTCTTGGAGTTGATGTAGAACTTCAGGCTCTTGAAAACGAAGTTTATGTTGCCCAGCGCCGTGAAAAGAAAGATCAGATGATTCGTATGCAGTGGTATGCAGATTACAACGATCCTACAACCTGGCTCATGATGTACGTAACAGGAAACAGTTTGAACGACATTAACTGGAACAACAAAAAGTATGATGATTTAATTGCAAAGTCTAATCTGGAACTGGATGCAAAAAAGCGTCAGGACATGATGCTTGCCGCAGAAAAAATTGCAGTCAGCGAAGATACTGTAATTGTTCCACTCTTTACAAACAATAGTACAAACCTTTATCCACCGGAACTTACAAATTATTACAATGATGTAATTGGTTATCCAAACTACACCGGTATGAAGGTTGAGCAGAAGTAACTGAAGTAGAAAACAGTCCGGTGGTTGAGTGCTTCGCGAAGCGAAGTGTATCGAAACCACCGGCAACCTGGAGGAGTTGGTTATGACAACAGAAAAAGTAAATGATCTTGAGATAGTTCCTTTGCTTTCATATTTCGATCCAAAGAAGTTTCGTCTTATTCCAGCAGATGCTCATATGTTTTCCGGTGGAATAAGCGAAATTCCGGTACATATAAATCTTCACTCTGATTTTGGAAAGCAACTTGATTTTGATACAAGAAATCTGCAGAAGCTTTATGGCTTTGCAATTATATGCAACAAAATGATTGACGTGAATCAGGGAGAATATTATTCACCAAAAAGAGGTGGAAAATTACGACTCGTAGAACTAAATGATTGCGGCGAGCTTTGGATTATGAAGTTTGATTTCTTTGATGCAAGTTCAAAACTCTATGCTGTAGAAACAAACGTGGTAAAAAATCTTTTGAATCAGGCAAGAAAACCAGCCTTCTTAGATTATACAGTTTTTTAAGCCTATGAATATTTTTGAGATAATAGGGCCGGTGATGGTAGGGCCTTCTTCTTCGCATACGGCCGGTGCTGTCAAAATCGGATATGCAAGTCGTAAACTTTTGGGAGAAGAATTAAAGGCTGCAGAAATCTTACTGCATGGAAGTTTTCTTGCAACTGGAAAAGGACATGGAACAAACTTTGCACTCGTTGCAGGACTTTTGGGAATGAAAGAAGATAATCCTCTCATTCCCGAAAGTCTACAACTTGCAAAAGAGCAGGGGATTGAGATTAACTTTGGAAGTACAGAGTTAAAAGATTATCACCCTAATTCTGTACTTCTTAATCTTACTGGAAAAAAAGGTCGTAAGTTACAGGTGATTGGAGAATCCGTTGGCGGCTCAATAATAAACATTGCGAGCATAGATGGATTGAGAACAAATTTTTCGGGAGAGAATCCAACTTTGATTGTTCACAACAAAGATCAGCCTGGACATGTTAGCGAGGTTACAAGCATGCTTGCACATAAGTCAGTTAATATTGCAGCTATGCAGTTATATCGTGCTAAACGAGGCGGTGATGCAGTTATGGTTCTTGAGCTGGACAGCGAGATTCCTCAAGAGTCTTTACACTGGTTAACAAAACTTGAAGGTGTAGAAAAAGTAACATATTACAGCTGTGTGGAGAATTAAAATGTCATTTTCAAAAATGTCAGAAATTATAGAAGCCTCTCAGACTAAAAATCTTCCTTTTTGGAAGGTGATTATGGATGATGATGTAGAGGAGCGTAAAGTAACCGAAAAGGAAAGTTTTTCTCGTATGGAAAAAATGCTTGATGCCATGCTTGAGGCTGATAAAAAATATAATCCTGATTTACGTTCCCAAAGCGGACTTAGCGGTGGAGATGGTGCAAAGCTTGAGTCTTTCAGAAAGCAGGAAAATCGTCTTATCGGAACCTTTCTCGCTATGGTTATGGAGAAGGCCGTTAAGATGGCAGAATCAAATGCCTGTATGGGAAGAATTGTAGCGGCTCCAACTGCCGGTTCTTGCGGAGTAATTCCAGCTGTCTTACTCACTTATTTAGAAGAGAAAAATGTAGAAAAGACTAGGGTAGTAGAAGCCCTTTTTGTTGCAGCAGGAATTGGTCAGGTGATTGCAGAAACCGCAAGTATATCTGGTGCGGAAGGAGGCTGCCAGGCAGAAATTGGAAGTGCCAGTTCAATGGCAGCTGGAGCATTAACTTATCTTGAAAATGGTGATAATGAGCAGATTGCAAATGCTGCAGCTCTGGCAATGAAAAATATGTTAGGTCTTACCTGTGATCCGGTTGCGGGCTTGGTAGAAGTTCCCTGTATAAAAAGAAATGTGTCTGGCGCGGTAAATGCCATTGTTTCAAGTCAGATGGCGATGGCAGGAATTAAGTCTGCAATTCCTGTTGATGAAGTTTTTGAAACTATGGGGCGAATCGGAAAACTGATTCCAGCCTGTTTAAAAGAAACAAGCCTGGAAGGTCTGGCAAAAGCCCCATCTGCCTTGAAGTTTTCTTCTTAAGTACTACGCTGGAGAAAAAATCAATCTATAATTCTCACACCAAAGGTATCATCAACAATTACAACTTCGCCGCGGGCAAGGCATTTTCCGTCTTGAATTATATCCAGAGGGGAACCACATTCAAGATCAAGAGCTAAGACCGTTCCTTCCTGAACCTTAGCTTCATCCTCCTTAGATAAATAACGCCCGCCAAGCCGAAGAGCAATATAGTGTTCTTCATCATAATGAATAATTTTATTTTCCGGTAAAAGCTCACTAATGCGGATTCCAAAATTTTCATCCACTGCAACAACCTGGCCCTTAAATTTCACATCCTTTCCAACAAGAACATTCAGAGGCTGATTATAGTTCAAATCAGTTACAAAAATATTTCCAGGCTCAAAAGCAAAAGTATCCGGCATAAAACGTCCGAATTCCACAAAACAGTTATTATCAAAATGCTTAGCCTTAATGTTGGTTAGCTGGTGAAGCTTCAAATCATCATGATTAAAAAATCCATATTTTGAAAGAATATTAATACAGTAATAATAATTTAACTGAATGTTGATATAACCTTTTCCATTGTCCGTTTCAATTTCAAGACTCACAAGCATACACATCTGACCATTAGGCTCATTTGTAGAACGAGGCAGCAAAGTTTTTTGTGTCAGAGGTTTTTCAAATTCTTCCAGAGAAATTGTCTTGTTTGTATTTTCATAAAGCAGCTCCTGCATACGCTTAGAAAAACTGTTTATATAAGCAATCTGCAAAAGCTCTACATCATATTCCAGAAATTCTGGATACTTTTTCAAATCCTGACGAAGCAGCTGTTTTCCAAGTTGAGGGTCAACTTCAATTGCAAAACCGTTGTTGTTATAATCATAACTATAAAAGAAGGATAACTGAGGAATGCTCTGCATAAATTCGTCGTTGTCAAGTTGATCAACAGAGCTAACCTGTATTGAATACAAATCCTTACGAATTCCGGCAAAATCACTTTTTAGTTTTTCGCATAAAATCGTAAAGCAAAGCCAGATGTCCCGCAGCTGATTACGACCAAAATAATCAGGCCTCTTAAAATCATAAAATTTAATTTTAGCTTCAGCAGGAACAAACTGTCTGTCTATATTCGATAATCCATTTGCCGGATCCTTTGCTTCCATTTCCTTTAGCATAGCTTCGGCTTCTTCCTGTGTTATCTCTCGTCTGGTAATTTCTCCATTTAATAGAGAATCTACATCCGTCTCCAGAGCCTGAGCCAGAAGCGGCAAAATCCCAACATCAGGGCAGCCGTCTCCACGTTCCCACTTACTCACAGCCTTGTCGCTCACGTTGATAAGGGTTGCAAGCTCCTTTTGAGTTATCCCTTTTTTCGAGCGTAAAAAATTAATCAGTTTTCCAGTTTTCTGTGCGTCCATAATTTTTCCTCCTGTGTAAGCGGGCCGGTCAGAGCCCGCAGTGTTGAATAGCAAGCCGTTAAAAAAAATTGCGATGCAGCAATTTTTTAGGCTTACCTCTTAAAAAAAGTATATGATGTATTTTTCTAAATTTCACCCGACTTCTCGTAGGAATTGGTAGAAAATTTGATTTTAGAGTAGAATTCTACTCTGTTAAGGGTAGAATTAATAATCACTCATAGATTCATAAAAAGCTGTCCCTTTCTAACTTGACGTTTATACTTCTAAAGAAGTATAATTTTATTGTGTCAAAGATAATCTTATATCATGGTTCAGACAAAATTCTCTCAAATCCACTTTATGGAGCAGGAAAAACTTACAATGATTACGGCCAGGGCTTTTACTGCACACAAAATATAGAACTTGCAAAAGAGTGGGCTTGTCCTACTTTTGATGATGGTTTTGCCAACTGTTATGAACTGGAAGATAAGGGACTTTCTTTTCTTGATTTACAATCTGAACAGTTTTGCACACTTCATTGGCTTGCACTTCTTATTTCTAACCGCAGATTTGATATGGATACACCAATCATGCGACAGGGAGCCTTTTATTTGAAAAACAATTTTCTTCCTGATATTTCTGGATATGATTTGATAAAAGGTTACAGGGCTGACGATTCATATTTTTCTTTTGCACAGGCTTTTCTTTCCAATCAGATTTCTTATTTCCAACTGCAAAATGCCATGAAACTGGGAAAACTTGGAGAACAGATTGTTTTAAAAAGTCAGAAAGCTTTTAATCAGCTCGAATTCAAAAATTATGAAATTGCCGAAGGAAAAAAATATTACAATTTACGTTTGGCTCGCATGGAAAAAGCAAAAGCTGAATATAAAAACTCTCTAAAAGATTCTGATATTACAGGGCTTTTTATTCGTGATATGATTCTGGGGGATATAAAAAATGATGACCCGCGCTTACGATAATTTTTATCTTCCCGGCCTTATGAAAAATCTTGGATTCGCTTTTGATTTTGCAGTAAATGGCTGCGCACTCAAGGCAGATTCCTTTTATGATTTTTTTATTGCTTCAAAAGTGGCTGGTGAAATTGAAAGACGGTCCCCTCGTTTTATATGCGGCTGCTCAGGAACAGAGCTTGCACTCTCAGTGTTTGATCGTGTAGGTTTTGAAGTAAAACTTCCGCAAGATATACTTTTTGAACGTTATGACCGGACTGCAGAATATTGGGCTGGCTGGATTCTTGCATTTTACCAGTGGGAGACAAATATTTCTTTTTCAAAAATCCGTGACTATATCCCTTTTTCACAAATTGTAAATATGTACAATCCGCTTCACGAAGCACCAAAAGAAAAGTTTGTGGATATAATGAATAAGCTGATTAAGGAAAAGAATTCAAAAAAATCTACAAATCTTCAAAATCTTAGAAAAGCTGCAGGACTAACCCAAAAAGAACTCTCCCAACTTGCAGGCGTAAACCTCCGTACACTCCAGCAATATGAAATTGGTTCCAAAGATATAAATAAAGCCAGCGGTCAGGCTATCAATTCTTTGGCACAAGTCTTGCACTGTAATTTTTACGATGTTATGGAACTGGATTTAGGAGAAGAATAAAAATCCAAAGACTTCCCGCTAATTTTATAATCTACAGCCCCAATAATTACAATTGAAAATGAATAATTTACCCTTATGCTTATATTATTATCACATAAATATGACATTATTGGTGGTAAAGCTAAAAAATGTTTTCGCATTTTTTTTAACGATTTGCTATAGAACACCGGGCTCCAGAGTCCTTACACACGTCATATTTTTTTTACAAATTAAGTTTTATTCAACTTCCATCACTGAAAAATTATCTGCCGAAATTACAGTCGGCGTTACGGCATTTCCCTGCTGCAGATATTCATTTAGAGTTTGAACTTTCTTCTGAAGGTGCTTGTAGACTGGCTGACTAGCTTGATTACCAGCCAAGTCAAAAACTTTGCACAGTGCTTCAATATTTTCTCTTGTAATTTTGCAGATGGAGTTGTTGCCTTGAATCAAAGAAAAAATATTGAAGGTATTCTGAGGCATAAAAAAAATGGCGGCTGAATTTTTCTGATTTTCAAGACTTTTCTTGAGGGCTCGAAGCACTTCCCCTGCAGCATACCTTTCTCCTTCATCTGCCACAAGTGGCAAAAGTTTTTCTTCAAGAAAAGCTACTTCATCATAAGTATAGGCTTCTTCTTTTTTGATAATAGAAATTTCTCTGGTCATTTTTTCACGCTTAATTCTTTCTAAAACTCCTTTACCAGTTCGCGGCAAAGCATTACTAAATTATAACGGATTCCCTTGCGCTTGTCCCAAGATCTTGTATTCCATTCATCCTGAGAAACATCGTCACCGCCATAAATTATTGCACCGTAATCAAAATTGCGGAACTGAGATATTGCAATACAACCGGCCTGTTCCATCTCAACAATTTTTGCACCTTCAGCTTTTCGCTGCTCAACAAGGGCTTTTGTCTCGCGGAACATTGCATCGGTTGTCCAGGTGATTCCCGTGAGATAAGAAATCTTATGCTGCTCAAGATAGTTTGTAATTTTCTGAGTTATTTTTTTATCAGTATAGATATAGCGGGAAGGCTCAATGTACTTGTAAGAAAAACCTTCGTCGCGGATTGCTCCCTCTACAACTAAAAGTTCGCCCACCTTTATGCTTTTATCTAGAACTCCACCGCCACCACAGAACATAACTTTGGTCGCTCCGCAGGCAGCAAAAACTTCGAGGTTTCCGGCACAGGCAGGACAGCCGACATAGCCCAGAGTTATCAGAACATCCGGATGACTTTTGAAACTGTAAACGTAAACCGGATTTTCACCTCCAAAGTGGCGTTCCAGCTCCAGTTCTCCGCTCTCCATCAAATCATCAATAACATCAGGGAAGAAAGTGATAATAAGCTTATCTGTAGAAAAAGGCTCCATATTCCATTTGAAAGGATTTACAACAGCATCTTTATCATCATCATATTCCATAACTGGAAAATCATTTTTATTTATCATGTTTACTCTCCTTTAAGTTTGACCAGGTCTTTAGAACTTCTAGCAATTCTTCAAAATTTTCTTCCTTAATTTTGTAAACCGCAAGTTGTTTCAACAACTGAGGATTTACAAAACGTTCGCGCAAGCGAACACGTAAATAAATAGAGTTTTGTGAAAAACTCAAGTTAAAATGAATAGTGCCATCAGCACTATTCATTTTAAACATTCCTTATAATCAAATACCGCAGGTTGTTTCAACAACCGAGGATATTTGATTAACAATATAAGAGTTTCGCAAGAAACTCTAAGTTAAATTGAATGGCGATATTTTAGCCATTCAATTTAAACATTCCTTATAATCAATATCATATTCTTTCATAAATTTTTCAATATCACTACCTTCCAGGGGCTTTCCAGACTGGCTTCCTGCAGACTTGTTGATTTTGGACAAAATTGAAGAGATTTTATGAAATGGGCTTGTGATATGTTATAATAAAGTTTGGTGTTCGAAATGCTAAACGAAATTATTTTATTTGCAGCCAGTCTTTCTTCCTTTGCGGCGGTTTTAATCTCACTTTTATTTTTTCTCAGATATAAAAAGATTTTCTTCTTTCACATTTTTCTGATTCTTTTTTCATTTTTTCTAATCAGCGTAAATAATTTTTATGCTCTTCTTCATGAACCAATCACAAACAGAATAATTCTTTGCATTTTTGGAGCCTTTTTATCTTTCAGTTTTTCTTATGGACTTATCAGTTTTACTTTTGATTTAATTCATATCTCAGTATCTGCCGCCGTAAGAAAAATTTTTTTTATATATTCTTCTGTAGTTTTCATTTTTTCAATTTTAATAATTTTTATAACTCAAATTTCAAATCCTGCTTTTGTTATCAATCTTCTTGGATTATGGATTCCGACTGGTTTTTCACTTTTGATGAGTGCAATCTTTTTAAAAAGAATTGATACTGGAATTTTCAGAAAAGAACGCTGGTTGATTTTGATACTTGCGATTCTTAATCTTGTTCTTTCTTTTATCCTGCATAATGCATCTTTTATTTTTATCATTTTCCTTTCAGTTTTAGTCTATCATATTTTTTATCGCTTCTATTTTGCATCTCCAATTTCTCAGAAGAACAAAAAATTAACGCCAGATTTTATTTGAGATTTTTCTATTACAAAGCGTGAAGAAGAAATTATTCTTGCACTTCTGGATGGAAAATCTAACAAAGAACTGGCCCAGACTCTTTTTGTAACAGAAAAAACAATTGAAGCACATCTTGCAAATATTTATAGAAAAGTTGGTGTAAAAAATAGACTTGAACTTTTTTCTCGTCTTAAAAATGATTAGTTCCAATTTTTGCTTCTAAGGGTTTACCCTAATTTTAAAAAGTAAATAAAAACTGGTACATTCCCCAATATCTTTTATGAACCTCCGTGGATATGATTGAAAAAAAATTGAGGAGGTTTCAATGAAAGAAATAAATTCAATAAAAAAACTTATTCATGCTTTATTTTTGTTTTTCTTTGTATGCGGAGGGCTTTTTTCGCAGGAGAAGAAAACTACTTTTGAGCTGGATTTTTTCATCAACTGGACATTTGGCTCTTATAAGGAAATGACATTTTCAAATATTTCACAGAGTATTCTTGCACCACGATTTCAGATTGATGCAAAAATCTATTCTGCGAATTTAATTCATAAAATCACAGCTGATTATTTTTTCTGTAAACCTGAATCTAAGCTTACCGAAACAGCTCTTGTGTATAAAAATTATGATCCGGTAACTGGCGAGACTTATTATGAAGGATTTAAGAGTGATCTTGCTTTCCATAGAATCAGGCTTCAGTATGATTTGGGCTACAGATTTCTGGAAAATGACCGGATGGACCTTTTCATTGGTGGAAATTTTGCCTGTAATGCCTTTCTGCAGTTTGAGCATTATCCTTCAATAACTGGGATTTTAACTCTTGGGCCATCAGCAGTTTTTAATTATCGACTGGATAATCGTAATGCTTTTTATCTATCATCATCTTTTCCTTTAATTGGATATGGAATTCGTCCACCTTTTGCAGGGTGTGATGCTGAACTTATGAAATATGCGGAAGAGGATTTTTTCAAAATTTTTGGACTAGGTAAATTTTTAAGTTTGCACAATCATCAGTCAATTTTGCTTGAATTGGGATATAAACTTCAGGCTTCGAAAAATTTTTCTTTAGGGCTTGGATTCGATTTTGAGTATGGAAGAATCGATGTTCCACAAGAGAGATCTTTGTATTATGTGGATGGAAATTTTAAGACCAGTGCATCTGTAAGATTTTAGTTTGTTTGAAATATCAGGAGAATTATTATGATGATTTTTTTTATGAAGAAGATTAAATCTTTTGCTTTTGGATTTTCAATTTTGTTTGCTTTTATGACTTTTCAATCCTGCTCTTTTTTTTATGGAGAATCTGCAGAATTGTCTTACACCGCAATGTTTGATTCTCTCTGGAGGGAATATGATGAAACTTATGCGCTGTTTGACGTTCGCGGAGTGGACTGGCAGAATCAGTACAGTATTTGTCGTCCTTTAATTAATGATAATATGACTGATAAAGAATTTCTTGATGTGTTAAAAAGGCTTTTATATCCGCTTAATGATGCCCACGTTTATGTAAAGGCAAGCATTGGATGTTTGAACTCTGGAGAAGATAATGTTGTTCCAGATAATTTTTCATTAGCACAGGTTTGCCAGGATTATGTTGAATCGCCTGTAAAATGTGGAAATCAGATTATTACTTATGGAAGATTAAGAAATGATAGTCAGACTGGTTATATTCATATTGCAGCATTTTCCAGCGGGCAGACGGGCATAAATCAAAAACAGAATTGGGCTGATGATATTGATCTCGCGCTGGAATCTCTTCGGGATACAAATGCAATTATTCTTGATGTTCGTGGCAACAGAGGTGGACTTACTGGGAATGTAACTCGTATTTCCGGTCGTTTTTGTTCAGAAAATAAGATTTATGCAATTTCAAGGACAAAAAATGGATGTGGAAGGAATGATTTTGGAAATGCCGTCTCTCTTGAAATAAAAAAGAATGGCAGCTGGCAGTATACAAAGCCTGTAATTCTTTTAACAAATGCACAGACTATGAGTGCCGGTGAAGAATTTACAATGGCTCTTGTGTCGCAGCCCCATGTAATTCAGGTAGGAAATCATACTTGTGGAGTTTTTTCTCTTTCTCTGGAGCGTTGTCTTGCAAACGGGTGGAAATATTCAGTTTCGGTGCAGAAAGTCACCGACACGGAAGGAAACATCCCTGAAGGCAAAGGTATTGTTCCTGCTGCCGAAAACCTGATTCTTAATACATCTGCCAGTGACGACCTGCAAATGGAAAGAGCAATTCAATTGTGTGATTAAACTGATTTATTTTTTTGTGATGAAAGGATAACAGCTAAAAAATCGTCAAAAGCTCGGTAAGATTGTTTATGGTGTAATCCGGCTCTTCTGATTTTGAAAGAGGTTTCTGTAGGGCACCAAAGCCTTGTTTTATCCAGACGGTTTTCATTCCAAGAGCTTTTGCAGGAAGGATATCATTATCAAGACGGTCGCCGATCATACAGGCTTCTTGAGGTATATAGTTAGTCTCGTCTAACGCGAATTCGAAAATGCGGATATCAGGTTTCATAATCTTAAGGTCCCAGGAAGAAATAATGTACTTAAAATATTTCAGGAGTTTAAAGGATTGCAGGCGCTCTTTTAAGCCGTCGAGTTGGTTTGCGATTATTCCTAGCTCGTATTTTTGAGAAAGAGTTTCGATTACAGCAGGTGCCTCGTCATATAATTTTTCGAGTTCTGTGCGGTAGGGAGCAACTTCCTTAAAATTGTATTTGTCTATTAAAGTACGGAATTGCGGCTTGCGTGAGACTGAAGCAATTTCTATTTCGTGATAAATGTCGGTGGCAGAAAGTCCAAGTTTTTTTGCTTCGGCGGTTTGAGCCTGCTCCCTGCAGCGTGCCTCCCAGACTGCTTCTTCGTTTACAAGTGTGTAACCTACATCAAAAAATAAAACTTTCATTTTTCCATTCCTCTTTTGTTATCAGGCAGGTAAATTCGCCCGAGGTAATTCCAGTTTTTGGATGGGTACGTGTACCTTTATCATCTATCAGCTTCATCCCGATTTTTACTCAAAGTCACTCTGATTCTCAGATTCCCATTCTTTTACATTGTCCTTTACAAAATTGACAGTCTCTTCAAAGGTGTCGTTAGGCAGCCAGAACATCATTGTGATTTCTTTGTCGCCGGCATATTCGTGAATTTGATTTTCATCTCCCGGTTGGATAGATCTAAGGGTGAGACGTTCTGTTTTAAGTTCAATTTTTTTCATCATATAAAGACTCCCATTCTTTGCGGGTAATTGCATAAGCGTACGAAATTTCATTTTTAGGGTCGGGATATTCTTTTACTTTTTTCATTCCGATTGAAAGGGCCGTTGAATAAGAGGCCACATTTGTATATTTCATGTAAGAATAAATTGTATCGTAATCTGTGTTTTCGAATACCCAGTCGCGGACGGTGCGTGCTGCTTCTTTTGCAAAACCACGTCTCCAGTATTTTTTGTGAATGTGATATCCGATTTCCGGGAGCATTTGCCCGTCGATATTCTGCAGAGTGATACCGCAGTCGCCGATAAACTCGCCGCTTTCCCTTAAAACCACTGCCCAAAGTCCCCAGCCATATTTCTGGTAATTTTCCAGATTCCATTCAATCCAGCGGCGAGTACGGGCCTGGTTAAAAGAAGCGGGGTAGTGCTGCATAGTTTCTGCGTCAGACATGATTTGGTAGAGGGAGTCAAAATCATCCATTGTATATTCGCGTAAAATCAGGCGTTGTGTTTGCAGCTGCATTAGTTTCCTCTTTTTTTATTTTAAGAATGTTTGAATTACGCTTTTCAAAAGCTTAGAAGAAAGTGGCTTGGCCGAGGTCTCCATTGTGATGATGAGATTTTTGCCCGGGAAGAATCCGTTTTCGGCGTAGAGCTCAAGTTTCTCAGTGGCCCGAGCGGCGTAGTCAGGATCATCCATTAGGCCAAAATGCTCCCAGGCAAACTCCTGGCGGGTGCGGAGATTCAGACAATAAAAGTCGGGGTGCAACTGGCAGATATCCTGATCATAGAAATCTGGAGTTTTCGCTCTGGACTTTACAGAGGCTGTGACGTGAGCAGAGTCTATACTATCCGCGGTTTTATAATTATCTGCTGAGTTCCTATCCATCAGAAGCGGAAATTCATAACGATATGGCACCTCGGCCGCCTTTAGGACATTTGCAATTATTACCTCGGACTTGGAGCGTACCTGCTCATTGTTGTCGGTAAAAAGCTGAGGCGCGTCTTCGGGGATTTTCTTGCGGCGATAGTCCACCTTGAGCCAGGCAACGGCGTATTGTTCGTTGTCCAGTGTAAGAGGGGTTACGACTTCGCGGCGGGTAGATGCAAGCTTCTGGTAGACAGTGGCGCTGCTTTTTTCTTTGTAGGCTTTTAGAAAATCTTTGAGCTCTTTAATTTCTGCTTCGATGGCCGGGATAGTTTTCTGATCGTAATCATTCTGAATAAGTGCGTGTGCAAGTTTTTCCTGTGAGCGGGGCATGTAAGTTCCCTGTGCATCAGATGGGGATGTGCGTTTGTAAAACAAAAGTGTCTTTCCCCGGTGCACAATACGGACAAGCCCAGAGGGATTCTTTTTTACAGCAAATTGCTTTGCTTTGAGTGCTTCTTCCAAGTCTGTAATTCTTGCCGCAATTTGAGGAATAAAAACAGCCGGTTTTAATGATTCTAGTTTTTTGATGATAATACTCCCTGAAAACCGCCCTTTTTTGTGGTTTTCTACTATAAAGATAAATGCAAATGATGGACGGAGCAAGTTTTTTTTGTGAAAAGCATATAATTTTGGATTTGACGCGGATTTATATGATATTTTTGATAAATATCACCATCTCGATTACGAATAAAAGGGTGATTTATAAGGAAAAGTCATATAAATTTGCATATTTATTAAAATTATATGACGTTATGAAAAAACAGGGGCTTAATTTTATTTTGATTGTCATATAATTATCAACTGTTTCCATAATTATATGACATTTACTCCATTTTTTCTTTGTTGATTACAAAACAGAAGCTGCTATTTATCAATAAAATCATATAATTTAGTTGTTTTATCCAAATTATATGATTTTCCCTAAGGGTACAGAAACGTTTTTTGTTTGAAATGTCATATAATCAGCCGTTTTTTACCAAAATATATGATTTTTATACAAAAAATGCTTTGTGGGGGGAATGCAGCAGGGGTGACGTTGAGACGGAGCCTTGGAGCGGGACGATCTGGTAGCTAAAAAGAGTAAAGTCCTTTTTTAATAATCTTTTAGCTTCATAATAAAGGCCTTTTTAGATTCACTGTCGAATCCAAGATTTTTATAAAACTGATGAGCTTCTTTTCTCCAACTGCCACTCTGTAAAATCACTTTGTAACAATTATTTTCGCGAGCAAACTCAATTGCCATTTCCATGACTTTGCGGCCGAGTCCCTGTCCGCGATATTCCTTGTCGGTGACAACATTTTCAACAAAGGCAATGGAAGAGCCTAAGCGGGTAAGATTTGGAATTATCAGACAATAGCAGGTTGAAATTACTTTTCCATTTTCAACGGCGCCGAAATATTTTAATTTTTTGTTTTCTTTAATCTCGCTTTTCCAGATTTTACGGGCATCTTCTACCGAAAGGTTACCATTATCGCCGTCTAACTGTTCGTATAATTTAATGAGAGATTCAAGATCGTTTTCGTTTAATTCTCTGAGTTCCATTTTTACCTCGGTTTTGAGATTTGTGTATATTTTTTAGAAATGACTTATGCTTAAACTAAATAATAAGATAGAAAATGTTTATAAGCAAGGGCGTTATACGTTCGCTTTCGCTCACTATCAAGTTTCCTTCGGAAACTTGCGGGGAATTACCGGGGGCGTTGCGGGGGTGTCCCCCGCTAGAAGGGGTGGCGAGCAACAAAGTGCGAGCCAGGGGAAGGCCTTCCCCTCCTTTATGATAAAATTCCGCCTGCTAAAACTTTACTCAAAAAATCAAATGCATGTTACACTATTATTGTATTCTCATAATTGTAAGAAAGTATGGCGCGCGTGCTTTCCTACGACTGAGTCCGTGGGGCTCACAGGAGTTGCTTTGGCTAATCTTGATTTATTAATGCGGTCGCTGGAGTTCATCGAAGAACATCTTGAAGATACTGTCGCAGTTCAGACGGAAGATATTGCTGTTGCGTGTTTTGCTTCTAAGTCTGCGCTTGAAAAGGTCTTTAAGTACACGATTCATTTTTCAGTTCACGATTATATTGTCCGACGAAAGATGACCAGGGCTGCAAGATTGATGATAGAAAAGCCTGCTCTAAGTATTCTGGATATTGCCGTTCAATTCGGCTATTCAAGTCACGAAGCCTTTACGAGAACTTTTTCGCAGGTGTGGAATTGTAATCCGTCGGATTTCAGAAAGCGCTACACCGAAAAGGGGCGTGAACATTCCGCGGAATTGTTTCCTAAAATTACAGGCTTCATTCAATTAGAAGGAGAAACTATTATGAGAAGAACTGTTGACATTTCAGAGTTGTATGATTTTTTTAAGTCGC
>DGWD01000023.1 GCA_002395155.1 Treponema sp. UBA4267
CTTTATAAAGTCCAATCAGATTTTCATTTCTGTCCAGCTGGATAACTGCCCTGTCGCGATAAGTCGTAGTGTCGTACTGAACAATAGAAAATCCATTCTCGCCATCTACAATCATATCGCGCAGGAACTCTTCTGCAGTCGTAACTTCTTCTGCATAAACTACATTGCGGCTTTTTCCTTCATTATTCTTTGCAGTGTAGATTGCCTGATAATCGTTATCTTTTATGATTTCCCTTGTATCTCCGGTAAACGGATAATAAGAATTCATGTTCTCGTCATACCACACAGGAGCGTCAGTATAAGTCCAGAGCTCCTGTCTTCCAGTCTCAACATATCGTGTATATTTGAGACGGATGTTATTTGCGTAACTTTCATTGTTATTAAAGAATCTGTAGTGAGTAATATTTTTCTCATTCAAAAAGAATCCGGAATCTTCACTGAACTCGTTTTCCAAATCGTATGGACTTTCAATAAAGCTCAGAGTCTGGTCTTTACCGCATTCCACACAGGCATTGTAAGCACGAGCCAGAGCACACAATTCTTTCCATGCAGTATTTTCAATTACAACATAAGCAATATTAAAAGGAAGCTCTCCGCAATTTATGTCACGAGCTTCTATGCCGGCTCTTTTTGCAATGATATGAACAATTGATTTTTCAGGCTGGGTTTTATCACATACAACCTTATGAACTGCCACCTCGCTGTCAGTCCAGTTTTTCTGTAAGCTTGCGTTATCCATTTTTACAGAGAGGTCCACAAGCTTGATTGTCGTAATCTTTTCATTAAAGCCTGTTTCCTGTACCTGAAAGCCGTTCTTATCTACAAACAAATTAAAACGCAGATAGCAGTTTTCAGAATTGCCGAATGCATACCAGATTAATACATTCAAGTCTGTTGTGTATTCACTGTCAGCCTCAATTGAATATAAGCCTTTAGAGTTATCAAGAATGATTTCGCCACCGTTGATTATTCCACCTTCAGAGCTTTTATAAGAGGTAATCACGCAGGAAAGAATGTCAGAATCTTTTACATAAACTTCCGTTCCGTCAGCTTTCAAAAAGCATACACGTGCAAAAGGTGTTATACCTGTATCTTCAAGAACAGAAGAAATTGCCGGTGGCAGCTCGTAGAATCTCACAGAACCACCTCCAGCTTTTCTTTTTCATTACGGATATTCAAAACCATAATCGAAGTCACGTTGAACTTCTGGAAGCATAAGACTGTATCAGCGCAGTTGATGTCGCATAAATCATCAAGAGGCTCTAAGTCATAAAGCTCAAGGCTTACGCCGTCATTTACATCAAGCGGTATTGTGAGTCTGTCAATTTTTTTATTTGAAGGATAAAACTCTGTACTCATAGGAAAGTACAAAGTAATCTGATATTTCGAATCGTTTGTATATTCGCCTGTAAGCTCAAACTTATAAATCAGCGGCAACACTTTTAAATCAGCAGTAACGTTGTGTCCGTTATAATGATAAGTGCGGCCACGCTCCCAGGAGAGGGCCGGCATATTTCCAGGCCAGCTGTCTTCATAAGAATCTTCCGAGCCTCTCAAATCAAAGCGGAACTTAAAGGCATCGCCGTTTGTTGCCCGGAGTTCAAAGCTTCTTACGAGTACGTTTTTGTAAGCTTTCTTTTCAAAAACTCTGTCAGTGTAAATATCAAAAGCCTGGTCATTGTAGAAAAGTAAAAGGAACAGAGCCGAAACATTCAGAGCCTCAAGGCGTGTTACAAAGCAGCCTGTAATCTCTTTCTTAGTTTCAATTCTTTTTTCCCTGTTCCTTCCACCAATTACGCAAGGCAAAGAATAGCCTTTGGACGCAGTTCTTACAGTTTCCTCGCTGTATGGTAATGGAATAAAATCACCGTCTTTTGCCACCGTCAGTGTGCAATCTCTACCTTGAATCTTCATGATTCAAGAGTAACATCAAAGTACAGTGCGGGAAGGTATATGTTTTCTAGACTTTTCCGCACTAAAAAGGCAAAATTCGTGATATAATCAACAATATGCTTACAACGCCGGATATATGGAATGACATTGCAAAAATTGCAGATAAACATTTCAAAGTTGATTATTCAAATGGAAATTTACCTGACCTCACAAACCTTGATTTCAATAAGCAAGAAAAAATAAATTCAAAAAAATACATGGAAGTAATTGAACGCCTTATTAGAGGATGTGATATTAATGGCAATTTTGATGAGAAGTTAGAAGAGCTTAGAGAATATACAAAAAAATATATTGATGAATCATTTCCTTTAATGCTTCCACAGACAATGACTAATATTCTACAAGGTTATCAGATGAATCAGTTTTGTAACTTGATTAATCCACCTGTTCAAGCTTTTGTGCTATATGTAGAACTAATCCGGCAAGTGTATTTTTATATTCAGGAAAAATATATTAAAAGAAACAAAGAAAATATTGAGATTGCTTTTGTTCACATATTTCTGGAATATTCGTTAGAACTTCTTACAGGTATTAATTCATTGCTTCTTGATAATAACCAGAATAGCGTTATTTCTGTTTACCGTACATTTTATGAAAACTATATAGTCTTTGCTTACTTACAAAATCATTCTGATCTAAAGCCTGCTTTCTTAGACCATGCAAATATGGATTATTACCTTTTACAAATTGAACACTTAAAACTTAATAAACAAGAACCTACTCAAGAACTAATAGAAGCAATTAATGCTTTAAATGATAAATATGGAAAAGAGTTCAAAAATGATTATGGCTGGGCTATACCTTTAAACAAAGAAAACAATAAATTAAAGATTATGTTTGAAGAATCCAATCTTGGTTCAGTTTTTAATTACTATTACAAATTAGCTTGTAAATTCACTCATGCAACATCTTTTTCATTAACAGTTAGACCGCCATTCAAAGATATAATCGGGTTCTTATATGCAATTACTGATATAATGATTAAAGAGTTTAAGGAGTTATTCAAATACATTCCGTTTAAGAATAAAAAAGAAAATGTACTTTTAAGCCAATGGATAAATGTTGCAACAATAAATCTTAATAAAGCAATAAAGGATTTTATATAGTCATATGAAAAAAGAAAGATGGAGCCAACCTCTCGCTACAGTTTGGGATAAATATGAAGAAGCTCGAAAAAAACAAAAGGATTTAACTCCTAAAGAATTTGTTCATCAATGGATGTACTCAGAAATGAGCAATCCTTTGTTACAAAATTTTGTTCAGGCACATATCTTTACTTTTGATATGTTCTATGCAGATTCAATAAAAAAATTTCTTCATCTTTTCTTTGTTGATAGTTCATTGAGAGATTTCTTAATGGATATGCCTATTAAAGATTTTCAAGGATTAACAAGTTACATAATTGAAAATGGGGAACCAGATAAAGGCGGTCAAATCTCTGTACTAGGACATGTTCCTGATGAAAATAGTAAGATTTCAAATTACTGTTTTGGCATCCATATTCCTTATGAAAATAAATATAAAGGTTATGCGTTTAGCTTTACTTATGATTATAATACAAAAGATTTGCTGTTCTGCTTTGCTGTAGGCAATGATACAAGTTATATTACTTTAAGCCATTATGATGAATTATGTAAAAAGAAAACTCCGGATTCTGAAAGAATTTTATAGTATCTGAGACTTGCAATAAATACCATCATTTATATGGATACATTTCCTGGTTGCGTTGTTGATGGCACTCCAGATGAAATCAAAAATGATTACTGTAAAAAAATTACAATTGCTGAAAAAGTCCTGGAATCAACAGGAGATAAATCTGTACGTCCACATTTTAGACGCGGATATTTCAAAAGACTTACATCAGACTTTTATACAAGAATGAAAGGCAAAACAGTTTTCGTATCTCCAACAATGGTTAATGGAGTTTCGAAAACCGTTTATACTGCTGATAACTTAGAAGAGTTTGCAGACTAATTTCAACTATTTTCTTCTTGGTTGTGGTGCTGGCTTTGGAGGTGGAGTTACAGTTTTTCCTCCCTGTGGGCTCGGCTTTTGTGCAGGTTTAGGTGGTGGAGTAACAGTTTTACCTCTTCTTTCAATTTCAGACATTAGTTTATTCTCCCATTAAATTTTTATATGCAAATAAAATAAATGAAGCAAATCCTATAATCAAAAATCCAAAAGCATACCAATTGAAAATTCTTGTAAATAAATCTTGAATTGGTGTCTTAAAAGAATAATCTGGATTTTGATATTGTTTGTCATATTCTTTTATTGCTTTTGAATGAGCATCTCTACTAAATACAAACGAAAGTAAACTTGAAATAATAGAACATACAAACATAATCCAAGAATAAATAAGAATTTTTGGATGTAATATTACACCCTTTGTAATTTTTTCAATAAACAAAAATGACAAACCAAAAGAACCAGTAGATATTGTTAATAAATATTTATCAAGATTATTTGTTTGTTGAGATTCTTGATTATTATATTCTTTCCTTACTTCCAGGTATTCGTTTCTGTCCATATTACTTATAGTTTATTCAAATCCATTGTAATCACTATACCATAATGAATTATAATTCTTTAATAATGCTTAAGAACTCGTCTTTAGTAAAAGTTCCTTCGACAGTTCTTACATCATATACAAGAAAATATTTATATTTACTTCCAACTTTAGATTCCCATAGTCTACCAAGTTCAATTTTGTCTGCTGCATCCAAATGGTCACCTTTTGTTTCAAGAAGAATTATATTTCCTTTTTTTGATTTTATAATGAAATCTGGATAATGGTTAATAAATCCATTTATATAGAAATCTTTCTTTTCACGGTTTCGTGTCCACCATTCAATATTGTCCATATTGGCAACAGAATTTATTACATCAAGCTCAAACCCATTTATTGCTTCTTCTTTATCATAAAGAGATTTCGTAATTGCAGGACAAACTTTAGATATTGGTTTTTCAAGTGGCAATTTCCAGTCACTTTCAGTTAATATTTTATTTGCGGCAAGGTCATGTTTGAATGAGTTTTTTGCATATTCTTTAGATAACTTATTTATTTTTTTCTTTATTGCCATTGAATATGAATAGTCATTTGAAGCAATATCTGTAAATTGTGCATCTGTAAAATCTTCAATTATTTTATCAATGTACTTTTTTATTTCAGCATCTGCTATAGGATACATATTTCCAATATTATCAAATAAAGTACTTGCAAATGCTTCCTTCATTGCTGGCCTTTGCTTTGGATCAGAAAGTAACTTTAATAAATAATCCCTCTGTCTTCCATCAACTTGGGAAAATGAAGGAGTGTTGTCTTTATTAGTTTCACTTAAATCTACTTTATAAATATTTGTTTCACTTAAATTGAACTCAATATTTGTATCACATTTACTTAATTTGAAATTTTCAAGCAAAGTATTTTTATCAAAGATAACAATTTTCTCTTCACCACCAAATAGGTCACCAACATTTTCTTTAGTACAGAATTGTGGTAGTACTAATTCTTTTGCAGATTCAAGGAATGCATCGTTGATTTTTCCTTTCATAATTTGAGACTCCATTTCATTAGGAATAAATACATATCCTTCTTTTTCATGTTCGGTAAGCAAGTTTGCTTCCTGAGTAAACTTCTGTTCTTCTTCACTTGCTCTTTGCATGATGTTAATAACATCATCCTTAATTTCAGATAAAGGTTCAGATTTAGATTCGTTTTGCTGTTGTGCGGAATTAGATTCTGTTTCTTGAACAATAAAGTCTAAATCATCACGTTTATCTATTGAATCAAAAGTTGGTTGTACAGGTTTTATTTGTGATGTTTCTGTACTTGGTTCTTGTATTTCAATTGGATTGGCTACACGATAATCTTTGTCAGTAAATCCAGCAGCATTTAAACCTTTTACAATTTGATTCATTGTAAGTAGAAAGTTATTTGATGAAGTTAAAACATAACTTAAGTTTAGTTCTGATACAGAATGTCTTCTTGTATATGGTAAACGTAGAACTCTACCTAAAATTTGTTCTACATCTACAGTTGAACTTCTATCAGCAAGACTTGCAAGAATGTAAGCAAAAGGACAATCCCATCCTTCTTTTAATGCATTTACTGTAATTATATATTTTACCTTACAATCACTATCAGAAAGATTTATTCCATTTAGTTCATTTTTATCAGAGGTTTTAATTTTTATTTCTTCTTCTGGTATTCCTTTTTTAATAAGAATTTGTTTAATTTTATCATAAGTAGTGTTTTCTTCACCTTTCTTAGGTTGTGCCTGGAATAAAACAATAGGTCGTATATAAGAATCTGTACCAGCATTATAAGCAGACTGTGCTTTTTGCTCTAATTGTTTTTGTAAATAAAGAGCTGTATTTATTACACTATGTTTATCAGGTTGATTAGAAACAATTACAGGCAATTTAATCATATTTGCCTTTTTTAATTCAATTGCTGGTACAAATGAAATAATATTACTGTTTTTTCTTGGTGTTGCCGTTAAATCCAAGACAAAAGATGCATTAAGGTCATTAAGCATTTGTATAGACAAATCAGACTTTGCATTATGACTTTCATCCACAATAACAACAGGATTTAAGGACTGAAGAATTTTCATTACAGAAATAGTGTCTTCCAATGAATATTCATTAATCATTGGAGATAATTTTTGTAAATATCCGTTATCTTCATAAACTTTACGACCATCTTTATTACTGGTTCTAAAACTGTCGTAACTCATAACAAAAATACTTAAATTTTGGTTAAAAGATTCTACAGATATACCAGCTCCATTAAGTAATTCTTGTTTATTGTAAACTTCAACTTTGCCAGAGAAATCAATATCAATTTTCTGTCTGTAGGGGTGTTCAGTGTTTTTTAAGTTGTTTAGTGTTTGTTGAAGAATTGCATCCGATGGTACAAGCCATACTACTGCACGTTTTTTTTCTTTTCCAAAATGGTCAAATATTACTTTCAATGAAGAACATGCTATAAAAGTTTTTCCACCTGCTGTAGGTACTTTCATACATACATGAGGGCAACTTTTTATTGAATTATCATAAGGTTCTATAGTTTCCCCTAATTTTGGCTCTAATGGTGTTCTTTCATGGTTTTCCCAAAAATAGGAATAACTATCTGAAATATTTCTCTTTTCCTGTAAAATATCCATGAAGTGAGATAAGTCATTTAATACTAATGCCTGGTATGATTTTAATTCCATAATAGCACCTTAAAATTTTTGTATTTCGCGTGGTATTTTCTTAAAAACTATATTGTGTTCTTTTAAGAAATTTTCTGGTAATCTACAAACATCTGCATAGATAATGTATTGATCTGCTTTAGTTTTCATTGTGCTAAGAAAATCATAATTTAAACAAGTTTCTTCATTTTTCTTATAGAAAAACCAATATCCAGCTTCATTATGTTTTCCTAAATAATATTCATTGTCATTTGATTTTTCAGTGTTTAATTTTGTATGAGTTTCAGTAAACCACACATATTCACGAATATTTGTAGTATCTACTTTTTCATTTAACAGACCATTAATTAAGAGTGGTTCTCCTAATTCATAATAATTAAAATCTCCACCTGTTCCTTCATTTTCGTTATAACCTTTTATAACTCGTTTTACACGTTCTGAAGTGATAGATTCTGCATAATCCATCATTTCTATTAAAATAAAGTGTCTATTACTACCTTCTTTTTTATTCATGTTTAAAATTGTATGTGCTGTTGTACCGGAGCCTGCAAATGAGTCGAGAATAATAGAATCTTTGTTTGTAGATATTTGAAGGATTCTTTCAATAAGTTCGATTGGCTTTGGAAAATCAAATTTAACTGAATCACCAAGTATTTCTCTAACATCTCTAGAAGCTTTTTTGTTTCCTTCCAAATCAGTCCATAAAGGTGATGGTCTTTTTGTTCTTCCTTCGGCATAATATTTTACATAAGGCCACCAAACTTCTTTTCCATCCTTTTTTGTTTTCTTCCAGTAAATTAAATTTTCTTCAACTGCTTTTAAATATGATTTTTTTTCAAAACGCCATGTACTATCATAGCCTGTTGGTCCTGTAGGATATAAATCATTTCCATCAGGGTCTTTTATAGCATAATATAAATTTGGTCGATCTTCTCTTCTATCATGAGAGCCTGTTTTTCGTAATTGGTCATATGCAAAAAAACCTTTTTCATCTTGATTTTCAAATCGCTTTAAATCATGTGGAGTTAAAGGTATACCCTTAAAATCAAACTCCACAGATTTAGAATAAACAAAAATATAATCAAAAGAGGAACCAAGTCCAGAACTGTCTTGACCTGTTGTTTGTCCAGTTGCACGTACAATTGTTCCTTGATAATTATTATATCCGAAAATTTCATCACAAATTAGTTTTAAGTTAGACTGTTCATTATCGTCTATACTTATAAAGATGGCACCTTTTTCACTCAAAAGTTTATGCAATAGTTTTAATCTTGGATACATCATGCATAGCCATTTGTCGTGTCGTGTAAAATCTTCACTTTCTTTACCAACAACTTCACCAAGCCATTTTTTTATGCGAGGGTCATTTACATTGTCGTTGTAAATCCATCCTTCGTTTCCTGTATTATAAGGAGGATCTATGTAAATACAATCAATCTTGCCTTCATATTCTGGTAAAAGAGATTTTAATGCTTCTAAATTATCTCCATGTATAATTTTATTTTCAGAGTCTTTAGCTTTTCCATCAGCTGAAAATGTATAAGATTTTTTTAGTACTTTAAAAGGTACTTCCAAATGGTGATTAACAACTTTCTTTTTTCCAATCCAATCTAATGTAGGCATTTTCCCACCCAATTTTTAATTTTAATTAATTATTATATCATGGATTGGATAAAAATTCATCTTAAATTCTATATTCATTTATATCCCAGAAGTCACAGCCAAGCACCTTTGCCGCATTAATAGCACCTTTAACAAGGTAGATTTCATTATTCACATTATCTGTGGTAATAAGCCTGTCAGTAAAAAACAGTTGCTTAATTCTGGCATACCATAAAATCATGTATGCTCTAATGTATGTAGAAAGAGCAATAAAGAAGCTCTCGCTTTCCCAAAGTATGTAGTTTTTGTCACTAATAAGAAACCAGTTTGAATTGCAGTGTTTAACCATTCGTTTATGTTCCGCGTCTGTTGTAATGGCTTCACTATAAGCAAGTATTTCGCCTGTTATTCGTTCCAAGTCATAATAATTAAACATTTTCCATTGATAGTTAATTCGTTCTGCTTTATCAAGAATCTTTAAGATTTTGTCATAGTATTTAGGGTTTTCAAGCTGTCTTGCATATTTAGCAAGCTGTTTATCATAGTTTCTCATATTCATTCCTCACAAGTAATTCTCAGGCTGATTGTGTTTTTCTTTACGCCTGTTACTTTAAGATAAATCCAGTTCTTTCCCTCATATTCATTAATCAATCTTTCAATGGCTCGCTCATAACGCCAAAGTTCAATATTTTTATTTTCGTTATCCTTTTCAAGATTGATTTCTATTCCCACCGCAAAAACTGTATTCCCAATAATTCTGTCCTTCTCGTCATATTCTGCTTCATCCATTTTCAAGCTGAAAGAAGGAAGTCTTTTACAGTCTTCGTTTAATTTTGAATTGTAAAATTCCTTTAATATAATTCCGTCGTTTTTCTCCTCATTGATTTTCTGAATATAAACTGGAAGCTGCTCAATAAGCATTTCTTCCAGTTCCTTGTATACATCTTCAAAGTTTTTCATTTATAAACTTTTCCTTTTGTATATATCCAAAACATTCTGAATATCTTTTGGAATAGTGATTTCAGAATCGCTGGTTTCATAATTTATCTTTTTATAAAAGTCGCTTTTCTTAATCAGGAAGATCTTGATTAAAGCTTCTTTCAAATCTGCCGGCAATGTGTCAGATGTAAAGCCAGCATTATAATTTAAGAAAACTACGTGTCCTTCGTACTCTGGTGAAATAAAGAAGATTGTTCTTCTATTAATTACACAGTTAGGCACTTTCTGTTTTGTATTCATATCTATGATGTTGACCATCTCTGTTATGTTGTATTGTTTTGTGAATACTTTACTGTCTAAAACTGTTTGCAGCTCGTTGTAGTTTTTGTCTTTCAGTTCATAGCCGAGTATGTTTTCAACAAGTGTAAGAGTTGCATTAAAGATAAGTTCGTCAGTCGCAAGCTCTGTCGCTTTAAGCTCTAATATTTTCTGCAGTTCTTCAAAGGTAAATGGATTCATTCGTCCTCGCATTAAAAAGCGGGGCTAAGGCAATTATAACCTACGTTCAGTCAAATACAAGGCCAAGCCCTTCGGGTGCTGCGCAGCCTTGCATTTGCCTTCACTTCGGTTATTTGGATTTCGCCCCCGCTTTCCAAAGGCAAATATATATTTGCTTTTGGTAGTCTAGGTTTCTGTCTCAAGCCCTGTGCATTAAGCAGTGGCAGTCTTGAGAAGAACCATATTTTTCTTCGGTCGGGTTACCAGGAAGCCGTCACGCTTTCTGAAACGCATAAAGAGTTCACCATATTCAAGTGATTCTGTTGTTTCATCGAAACGCTTGATTTCAATTCCTTTGCGGTTGCCGTGTATGATTCTTTTTGGATTCATAAAGATGGCAATTGCGCTATCAGCTTCGAGGTCTGCAAGCTGTGGAAGGAGACGGCTTTCTACAACGTCATAACCGTCAATGCGTCCTGGCATTGAATCACCTGGCTTTCTCCAGATTGGATTTCCATTGTCGTCCTGAATGTTTGCAATGTGGTTGAGAACTGTTTCGTTCAAGAACCATTTGCAATACTTTCTTTCTTCCGGCTCAACTTTGAGCTCTGCAGCTCTGAAGTCGAGGTAAGAAAGTTTTGATTCATCTGTGCTCTGGATTCTTGATACTTCTGCATTATCAATATTCATAGCACCTGTGAATGGGTCATCATCAGCGGTAAGACACTGGCGGTCAAATTCCTGTCCGTAAGCTTCAGTGAAGTCTTCCAGGAACATCTTTCCAAGGTCTACAAAAACATCTTCGCCAAACTCGTCGAAGAATGGAACATATCCGGCCAAGGTATAAGCTTTGAGCTCTGTACGTGTTGGCATGTTTGATTTTGTAGCATCGATTTTCTGACCGTAAGAAGTCAGCCATTTAAGTTCGATTCCACCACGGTCACGCTCTGGAATAAAAATTGAAGGACCGTTCATTGGTCTGTGGGTTACGAGATTCATCATTACAGACTGCTTTTCTGCTTCCTGCATGATTGTCTCTTCGTAAATCGGATTGATAAGGAACTGGTCATTATTGGCAAGATTGCCAATTGGTTCGCCGAGGACGGCTTTGGATGGAACAAAACCTTTTCCAGTTTCCCAAGAAAAGTCTTTTGGATTGTTCCATTTTTCAGCTCTGATGTTCGGACAGAATTTCAGCTTGCCCAAAGTTTCATGGTCTTTGTTCCAGGCGGCGCACAAAGCTTTACCAAGATTGTATTCCACATCACGCAAAGAAAGCTGCTCCATTTTTGTGTCAGCCTGTTTCATTGCTTCACGGAAATTCTTGATTGCATCCTTACAACCCATAATTTCAGAAGTTGTTGCATCCTCAGTATCTCCAAGAATCTTCAACATCTGTTCTGTGATTTCCTGCTGTTCCAGGAAATATTTGTTGATTTGCTCAACAGTTGCAGCTTCACTAGGAAGGTTGGCTTTCATATTGTCCAATCTTTTGTGAAGGGCTAAAATAACTTCATTCATCGTCTAACCTCCGTTTTGCGTTACCGATGATTTGAGGAAGAACTGTTCCAGCAGTGCTTCCTCTTTTTTATGCACTTCTAAGCTCGTGCCAAGCCCATCCGTAATTTATCGTAAAATGAACATTCTTCATTTTGGATAACTCTTTCAATTTCAAGTCTTTTAGTCGGTACATTCATTGCAAAAGGATTTGCCGGAACACAACAGATAGAAAATTCCAAAAGCTCCTGTTTACGGAAGATACAGTCGCAGTCGCGGTCATGAGCTTCCAAAAACTCAAGTTCATCAACACGAAAACCAACAGAACCGCAGCGAAGAACTCCGGCTTTTACTCTCTGGCCAATGCTCCATCCAAATTCGTCAAAGTCCTTATCGTTAAAGACAATATCGCCTTCGAGCTGATTTTCAGCTTTGACATTTTTTGCAATGCCGATTGCCGGAATGGTGTAGTCATGGCTCCAGAGGACCACAGGATTCATAAGATAGTTTTTCAGATCCCAGCCGCTCTGATCTACTTTTTCAAAATCACGGTCTGTATCAAATGTAGACATAACCCAATGGAAGTTTTCTTTTTCAACATCCACAGATTTGAATACTTCGACCTGAGCCGAAACTTTTCCTGAATGTGTATTGTCCTTTAAGAAAGACAAAAACAAATTTCTGTTTTTTGAAAACTGTTTGTTTTCAACGCCATCAATTTTTACTAACAATTCCAGCTCCTATAATTTATTTTCTCAAGCTGTCTGTTTAGGACAGCGAAATCATTCATAGATTCACAACCGATTTTGTTTTTCAAACGGTTTATATGTGTTCTTAGAGTATCAACAGGCATATCAAGCAAACCGCCGATTTCTTTTGGAGCTTTTCCTTCACCAAGATACATTCCAATCGCAAGTTCAAGCTCGGTAATTTCAGAACAATACTTGCGGTTTCTAAGATGCTCATTACTATCCAACGCATTTAAAACATCTTCAGGGAAGTATGTTTTTCCACACAGGATGTTACGCATAATCTTTATAAACTCATTGTAGTTTTCAATGTTGCTTATAAAGCCATCAACCTTAAGGTCATAAAGACGAAGTCCAAAGAATTGTGAACAGATAACTTTATGTTCACAGAAGAAAATACGGAGCTTCTGGTTATAAATCCGCAAAGCTTTAATTTTGAACTTCAATACATAACTGAGAAAGTATTTATCAAAAAACACAATGTCATCCTCAGCGCTCTTCAAATGATAAAGAATGTCTTTATCACTCGAACCATCAACAATCTGCAGCGCAGGGTTCGCTGCACGAACACAATGTCTAATAATCTCCTTTGTGACTTCATCACATGTCGAAATAATCACTTTTGTCATAGTTTTTTCACTCTCTTTTATACTTTTTCACTGGAAGATTCATTCACAGGTATTAGAGTGGAAGGTCTAAACCAGATATCCCCCCACGGTTTTTCCTTTTCGCCTCTTGCTCTCAAAACATCGTTTATGGTTTTAAGACCTGCGTTTATCTCCGCAATGTCTCTATTGCTTTGAGCATCCTCGCTCTCTTGCAATTCCGGTATTGAATTAAGATTAAAAATACCTTCGTAAGGTAAATTAAATCTTCTGAAAAACTGCACTTCCAGAATCTGTTCAAAGTTTCTTAGAAGCGGAATCAAAGTAAAGTTCCAGAATGCACGGTGCTGGCTGTCAGTGTCTGTACCGCTCAAAGAACTTTTTGAATCCTGTATATTTGCAACGCGGGGTGGTATTCCGTATTTAGCAAGCAAAGTATACAAGTTCCATTTTTTCATATCGTAAAGCTTCAGAACATCAGGGCTGAAAGTCAGCGGCTGATATTCTGTTCCTTTACCCAACACCGCAACACGGTTTTTCATTCCGTGGCCATATTTGGAATCCCAGGTTCTTGCAAGAATCTCGGCTTCCGTCTCTGTTAATACCTGGTCTGTTTTTAATAAACCTTTTGGAACACCTCCTTCTTTCAAAAGACCTGTATTCTGCTTTGACGCTAACAGGTCTTGTTCCACTTCAAGTCCTAAGCTCACAAGTGGACTAACGCCTCTGTATTCATTCCATGGGTTCCAGTCCTTAAAATGAATCAGTTCATCAGGAAGAATGAAAATAGGCTTTCCGCTTCCTCCGTCTGTATACACCCATTTTGTTACTTTGCCGTCGTTTACGACGTGCTGCATATTTCTTGGATTCAGGATGTAGATTTCTTTGGGAATCCCGCAGACATAATCTTCACCAAACCACCAGAATGCTTCGCCGTCCAAACTCCACCAGGCACAAGTCTGTTTCCATAAGTCAAAACGGCTTAATGTTTTATTCGGATAGCGGAAGAGTTTTGCAACATCGTTATCCGTAACAGCTCCGCCGCCTTTCCTTATCTCAAACTCCGCTCTTGCCACATTACGGGCAAGAATATCCACACACACCGAAGCCCAGGAATGTTCAAGATAAGGATCTGTACAGGCTTTCTTTTCAGGCACCGCAAAGTCTTCAGAAACATCGGCGTTATTCACTTCGTTCATGCTTCTAAGCTTTTTCCCCCTGAAGAAGAGAGACTTTATTTTCATAACAAAATCCCCATATATATAATTGTTTTCGATATGCGATTTTAGGCAGTCATTTCAAAAAAAATTTTCACTTTTTTGAAAATTCCTTAAAATAATCACTATACAAATTGCCTATACAGTAATTATCGCCTTATTTCATCACAATTCCGCCCATACACGGACTAAAAATTGCATATCTCATTGCATCCATGTAATGGTCGTTTACCTTTACAATCTGGTTGTTTTCATCCCTCGCATAATCCCAGATTTCACCAAGAACGCCGGTACAATCTTTACAGACAAAGAACTGGCCGCGCTCAATTTTCGCTATAATAAAATCAATTCCTGCATCCACGCTATTGTTCGCTTTTACGCCTCCCGGAACTTCCTGTATGCGCTCACCGCCGGCAGGGTCGCAGTAAGTTACAAAGCTTTCATCGTACCAGCCTTTAGCAGTCTGATTCTCAACGCTTGTTTTTGTTGTTATGTTAAAGCCGCCAAAATCAGCGATAACATAAACCGTTTCTCCAACCCAGCCAATTTTCACAGCTGCAATATGAAGTCCAAAGTCCTGTCCGCCAGTGTAACGGTCAAACTTTTCAGGAAGCTTGTCACGAGTAAGAATCATTGTTTCTTCAAACTTCTCGTAAACGCTTCCTTCCGGCTTCACCCAAAGACCATCACGGAATCTCGCTTTCTGTTTTTCCGGCATGTTATCCAGAATGTCAGAAATGTAATCCGCGTCTAAGTTTTCAGCATTATCCGCAGGGTTCAAAACCGCAGAAACATACAGGTCAGGCTTGTTCAGTTGCTCGTCAGTTCTCGGCTCAATCTTTCGAATAAACACCTTGTAAGCCCAATGCATAGGGCTACATGGGTTGCAGTCATAGAAAAACTTATTCTTACAGCCTTCAACCTTCATCGCTAATCGCGAGTAGGCAGTAGTAATTGCAGAGTAAGAAATCTGGCTTACTTCGTTAAAGTAAATCGTCACATATTCGTGACCCAAAATCCTGTCTACCTGTTCTTTGTCACCAAGGCCGCCAATCCATATTTCAGAACCATTCCAAAGTTTTATAACTCCGTCGTGTACGTTGGCTTTATAATTTGCTGCCCCGATTGTTTTATTCAGCCATGGAAGTAAAGTTTCATGAAGTACAGAGCTTCTGGCATCCTTCGCACGAAAGCGGCAAATTAAATGACGGCTTCCAGGATAAACACACGCACGGAAAATTATTGCCATTACAAGAACGGTAGTTTTTCCCGAACGCGAACCGCCAAAAAGTAGAATATGCTTTGCAGAACTTTTCAAAAGTTCCAGAGCTTTTTTCTGTACTTCCGTCGGCTTAAAAACTTCTTTCGTCATACGCCCTTAAACGAATCAACGAAGCTTATAGCAAGTTCGCCTTGTACAGGTGCTTTGCCAGCTTCTTTGTCCGCTCCGGTTATAAACGAATCCAGCTTTGCGGAACGCTCAAGCAAATCCATTGCGCCATCCGCATCCAGCTTTTCAGGTTCAAGAGTTTTAAGGCGTTTTGCCACAAGCTCGTCAAACCCGTTAAGCATTTCCATCTGTCTTTTGCGGCGTTCAACTCGTTCCGCTAAAAGCTCTCTTTCTGTTTCCTTTGCGATGTATTCATCATAAGCAGCGGCTCGCTCATTCCACCGATAAAGCCGTGCATATCGAGCCCAGGAACCATATTTCTTAGGCTCAATTCCGTTCATCTCCATACAAGCCTTAATGCTTCGCTTGTAACCCATAGCACGAAACAAACAGAAAGCTTTAAAAGCCTTGGGAGGCTCGCTACTCAATCTTTTCTCCCAAGACTGTAAAGCTTCTGTCTTTTCTGAATTAAGTTCACTGTTTATGTTTGCGGATGTCTCAACAGTGTCCTTTTCTCCCACGCCTAAAACCTCCTTTGCCTGATTATTTGTTTACAACAACCTGGCATGGAACAACCATTGTTCCAAGCCAGTTGAATAAATCTGTTTTTCTGAAAATTATGTGTCTGCCCATATTCACATGCGGAATCTTGTTCTGACGAGCAAGGATGTAGATATAGTTAGTGCTGAACTTCAAATAAGCCGCAGCTTCTTCAACCGAAAGTAAGTCAAGGTTTTCTTTTTCGTTCTCTGCCATAGTTTTCTCCTCGGGCTTTTCATGCCAGAGGAAAAAGGCATAAAAAAAGCCACAACATTTTCTGTTATGGCTTAATGATACAGTCGAAAGACAGTGCGGGAAGGTATATGTTTTCTAGACCTATTGGTATACGTTTTCTAGACTTTTTCGAACTTTTTTCTCACTCAAAAAGAGTAAAAGGCAGTATAATGTCAGTATGAGTTTAAAAATATATCGCGGCGACCTTACAAAATCAGAAACAGATGCAATCGTAAATGCAGCAAACAGTTCACTTCTTGGCGGTGGAGGTGTAGATGGCGCAATCCACAGAGCCGCAGGACCAGAGCTTGTTCAGGAATGCAGAGAATTACACGGCTGCAAAACAGGTCAGGCAAAAATCACAAAAGGCTACAAGTTAAAAGCAAAACATGTAATCCACACAGTAGGTCCAGTCTATTCAGAAGACCGTGCAGAACTTTGCCGCGAACAACTCACAAGCTGTTACAAAAACTCACTCGAACTTTCAAAACAAAACAACTGCAAAAGCGTTGCTTTTCCGCTAATCAGTGCAGGTATATACGGCTATCCAAAATACGAAGCAATCGATGTTGCTATCGAAGTGCTCAAACAGTACGAATCAGAAATGGATCTGAGCCTCGTACTGTTCGACGTTGAAGCCTGTGACATAGCACAAAACAATTATCCGGAACTCTGGCAAAACTAAGCTGAAAGATACTTTGCCCAGGCATCGCTCATAACCGTTCGCATATTATTAAACTTCTCCTGTGTCTCATGGTCAGCATAATGGTCAGTCATCTTTCCGGAACGGTGTCCCATAATTGCCATTACAGTTTCCTTGTCAGCTCGCTGTTTCAAAATCGTACAGCAGAAATGTCGCAAGCTGTGGAAAACAATATTTCGGTCTTTGCGTTCTGCTTCGCTAATTCCAATGTGTTCAAGAGCAATATAAAAAATGTCAGCGTAATAACCTGGAGTAATCGGCATATTAAAATCTTTTACAGACCAGAATACATAACTCAAATCGCCATAGCCCGGGTTTTCTCTAGCATGGCTTAAAAGCTGCAAGGCCAGTGAATGTTCAATCGGCAGGTCGCGTGTATCTTTGTTTTTGGTGCTCTTAAGTCCGTCCATCTCGCTAAAGCTGTGTCGCACGTGCAGCATGTTTCCAACGTCATCAATATCGCAGACTCTCAAGCCGCTAATCTCTCCGGCACGTAAGCCGTAGAAAGCTGCAACCTTAAAGGCAAGCTTTGCAGAATCGTTTTCCCAATCCAAATCCAAAAGCTCTTTTACTTCATGTTCGGTTGGTATACCGCGTTCAGCGTTATCAGCCTTAAAGCGTTCAATTCCCTCAAGAGGGTTGGTCTTAATTTTCTTCTGTGCCAAAAGGGTCTTAAAACACTTGTTCGCCATGTTTATATTTTTGTTTACAGTCTCGCTTGCAAGTTCCTTTTCGTCATGCAAAAAGAAAAAGAAGTCGTCTAGTTCTGTAAGCTCTAAATCCTCGATGTAAGAATCTTTGCCAAAATATGGCTCCCAGTAATTGCGTACAAACGAGCGCATACAAAAGGCGTGTTTTCTGGAAATCGTATGACCGTGCGCCATAGTTCGCTTAATAAATTCCGAGTTGTCATAATCCCAGAAGTTATCAAGAGTGGCACAAAGTAAATGTTTTTTTTGTGGTGCCTCAGAAAGAGAAGCCGTCTTAACAGGCTTTTTATTTACAACGAATACTTTCTTAGGGCGAGGAACTTCAACTGCTTTTTCAACCTGTGCAGCTTCATCTACCGGAACTTCAACAGGTTTAGGACTAGGAGAGCTGTTTAGATCTAAATTAAATTTCTTGGAAATCATCTCAACAACTTTCAAGGCATCAGTTTCGGAAAGGTTGTCAATAAAGCTAATCAGCTTTGCCGAAGTTGTTGAAGTTTTGGAATTATTAAAAGCATGGGAATTGCCGCGTGCATCCGGCGCACCGTTGTACAACCAGTCGTATGCTATTCTAGTTGCTTCATCACGGTCTTTTGAGTGGGTACTTTTTCCGTACCCCTGAACACCTGTTACCGGGTCAACAAAATGTACTCGGTAATAACCACAAGAATTTTTCGAAAGGTAAAACTGACGCATAAAAACCTCCTGAAAGAGAGTGATTATACGAGCCTAAACAGGACAACTTTCAGCTTTTTATTCCAATCGTCTAGACAATGTTCTAGTCAATCCTCTAGACAATCGCCACTAAAAGGCCTCTGTTTATGCAGTTTTCATTCTTAATTCCGGTTCTGGAACAAGTAAAAAACTTACACATTTCATGTCTAAATCCTTATATAATAAGCATTTAGGCATAAAAAAAGCTCGCTTTGAGAGCGAGCTTAATGAGAGCGGATGAAGGGAGTCGAACCCTCGTCATCAGCTTGGAAGGCTGAGATAATGAGCCGTTATATGACATCCGCAAGTGATGTAATTAATATATCTAAATCGAAAAAAAGTGTCAATAACAAATTTGGATTTTTTTAAAATTTTTTTCATTTTTATTAGAACTTTTAATATTCACAAAAACATATAAAAGGATTATTATATTAATGATAAATTAGGGTATTTTTTGCCCAAAAAAATTATAAGAGATTTTTATTTTAATTTGGTAAGGAGACAGATTCATGTCAAGAAAAATTACAATCATCGGTGCAGGACAGGTTGGTTCGACTGTAGCCTACGCTCTTACATTAAAGCAGATTGCTTCTGAAATTGTTATCATCGACATCGTAAAAGAAAAGGCTATGGGTGAAGCAATGGATATCCGTCAGGGTACACCATTTATTGGACCTGTATATGTTCATGACGGTGATTACGAAGACGCAAAAGATTCAGATATCGTAGTATTTACATCAGGTGTTGGACGTAAACCTGGTCAGTCTCGTCTTGACCTTACTCAGACAAACGTTGATATCACAAAATCTGTTATTCCTCAGATTACAAAAGCTGCTCCTAATGCTCTTTATGTTATCGTAGCAAATCCAGTTGATATTTTGACATATCAATTTGTAAAAACTTCTGGAATTCCAGCAAATCATATTTTTGGAACAGGAACAATGCTTGATACAGCCCGCTTCCGTGCAAGAATCGCAGAAACTTACAAAGTTGCTCAGGAAAACGTTCACGGATATGTATTCGGAGAACATGGAGATTCTTCATTTGTACCTTGGTCTCTTGCAAACATTGGATCAATCCCTGTTGATGATTTCGCAAAATCTTATCGTGGTGATAAACTTCCTGACTTTGACAAAGATGATGTTGAAGACTACATCAGAAAATCTGGCGGAATCATCATTGCTGCTAAAAAATGTACAAACTATGCAATTGGTGTAACAACAGCAACTCTCTGTGAAGCTTTGAATTACGACACAGATTCTGTACTCACAATTTCTTCAATGCTTGATGGTGAATATGGAATTAAAGATGTATGTCTTTCTATTCCTACTGTAATTGGTGGAAAAGGAATTAAAGGACGTATCGAAGCTCCATTAACAGATAAAGAAATTGAATCTCTCCGCCATAGTGCAGACTGTCTCAAAGAAGTTATCAAACAGGTAAATTTCTAATGTGTAAGGCCGCCAGTGGCCAGTGTTAAATCGAAGAGCGTTAAAAAAATTGCGAAAGCAATTTTTAGCTCAACTTTTAAGGTGAAACTATGGAATATAAAATTGAACACGACTCAATGGGCGAAGTAAAAGTTCCAGCTGATAAATATTGGGGAGCTCAAACTGAACGCAGCCATGAAAATTTTGAAATCGGTGTTGGAATTGAAACAATGCCAAGAGAAATTACAAAAGCTTTTGGATATTTGAAAAAAGCTGCAGCAATTGCTAATAATGCCTTGAAACCTGAAAAGATGACTGATGAAAAATTGAAAGCTATCAGTCAGGCTTGTGATGAAGTAATTTCTGGTTCATTAAATGACCACTTCCCTCTTGTTGTATGGCAGACCGGTTCTGGTACTCAGAGCAACATGAACGCAAACGAAGTAATTGCAAACCGTGCAAATGAAATTGCCGGCAAAAAAATCTGTCATCCTAATGATGATATTAACATGTCTCAATCTTCTAACGATACCTTCCCTACTGCTCTTCACATTTCTGCAGTAGCCGTAATCGAAGATAAACTTTTCCCAGCTATCGATACTTTAGTTGCTACATTCAAAAAACTTGAAAAAGAAAACGAAGGTATTGTTAAGTCTGGACGCACTCACCTTCAGGATGCTGTACCTATTTCTTTTGATCAGGAAATCTCTGGCTGGAGATCTTCTCTGGAACGTGATAAAGAAATGCTCGCATCATCACTTCCTTATCTTAAGCAGCTCGCACTTGGTGGAACTGCAGTTGGAACAGGATTAAATGCACCAAAAGGATTTGATTCAAAAGTTGCAGAAGCAGTTTCAAAATTAACTGGCAAAGATTTTATTACTGCACCAAACAAATTCCATGCACTTACATCAAAAGACGAACTTGTATTTGCACATGGAGCAATTAAAGCTCTTGCAGCAGATATGATGAAGATTGCAAACGATGTACGCTGGCTTGCTTCTGGTCCTCGTGATGGTCTTGGAGAAATCCATATTCCAGAAAATGAACCAGGTTCTTCTATCATGCCTGGAAAAGTAAATCCAACTCAGTGTGAAGCAGTTACAATGGTAGCCGTTCAGGTTATGGGTAATGATTCTGCTATTGGTTTTGCAGCTAGCCAGGGTAACTTTGAATTGAATGTATTTATGCCTGTAATTGCATATAACTTCATTCAGTCTGCACGTCTTCTTGCAGAAGCAATGCTTTCATTCAATAAAAACTGTGCTGTTGGAATCACTGCTAACAAAGAAAAGATGCATTACAATCTTTACAACTCACTTATGTTAGTAACAGCTTTGAATCCATATATTGGTTATGAAAATGCTGCAAAAACTGCACACAAAGCTTTTGACGAAAACATTTCTCTTAAAGAAGCTTGTGTTGGACTTGGTTTCCTTACAGCAGAAAAGTTTGATGAAGTTTTCAAACCAGAAGCAATGGCATATCCACATAAAAATTAGTTTATTATTTGAAATAATATAATGGGAGCAAGTATGACATATTCTTATTTTCCAGGCTGTACGCTAAAAAACAAGGCTATTGACCTTGATATTTATGCGCGCAAGTCTGCGGAAGCATTAGGATTCACACTTGAAGAAATTCCTGAATGGCAGTGCTGTGGAGGTGAATACCCTATGGCAAAAGATGAAATTGCATCAAAGCTTTCATCTGTACGCGCACTGGCAAATGCCCGCGATTCAGGAAAAGACTTGGTTACTCTCTGTTCTGCATGCTACAACGTTCTTAAACAGGTTAACAACGATGTTGCTACAGACGAGACAGTAGCTTTCAAGGTGAATAATTATCTCAAGCAGGATGAAATTGAGTACCATGGAGAAGCAAAAGTTCTTCATTATCTTGAAATTCTGCGCGATGTTGTAGGCTGGGACAAGGTAAAAGCAGCAGTAAAAAAGCCATTTACAGGCAAAAAGATTGGTGCTTATTACGGATGTCTTCTTTTAAGACCTGGTAAAGTTCTCCAGTTGGATGATCCAGAAAATCCAAAGCTGATTGAAGATTTTATAAAAGCAATTGGTGGAACACCAGTTATTTACGCCCAGAGAAATGAGTGTTGTGGTGCCTACACAATGTTTGAAGATGAATCAATCCCTAAAAATAGAACAAAGAAAATTCTTTCGAATGCAGAAGATATGGGTGCAGATTTCCTTGTAACTTCATGTCCTCTTTGTCGCTATAACCTTATCAAAAATAAAGGTGATTCTAAACTTGACATTATTTACTTCACAGAACTTCTTGCTGAAGCTCTTGGCTTGAAGGAGGAAGCATAATGGAAAACAATGAAATTGCAAAAGAAATTATCCTTCTAAAAAGTGGAGTAAATCCAAAAAAATGTATGGTCTGCGGAAAATGTTCTGCTACTTGTCCAAATTATGATGCTATGGAATATCATCCACATCAGTTTGTTCAGATGGTAGAAAACGGAGATCTTGAACCACTTTTAAAATCAAAATCAATCTATGCATGTCTTTCTTGTTTTGCCTGTCTGGAACGTTGTCCACGTCAGGTTGAACCTGCAAAACTGATTGATGGTGTACGTCAGTATGTTGAAGGCCAGCGTGGTCCTCATCATCTTGATCCAGTTCAGGTTCCTGAACATCTGGATGACGACATGCCTCAGCAGGCAATCGTTAGTGCTTTCAGAAAGTACAAAAAATAAGGAGTGACATAAGAAATGGAAAGAATTGGTGTATTTGTATGTCACTGTGGTACTAACATTGCCGGAACAGTTGACGTAGCAAAAGTTGCAGAAGAACTTGGAAAGGTAGACGGAGTTGTATATTCAACTCACTACACTTACATGTGTTCATCTGCCGGTCAGAAAATGATTGAAGACCATATCAAAGACGACAAATTAACTGGTGTTGTTCTTTGTTCATGTTCTCCACGTATGCACGAAAAAACCTTCCGTTCATGTGCAGAACGTGCTGGTCTCAACCCATTCAAAGTTGAAGTTGCAAATATCCGTGAACAGACTTCATGGGTAATGAAAGATATGGAGCAGGCTACAGAAAAGGCCATTGCTCTTGGTAAAGCTGCCATTGCAAAGACAATCCTTGACACACCTCTTATCGCAGGTGAAACTCCAATGACAAAGCGTGCTTTGGTAATTGGTGGTGGTATTGCCGGAATTACAGCAGCTCTTGATATTGCAGATGCTGGCTTCCCTGTAGACATCGTAGAAAAAGACTACACTGTCGGCGGTAAGATGGCTAAGCTTGATAAAACCTTCCCTACTTTGGACTGTGCATCTTGTATCGTAACTCCAAAAATGACAGAAGTAAGCCAGAATCCTAACATCCGCATTCTTTCAGCTTCTGAAGTTTGCGGAGTTAGAGGATATATCGGAAACTTCGAAATCGATATCAAACGTCACCCACGCTATGTTGATGAAACAAAGTGTACAGGTTGTGGTGCTTGTATCGAAAAGTGTCCTAACAAGAAGGTTCCAAACAGCTTTAACCTTGGTTTGAATAACCGCAAGGCAATTGATATTCCTTTTGCTCAGGCTGTTCCAAAGGTAGCAAACATTGATGCTAATTACTGTCTTCACATGAAGGGACTTGCAAACGGTAAAGATAACGTTTGTGGTTTATGTGAAAAAGCATGTGCAGCAGAAGCTATCAAGTTTGATCAGAAAGAAGAAATTATTACAGAGAAGTATGGTGCAATCATTGTAGCTACAGGTTACAATCCTATTTCTCTTGAAAAATTTGATGAATACGCTTACAGCCAGAGCCCAGACGTTGTATCTTCTCTTGAATTTGAACGTCTCTGTAACGCATCTGGTCCTACAAACGGTCACCTTCTCCGCCCTTCAGACGGAAAAGAGCCAAAGACTATCGTATTCGTTCAGTGTGTTGGTTCGCGCTGTTCAGCTGATTCTACAAAGGGTCACGAGTACTGCTCAAAGATCTGCTGTATGTATACTGCAAAGCACGCAATCCTTACACGCGACCACTATCCTGATACAAACTGTTATGTATTCTATATTGATGTTCGTACTCCAGGTAAACTCTTTGATGAGTTCTACCGCCGTGCCGTTGAACAGTATGGTGTACACTACATTAAAGGTCAGGTAGGAAAAGTTACTCCACAGAGTGACGGAACTCTTGATGTTCAAGGAAGCGACTTAATTTTGAATAAGCAGGTTCACATTAAGGCTGATATGGTTGTTCTTGCAGCCTCTATCGAAGCAGACAAATCTGCGCGTCCACTTGCTACAATGCTTACAACTTCTATGGACAATAACGACTTCTTCCTCGAAGCTCATGCTAAACTTCGTCCTGTTGAATCTCCAACTGCAGGTATTTTCCTTGCAGGCTGCTGTCAGGGACCAAAAGATATTCCAGAAACTGTTGCTCAGTCATCTGGTGCCGCTGCAAAGGCAATCTGCTTGCTCGTAAAAGACAAGCTTAAGAACGACCCTTGTACTGCACAGCCTGATGAAAATGCTTGTAACGGTTGTGGACAGTGTCAGAACGTTTGTCCTTACGGAGCTATTTCTTATGTTGATAAGGATTTCCGTGGTCCAAACAGAACTACAATCACACGTCACGTATCACAGGTAAACAGTGCTATGTGTCACGGTTGTGGTGCATGTACAGTTACTTGTCCTTCTGGAGCTATGGATCTTAAGGGATTCAGCAACAAACAAATCTTGGCGGAGGTTGATTCAGTATTGTAATGAAACAAGATATACAGGATAAAAAGGATAAAAATAAAATCCTGATTATCCTCCCTATTCTGTTTCACAAATCTGAAAAATATGATTATGAGTGAAAATAAGACATGGACGCCAAAGATTGTAGCATTCTGCTGTAACTGGTGTTCTTATGCAGGTGCAGACCTGGCTGGTAACAACCGCCTCGAATATCCTGGAAACGTAAAGATTATCCGTATTCCATGCTCATGCCGCTTGAATCCTTTGTTTATTCTGCGCGCATTCCAGCGCGGAGCTGACGGAGTTATTTTGTGTGGCTGCCACCCTGGTGACTGTCACTATTCTACAGGTAACTACTTCGCACGTCGTCGTATGACCCTTCTCTTCTCTATGCTCGACTTCCTGGGAATTGAAAAAGGCCGCACACGTGTTGAATGGTGTTCTGCTGCAGAAGGTGTTCGCTTTGCAGGAATTATGAATGATTTCGTAAAGCAGATTACTGAGCTTGGCGAATGTAAAAAGCTGGAGGATGTAAGATGCAAGACAAATTAATCGCACGTGCAAAAGAACTCCTTGCAGAAGGAAAAGTTCAGAAAGTAGTTGGCTGGAAGAAAGGTCTTTTTGAAGATGATATTACTCCTGCAGTATTCAACTCTGCAGAAGAACT
>DGWD01000043.1:0-46242 GCA_002395155.1 Treponema sp. UBA4267
TATCATCAGAAACAACAGTACCGATGAATTCAGAAAGACATCCATAAATATCAACTTCACAAGAAACTGGAATTCCTCTTCCTGTAAGACGGCTGTTTACATAGCAAGGTACGAAACCGAACTGTGTCTGGAATGCTGGCCAACATTTTCCGGCAATTGCAACGTACTCGCGGTATCCTTTGTGAGCTTCAACCCAGTCAAGGAGTGTAAGTTCGTACTGAGCAAGTTTAGCAAGAACTTCTGGCTTTTTGTTTCCTTTTCCAAGTTCTTTTTCCATGTCAGCAACAACTTCTGGAATTCTCTTATCGTTAGCATGTTTGTTGAATGCTTCGAACAAGTCGAGTTCTGAGTTTTCTTCAATTTCAACACCAAGGTTGTAAAGCTGTTTAATTGGTGCGTTACAAGCAAGGAAGTTGAGTGGACGTGGTCCGAAAGAAATGATTTTAAGGTGATTCAAAGCGTAAACTGCTTTTGCAACTGGCAGGAAGTCGTGAATCATATCTGCACAGTCTTCTGCATCACCTACTGGATATTCAGGAATATAAGCTTTGATATTGCGGAGCTGTAAGTTGTATGAAGCGTTGAGCATACCACAGTAAGCATCTCCACGTCCGTCCATAAGGCTGTTTCCAGACTCTTCTGCAGCAGCACAGAACATTTTTGGTCCGTCAAAGTGTTTAGCAAGTAATGTTTCAGAAATTTCTGGACCGAAGTTTCCAAGATAAACACAAAGTGCGTTACATCCAGCCTTTTTAATATCTTCCAAAGCCTGTACCATGTGGATTTCGCTTTCTACGATACAGATTGGACATTCGTAAATATCATCTGCTCCATATTTTTTTGTGTAAGCTTCAACGAGAGCCTTTCTTCTGTTTACTGAAAGTGGCTCTGGGAAACAGTCGCGGCTAACTGCGACAATACCAATTTTCATTTTTGGTGAATTATTATTCATTTTTTGCTCCTATTTTAAGAAGATTCTTCTTCTTTTATTTATTTTTTTGCTAAATCAATATTGATGCCTGTAAGACCTACAAAAGCACCCTGTTTTGCTTCATTTGAATCTGCATGCGCAATGAGCCACTTGTTACGAGCCCAAAGTAACTTATCTTCAAGATTCTTTTCTGTAATCTTTGGTTTTTCTGTATTTGTATCTTTTGGAAGAACGATGATTACACGGAAGCCTTCTTTACTTACTTCACCATTTTTTACAGCGTTACATGGTGCATAGTGCAAAGTTGTTTCATAAACTTCTACAACAGTTCCTTTTGGAACATAGAAAGCTTCAACTGCACTTGTGTTCAATTTTCCATTTTTTACAGACTGAAGTGGTGCTAATAAAAGTACCATATCATTTGAAGGGATATTTAATTCTGAACCGCGATGATATTCAAGACAGTTCAATTTTGTATTGTAACCGTTACAGTATCCAACCTGAATTGGCATTCCACCGTAAGCATTGTCACTAAATTCTTTTGCAATTGGTAAAGATTCGAGTCCTGCATCACCTGGTTCGTAGATTGTTGCGTTTGCAGGTTTATCAGTTGTATCATCCAACTTTTTTAAAAGATCACTTACATCATAACCTGTAAGGACTTTTCCATACTTCTCAAAACTATGAGAAAAGACAGATTTAATACGCATTTTTTTTGCTCCTGAGTTTTTAAGATGTCCTACCTGAAAATTGCCAGCTCAGAATAAGACCTCTTCCATATTAGTATATTAACACCATAGAGAATATTTGACAGTAATAAATTTCACCTAACTTAACAAATTTTAATTTTTTTTGAAAAAAAACTTGCATTCTATCAAAGTCATGTTATTATTAAGACGTGGTTAGGGAACCGAGATAAGGACGGCTACCGGCTGCTTGTAGAGGAGGCAATAATGCAATTTCCGACAAAGACAACACGCCAGGACGTGGCTAAACGTTAGACCATAAAGCTACCAGTTGCTAATCGCTGGATATATTTTAGGGTGCAGTTCTACGTGAACTTTAGCATCAAACAGGCCGCCGAAACAGGCGGCTTCTTTTTTTAACGTAGAGTTTTTTCCAAGAATCAGAAATCTTTCTTATATTATTCAATTAAAACTTAAATCATAATCCACTATATGAGTGAAATTTTATCAGAATACTTTAAAGATTATTTTAGAATCGGAGCCGCCTTAAACGGACTTTTTTACACACATCGCCCAAAAATGTTTAAATTTTTTCCTGACAGCGACATTGTAAAAAAACATTTCAATCTTATTGTATGCGAAAATGATACAAAAATGGCTAATGTTTATCCAAAACCAGGACATTTTAATTTTAAGAATGCCGACAAATTTGTACGATTTGGACGTAAAAACAAAAAAGATATTCGCTGGCATACTCTGGTTTGGCACAATCAATCTCCAGATTGGATTTTTAGAAATAAAGATGGAAGTTTTGTTTCAAAAGAAGAACTCGAAGCTCGTCTTAAAAAATATATTTTTACAATCGGAAAACGTTACGGAGACTATATCACTTCGGTTGATGTAGTAAACGAATGTATTTCTGACAAAAACTTTATTTTAAGAGATGGAAATGACCGCTCACTCTGGAACCAGATAATTGGCCCTGAATATATTGATAAGGCCTTTTTCTGGGCAAAACAAGCCTTCCCAAAATCATCTCTTGTAATTAATGACTACAATCTGGAAACTGTTCCAGAAAAAAGACAGGGAATGTACAACCTTTTAAAAGACCTGCTTTCGCGTGGAGTTCCTGTTGATACTGTAGGCCTTCAAATGCACATTAATATTGAATATCCGCCGGTAGAACAGATTAAGGAAACAATTGAAATGTACGGTCAACTTGGACTAAATGTAATTGTTACCGAAATGGAAGTTTCTATCTATAAAGATGATAAAGAAACTCAAAAACCTGTTACAGAAGAAATTCAGGAAAAACTTGCCCAACGTTACAAAGAACTTTTTGAATGTTTTAAAATGGAAGCTCAAAAAGGCATTTTGAAAGACGTAGTTTTGTGGGGTGTTACCGATAAATTCACCTGGAAAAACTACTTCCCAGTTCCTAACCGTAAGGATGCCCCTCTTTTATTTGATGATGAAGGAAAGGAAAAAGCGGCTTTCTTTGCAATTACCAAATAAATTTCTTCTATAATAAATAAGATATTATTGCCGGAGTTAGTCCGGCATCTTCTTAATCACTATAAAAAAATTCAAATTCTCATTGATAATATACCTCGATTTTGCCATAATTTTGCAACGAGGTATTATATGAGTTCAAATTTTCCACTAAACAAATCACAACTTGATAATCTTATTAAAGATTTTCCTACTCCATTTTATCTGTATGATGAAAAGGCAATTCGCGAAAATATGCGAAAATTCACAAAAGCATTCAGCATTTTTCCTAAATTTGTTGAACACTATGCTGTAAAAGCCTGTCCAAATCCTTATATCTTAAAAATTCTTGCAGAAGAAGGATGTGGAACTGACTGTTCATCTTTGCCAGAACTTATGCTTTCTGAAATATCAGATATTAAAGGTGATTTAGTTCTTTTTACTTCAAACGAAACTCCTGCTGCAGAATATAAATATGCTTATGAAAGAGGAAATCTCATTAATCTGGATGATATAACACATATCGACTATCTGAAAAAACACCTCGGAAAACTCCCTGAAAAAATCTGTTTCCGCTACAATCCAGGAAAAGATAAACAGGGCTGTAACTCAATCATTGGTAAACCAGAAGAAGCAAAATATGGTCTTACCCGTGAACAAATCATTCAGGCATATAAAATCTGCAAGGATGAAGGTGTAAAACATTTTGGACTCCACACAATGGTTGCTTCAAATGAATTAAATCCAGATTTCTTTGTTGATACTGCAAAACTCGTTTTTGAACTTGCTGTTGAAATTAAAGAAAAAACTGGCGTTCGTATTGAATTTGTTGATTTAGGTGGAGGACTTGGTATTCCTTACAAGCCTGATCAGGTTGCCGTAGATTATGATTATGTTGCAAAAGGAATTCGTGCAGAATATGACAGAGTTCTTGTTCCTGCTGGCCTTGATCCAATGGAAATTCACTGGGAATGTGGTCGTCCTATTACTGGTCCATATGGCTGGCTTATCACTACTGCAATTCACGAAAAACACACTTACAAGGAATACATTGGTACAGATTCTTGTATGGCTGATTTAATGAGACCTGGAATGTATGGGGCTTACCATGAAGTTACTGTCAGTGGAAAAGAAAATGCTCCAAAAGACTACACTTATGATGTAGTAGGTTCCCTCTGCGAAAACTGCGATAAATTTGCCGTTGACCGCAAACTTCCAAAAATTGACATTGGTGATCATATCATTATTCATGATGCTGGTGCTCACGGTCGTGCAATGGGCTTTAACTACAATGGAAAACTCCGCTGTGGTGAAATTCTTATGAGAGAAGATGGAAGTTTTAAAGAAATCCGCCGTCGTGAAACAATTGATGATTTATTTGCAACATTGGATTTAGACGGAGTAAAGAACTTTAAATAAGAGTTTTTATCCTGTCAAAATCTATCTGATCAATAGCATCTGTTAAGGCTTCTATATCAAGATTTAATTCTTGAGGCAAATAGGAGCCTTTTATTTTGTCCATTTCTTCTTCTATTTTTTCAAGGTCGCAGGAATCGCAGGCCTGGAGAATAATTTCCCTTATTTCTTCAAATTCATCTACCGTCATAAGTTTTTTCTCTTCAGATGATGATAAAGATTCTTCAAGCACTGAGGCTAAAATTCCTTCAAATTCACGATATTCTGACAACATTTTTCCTGTTTTTACCTGAATTTGACCAAGAATTTCTTCAAAATTGCCATTTTGAGCCTGTATATTTTTTCCAAGCATTTCCAGTTCTTCTGCACTTTTTGAAAGTTTATCAGCACCAATAATTCTGGCCGAACTTTTTAAGGCATGAACTAAAATTGTAAAATCCTTGTAATCACCATTAATAAGGTCTTTTTCTATATCAGAAGCATTTTTAGAAATGAGTCTTGTAAAAGTTTTAGTTACATTAAACCAGTTTTCAAAATCTCCGGCATTTTCTACAGCCTGCTCTACATCAATATTGTAAGAATGAAGTTTCTGGGCCTGTTCTGTAAAATCTTTTGGAATTAAAACTGTATCAGGGGGGACAGACCCCTCATCATTTTTTTCTACCTCTTCAATTAAGTTTTCCGGAAGCCACTTTTGTAAAATCCTCTGAAAATCTCTGCCCTGAACAGGCTTTCCAAGAAAATCATTAAAACCTGCTGCAAGAAAATTTTCTCTGGATCCATAGGAAACATTGGCACTTAAAGCAATAACAACCCTGGAAATTTTAGGGGTCTGTCCCCCATCATCCTTATTTTCCATTTCCCGAATCTTTTTTAAGGTTTCAATTCCATCCATAACCGGCATCTGATGGTCCATAAAAATAATGTCGTAATCTTTTTTAGAAATTAACTCCAGTGCCTTAAAACCACTTTCAGCAAGCTCTGCATTCACTCCCAGTTTTTTTAACAAGCCCTGGGCAATTTGAAGATTTACTTCGTTATCATCAACAACAAGAATATTTGCCTTACTTGCCAAAAATTTGACTCTTTCTGCTTCCTCTGCAAATAAAGCAGAATATTCCGCCTTATTTAGAAAGCCTTCCACCAAAAGTAGTTTCAACTCCGGCTTTTCGCCCAAAACAGGTGCTGCATCAAAGACTGTTTTATATGCCTGCTCACAAGAAGTCTGACCTACCTTTTCCTGAGGAAGATTTACATAAAAACAGGAACCTTTGCCATATTCAGATTCAATCCCAATTGAACCATCCATAAGTTGAACAAGATTTTTTGAAATATTCAGTCCAAGTCCTGTTCCACCCTTTGTACGATTCATTGCCATATTGAGCTGTTTAAAAGCATCAAAAAGTTTTCCCATATCTTCCTGGCGAATTCCCACACCAGTATCAATTACAGAAACCCTATATCCGCTTCTATTTTCATACTTTTCAAGTTTTTCAAGCCTAAGACTAATGTGCCCTTTTTCTGTAAATTTTGCCGCATTTCCCGCAAGATTAAGTATAATTTGACGGATATGCTGATCATCTCCATGAAATTTTGCTGGAAGTTCAGGATCAATTTCCAGCCGAAGTTCAACATCTTTATCCTTCAGTCTAACTAAAACGACATTGGAAATATCATAAAAAAGTTTCAGAAGATCATAATCTGCACAGGTAATTTCCATTTTTCCTGAACGAATTTTTGATAAATCCAGAATATCGTTAATAATTCCAAGTAAACTTACACCCGAAGAATGAATCTGACGGATTGTATTTTTTTGTGCATCAGGAAGATTAAAATCCATTGCCAGTTCACTCATACCAATAATCGAATGCATCGGGGTTCGAATTTCGTGGCTCATATTTGCAAGGAAAACCGACTTCATCTCATTTTCCATTTCTGCCTGTTTCTGCATTTTTTCAATCAAAGATTTCTGACGAAGGATTCGCCGCATCTGATAGGCACGAAAATAGGAAACTGTAGTTGTTATAAATATAATAAAAATAGGATAAGGCAAGTAGACATGGTACGACGAAGGAAATATTTTATAAGTTATGATGATAAAAACAAAAAGTTCCAGAGCGGACATTATTAAAACAATTACAGGATTAATAAAAAATACGCAGGAAGTAAGCATCAGACAGATAAAGAAAAAGGTCAAATCTTCATGTCCATTTGCATAAGCACCAATAATTCCGTCCAAAATGGAATCTGAAAGTATCAGAACAGAATAAATGCATAAAATGATGTAGAAAATTTTGTACTTTTTTTCAAAATCCCTATGACAAAGAGCCGTAGCAATTATTACAAGAAGAGAAATTCCTGCCATTGCAGTGTTCATAATTCTGTAAAGCCATTGAACCTGGGCAAACTCTATACCAGGATTTAGATAATCATACAGCAAAAGGAAGGCCTGGAATAAAAAGATTAAACCTGCATAAAAGTAGACCCTTTTACTATCAACCTTTGCACATTCCAACTCAAAAATATGCCTTTCTTCATCACTTTCAAAATGCATTATAAAAGGATTTTTCATGATTTTTTCCCTGGAGTTTGAAGTATCTTTATCAGCCTATTTAAAAACCGAAGAAACTTTTTCTAAAATTGTATTACGATCTGAATTTTTCAAAATATAGCCTTGAGGTTTATGTTTAAGAACTTCTGTAACCAGTTCCCTGTCAGAAACGCCTGTAAGAAACAAAATTGGTATAGAAACTAAATCTTTATTAGCCCTAATCATTTCCAGAGTCTGAACTCCATCCCACCCTGGCATCTCATAATCCAAAAGGATAAGATCTGGTACTTCTTTTGTAAGATATTCCAGAGCAGCAGGTCCACTCTTTACAACAGCAACTTTGTACTTATCTTTAAGCATATTCATCATCTGTCGTAGTGATATAGGATCGTCGTCTACAACCAGGACTTTTTTTCTGTTATCCTCTGACTTTTCAATTAGAACATCTGTTACATCAATGTGAATATCAACCCAAAACTTATAAACTCGTTTAGCAAAATCATCTTCTAAAACAGGTGCAAGAATAAAAGAGATAAACTTTGCCTGGCATGACTGTTCATAAACTTTATATTCAGATTTTGTTCCATACAAAACAACAGGAATATCTTTTAAGTTCATTAAAACATCAATTACATAATCAGAATTATCGAAAGGAAGATTATAAACATAAACAATTGCAAAGTCCGGTTTAAAGTCATTAATTTTTTTTACAGACTCATCATTAATTTCCACAAACTTGGAAGCAAACTTCATTGAAGCCGTATTAAAATACTTTGTGCTTATTTTGTCCTTAGGACCAATAAAAACCATCTTACTCATAAAAAAAATTATAACAAAAATATTAGATTTTGCATTGTTTTTTATAAAAAAACCCGTAATCCGAAAAACGAACTACGGGTTTTAAGAAGAATTAAAACTGCAAAACCAGATTACTCATAAAGTGGTGTAAGAATTTTTACAATCTTGTCATATTCAGCATAAGCTTTATTGTATGCAGCTACATTTTCTGCAATTGGGTTTGTACTCTTAGATTCATCAAGTTTGATGTGTTCTGCACAAAGCTGAGCAATATCACACTTACCAGACTGATTTTTCAAGCACCAGAGGGCCTGAACAGCACCACCAAGAGCAGCTGCTTCGTCCAAAAGTGGAACACGGATTGGAAGGTTCATAATATCTGCTGCAATCTGACGCCAGATAGGAGATTTTGAACCACCACCAATAAGGCGGATTTCCTTTGGCTGGAATCCAAGTTTACGGAAGGCTTCAAGTCCACCACGCATAGCAAATACTGCAGATTCAAGAGATGCACGAGCAATGTTAGCTCTATTTGTATTAGCTGATGTAAGGCCTGTAATACTTGCACGTCCGTTTGGAAGGTTTGGAGTTCGTTCCCCATTGAAGAAAGGAATTACCAGAACGCCTTCTGAACCACATGGAGCCTTAGAAGCTTCTCCATCAAGTTCTTTTACATCCATCTGGAAAAGTCCGCGAACAAATTCTGTAGCTACTGTACAGTTCATTGTACAAAGAAGTGGTAACCATCCGCCGGTAGAAGAACAGAAACCACTCAAACCGTTTGCAGGATCTGCAATTGGCTTGTCTGAATAACCGTAAAGAGTTCCAGAAGTTCCCATAGACATTGTAAGGAATCCATCTGCAACAGTACCAGTTCCTACAGCACCCATCATGTTGTCTCCACCACCGGCAGAAACAGGAATTCCTTCTGGAATGCCATAAGCCTTAGCAGCCTGTGCAGAAACTTTTCCAGCAGGGACAGAAGGTTCAATCAATTTAGGAAGGATATTGATAAGATTTGAATCGATGATGTCACAAATCTTCTTTGACCAGGTGCGGTTCTTTGAATCGAATAAGGCAGTACCAGAAGCATCACCATATTCCATAACGTATTCGCCTGTAAGCTTCCAGTTCAAATAGTCGTGAGGAAGCATGATATATTTCAATGCGGCAAATGCATCTGCTTTATTGCGTTTGAGCCAGAGGATTTTTGGAGCGGTAAAACCAGTAAGCATAAGATTTCCAAGTGCATCTACAACTTTATTTGCACCACCAGCTGCTTCAGTAATGATTTTACATTCTTCTGTAGTTGATGTATCGCACCAGAGTTTGATGTTATACAAAGCTTTTCCATCTTTATTGAGCGGAACAAATCCGTGCTGCTGACCAGAAACACCAATAGCCTCAATTGTTTTTTTGTTTTCTGCAGAAAGTTTTCCAAAACAAACTTCAAGACCTTTATCAAACCATTCAGTCTTTTGTTCACGTGTTCCGTCTGCTTCGGAAATTAAATCCATTGGGCAAGATGCCTTTTCTATAATTTCTTTCTTTTCGTAATCATAAATTACGACTTTCATACTCTGTGTTCCAAGATCGATACCTGCAACAGTTTTCATTTTTCTATTTTCTCCTGTTTATTTGTTTCCAAAATAATATGCAAAATTCTACAAGAATAAAACATGTAGTCAATTAGTAAATTTACCTATTCATGCAGTTTGTATTCTTCATCTGCATCAATGATTTCAATCATTTTATCTGCAATTTCCGGATCAAACTGAATTCCTCGATTCTTTACAATTTCGCTTCTTGCATCTTCCTGTGCCATAAATTTTCTATAACTACGATTTGAAGTCATAGCATCATATGCATCGGCGACGGTGATAATTCTTGCAATTAATGGTATGTCAGTTTCCTGTAATCCATCTGGATATCCTTTTCCATCAAATCTTTCATGATGACCTCGTACACCAACTGCAATATTTTTCATTGATGAAATTGAACTTAAAATCTGACTTCCAATTACAGAATGTGTTTTAATGATGTTGTACTCCTCATCTGTAAGTTTTTCCGGCTTATTGATAATTGAGTCTGGAATTCCAATCTTTCCAATATCATGAAGCATAGCCGCATAATAAATCTCTTTTATTTCTTCATCATTCAAACCATAAGCACTTGCAAGCATTTTTGAATATTTTGCAACACGGGTAGAATGACCATTTGTATATTTATCTTTTGCATCTATTGTGCCAACAAACGCTTCAATAACTTCTATAAAGAATTTTTCAGTTTTTCTCTGCTGTTTCTTCAAAGAATAAAGTTTTAAAGAAACCAGAAGACAAATTATGGTAGTTATCATGGCAAGAACAAACACAATAAAGCCTGGTCTCTGCCAGATAAATGATTCTTTTATGATTTTTATACTTGCTGCATTTAAGCTCTGTACTTCATCACCATTTTCTGCAATTACAGAGAAAGTGTATTCTCCAGGGCCAAGGTTTGTATAAGAAGCAACTCGGATATCTGACCAGTCTGAATATTTTTCTTCAAATCCAGCAAGTTTTGTCTTAAACATAATTTGTTCTGAAGAAATAAAACTGATGCCTGTATAATTTATATTAAGTCGTTTTGTTTCAGCCGGCAGAACAATTGTTCCATCTATCACCGGATATTTTTCCCCATCAACAATCACATCTTCGATTTTTACTTCTGGTGGTGAATTTTTTGAAGCATTTCTAACCGGATCAAAAATAGTAAAACCGTCTATCAAAGTGAACCAGACTCTTCCCATATCATCTTTCATAGAAAGTGATGTAGAAGTAATTCCTCCTGAAGTAATACCATCCAGTCTGCCATAGAATTTCATGGATACATTAACTTTACGACCATCAAGAACATCCATTGCATCATTTTCTTTGATGTAGAAAATACCACGGTTACTTGTACCCCAGATTCTTCCAGAAATATCTGGTATGAGCTGGAAAATACCATCCGTATTAAATCCATTTGAAGAGTTAAAATTAAAAATCCTTCCGTTTTTATAATAAGAAGCTCCAGTACCTGTACAAATCCAGATTTCTCCATCTTTAAAAGACTGAATCTTAAATACTACATTTCCGGCAAGACCAGTTTCTTTTGTAATTTTTTTGACAATTTCTCTATCTTTTAAGATAAAAATTCCACCACCGTCAGTTCCAACCCAGACTGTTCCGTCAGGATTTTCATAAAGACACATGATGTAATCGTTATCTAAATCTTCGCCTTTTGCAATATTCTGAATTTTTCCAGTTTTTCCATCAACAATTGAAAGACCTGTTGTAGTTCCAATGTATAAATCACCATTATTGAGTTCTTCGGCAACACGAACTCGATTTCCAATAATTCCCTTTTCTTTTGTCCAGGCCTGAATGCTTCCATCAAGATTGAACTTTAACTGTCCAAATTTTTCATAAGTTGAAACTAAAAGTGCACCATTCTTAGTAACAGATAAGTGACGGATACGGACATTTTTACAATATTCAGTAATACTATTTGTGATAAAAGAATTATTCTGATAGCAGTAAAGTCCGTTATCGCCAGCAATCCAGACAACCTTTCTAAAAGAATCCTGAGCAATTGCATTTACTGTAGTATGCATTCCAACTGTCTGGAATTTTCCATAACTTAATTTCTGAACTCCACCATGATCAGTTGCAATCCAGATATTTTTTTCTTTATCTTCTATGATTTTTCCAACACTGTCGTCAGAAAGTCCTTTACTTTTATCATAATAAGAATAAAGCCCGTCATGATAAATTGTGATTCCATTATCCAGTCCAAACCAGATATTTCTTGCTGAATCCTGATAAATTGTTGAAACAATTGTTCCTTTCTGAGCTCCGTATCCAAGATTATGGAGGACTTCTTCATCGGCCGAAATTTTTACTGCATAGTATGGGGCAACTCCAAACCAGTAAGCTCCGTTTGAATCCTGATTAATTGCTGTTACAACTGGATTATTTATTACATGAATACCATCATAGATAGAAAATTTTCCGTTTGCATAAACATAAAGTCCATTTTCAGCCCTGGTTACAATCCAGATTCTACCAGCTGTATCACAATACATTTGAGCTACAATAAAATGATTATCAAGCGGAATATCATTAAATCCTTCTCTTTTTTCCAGTTTGTAATCTTTGCCAACACAGTTTACACCCGATGCAGTTCCAATCCAGATATTTCCATCTTTATCTTCACAAAATGAACGGATTGAATTGTTTGTAAGTCCATTTTCGGTTGTAAAAGAAATGATATCGCCACTTGGTCTAAGACAGTAGGCACCTTCATCATTTGATCCTACCCAGAAATTTCCTTTTGAATCCTGCATAATCGAACGTGCAGAAAGGAATCCATATCTTGAATCATAATATTTGTTATAAGTTAAAAAACGAACACCATCAAAGCGGGTTAGACCACCATAAGTTCCAAAATAAATATATCCTTCTTTACTCTGATATATATCTGTTATAGAATTTCCTGGCATGCCATCTTCCACCGTCCAGGTTTTACTTACATAATCTTTAAAAAAAGTATCTTTTGTCTGAGCCCAGAAAACTGCTGAAAATATAGACAGACTAAAAACAAGTAATAATTTTTTCATTAAGAATTCTCCTGTTTTTTTAATTTTCTAAACAACCATACAGCAAAAGGAATTGCTGCCAATGCACTAAGGAAATCTGCTACAAACTGTGTTATTTCTACACCTGTAAGGCCCATTATTGACGGTAAAATTAAAATTGCAGGTATAAAAAATACACCCTGTCTGTTCATAGAAAGAAAAGTTGCCTGTTTTACATGTCTTGTTGACTGCATTAACATATTTGTTCCAACAATCAGTGGGTGGAATGGTATAAAAGCAGCCTGATATCTTAAAGCAACCGTTCCAACCTGAACTACCAGGTCGTCATCACGGAAGGCACGAAGAATCTGAGGAGCAAAAATTATACAAAATCCTGCAAGAAAACTCATAAGACAAAATCCGCTTATAACCATAAAAACCCAGGCTTTAAAAACTCTGTCATATCTTTTTGCTCCATAATTATAACCGCTTACTGGACTGAAGCCCTGTCCAATTCCAATCATAATTGAAGCAATAAACATACAAATCTTTGTGACAATTGACATAGCGGCAATACCAGAATCTCCACCGTATCGTCCTGCCATTGTGTTTAAAAGAATTGTTGCTATACTTGCCAGTCCCTGTCGTGCTAAGGAAGGAACCCCTGTATAAATTATTTTACCAAGAATTTTAGGTTTTCCAAATAAATTTATACTTATATGGCAAATTACCTTTTTTCTTAAATACCAGCTTAAAAGAATTGAAAAACTTATAGTCTGACTGATTAAGGTTGCAATTGCCGCTCCACTAATTCCAAGCTTAAATCCAAAAATAAAAATTGGATCCAACGCTATATTGATTAAACCACCAGAAGTAAGGGCAATCATTGATAAAAATGATTTTCCTTCTGAACGCAGACTGTTATTTAATACAAAAGAGGCACACATAAATGGTGCACCAAGAAAAATAAAACGGGCATAATCATTTGCATAAGGCAAAACAGCTTCAGAAGCACCAACCAGTCTCATAAACTGTGATGAAAAAAGGACTCCTAAAACAAGAATTACACCACCAAAACCTAAGGCTGAAAAAAATGCAGTTGAAGAAATTACAGAAGCTTCATCATTTTTCTTCTGACCAAGTTTTATAGAAATCAAACTTCCAGCACCCATACCAAGAGTAAAACCAAAAGCCTGAATTATAGACATGATTGGAAATACAATACCAACAGCTGCACTCGCCTGAGTATTTATCTGTGATACAAAAAATGTATCCGCCATGTTGTAAATAGAAGTTACAAGCATGGAAATAACCGTAGGAATAGCTAAAGTTGTAATCAATTTCGAAACAGGTTCATTCACCATTTTATTGAACTGTTGGTCAGCTGTAATATTTTTATTGTTCATAAATATATTGTAATTTGTTTTAAACAAAAAACATAGTTAGAGGCCTACATTGAACGATAGAAATCTTCATATAATTGATTATTTTTTCAATCTTCTTTAATATCTTAATTATGATTAAACAAGCCGATATTCTTTCAGAATTTTTAGACAAAGACACTATAAATGCACTCTCAGATTTTCTTGATAAAAAGAATGGCTACGATTCATCTGCTGATAAAATTGCAAAAGCTTTTGGCTCAAGCAAAGATATTTCTAAGTTAGATGAAGAGGGAGTTTCAAAACTTGTCGCTAGCTTTAAAAACAACCTTACACTTTTGATTCAAAAGACTTGGGTTGAAAAATCAGATATTGCATTAAAAGATCAACTTTTATACCAGTTAGATATTTTCCTGGGAAATAATGCATGGACAGATAACTACGTTCTCTTCCTTCAGATTATTAACCAGGCTGTATTCCTTATGTTTGGACAGAAACCAGATTCTTCTGACTTTGCTGAATATACTCTCCGTATTGACCCAGAATTTGGTATTTTCTGGTGGTACATTTCAAACCTTCCTCCCAAAGCTGACTGGTCAGAAGACAAGTGCCGGCTTGCCATGATGTTAGGAATGTACTTCTTAGCAAATTACTAATTGGTGGTTAAATAACCACATAGACCGGAGCTTGTATAGTTCCGGTTTTTTTATTTATATTTCCAGGAGGAAAAAATGGATATTCAAAAAATCTCTTCTTCACTTAGAACAGCCTCTCAAAAACTGGCTCTTCAGAATGCTCAAATCAAAAACAGAGTTCTTTCTGAAGTTGCAGATGCTCTGAATGCAAATCGCCAGTCCATCATCGAAGCAAATAAAAAAGATATTGATGCAGGCCGCTCAAATGGAATGTCAGAATCTTTAATTGACCGTTTAATGCTGGATGATAAAAGAATAAACGGAATTGTCGAAAGTCTTAAAATTGTGATTGGACAGACCGACCCCATTGGTGAAGAAATTGCAGGATGGAAAACTCCAAATGGTTTGAATATCCGCCAGGTAAGAGTTCCTCTTGGAGTTGTTTCAATTATTTACGAAAGCAGACCAAATGTTACTGTTGATGCATTCAGTCTGGCTTACAAAAGTGGAAATGCCATTTTACTTCGCGGATCTTCATCAGCCTATAATTCCAACAAAGAAATTGTAAGGGTGATTAAAGAAGCCCTTTCTAAAACTGAAGATGGAATTCCAGAAGCAATTGAACTTGTTGAAGTTCGCGAACATGACCACAGCGATGTAGACCAGATTCTTAATGCTGTAGGATTGATTGACGTAGTTCTTCCACGCGGAGGAAAAAAATTAATTCAAAATGTTGTTTCAAATGCCCGCATTCCTGTAATTGAAACTGGATCAGGTGTCTGCCATCTTTATATAGATGAAGATGCAGATTTGGAGATGGCATGTAAAGTTGCTGAAAATGCAAAAATCCAGCGACCAAGTGTTTGTAACGCTATTGAATGTATTGTAGTTCATTCTAAAATTGCAGAAAAATTCCTGCCAATGCTGGAAAAAACTTTCAACGGCAGAGTAAAACTTCATGCAGACCAAAAGGCAATTAAATATCTCAAAAATGCACTTCCAGCCACAGAGGAAGATTTTGGAAACGAATACCTTGATTATGAATGCTGCGTAAAAGTTGTAGAAAGCATTGAAGAAGCAATCTCTTATATCAACAGTCATAATACAAAACACAGTGAATCCATCATCACAGAAAGCCGTTCTAAAGCAAGACTTTTCCAGTCGATGATTGATGCAAGTTGTGTTTATGTAAATGCCAGTACACGTTTTACAGATGGCGGAGAATTCGGATTTGGAGCAGAACTTGGTATTTCAACCCAAAAACTGCATGCCCGTGGACCAATGGGAATAAAAGCTTTAACCACAACAAAATACCTGATTGATGGTGAAGGTCAGATTAGGTGATAGGTTCTAGGTGATAGTATTAGGAGTAAATTATGGGAAATATTTGTGAAAGTTTGAAAAAAGCTCGTAAAATTGTTATTAAGATTGGTTCGAACACCCTTGCAAAAGCAGATGGAACAATCAACCTGGAATTTATGCTTTCTTTTGCAGAACAATGTGCCAGCCTTATTAAACAGGGAAAACAAATTATTCTGGTTTCTTCTGGAGCTCAGGTTGCAGGCGTTTCTACAACAAAAGAATGGGCCCGCAAAAAGGATGTTCACTACCGTCAGGCCCTCTGTTCTATTGGCCAGGTTGAACTTATGCATCAGTGGCGTAAAGCCTTCCAGAAACAGGATCTTCACATTGGTCAGCTCCTGCTCACAAAAGATGATTTTGAAAATGAACACAGAAGTCTGAATATTCGAAATACTTTATTTACCCTGGTAGATGAAGGAGTTGTTCCAATCATCAACGAAAATGACAGCGTAAGTTTTGATGAAATTAAAATTGGTGATAACGACAATCTTTCTGCTCTCACAGCAATTCTCTGGTCAGCAGATTTACTGATTCTTTTCAGCGATATTGATGGCATCTACACTGATAATCCTAAAACAAATCCGGATGCCAAGCTGATTGAAACTGTTGATTCAATTCCAGAACTGAGAAAATCAATTAAGATTGGTGATACAAATGCTTTTGGCACCGGCGGCATGGAGACAAAAATCCAGGCAGCAGAAAAGGTAACTGAATACGGTATTGAAATGCTGCTGGCTAACGGCGGTAAACAGAAGGCACTTACTAGCTTGTTAGACGAAAACTCTAAAGGCACAATGTTTTCAGCCTAGTGTCATCCCCTGGCTTGACCAGGGGATCTTTTCTAACTACTAAATCTTCTTCAACTTATCCAAAAATCCGTTTAATACTTTTTCATTAATTTCAGGATTCATCTGATTAATCTTTCTTGCAATCTTTTCAGCATAAATAACTGTAATCAAATCTGCTTCAACAAGTTTTAAAAGCATTTGTAATCCCCAGACTACAGTTCCACCTGCTGCTTCACAATGTTTACGCAGAGCTTTGTCATGAGTAATCTATAAGTATGTTTGCATCACAAATTGCAATTACAGCCATTCAGCAACTCTCTCCCTCATCTCTGTTGCGGAAAGATTCAAGATTTCAGCTGCACGACTTATTGTAATTTTTTCCTGTTCATAGGCCAGACGAACCAGTCTTTCAAATCTTTCTTCTGTAAAGCTGAAAGAAGAAAGTTCTGCCGGCTCATCTGAAGCAGGAACCATTTCAGATATAGAATTAGGCTCATAATTGTTTTTCAAATCATGGTCATATTTCAAGCGATAAAGTCTAGCAAACTCTATATACAAATAACCAGGCTTAAAACGATCTCCTATAAGTGAATTCAAACGATACAAAACTGTTTTATAGCTTACACCAAAATACTGCTTTATCTGCAAAACAGCATCAACCCAAGAGATTCCCTTATGCGCTTCCCATTGTTTTTCAAAAGCTTTTTCTGGCATTAAAAACTCTACAGCAAAGGTATCTGCCTCTTTTTCTTCAGTTTCATTTTCTTCCGCAACTTCCCCATCAAAAGAAGTTTTATGAAGTATCAGATGTCCTAGCTCATGAGCTATAGTAAATATTTTACGTTCAACACTTATGTTCTCACTGTTATTTACTATTATTGCAGGACCGCCATCTGCTTCATTTACAGAAAGACCAAAGGTTTTCTGGAAGTTAAAGTCATGAAGATAAAGTTTTATTCCCGCGTTTTCTATAAGAGAAACTATATCATACACAGGAGCATCTTCTTTGATATTAAAGATTTTTCTGACTTCTTTTGCTGCCTCTTTAGGATCTTTAGAAACAACTTTCTTGAGTTTGTAATTTGATTTCTTCCCAGTTAATTCTTCAAGAGAAACATAATTCTTAAGCCAGATAGCAGAATCTATTTCCAGCTGATCTCTTTCTGCAACTTCTCTTGCTGTCAGCTTTGTATTAGTTCTGAATCTTAATGTCTTTAACTTTGGAGTTTCTGCCAGTAATTCAGGAAAAGAAACTCCAAGTGCTGTTGAGATTTTTATTAATGTTGAAGAATTTGGAGACGCTTTTTCATTAAGAATATTAGAAAGAGTCGCCGTTCCCAATCCGCTTTTTTCTGCCAGTTGAGGAATAGAAAGCTTCTGAAGTTTCATATACCTTCTGACATTTCTACCCAAATCTGCTAAAGCCATAATAACCTCCACATTATACTAGTATAATATAATATGTGATTATTGTCAAAAATAAAAATCAAATAGTTTTATATTAGATGATTATAAATGAACTATCCAGAAGCCATTTTTGTCAGCACCATTGCGAGACAGCAAATTCAATTTTTCTAAAGCTCTCAAATTAGTTCTAACAGTTTCTCTTGTTTTATTAATTTTTGCAGCAAGTTCATCATATGTATAACGATTGTTTTCCAGTAAAAGTTCCAAAAGAACGCGTTGCGTTTTGTTTACAGGCAGATTTACAGGCAGATTTTTGCCTGTATTTTCAGTTTTTGCATCATTTACAGGCAGATTTTGTGCTCTGATATGGCAATATCTGTTCTTAAGTTCATTTTTTTCTCCAAGCAATAGATTACGGAAAAACTTCTCCAGATATTCCGTATTCATATATATGCCCTTGTTCATGTTCGTATAATTTGCACGGACAAGTGCATTTCGGAAGTACCAGCTATTCTTTTCAAAAGGTTCATTGTTTACTTCAAAACCAAGCGAGTTCAAATACTTGATTGTAAACACTGCAGTAGTACGAGTATTACCTTCACCAAACGGATGAATCTGCCAGATATTTGCAATAAAGCGTGTAAGATGTTTTACGGTCTCGTCCTTAGTAAGCTTAGAATATTCAAAAGACTTTTCCTGTCTAAAATCATATTCCAAAGTCTGTCGAATCATATCTGCATTGGCATAAAGAACAGATTCTCCGTCCAGAACCCACTCACGTTTTGAGATATTGTAGTCTCTGAATCGTCCAGCTTTTACCTTGTAGAAGACACCACTAAAAAGTCTTTTATGAATCGAAAGCAGCAAATCAGGCGTAAAGCTGAATGTTTTTTCTGCAAGAATTTCACGGATGCGGACAGAAACTTTATCTGCTTCTTCTGTATTATCTTCGTCTTCTGTTCTTCCCTGCCGAGTTTCGTAATAAGAATCAATAAGCTGCTTGGCTTGTTCAATAGTTATTTCACCATCAATATTTCGCTTTGCAGTTTCGTATAGATATTTAGAAGGCGTAAGTCCATCCACCTGCTGCAAACCAATAGCTGTCTGCCAGAGCTTGCCGTTCTCCTGCTTGGCTGGTTCGCTCTGGAGAATGTATGAGTCAAAGTCTATTTCGAAGGGGGATAATTTTTCTTTGGACATTAATACCTCTCTTACAACTTCTCATAATAAGCTCTAATCTTAGCAGCCATCAATTTTCGTCTCTGAACTAAGAATTTTTCATAATCTTTGAATGTCCAATCTTTAATCTTTAAAGGAACACAGTTGTCTGCTAAATTCTTTTTTATAGCATCTTCTGATTTTAAATTGCCTATATGGTATTCCCCTGTTTTGCATTGTTCAAAGACTTTTGTAAAATATTTACAAGGTTCATCTTTGCCTACTGCGATGTTTGTTGGTGTATCAAGATAGGTAAAGTTTGCAACCTGATTATATTTAGCTTTGTCATTGATTCCGTTATCAATTAAATATTGTTTTGGGAAGATATGATGAACATCGCCCATTGTTGTTATAAGATTTGAAAATTTTGAACCTTCGTTGAACAGTGAATCACTTCCTTCCCTGCAGGAAGCAGCCCAGAACACACAAAGATATGGACTGTTTACAGAAGAAGTTTCAAGGTTTTGCACAAGTTCAACATTCCAGAAAGTATCTGACAAAGTTTTTTCTACTTCCTCAAGCCATGGCAAAAATCCTTTTTCTTTGATTCGGCGTAAATCCAAATCCATTGCTGATTCTGGAGATGAAATATAACGGCCAGTCAAAGTGCTCATTACATACCAGCGCTGAACATAATTCTTTACCTTTGTTTTATCGATTGAAGAATCTTTCAACAAACGTAAATAAAGAGTGTATGCAAAATCCAGTGTGATATCTGATGTAATAAGTTTCTTAGAGATAAAACCTGCATCTTTGATAGCAAGAACAAACTGTTTGAAGTTGTATTCGTTCATGTAATCAAGAACACCGTTAGAAAGATTTTTGAAGGTTTCTTCTGCGATAGATTCCTTAAAATCTTTTGTTTCAAAATCACGACCTTGCAAAAGACTTACCAGATCCTTCATTTTTCCACGAGGATATTGAGACATAAATGCAACACGAAGCATATCGCTATAATCAGGATCATAAATGTCATCATTATCATCTTTTAGCCATTTTAATTTTGGAGCATAATCAGTTTTTGCAAATTCTTCATCCTTGGTCATTTCTGGATACCATTTTGGATCCACAGCAAGATGAGAGAAATAGTCGATTGCTTTGCGAAGCATATTTCCGCCATAAGTTTCGTTTGCAGCGATACGGCTCATTGCAAAGTCAGCCTGATTAAGCTTTGTTCCCTGACTGTTAATACGGATAAAGATCTCTGTTACTTCATCAATGCTCAGTTCTTTATCGAAAAGTTCAATTACACCAAGTTTACGATTTTTGATGTCGATAAGCTTTGTAATCTGCTGATTAATAGGTGTAATTTCTGGATTTGTCTCACAGAAGTTTTGAACAAAAGAAAATGAATCAAAGCTTGTCTGGAATATTACAGAAATATCAGGAATCCATTTTTTATCTTTTAAGATAGCATTGTCCTGAACAGCAAAACATTCTTCATCATTTTTTGCAAAAGGATTATAAGCAATTGCAATATGCTTCTTTTCAAAATCAGCATTGAATACTTCAAGTCCGCTTAAAGCTGTCATCATTGCAGTAACACGTTGCTGTCCATCAATCATGATTTTCTTTCCAACAGAAAGGCTTCCATCTTTGAGCTTTAAATCCGGACTCTTAGAGATAATCAAATAACCAGTTGGATAACCTTTATAAAGAGAATCTACAAGGTCACGTACCTGCTTTCCCTTCCAGACAAACGGACGCTGTATTTCAGGGATAGCAATTTCGTTTGATTTGATGAAGTTTAAGATTTGTTCGACTGTGTAGTCGTGTACGCTGTATTTTTCGGACATTATGATTTCTCCTTTATAAAAAAAGGGAAGAAAACAGAAACGACTTTGTGTGTGTCGCCGTAATGCAAATGCAAAACTTTGACTCATTAATGCTTATCTGATATGATGAATTCAATTCAATCAAATAATTGTGCATTAAGAATTACGCATATAAAATGCATAGCTGAAGTTTCTATTTTCTTCCCAATTATTCTAAGTTATTCATATGGAGCAACAAATTCTTTCTTTTGCAATTTTCTATTAAAGTCTATATTCTGGCTCCAATCAGTAAATATAGTTTTATCTTTAATATAATCTACTACTTTTTCCTGTTGATTGGAAGTAAGTTCAAAACCATAATTATCATTAAGTTTTTTGACAAAAAGCAGTTTTTCATCTCTTGTAACTCCGGGGTAAGTTAAATAGTCGAAGATAAGCAAGAAATGGTCTGCTTTTTTTAAATTCAAATCCAAACATTTTATATAATCTAATATTTTATTTCTTTGCTTAATATAGATATCATTGTTACTTGTAAAAGCCAGCAATGTAGTACAAGTAAAATAATCAAATCGTTCAGATGTCAAAACAGTTGAAACTATCTCATTGATATCCTTTTCAGGAATCTTTTCAGTAAAATTGATACTTTTTAGAACTAACAATAAATTAGCTATTTCTATAAACTCATTTTTATCTTTATTGATTTCCTTTTTTATTATATGCAATATTTCATCAAATATTAATTTATTCACATTGTTCGTTTCATTTTCATCGAAATTAGCCTTCATAAAATTATTGATATTTACCAATATGTAAGAAAGCTTATTGCAAGGTGTAATTCTTATATCTAAAGAAAAAACATAAAAACATAATTCAAGAATGATTTCTATCCAAGCTAAAGCAACCTTTTTTGATTCATCATTTAATGACAAATTTGGATTTACTAGTCTTTTTACCATGTTTTTTAGACGATGAAAAACATATGAGTCTACAGAAAAAACAGAAGTATTATTTCGATATAATATGTTCTTTAATCGATTTATAAAGCGTGTATAAGATATTTTTAGAGGTTCAAAACTAATTCTATTATCAGCAATTTTTATGCAATCAGATAATTCGTTAAAAAGAAATTGTAATTCATCTTTCGCTGCTGAGACATCCGAAGCAAAAGGAACTAAAAAGTCCTTCTCCTTATTATCATTTAGATAAAGTCTAAATGGTTCTAGTTCTTCACGTATAACTTTTTCAATCAATTCCAAATTATCGATTTTATTGGAAAAAACAAACATGTCATCTACATATCTGTAAATTTCATAATCCTTATACAATTTCAATCTATAATCTTCTGAAGCTAACCTTTTTTCAATCCGTAAATCTATATATTGAAAAATTATCTCTGCAAATATTCTTGAGAATTCTGGACCAATAATTATACCCGCCGTTTCATCGTAATTAACATGTTGCATAAATTTATCGAATTTCTGTTCAAAATTTAATTCTCTTCTTTGCTGTTTAGCAACATCTTTTGTTTTTACAACCCAACTAATTGTATGGGTATAAATACTTGAAAAGCAATTTGAAACATCTAACTTACGTAGAAAAGCATATTTCTTTTCTAATTTTATAAACTGTCGAGAATCATAGAATTTATATAAAAGGCGATAATTTGAATACTTAAAATAATTTGACGCTGTAATTATATCATCATCTTCTTCACTTAAGCATCCCTTTTTATAAAACTTATCAGAAATAGCAGATGGATAACGTAAAGAAAAATTGCTTTTTGTACATAGATATATGATATAGTCAGAATACTCTTCATATAACTCACACAAGTCCAATTGAGATAATGGATGAGGTAAACTTAGTTTTCGTTTTTTTGTATCTTTTCGTATTATACTGAAAGAATACGGGATAAAGAAAAAATTATTATCCTTTTCAATTTTATAAATAATTGAATTTAGTTTCTCAAATACCTGTTTATTTGAACTTAAATCTTTGATTAAAGAATGAAATCCGTCATTTGAAAAAATAAGAGTTGTTTCATATGGTAGAACATCTGTAAGAAGAGGTCTATATTTATCAGATAAATCAACAAATGCTAATTTTTTAGACATATTTTAACACCTTGCATAATTCCTGTATTTTTTGTTCACTGAATTTGACTTTCATTTTTGAATAGAAGCCAGAACGGATATTTAATTTTAAGAGTTTTTCTTTTTGCGCTGTAGTTAAATGTAGTTTTATTCTTTTCGAAAGCCGAGAATTACTTGTTATCAAATAGTTTTTGAATTGATTTATTTTATTTAGAGACGAATTATCTGATAAATATTTATAGTTGTAATAAATACCAGTCATTAAGATTCCATTTGCATTTGAATCAAGTTGATAATTGCTAAAAATTAATCGTATTCTATCATAGAAACTATCAAAATTTTTATTTTGTATAAAAATCAATGCAGCTTTTATAATACGTCGCTTTATTTTATCAATTTTTGATGAAGAAATGTAAATATCAAGTTTTCGATATTTTTCCATATTACCATATTTGTTTTTCTCTTTTTCAAGCTGGCCTTTAATTGCAAATTCATACCCCAAGAAATCAAAGTGATATGTTTTTACATCACAGTTTTTAATTTTATGTACTACTCTTTTAGATTCATTCAATGTTAGATTTAATCCTTTTGAATTTGAGATATATGTATTTATTTCTTCAGAAATATCTTCAGAAGAGATGATAATTATATCATCCACATATCTTGCAAAATATGAAACTTTACAATTAATTTTGAGATATTTATCTAAATCTCGTAAATACAATTCTGATAATGAAGCACTAAATGGAATTCCACGTGGTAAACCACTACCAGAAGTTTTGTTTATTACTGATTCAATATATGAAACATTCTGAAAAGAAATAATACCGTCATCTCTTAATCGTTGAATTAATTTCGCCGTATCAATTGATTCATAGAATGAAGAAATATCTAATTTGATTACATAAAATTCATTTGTTGATTTAAGAATTGAAATAAGTTGCTTTATGATTCTATCTCTATTTGCTTGTTTTACCTTATAAACTCTTTTTACAAGTTTATCCAAATAGCGAAGAACTATCTTACTTTCAATATCTCCAGCTAAATACAAAGGTTTGTCATATAAATAAGTTTTATTGATATTGAAAGTAAAATTTTGAGAACTTATATTTGCATAAATTCTCTTTATAATTTCATTAAAATCTACAAATTCTGAGTCTCCTTTTTCTTTATATAATTCATGCTTATGAATTAATTGTCTGACATCCCGCTCTGTAATAATTTGCTCTAACATATTTTACAACTCCCCTCTAAACGCACGCGCCAGAATTGATTTTTTTAGCAGGGCGATTTGGTCTAGGACGGTTTGAGCAGCTTCTTTGGCACGGGATTCTTTTTCTAGTACAGTGTCTAGGAAATTGACAATTGATAGTTGATAATTTAGGGGTGGTAGTTTTATAGGTAGATTACAAACTGTCTTCTGATTTATTTTAGGCATATTTCCAGCAGTACCTGTTGCATTATTTCTAAAATAAGCAAGAGATTCTTCTGTTTTTAATTGATATGCAATAAATGCATTTGAGACAGTCTCTTTCACTTGTAATTTCATCATCAAATCAGGATAAATAAACTCATGTTCTCCGCCTGTATAAATTGCACTAGTTCCAACTTTATCTAGGGAATTTGCGCGCTGTATTAAAATATCACCAGGTTTCAACCAAAGAAATGAATCATCAGAAATATCAGCTTCTATATATTTACAAAATTCAGGTCTAAAATACCCACTAGTTGTTGCTGATAGAGACATAGTTTTATATGGAGTTTCATAATCAACCGCTGTTGTTGAATATCCATTTCGAGGTTTTTCTATGAGAACATCTTCTAGTTTTTTTTCTTCCCAATCTTCAATTGACAATTCTTCATTATCAATTTTCAATTGTCCAGTGAAGGCTTTGTGTAGGATGGCGGCTTTGCGGTTTTCGAAGCTGTCTAGCACTGCTTGCGTTTTTTCTTGGGCTTGGTCCAGTTTTGCGAACATTGTTTCTATGCGGTTTACGATGCGCTCTTGTTCGGTGAGTGTTGGAGGAAGAGGAAATGGAATATTTTTCAAAGTTCCAACACTAACTCCTCCAATTAGTCCATGACGCTCTTTCATAAATGAATAAAAAAATGCATTTGTTTGTAAATAATAATAAACTAATTTTGGTTCAACATTCTTACATACAAAAGCACACAGTTTATTTCCAAAACAAACTTGTTCAGATGTAATTCCCAGTTTCTTACCTGCGCTTCCACCTTCAATACATAACAATGGAGTATTAGCTGGAACTGTCTTAAAATTTTCGTAATCTGATATTTTTACGCCATTTTCATAATTTATTGTTCCATCAAAATCAACATCTTTTGTTCCAATAAAATTGAGACCTTCTGTTATACCTGTATATTTTTCTTTTTTTACATTTTCATTAATACTGTTACCAGTAAAAATATCTGCAAAATTAGATGCTCTTTCCCACTTCCACCCTTCCGGCAGTTCATACGGTGCTTCTATTTCTGTCTGTTCTATCTCAACTTTCTTTGCCATTTACCTTCTCCGTTATGCCCAATAAGGAATGTACTTTTTATTTTTACGAGAATTACTTTCCGGGTCAAATTCTTTTATAAGCCCTTTTTCTAATGTCGCTTTTATGACTCTGGAAACCATTGCGGCATTTTGTTCTTCAATTTTAAATCGTTCTCGTAAAGACTGGTTTGACATCTGTTCATTTGAAACATACTTTAGACAGGCATGCTGATAACAGGCTATCATTCGTTCGATATTACTTGTATCTGACCAGGTTTTATATGAATATAAAGTTACTACAGTTCTATTTTCTTGTACTGCGATTTTTACTGCCGGTAACTGATAAAGTTCATTGTAAAAAATAACCTTATCCATACCGCTTCCTTTTTCTTCGCAAAAGCGCATGCGTCGCATAAGGTCTGCTAATAAATCGTTTCTTGGTGCATATTCATCTATAAATCTATCACTCTGAATTATAGGAATTCCTGGATTAGAAAACTCGATACGGTCACTATAAATTTCTACCATAGGACTGCCTGAAATAAAGAAATCCTGATGGACTATCATGTTTGCAACTAATTCACGAATTGCTATTTCTGGATACATTCGTTTGTCCTGACGCAAAATTGTACCAATCTGTTCATTTGCAGGAAGCTGTCCATTAATCCATTCTACAAGACCTTCCAATCCAACAGCATAACCTTTTGCACCAGTTATCTCTCGAACAGTCTCTAATTTATTATTATTTTTATAACAAATTACTCTTATTGCTTTTCGTTTTAAGGAATCAAAATTCTCTAATCTCTTTGCAAATAGAATTGCACCTAGATTTGTTATACTATAATTTTTTTGATTCTTGATTATCAGTTTTTCTTTTTCAAACCGCTCTATAACTCCATTTTGATCAGTTGGATATGGAATTTGCATTAAATCAAAATATAGCTGTGTATCTAAAAGGTCAAAAACATCTGATTTTTCTACATTTTCTTTTGCAATTCCTTCTTCAAAAGTTTGTTCTGGAGTATTTCTCCAAATTTTGGCTTCCTTTTCCGGAAACTCACTTAAGAATTTTGTAATAGAATTTACTCGCACATAGGTTTTATTATTGAACGCTACAGGCTGGCGACTTGCTGCGGGAATTTTGTACATTGAAATATGAATATTTTCAGCATAATCAAATTCTATTGTTTCATAATCTATTCTGGGTGAAATGTGCATTCTAAGCCATATTTCTAATTCATCATTGCCGACTTTTTTTGAAAGTGCATGAAAATCTGTTCCTACAATTTTTCTTGTTCCATCTTCGATTCCATAAATCAAATATGCAAAAGGTTTATTATTTAAACAAGCACTATTTGATAGGGCTGATATTCGTTCTCCTATCTCTTCTTTTGAATGAAAATTATGTTTATATTCTACCCATTCATTTTCAGGATACTCCTGAGTTATAAATGTCAAAAATTCTTTTAATTCAATATCTGTCATATGCACTCCAGTCAAATAACAGTCAAATAAGAATAAGTTATTTAATTCTTTGTAATATATAGAATTAAATAATTAACTACTATAAAAATCAAGCATTCAGTCAAATAAAACTACAGCTATTTTACCTTCTCTAGTTCGTTTACTACATCACGAATCAAATCGGCAGCCATTTCCAGCTGGTCTATGCAGTCCTGGGCGCTTTCGATTGGGTCGGGAAGGTCTTCGTAGTCCAGGATGCTTTCGTCGCGGATAAGGCCAAGGTCAAGGCTGTTTCCTTTGGCGGCAATCTGGTCGCGGGTAAAACAGTTCCAGCGTTCATCTTTTACAGACTTACGGTCTTTTGCATTAAAGGCTTTGATGAAATCTTCAAAGTGTTCTTTTTTGAGCTGGTTGGTTTTTCCAAAGCTTGGCATATTTGTACGTAAATCATAGAACCAGACTTCTTTTGTATTATCTTTATCTTTTGTTCCTCTGGTAAAGAAGAGAACATTTGTTTTTACACCCTGAGCATAAAAGATACCTGTTGGCAGACGAAGAACGGTATGAAGATTACATTTGTTCATTAAGTCTACACGGATTTTTTCGCCGTCACCATCTGCAAAAAGAACGTTATCTGGTAGAACTACTGCAGCTCTGGCTTTTCCGTCTGCTTTGAGAGAGCGGTAAATATGCTGTAAAAAGTTCAACTGTTTGTTGCTTGTAGTGTATGTAAGGTCTGTACGAAGTGCTCGTTCTCCACCTTTCTTTGTTCCGAACGGTGGATTTGTAAGAACTACATCATAGCCTTTCATTTCCATTCCGATTGAACTTAAGGTATCGCCAAGTGTAATTTTTCCGTTTATGTCGTGAAGGTATGCATTCATAAGAGCAAGACGATGTGTATCGTGCACAAGTTCTGTTCCTGTAAAAGCTTCTTTATCTTCAAACTCCTGCTGTTCGCTGGTACAGTTTATAAGACCATTATTGTTATCGAGAACATATTTGTGAGCAGCAATCATAAACCCAAAAGTTCCGCAGGCAGGGTCATTACATTTTTCACCTAACTGTGGTTTTACAAGTTCTGTCATTACATCAATCAAAACACGAGGTGTAAAATACTGACCGGCTCCGCTCTTTTTTTCTGTAGCATTTTTTTCCAGTAAGCCTTCGTAAAGATCTCCCAAACCTTCATCTTTTGCAGAAAACCAGTCTAAGGCATCAATTGATTTTATAATCTTTTCAAGATTTTTTGGTTCATCTATAGATGTCTGACTTCCTGCATAAATTTCGAGAACACGACCTTTTGATTTTGTTCCAAGATGATCTAGAAGTTCTTTATAAAAATCTTTGAGGGCAATTCCGTCTTTTGCAACAAGCTTTGCCCAACGATATTTTTCTGGTATCTGATCTTCTGCTCCAGGTATTTCTGAGCACATCTTTAAGAAAAGAATGTATGTGAGTTCATTAAGATAATTCTGATAGGTAATTCCGTCATCTCTGAGAACATTACAAAGATTCCAGAGTTTGCTTACGATTTCTTGTGTTGTCATTTTTTTATAATCCTATTTTATGCAATATCTTCATAAAGATAAATATTTAATTCGTTTATTAATGCTTTTAACTGGAAATTAAATTCCTTATCTATTCGCTTAAATCCACCTTTGTTTCTGAAGATAACTTCGGAATCAAAGATTGATTCATCGATTGTATTTTCTACCATCAGGTTAGATTCAATAATTGCGAGCCAATGCTGTTCTACAGGATTAAAGTTATGATTAGTTTTTAATTTCTGGAAAGCTCTGTGTATTCTTTCTTCGTGATTTAAAAGAGGAGAACCTACTGCATAGCGGCGGATTATGTTAATAATATCAACCGTCATGTCTGCATTTGTTGCGTTATTGATTGCAGTATTCAAACTGTTGAGATCATATCCTTCGTTTGCAAGTTGAACACATAGAGATTTAAGCGAAGCACGAGTAAGGCTTGCCGGCTTTGTGCATACAATATTCAGTGCTGTAATTTTGTCTTTATTATCCTGAATGAAGGTTGAAAACTCTTCCAGATAATCTTCCGGCTTTTTGAGATTATGTTTTCCATAACCTCTTGTAACTTGTACATCACCATCATCTGTATCATCGATTATGATTTTCTTTGCGAGAGGTTTATCGTCATCAATAATCTTAAACAGTTTTTCATCTTTTATGATTTGAGTTTGTGCGTCTGTTGGTGACAAAGTAAGAAGATTTTTGATATATGAATTTACAGTTTCTCCACCTGAAAGAGTTTTGAAATCTGAAACTGCTTTATCTGTAAGAATATTTTTCTTTCTCTGTAATTTTGCTACAAGCTGATTTACCTGGAACTGAACAACTGTTGGATCTGTAGTGGTTTTAAGAGAGTCAACAAGTTCTGTAATCCTTATCTTTGGCTGCTGAACAACCGGCTTCATGTTGATTACTTCTTTAAGTGCATCGTAGATTCCAACCGGATCATAAATAAAGAACTTCTCTTTATGAATTTCTGGGCAAAGTCTGGTTGCACGGCCAAGCATCTGTTCAAAAAGAATACGCGATTTAACACAGCGCATGAATACAAGATTTGTGATTGATGGAACATCAATACCTGTAGTCAGCAAATCTACTGTAACAACAACACTAGGATAAGATTCATTCTTAAAAGACTTTATAAGGTCTTCAATTTTCTTTTGATTTCCACCGCCAGCAGCACCTGTAATCTTCATTACTGCATTTTCTGGAATACCTTTCTGCTGACAGATATTTTTAAGAACATCAACTATTGTATCTGCATGAGCGTCGTTCACAGCAAAGATAAGAGTTTTTCCAAAGGTATCCGGTGAATCGAGCATTATGTATTTTTCAGTAAGCTCTTCAAAAACCTTTTTATTGAAATCTGGAACAACAATCTGGTCATTGAATTTTTCTACATCGTAATCTAATTCATCTGGGAGAACAGCCTCGTTTACAATTTCCTGAGTGTTTGGGTCATATTTTGGAACTATTTCACCAGCCTTAAAGTGAATGCCTTCTCGACTCTTTGTTGTAGAAAGCATGAACGGTGCATCATGGTCGCAAAGATATCCTTCATAAACTGCACGGCGGTAAGAATAAGTATAAATAGGCTCTCCAAAAATCTGAGTTGTCTGCAAGGCTGGAGTTGCTGTAAATCCAATCTTTACTGCATCAAAATACTCTATAATGTTTCTATATTTACTCTGATAATCTAACTGGTCGCGGAAAACAATTTCTTCATCAGCCATCTCTTTATCGAGAATATAACCACGATGTGCTTCATCAATAATGACAAGGTCAAAATCTGTTACAGCTGGCATGCGGTCTGTTTCGTTATACAAAATGCGCTGTACCATTCCCTGAACTGTAGAAATCTGAAGTTTTGTTTCCTTGTCTATTGTGCGTTCATCAAGATTCTTAATGTTATAGATATCTGTAAGCGGCTGGAGTTGATCAAGTTTTACTTCGCTGAAAACATCAAATGCCTGTTTTCCAAGAGAGTTTCGGTCTACAAGAAGAAGGATTCTTTTAAAACGTTTCGACTTTAAGAAGCGATAAATAAGTGCCAGAAATGTTCGGGTTTTTCCTGTTCCTGTTGCCATTGCAAGAAGCATCTGCTTTTTACCTTCTGCAAGTGCCTTATCTACAGCATGTATTGCTTCTATCTGATATTCACGAAGAGAAAGTCCGTCTTTATTTCTGAGGAAATCATCATCATCAATTACTATTTCTTGTGTTGCTTTTTCATCTTTTTCAAGAAGTTCTGAAATTCCTATTGGACTCATCCAGCCCTGTAATGCTCGAGGTGCCTGTGTTGGATATCTGAAATCTATAAACCAGATTCCAGATTTTGTTTCAAGCTGCTTTAGATATGGACGTCCATTTGTAGCAAAGGCGAGAGGAACTTTATATTCTTTGTTGATTCCCCAGTTTCCTGTTGTATATATTTCATCATCTTTCTTAATAAGACTTGAGTATTCTTTACACTGTCCATCGATTACGCATGGGATGTCTTTATGCTGGGCTTTTGCTTCAATTACGGCAACAAGCTTTTCACCAATAAAGAGAGCATAATCTGCATATCCGTGATTATAGATTTTTGAATCTGTCTGCCACTCGGCGATGGCCATGTTATGACCTTTCTGAGGTTTTGTTCCAAAGAGTTTTTGATTCAAAACATTTGTATCACATTCCCATCCAACTTTTCTAAGCTGTTCATCTATGAGTTCGCGGGTTTCTGCTTCAGTAAGAGGGCGAGCCCTATTTGCTTTAAACGAACGATTTCGACGTAATTCGATTTTTATTTTTGGAGCTGCAGCAGCTGTTTCTTTTGCAATTTCAATAAGTTTGTTTTCTGATTCTTCTTCGGTCTGTTCCTGAGCAGTAAAATCTTTAGGCTGCTTAAGTTTTATAATTACTTTCTTTTTTGCAACAGGAGCCAAATCTTTTGGTAAAACATATTCTTTAGATGCCTGATTTTCTTTTGAACCATAGGTCTCCGCAAACCAGAAACACAAACTATATGAAATAGGAAGAAGTTGTTCTACGAGGATAGATGAATCTAAATCTTCGTGAACCGCCTCGTTTCCTATTTTGCGAAGACGCGTAAATGATTTTGCTAAGAGGTTATTTATAATGCCATAATCTTGTAAATAATGAATTCTTGATGCCTGAGGTATATCAGAAATTGAACCTGTAGGAATTGGGATAGCATCATATTCATAAATAAGAGAAGTGATTGTTTCGCCGATTTTTCGAATTTTATAAAGAGCACTGTTAGGATCTGTGTAACAATAACTTTCTGCAAGTTTACCTAACTTAGTGAGAACGGGAAATTCTTTTTCGAAGCAATCAAACGATGATGACATATTTTAATTATAACACAGAAAAATTGAGTTGTAAGTTGTTAGTTTCTCATAAGTCTTAAACAAATCTGCCAACTATTGTATAATCACCCTATAAATAAAACTTCGAGGTGCTTTATGAAAATCGGATGTATTGGAACTGGAGCTATGGGTGGAGCAATTATGCGTGCCATCTGTAAAAAATATGATGTTAAAAATATCAAAGTAACTGACAAAAATGTTGAACTTGGAAAAGCCTTTGCAAATGAAACTGGAGCAACTTTTGTTTCAACAAACAAAGAAGTTTTAGATGCAGATTATATTTTCCTGGCTGTAAAACCTCAGTTCTTATCAGATGTTTTTGCAGAAATTGCAGGAATTATTCCTACAAATGCAGTTGTAATTTCAATGGCTGCCGGAGTAAAACTTGAAAAGCTTGAAAACTGGGCACCAAAAGCAAGATTTGTCCGCATGATGCCAAATGTTTGTGCACAAATTGGTCAAGCAATGACCGCCATCACTTATAAAGACAATATCAAGGCTGAAGAAGCTGCTACCGTAAAAGAAATTTTGTCTTCAGCTGGAAAGGTTGAACAGGTTCCTGAAAAACTGATGGATTGTGTAACTGCCGTTTCCGGTTCTGGACCTGCTTTTGTATTTATGTTCATTGAAGCTTTAGCAGATGCAGCAGTTCGCTGTGGAATGCCACGCTCTCAGGCCTACACCTATGCAGCACAGACTGTTTACGGTTCAGCAGGAATGGTTTTGGAAAATGGACAACATCCTGCCGTTCTAAAAGATATGGTTTGTTCACCAGCAGGAACAACTATTGAAGGAGTTGCCGCTCTTGAAAAGAACAACTTCCGTAATGCAGTAATTGAAGCCGTTACAGCTGCCTGTGATCGTTCTATTGCTTTAGGAAAGTAATGATTCCGGTTGTCCGGTCAACAAAATCCTAAGGTTAAGTTTGATATAGGCACATATTTCTCTTAGATAGTTGTGGGGAATTGAAATTGCAGGACACTTTGCAGCAATTCCCTTCACATTTTTAAAGCCCATTCTTTTTGCTAAACGTTGTGCTCTACGTAAATGAAAACCGTTTGTTACAATTACAAAATCCTTTTCTAAAATTTGCTCTTTCGAAAGACCTGTTTCTTCTGCCAAAAGCTTACAAGATAATTGAAAATTTTGAATTGTATCCTGGGCCTGATCTTCTACTAAAACTCTATCTTCATCAATTCCCGAACGTACTAATTGGCGTTTGATTTCTGGAGCTTCGGCGAAAGGCAGCCATTTTAAAGTTCCCCCAGTTACAACACAAATAGTTTGTTCATGAAGTTTAAGATATTCTGCAGCTTTGTTTACACGATTTAAAACCGCCTTTGGAAGTTTACCATCTTTATCAATTCCGCCCCCAAGTAAAATTACACAATCTGCTTCATCATCCATACTTGTAATTTTTGGATTAAGAATAAAGCAGAGATTTACAATTGAAATGAGCAGAATTAAGGGAGTTATACTAACGATTGTTAGTTTTACCCATTTCTTTAAAATTGACCAGAAGGAATGCCCTGTTTTGCGTCGGTAAATACCAAGAAAAATCAATAAAGCACCCATAGCAAGCCAAATATGGGTAAAAGAAGTTAAATTATCCAGAAATGTTCCAGGATTACTTATGATTAAAATAAAATCGTAAAAAACAAAAATGGCACCAATTACAATTAAAAAGATAGAAAACATAATCAAAATATACAGGGTTTGGAAAAATTAAAAAAGACCAGATGATAAAGGGAAAAGCCTACTTTTCTCCATCATCTGAAACTCTATAATCCCAATTATGCTTTGGGTAACGACCTTTCATCTCTTTGCAAATTTCCGGCCATGCCCCACTCCAAAAACCCGCAAGATCTTCTGTAACTTGTAGAGGACGACTTGCCGGTGACAAAAGCCTTAAAAGAACATTTTTTCCACAAATTTGAGGAGTCTCAAAGCAGGCAAATATTCTTTGAATGATAATTTCTACAACAGGTTTTATCTGCTCTTGTCTTTCATATTTAACTTTACATTTTCTTCCATTTGGTAGAATTAAGATTTGAGGTACTTCACTGTCAATTTTTGAACCATCTAAATACCAGTAAAGTGCATCATAGAGAATTTGTGTGCTTAGATGAGTGGAAGTACCTAAAAAGGCAGGAAGCCATTCCTCCACATCATCCTGCAATTTATTTTTGAGATTAGAAGGCATTGCTAGTTCTTTATCACCCTTCTGTTGATTCCAAAATTCTACCCGTAAAAGAAAATTTTCAATTTTTTCATCCAGTGGAAGAGAATCGAAGCCCTTCGTTTTAACTTCATTTACCCAAGCCGCCAATAAATCTTCAGAATCCGCTGGTATTTTTTTTGAAGATAAAACTATCTGACCATAGCAAATATCTTCTGTTTTAACTATTTTTCCGTCTTTAAACTGGCAATTTTCTTTTTTTTGAGCATGATTTTTCATAAAATGCTCTACTTCTGCCTGAGAAAGCTCTTCAAAGTCAAAAATGGTTCCCTGGACTTTACCTGCCAAAACAGATGGAGCAACAAGCCATTGAGGGGTCTGTCCCCCATATCCCCCATTCGCACCATGAGTCCCTTGTTGACCACCCAAAATAGCCTTTCGCCCACTTGCAAACTGATATTCTGCCGGCTGCTGGCCAAGAGGACTTAAAAGCTTTGCAATTCTATCTGGATAGCCTGCAAGAATAAGTGGATAGGGGTCTGTCCCCTCACATTTTTCAACATTTTTACAATCAGCCTCCAAATAGGGGGCTGTCCCCAATCGAGCTTTTAAATCACTAATAAACCTTTTTTGTATTTCAGCAGAACTCTTAGCGTACGAAGAATATTTAATCACAAGATTCTGCCAGGCTTCGTTTCCTTTAGAATATCCCTCAAGTGCAATACTTGCCAAACGTGGATGAAGACCAAGACTCAAGGCCTTTTTTCCCTTATCACTAATTCTAAAATCATCCTTAAGCATTCCAAGCTTTTGTAAAAGACGTCTCGCTTCTGTCCAAGCCGCCTCAGAAGGTTTATCCAGCCAATCTATTCCGTCAAATGAATAAACACCCCTTTCTGCACATTCCAGCACCAATTGGGTTATATCTGCCCTTAAAATCTCTGGTGGAAAATCTTTTATTCTTGGATCAAATTCCGACCACATACGAATACAAGTTCCCTCTTCCAGTCGACCTGCACGACCTTTTCTCTGTTCAGCCGAAAATTCACTTTCTACTTCTGTACAAAGATTTTCCATGCCTGTTGAAATATTCATTCTGTTTATCCGAGCTAAACCAGAATCTATTACCACATTTACACCAGGAACGGTCAATGAAGTTTCCGCAATTGCCGAAGACAAAATAACTCGCCGCTTGTCTGATTCCCTTAAAATCTTTTTTTGTTCTTCTAGAGAAATACTCGAATGTAGAATTAAGACTTCAACATCATCATCTTTTAAAGGCTGATAAAGATTTTCGTAAGCCCGACAAATATCAGAAATGCCTGGCAAAAACACCAGTATATTTCCAGTTTTTTTACGTTTCAAAGAATCTAACACCAGACCTTCCAGACTTTTTTCAGGTTCATAAAAAACTTTAACAGGATAAAGACGGCCCAGTATTTCTAACAAAGGCACTTTATCTTCATCATCTGAAAAATACTTTTGCAATTTTTGGGCATTCATAGTAGCCGACATGATGATGATGTAGAGGTCGTCCCTGAACTCAAGTGCCTCTTTTAAAAAAGCTATAAGTAGGTCTGTATTAATCGAACGTTCGTGAAATTCATCCACAATAACAAGATTATAGCCTTCCAAACTCGGATCTGACTGTAGCTGACGAACCAGAATCCCTTCTGTAACAACTTCTAGTCTGGTATTTTTTCCAATTTTATTTTCTAGATGAACCCTATAACCAATCTGTCCTTTTCCACATTCTTCATCACTTAATTCTGCAAGACGATTTGCCACCCCTAAAACAGCAAGTCTTCTAGGTTGAGTCATAAGCATTTTACCTTTGAATTCCTCTAACAAAGCCAGAGGCAAAACCGTTGACTTACCAGTTGATGTTTGAGCAGTTAAAATTAAAACATGGGATGGAGATTCTTTAAGGCTTTTACAAATATTCTCTAAATAAGCAGTAATTGGAAACTGTGATATTTTATTTTCTGGCAGCATAATTCGAATTATTTTTAATATATCAAATTCCCCATAATTATACTCTACCCGAGTTCTCATTAGATTCCTTAAAAATAATTAATTTTTATTTCAAATTTTAACAAAACCTCTTGCATATAAATCCAATTCATTGTATATTCTTACTTGTTAGGCATGCCTAACTTTAAAAGCTTAACAATAGGAGGCCGAAAAAATGGAATGTTTACTTTTAGTTGGATTGGCTGTTACTGTTGGTGGTTTATCCTCTTTGAAATCATTCTTGAAATCAAAAGGTTAATTCAGGCTCTTATAATTTAATATAGTCAAAAAGATTAAAAACAAGTTCCTAATCTTTTTGACAACTTGCTCCTAGACCGGGTTTCGTATTGCCAGACGAGCCCGGTTTTTTTTATTGATTAATGAATTCTACTGCAGAATCAGCAGCAATTTTTCCGAATACACAAATATCTGCTACTGCATTACCACCAAGACGATTTCCACCATGAACACCACCTGTAACTTCTCCAGCGGCATACAAGCCTGGAATCACCTGATTTTTTGAATTCAAAACTTCTGCTTTTGTATTAATTTTAATTCCACCCATTGTGTGATGGATTGCAGGACCAACTTCTACAGCAAAGTAAGGGCCTTCTGACAAAGCTCTTGGCATTTCACTTGCTTTACGACCAAATTCTGGATCAGATCCATTAACTACATAAGTATTATAATTTGAAATTGTAGCAGCAAGACTTCCTGTTGGCATACCAAGTTTTTCTCCCAATTCATCAGGGGTCTGTCCCTCTGTCAAAAGTCCTTTTTCTATGTAGCCTTCAATAGCCTTAAGAGATTTTCTAACACTTGTATCAAATACTAAATATGCAGTTTTACCTGTTTGAGCAAGAACATTTGCACTCATTACATCGCGAGTAGCCATTTCTGTTCCAAAACGCTTTCCTTCACGATTTACCATGATTGCACCATTTCCACGAACTGCCTCTGTAATCATTACACCATTTGAAGGCACTACTGTTGGATGTGTCTGAATCTGATCCATTTGAGTAAGCTGACCATCAAATTTTTCTATCCAGGCAAAAGCATCACCTGTTGCCCCCTTGTGATTTGTAGTTCCAAAACCTGCTAAACTTGGAACATAAGATTCAACCATTTTAGAGTTTGCACCAAAACCACCAGTAGCAATAATTACAGCCTTTGCTTTAATTGTATAAGTCTGATTATCTTTCTGAACAACTACTCCAGCAGCAGATCCATTATCAGAAATAATATCTATAACTTTTGAGTTTTTACGTAAATCTACACCAAGAGTTTTTGCGGCAGATTCAAGAACTGGAATCATATGTGCACCAACGGCAGCACCACCCTGAGGACGATGTGTTCTTTTATTTGTTGAACCTGCCATTTTTCCTACATCAGTTAAATCTACTCCAATTGAAACCAACCAATCTACTGTTTCTGGAGCTTTATTTACCATTTCGTGAACAAGATCCGAATCATTTAAGTTATATCCACCCTTCATTGTATCTGAGTAGAAACTTTCTTTTGAATCCGCAATTCCCAATTCCTTTTGAAAACGAGTTTCTGCCGCATTTAATCCACCAGTGGCACTTGTTGTATTACCACCAACTACTCCCATTTTTTCAAGTAAAATTACATCCTTTACACCTTTTTGCTTAGCCTCAATAGAAGCACAAAGTCCTGCTCCACCAGCACCAATAATTACAATATCGCAAGAAGTATCTTTCTCCTTTGCAACTTTTTCTTTTTTTCCACTAGCTTGATTAAGGGCATTTCTAATGGCTTCCACAGTTCCTTTTGAAGAAATAGTTGCTCCCGAAACTGCATCATAAGACTTTATATTTCCCTGAGCCAAAAGCTGATCAAGAACACTTTTAATTGCAGGTTTTGCAAAGTCAGTTTCCGACTCAGATAAAATCTTATAATCAACAATTTTCTTATTTTTTACTGTAAGGCTGATTTCGATAGGACCATTTCGTCCTTCGCCTCTTCCAGTCCATTCACCATCTGCGTAAGCAGGAGTTTTTAATGAATAGGTAGTTATAAAAATTAAAGCAGCTATAGAAGCTACAATAAAGCCAATTAACGAACTAAAGAAACGTTTTTTATTCATAAAACATTCTCCCTTTAAAATTTTATAATTATTTTGAATAACCCATTGCTACAATTGTGAACCCCTTATCTTCACTTCCTTTTGCCATTTTTACTTCAATTTTGTGATTAGAAGAAGTTTTTTCGTTTATAAGAATAAGGTTTTCACAATTATTCCAGCCATTTTTAGCTCCACCATCAACAGTTTTAAATAATTTTCCATCTACGTAGATTTCAGCTTCACCATATTTTTCTGTAAGCCAAGAGCCCTGTACTTTATAAGTAAAAATGAAGTTTTTGCAATTAATATTAAGCACAAAAGGTTCATTTTCATTTGTTGCTTGTTTGTACCAGTTTATTGGAAAATTACCCTTATTTGTTTTTTTAAGTGATTGAGTTTGCGAATCTGTATCTTTAAATCCACCTTTTACAATTTTAACATTATCATCATCACCCAATATACGAATAAAATTATCAAAACCTGGCGTTTTAAATAATTTTTCAGGAACTTTTATAGCAGAATCTTTTTTATCTTTATCAATAGTATTAATTAAATTTATAAGACAATCTGTTACAAGCTGATGTCCTTCTAATGTCGGATGTACATTATCTGTAAAATATTCATCATGAGTAAATAATTTTTTATCAATTGATTCCTTTACAGACTTCAACATATTTACCTGCGGAATTGAATAATAATCAGCAACAGGCTTTTTTTGAGCCATTGTATTACCATAATCTGCTGCAGAATAAAGTGCAATTATAGCAGTTTCCGGATTTGCCAATAGAACTTTACGAACAATCCCTTCAAATGCAATTTGGGTGCTTTCACTTCCATCATCATTTACTGCAAATTCTATAATCAACAAATCTGGAGATCGTCCACAAATTTCTGTAACATCTGAATCATAACGAACAAGACCTAGAATAGAAGATGTTCCACTTAGACCTGCATTATTAAAATTAAGATTTTTACCTTCGTCAGGAGTAAAGTTATCTTTAAGAGCTCTAAAAAACTGGTAAGCATAACCATCGGTAAAATTTGCAGGACCAGCTCCTTCTGTTACAGAACCTCCAAGAGCAGCAACCCAAACCTTTTGGCCCTTCTTCATCTTTTCAATTATTGTCTTAAGGCGATAATTATTTCCCTTGCTAACAATTGATTCTTTAAGAATCTTTTCGTAGTTTGTCTGATTAAGATTAAGCGGTGCCTTGGCAAATACTGAAAATCCCAGCATAAAATATACTAAAACTCCTTGGATTTTTTTTAAAAATTTCATTAAAAAACCTCGCATTAGTATTCTAACACGAGGTTCTTAAAAAGATATATGGTTTTTCCTATTTTTGAATAAGACCTTTCATTTCATCTATTGATTTATAACCTTTGCGTTTCATAAAGGCCTCAAGACCATCAATAATTTCTATCATGGCTTTAGGATTTGCAAAAGTCATTGTTCCAACCTGCAATGCCGAAGCACCTGCCATAATAAATTCAACTGCATCCTGCCAGGTAGCAATTCCACCAATTGCAATAACAGGAACTCTTTTTTCAACAGGCAGAGTATTAATTGCTTCTACAAGTTCATAAATCAAACGAACGGCAATAGGTTTTACAGCAGGACCACCAACACCAGCTTTAAGATTGTTGAATACTGGAACTCCTCTTTCAATATCAACTGCGATGCCCTGGAAAGAATTACAAAGACTTATTCCATCTGCCCCAGCTTCAATACAAGCCAAAGCAACCTGATTAAGCTCTGTTGATTGTGGAGTCAGTTTTACAATTAAAGGCTTTTTTGTTTCTGCTCGAACAGCCTTTACAACCTGACTGGCTGCTGTACAAGACATTCCCCAGGCAGCTCCACCAGCCTTTACATTTGGACAGGAAATATTCAATTCAATCACTGGAACATCTGTTTTTTCCAGAAGTTTTGCACCTTCTACATAAGTTTCCATTGTTGAACCCGAAAGATTTGCAATTGCAACTGGTTTTAGCTTCATCATTTCTGGAAGTTCATTATCAATAAAATGTTTAATTCCAGGATTCTGAAGTCCAATTGAATTCATAAGACCGCCTGTAAACTCATGCAAACGGATTCCGTCATTTCCCTGTCTAGCTTCAAGGGTCAGCCCCTTACTGGAAATACCACCAAGACGATTTACATCAAAAACTGTTTTATATTCAGTACCAAAACCAAAAGTTCCGGAAGAACCAATCACCGGATTCTGGAATTTAACACTAGCAATCTCAACAGATAAATCTGGCTTGTCAGATAGAGGTTCTCTTCTTGGCTGAACTTTTATTCCAGCAACTTCATCAATCTTTTCAAATTTTAAAATTGAACCGTCAAAAACAGGTCCTTCTTTACAACAGCGAAGTTTTCCCTGAGTTGTATCTATTACACAACCAAGACAAACTCCAACACCGCAGGCCATTCTGGATTCCATACTTAGCCAGCATTTTACCCCAGCTTCAGCACAAATTTTCTGTAAATATGCAAGCATTGGGATTGGACCACAGGCATACAAAGCAGAATAATTTCCTTCTTTCAAAACCTGAACTGTCAAAGCGGCAGGAAGCATTCCGTGCACTCCGACAGAACCATCATCTGTAGTGATAGTCAGTTTGTTGGCATGAAGATTTTCAAGACCGTATGAGCCTGATTTAAACGAAGCAAAAAAGTCATATGATTTTTCTGGTAAAGTTGATGCAAAGCCTGCTACAGGAGCAACGCCAATTCCTCCACCAACAATGCAGACCTTCTTATCACTCTTTTCAGGATAAGGGAATCTGTTTCCGCAAGGTCCAAGCAAATTAATCTTATCACCCTCTCTCAAAGAGCAAAGTTCTTCTGTTCCACGACCTTTCAGGAGAATTAAGAAAGTAATTTCAACCTTTCCATCAGAATTTTTTTCTGCCTTATAAACACTGATTGGACGACCCAGCAAAACATTTGAACGAACTGCATGAAGCATGTAAAACTGGCCTGCCGCAGGTTCCTGAGCGTCTGTCCCCAAAAGAACCACAAGTTCATAAACACTATTTGCAGGAACAGCGTCCTTTACAACCTTACAAGTGCTTACACATCCTTCTGCATAAACCGGATATGGAATCCCCTGACAATCTTTAAACATATCACCTGCTCCACTTATATTTTTACAATGATTTTTTTGCGTTTAACAAATCGTTTTTAGAAAAAATTGCATTTCTTGCAGCTGCATCGGCAATATCATCAAGAGTTAAAGTGCCAGCTTCAACTTTTCCTGTAAGTTCAGCATCTTTTTTCCATGCACACAAAATACCACGACTTGAATTTACAGCTCCACCTGCCTTATCAAGCAAAGTAGCAGCAATTCTTGCCGCACCACCCTGAGCACCATAACCAGGAATAAGGAAGAAAGTTTCAGCATATTTATCACGAAGATAACGGGCATCTGCTTCCTGAGTAGCCCCAACAACTGCACCAAAAATTCCACAAGTCTGATCTGCATAATACTGTTTAAATTCCTGACCAATACGGGCAATTTCATCACCAACGCGTTCAAGAAGAAGTCCACCATCTGCCAGTTTCTGGTGTTCAATATCTGTCATACCTGGATTTGAAGTACACAAAAGAACAAAGGCACCTTTTCCACCACAGTCTGGACTTGAATATTTGGTGAAAGGAACAAGTGTATCAAATCCCATATAAGGATTGATTGTGATGATGTCAGTTTCAAAATCACCCTTAAAATGTGCCTTGGCATAAGCGTCAGAAGTAGCTCCAATATCACCACGTTTAATATCAGAAATTGCCATTAAGCCGCTTGAACGAACCATTTTTAAGGTTTCAGAATAAACCTGCATACCTTCAAGTCCCATTGCCTCATAATAAGCAATCTGAACCTTAAAACATGATGCAGATTTATCATTAGCAACACGATCAATAATTGCTTTGTTGTAAGCTAAAACAGCTTTTGCAGGACTTTCATACTGTTTAAGAATATTTTCTGGAATATAAGAAGGATCTGTGTCCAACCCAACACACAAAGGACCATTTTTCAAAGAAAGCTCCTGAAGGAGCTGCATATTATGTTTGTTCATGGCTCCAATATACCCAAAAAATGACTTATTCACAACAGAAGGAAATTATAAATATCCGCGTTCAATTCCTACAAGCATTTCTTTTAATTCAGGATCATCAATTAAATACTGGAGAAGTTCAGAAATTTGAAAACTATTTACCCAATAATCAGGATACCAGCCTTCCCCTTCGCCATGATATTTTGAATGCATAAATGCTTTTGAATCAAGATTTAAGGCAGTCGGTATATACATCCAAAAACCTGAATTAGGTAAAACTATACTCACAGGATTAACATAACTCACTGCACCGCAAGTATTTTCTCCAATGTGGTGAACTTGTACTCCATCAAATTTTTCAAATTCGTATGCCAAAGCCATAGAATATTCAGAACAAGACGCAGAATAAGAATTAGTTAGCATATAAATATCACCCTTAAAATCTGGTTCAGGCAAGTCTTTTATTTCACCATTAAAATCTGAAATCCATTTTCTGCTCGGAAAAAATAATTCTCCAAATGCATAAGAATAATTTATTTTTTTCCAGTTTTTATATTCAATTTCTTCAAAAATTTCGAAAGGATACTTTACATCGTAATCCTTAAACTCAAAAGATTTAAAAAATTTCTTTAAATCATAAAAGAAGTTTCTACGGTAAAAATGTGCAAGTGGTGATGAAAGAATCCGTTTTTCATTATCTTCACCTACCACCGCAATAGAAGTAACTATATCTTGTGTAATTTCAGAAGAGTTATACATTAAATTTGCAAATACAGCATTTCTTCTAAAAGGATCCCCACCCCCATTATCACGTAAATCAATAATCAGATTTTTTTTACCTTTAGAAAGTTCCCTTGCATTTTCACATAATGATTGAAATTCTCGTTTGCCTAATTCCTCATAATTTTTACTTCCACTATTAAAAACAAAATCCCTTAATGAAATATAGAGAGTATCTTCAGTTTCAGCATACCCCTGCATTTTTTCACTAGAAAGCGAGATTGAAGGGAGAACAGGAATTGTGATTGATGTACCTTCAAGACTGATATTTGCATACTTTGGATTTTTATTAGTTAAAACTGCATAACGATAAACCTTTTCTGAATCAAGAATACACTCTCGCAAGTTTACTTCCGGCCCTGTGTATTCCATCCCAATTTTAATTCCTTCAGGCAAAGGTAAAATCGTTAAATCCTTTTTCATAGCTTCAGTAAAAGGATCCTGCTGAATTTTATAAACAAAATACTGTTTTCCCTGAGGCCCTTGCTTTTCCTTAAAATATATATCCGAAAAATAAAGCCTTTTTAGTGGTGTACCTATTCCTGCAATCGATAAGTGCATATCAACAATATTTATTTCTTTTAATAAAACTTCCTGAATCTTCTGCCGAAAAACCGAAGAATTCACCTTTTCAAGACTGCCCTTTTCTTTTGAAATTTTCTCATAAATCTGACTACAAACCTTATCAATATCAAAACCTTTTTCCACCATAAGATCGTAACCAGCATACATATTTTCAAAATAATATTTTAAGTACTTAAGGTCCTCTTTAATTTCCTTTTCACTTACAGAATTTTTTGCTTTATTTTTTGATGATATTGGCAAAACTTTTACCGGACTAATCAGATGTCCTAATAAAACTGTCAGAAATACTGCAAAAATGATTGAAAGAGGAATTATCCAGAATAAATGACGTTTTTTCATATTTTAAACTGCTTAAGATATTCAATAATAAAATCTTTATATTCAGGATATTGATCTCTATTGTTCAAATAAGAACTTTCATGATCCAAAATAATTTCTTCAACATTTTCCAAAAGAATTTTCTGTTTTAAATAATTCTGAAAACCTTGAATATCTTCCTCTGTTTTGGCCATTTTTACATAATCAGTCAGCAAAATTAACGAAAGATAATACCTGATTTCTTGAATGTACTTTTCTTTATTAAAGTTTTTTACAGAAATTTTATTCTTTTTTAATACTTCATCTACATAAGGTTTGATTTTTCCTTCAATTTCTTCCCAATTTTCCATTAATATTGTCTGAATGATTGATTCTCCCCAATACAAACTTGTCCAGCCATCATCAAAACTTTCAATATTTAAATCCATAGGATGATAAAGGTCCAGAAGAACATTTTTTCCAGAAAATCGAGCAGAAAGTGGAAAAAAATAATTTCTTACATAAAAACTGGAATTGATCGTGAACTTACAGGAATAATCTTTTGTAAAAAATGTATTTTCCACCCACGAAAGAATTTTATAATCATTTTTCTGATAAAACTCTTTCAGATTGGTAAGTCCTATTCTATTTTTACCTTCATTCATCTTCCAGATACGTTCAAATTGAATCTTTACTGCAAAATCATTCAAATTATCAATAAATTGATTAAGATTTACCAGCGACCAGAAGGCCTGCAATTCTAAAGGAAGATTTTTGCTATCCACATTCAGCGTGGTTAGATCATCAGAAATATATTTAGCAATTTCCAGTTCAGATGAAAAATTACCATTATATTTTTTAATTGCCTTACTTAACTGTTTAATTAATGGATGATCTTTATATTTCTCCACCAAACGGTCATTTGTAAAAACATAATCAGAACCACTTGTATAAGACATGGCTTTAACCTTAGCAAGCCTGAGAGCCATCATAAGCAATTCACTTTTTGGATCAACCTGAAATACCAGATTATTATCCTCAATTACAACAGGACTAACATTTAAGGATTTTTTTTCAACTTTACTTTTACAAGAAAGACAAAAAAGACTAGAAACTAAAATTATTAAATAAAAAACTTTTTTCATATCTTCTCCTATACAAAATTATAAAAGAAGAAAATAGTTAAATCAAATTTTATTACATGACGAAAATCGAAAAGCCGTTAAAAAAAGGACTTCCACAAATGGAAGTCCTTTTTAGCATTATCTTACTTCAAATTATTTCTTTGAAGATTTGATAACAGCCTGTGCACCTGCGAGACGAGCAGCTGGTACACGGAATGGTGAACAAGATACATAGTTCAAACCAAGCTTGTAGCACAATGCGATAGAAGCTGGGTCTCCACCATGTTCACCACAGATTCCGAGGTGAAGGTCAGATTTAACTGAACGTCCCTTTTCTTCTGCGAGACCAATCATTACACCAACACCATCTTCGTCCAAAGTCTTGAATGGGTCCTGGAGGAGAACCTTCTGATCCAAGTAAGAATCGATGAACTTAGAGTAGTCATCACGGCTGAAGCCGAATGTTGTCTGTGTAAGGTCGTTTGTACCGAATGAGAAGAAGTCTGCATATTCAGCAATCTGGTTAGCAGTTGCAGCAGCACGTGGGAATTCGATCATAGAACCAATCTGGAACTTCAAAGAAAGACCAAGTTCTTTGTTTACATTAGCAATTACAGCTTCTGCCTGAGCACGAATCTGTTTCAATTCAGCGAATGTAGTTACGTTTGGAATCATGATGCGAACATCGTGTTTGAGACCTTCTTTTTCAGCCTGAGCTGTTGCACGAGCAATAGCTTCAACCTGCATTTCGTAAATCTCTGGATATGTGATAGCGAGACGACAACCACGGTGACCAAGCATTGGGTTGTGTTCGTTTAATTCAGCATATTTCTTGTTGATAAAGTCAACTTTTACACCAAGTTTCTTAGCAAGAGCTTTTGCCAAGTCTGGAGTTTCAGCCTGTACGAATTCGTTAAGAGGTGGGTCAAGAAGACGGATTGTTACAGCACGTCCTTCCATTGTCTTAATGATTCCGTAGAAGTCTTTCTGCTGAAGTGGAAGGATAGCAGCAAGGTTAGCCTTTCTTTCTTCTGTAGAGTCAGAAATAATCATCTTCTGGAATGAAGTAAGTTTTGGTTCTTCGAAGAACATATGTTCTGTACG
>DGWD01000043.1:46421-56332 GCA_002395155.1 Treponema sp. UBA4267
GCACGAACTTCGTCTGCCCAACCAAGGAATGTTTCGAGGTCGCCAGAAACTGAAGCTGGAGTTACAGGAATTACTTCACCATATACGTTACCTGTTGAACCGTCGATAGAAATGAAGTCACCCTTCTTGAATTTCTTTCCGCCGATTGTAACAGTATCTTTACCTGTGAATACAACATCTGAACATCCACATACACAAGGAGTACCCATACCACGTGCAACTACAGCTGCGTGTGATGTACGTCCACCAGTAGATGTAAGAATACCCTGAGCAACATACATACCTGCAATGTCATCAGGAGATGTTTCTTTACGAACGAGAATAACTTTCTTACCAGCTTTGTCCCATTCTACAGCTTCTTCTGCTGTGAATACGATCTGACCACATCCAGCTCCTGGAGAAGCGTTGAGAGCAGATGCTAAAGGTTTAGCTGATTTAAGAGCCTTAGCTTCAAACTGTGGGTGGAGGAGCTGATCAAGCTGATCTGGCTTTACGCGGAGAAGAGCTTCTTCTTTTGTAATCATTCCTTCGCCAACCATGTCTACAGCCATCTTTACAGCAGCAGGACCTGTACGTTTTCCGTTACGGCACTGGAGCATGAAGAGTTTTCCTTCCTGTACAGTGAATTCCATATCCTGCATATCATGGTAGTGAGCTTCAAGACGATCACGGATTGTAGAGATTTCCTTGAAGATTTCTGGCTGCTGTTTTTCAAGAGCTGAAATGTCCATTGGAGTACGAATACCAGCTACAACGTCTTCACCCTGAGCATTGATAAGATATTCAGCCATGAAGTGGTTTTCACCAGTTGAAGGGTCACGAGAGAATGCTACACCAGTTCCTGATGTATCACCCATGTTACCGAATACCATAGCCATTACAGTAACAGCAGTTCCCTTAATTACGTTTTCATCGATGTTGTTGAGCTTACGATAGATGATAGCACGTTCGTTCATCCAAGAACCGAATACGGCACCAATAGCTCCCCACATCTGAACCTGTGGGTCCTGAGGGAAGTCTTCTCCCTTTTCTTTCTTGTACATTTCCTTGTACTTAGCAACAATCTGCTGGAGTTCTTCAGTTGTAAGTTCAACGTCTTCTTTAATTCCGCGGATTGCTTTTACTTCGTCGATGATAGCTTCGAATTTATCATGATCTACGCCCATAGCAACGTTACCGTACATCTGGATAAAGCGACGGTAAGCATCCCATGCGAAACGTGGATTGTTTGTCTTGTTAGCAAGACCAAGAACTGATTTATCGTTAAGACCAAGGTTGAGGATTGTATCCATCATACCAGGCATAGATTCAGCAGCACCTGAACGAACAGAAACGAGAAGTGGATCGTTTTCATCACCAAGTTTCTTTCCGAAAGTTGTTTCAAGCTTGTTAAGATATTCTGCAACTTCCTTATCAAGTCCTTCAGGATATTTTTTTCCTAATTTGTAGTATTCCTGACAAACGTCAATTGAAATTGTGAATCCAGGTGGAACTGGAAGACTTAAAGGGGCTTTTGCCATCTGAGCAAGGTTTGCACCTTTACCACCGAGAATAGGACGCATTGATTCATCGCCTTCTGCGTCACCATTGCCGAAAAAGTAAACATACTTTGTAGCCATTGATTTTACTCCATTATAATAAATTTATTATTTGCAAAGTTAAATAATAAATTATTTTACAGATTAAATGAATATAGGTCAATTGTAGAAACTTGCATTAAAGTTCTCTGAGTAGGCTTAAAAAAACATATTTTTACAATTTTTATATAAAATTTTTTATATTTTTATCTTACTTCTTTCATATATAATTAAGATAAAGGATGTTAACAATGAATAAAGTCGTTTTAAAATCAGCAGGCTGTGCACTTGACCTTGGAGATGGTAGTGAACGCGGTCTTTATGTAAATCAGGATTATATTCTCCAGAAAATGAGAAAAATCCACCGTGGAATCAGTTTGATGTACACCTACTATCCTAATGATAAAGGATGGCCAGGACGTGCCAGTGTTGTTCATAAACAGGAGACACCTTCTGGAGCATGGGATTATCCATACGAAGATTATTTCCCTTATCGTGGTGGAAAAGAGGGACTTCGCGATGACGAACCTTTCAAATTTATGAAAGAAATCAGACAGCGCGGACAGGATGTTGTCCTTACCTTAACAATTGACCCAACTTTAACAGAAGAAGAATTAATTCCTGTTGCAAAAGATTTACGCCCTTATGGCCGCTTGTTGTTACGTGTTAATCATGAATGTACAGGTTCCTGGTTCTGTTTTAATAAACGTGCCACATATCAGCAGCTGGCAGATTTTTTTGTTCTGGTTTGTAAAGTTATGCACCAGTATGCTCCAAATGTAAAAATGATTTTGTGTGCAGGAATGTTTGATCAGGCTACAGGCAAACTTGAAATGGAAGATATCTTCCTTGAAGCACATAAAGCAGCAGATATCTGGTCTGGAGATAATTATCTTTCTTTGCACTGGGGATGGCCAGTTGATGTAGCAACAAAAGAAACAAAAAATTACGCCTGCTATGATGTAGATGCAGTTTACGACAAGGCAAAAGCAACCCTCCACCGCCTGCGAGAAATTACTGGACAGGATAAACCAATGGTTCTTTCTGAACTTAATGGTGATGGTGATGTTACCGGTGCTTTTGAACAGTCAAATATGATGAAGCACTTTATGGAAAGACTTCAGAAAGATGATGAAAAATGGCTTTCTGCTTTTACAATGTATCAGTTCCGTGATGATGGACGACTTGGTCTGGAAATTACAGATCCAAACAATCATGATGTTGGAATTGAACAGCCAATGCTGGCAATGTACCGCGAAGAATTACACAAACCATTCTTCCACCAGCCAATTGAAACATCCGGTAAAATTGAACTTCCAGCCAAATTAAGATGGTCTTCTTCAGAAGATGCGGAAGGCGTTGAAGTGGACTGCCATTTCAACAAAACTCCACATTATTTTGAAGTTTATTTTAAAGATGAATTACTTGATATGAATATTATGATGGAGTTTGGCGGCTACTGGTTCTACAAAGCACCAGGAACAAAGTGTGTTGATTTAATGTCTTACTTCTTTGAAAAACCACTTTCAAAAGCTGCTGACATGAAACTTAGATTCTTCTGTCCACCAAAAGATGGTTTGAATCACCCATATGAGGGGACAGACCCCTATTCAGCAGCCGATGGTGAATGGATGTACAACAGCTACGCCACCCTTCCAAAACTGCCTGAAATAAGAATTGAAGAAGAACCTGTAGCCCTATTCAAACATTACGATGATTAGTCTACAGGCCTAAAAAAGATTTTTAGAAATACGTCGAGTCAAGGCACGCTCACGCTTAAAGCCTTGACTTCGCCGTTTTGAGGGTTTTGTAATAAACCCTCAATTAGATGGTCCAGTCTCTCAGTTCATCTGAAAGAATCTGGGCCATTTTTTTATGACTTGTTGCTGATGGATGCCAGTCTGCAGCAATACCGTCTTTTTCATCCTGAACAGGGAATTTTACAAATTTAACAGGAACATTCTTAAAATCATCATGAAAAAGTTTAAGAGCTTCTTCGACTGAATCACACAATTCCTGACCCATTATACCAAGACAACAACAAATTTTTGCTTTTGGTGAACGACGATGAACTGCTTCTACCAATTGTCGCATTCCTGCTACATAACCAAGACGACGTTCTTCATGACCATGAACCCAAGACTGATCGTTTGTACCAAGGTGAATAACAACAATATCAGGAGAGAACTTTTTTTCATCCCAAACTTCAGGTTCAAGACCAAGCCTTAAAGAAAGAGATTTATCTGTATATGGCCAGTTTCCAGGCATAAGCCAGTGAGTATCTGGTAATTTTGCAGTTTCTGGATCTACATAATTTGAAATAATTCCAATTCCACTCCAGCTGCAGCAAGATAAATTTGCATTCAAAGCTTTTGCTGTTAAAAATGCATAAGACTTGTCGGCACGCTGCTGCTGAGTAGTAAAAGAATCTTTTTCCCAAACTCCTTCAATACCATATCCACAGGTAATTGAATCCCCAATAATTTCAATATTTGTTTTTGTTTTAGAAGGTTCAGGCAATTTTGAAAGAATGCTAAGACTAAGAGCGTCTACAACTCCATCATCATCTTTTGAAAGCTCACAGAGTTCACCGTCAATTTCAAGGCCTTTAAAACCTGCATAACCAAAGGCAGCCTCCGAAATCTTTATCACTCTAATACAAACAGTTTTTTCTACATCTGATTCAAAAAGAAGACATTCATTTTCCTTTTTATCCAAAGTAATTTTTTTATTAAGTTCCTCTGGAAAAGATGCCCAAGAGGTGTCTGTCCCCTCACTAATATAAACACCTAAAACACCAAGAGTATTTTTATCCCAGCTTTCAGGATCACTTACAATATGAGCAAGAGCTTTCTTTCCCTTCATCACAAAACAAAAACCGCTGCATGAATAATCAAAATATCGTATTCCATTGTGATTAAGATTACGGCCATACCAAATCAAATCATTTGCATTTACGTTCATATAAATCCTCTTGTATTTTTATTTTTTTAATCTATAAACTTTTGAATTTCTAGAAGCGGTCCAAATAGCCCGACGTTTTTCTGGAAGAGAGTCAATTTTATCTTCCTCAAAACCAAGTTTTTCAAACCAGTCCGAAGCTTGAGTTGTCATTATAAAAATTGATTTAGAATCAAGTTTTTTGGCTTTTGCAATCAAACTTTCTATTAATTTTGGTCCAATTCCCATATGTTCAAAGTTTTCATCAACCGCAACAGCTGCAATTTCTGCCTGTTTATCATCATAAAGATGAAGGGCTGCACAGGCATGAACACCACCATCAAGTTCATAAACTAGATAATCCTGGAATGATGAAGAAAGGTCCTCTTCCGTTCTAGCCAACAATTTTCCAGCTTTTACAAATGGTCTCATAATTCCAAGAACTGCAGGAATGTCAGTCTGAAGCATTGGACGAATCTTTCCATAATTGCTGGTATAAATCATAGTTCCAGAACCTAAATCACTAAAGATTTCGCAAAGTAAACTTCCATCTTCCTTTCCATCAAGAAGGTGAACACGAGTTACACCATTTGAACATGCTTCCCGAGCCGACTGTAAAAGCCCCCTGGTCAAATCATCAAGGTTTGGATTTTCTTTTATAAAAGAGTCCACTTCATCAAGATTCATGGCAGGAACATTACCCTTTTCAGAAAGAGCAAATTCCTGTGGAATATTAAATCTGTGATTATCAATAACGCCTTCCTGACTTACGTAAAAAAGTTTGTCTGCCTTTAAATTAATTGCAACCTGCTGGGCAAGGAGCATAGAAGAGATATTGTAAGGATGTCCAATAGAATTCCAGCCAATACAAGGAAAAATTGGGATAAAGCCATGATTTAAAACAGTTTTAATTGATTCAACTTCCAGTTTATCAATTTCTCCGGCTGTTCCAAAATCAAAACCTTCTATAACACCTTTAGCCCTAGAACGAACCCAGTTACCAATAACAGCTGTAATTGAATTTGCGGCCAAACTGGTCATAATTGTATTTGAAACATCAAAGGCTGCCATTTTTATAAGAGGCATGGCATCTGTATCTGTAACACGGATATTTTTCTGATAATTCCATTTGATATTTGCCGAGGTCAAAACTTCATCAATTCGGGTACGGGCACCAGGAATGATTACGACCTGAAGGCCTGCCTCATGCAATAAGGCAATATCACGAATATGTGAAGAATATAAAGGCGATGCAATAGTTTTATCATCAAGATAAATTACAACAAGAGCATTTTTAAATTTCTGCAAGTAGCGAATTACGTCTCTAACACTTTCGGCTTTTTTATTTGCAAGCATTTCTTATTATTCCCTGTAAAGTTTATATTATTATAGAATATTTCTCTTTTTTTAGTGATGATTTGTATTGTTTTTTGAATAAACACATCCACAATAGTCCTGCCGGTACATGCCAAACTCCTGGCTTATTTCAAGACTACGCTTAAATCCACCTTTTTTCTTAAAATCTGATGGAAGCCAGTGTGGTGATTCAGAAGACTGTCCTTCTTGGCTCAAAGCCTCACCAATCACATTTATTTTTTCGGCATCTTTAAACGGACTGATAGAGAGAGTTGTACAAAAATAATCATATTTATTTGCCAGAGCATAATCATAAGCCGCTTTTAAACGTAAAAAATAACACCGTCTGCAGCGTTCGCCTTTTTCTGGTTCTTTGGCAAGTTCCGGTTCTTCTTTTATCTTAATCGAATCATAAAATTCCTGAGGAATATATTCCCTTTCCACAACCTTTACTTTGCCTTCAAGAGCAGGGGGAAATGTTTGATACAGTTTTTTAAGCTCATTAAACCGGCGGAAATATTCCTCTGGCGGATAAATATTTGGATTATAGTAAAAAACGGTAATATCAAAAAAATGAGTTAAATATTCAAGACAATATGATGAACAAGGGCCACAGCAGGCATGCAAAAGTAAAGAAGGCTTTTTTTCTGCATCCTTTTGAAATTTTGACAAAAGCAGATCTAATTCCTTCTGATAATTGCGTTTCTGAACCAGACTTTTTGGCAAATTACATTGAACTGGGCTCTTAAAGTTTTCCATTAGATAAGGCTCCATCTACACAACTTATATAAACAAGACTACCAAGTTCTGCACCTTTAATTGCTTTTACCACAACTTTATTCTGAGCAATCATATCCTGAAGAATTGGTTTTGCAGTTTCGCTGTCAATTCCTTCACTCTCAATCACTTCTATATTTGTAATAGTATGATTTTGAACAAAAACCTTAAGTTGAAGATGCAAAAAACTGGTGTAAGTTTTACCGTAATATTCCCCATCTTCCACTTCGGAAAGTTCAACATTATAAAATGGAAGTTTTGCTGCCTCGGTGATATTGGCCCTTCGACGAGCTAATAACCATCCTCCAGCCATTAAAAAAAGTACTGCTATAACAGCAAGAATTTTTGCATAAGCATTCCAGTTTCTTTTCATAAACATTCCTATTCCTGATTCACTATAATTTTTATTTTTTAAAAACGCTAGAGTAAAATATTCTTTCTTTTAATATAGCTATATAAACCTTGAATTCCTAGCTATCTCATAGTATACTTTATGCATCTTATAGATACGGAGGCATACTATGAATGCAGTTCCAATGTACGAAGCAAAAAATAAACTTCCTTTTTTTATGCACCAGGCTGAAGAAAGTGGGCCGGTTTTTATTACACGCCGAAATAAGACTGTTGGTGTTATTCTTTCTTTTGATGAATACAATCAGATGCTTGCAAGAACTCGCAAAGGAACTATCCTGGACCGTGCAGCCGAGTTCCGAAAAAAAGTTGACGGTACTTTGACAAATGAAGATATCGACAGGATTTTTGATGTGAGGGATAATACTCCTGACAGCTACGAAAGTCATGTTTTTGACGGGGTTTTTGATGATGAATAACATAGATGATGAAGAACCACATTATCTTTTGGATTCAAATATTGTCTCAGAAATAATCAAGCCGAACCCAAACTTTAATGTGATTAAAAAAATTGCAGAACACAACTCCGACTGTGCAATTTGTGCACCCGTATGGCAGGAAATGCTTTTTGGCATGTATCGTCTGCCAGAAGGTCTGAATAAAAAATATCTTGAAAATTTTCTAATGGATGATGTACATGAAAATTTCAAAATAAAACACTTCACGGAAAAAGCAGCCACTATTCAGGCAAAAATCAGAGCAAATCTTGAAAAACTAGGTAAGCCGACTCAGAAAGAAGACAGCATGATTGCCTCCATCGCACTTGCAAATCACATGGTTTTGGTCACCCGTAACACAAAGCATTTCGAGCCAATTCAGGAAGTAAGCGAACTTCAGATTGAAAACTGGTTTGAGTAATTTTTGCATTTTTCAAAATTTATTGAACCTACTAGAATAAAATCGCCTTTTCTGATACTATTCAATCTCAGTATGAAAACTGAAAGTTGTTTAGAAATAGCGATTCTCAAGGTTAATAAAACTGTTCATACTATTTTTATTTTGTGATTTGTAAGGCGAATTCTTTTTAAGAGTTCGCCTTTTGTTTTTTAGGAGTAAATATATTATGAAACGAGACGACATCAACAAAGTTTTAATTATTGGTTCAGGCCCTATTGTTATTGGCCAAGCTTGTGAATTCGACTATTCAGGAACTCAGGCTTGTAAGGCTTTACGCGAACAGGGATACAAGATTGTTCTGGTAAACTCAAACCCAGCTACAATCATGACTGACCCAGTTATGGCAGACGCAACTTATATTGAGCCATTAAACGTTGAACGCCTTTCTCAGATTATCGAAAAGGAACGTCCAGATGCTTTGCTTCCAAACCTTGGTGGACAGACTGGTTTGAACATGGCTATGGAATTGAATAAGGCTGGCGTTCTTGATAAATACGGTGTAAAAGTAATTGGTGTAAATCTTGATGCCATTGAACGTGGTGAAGACCGCGAAATCTTTAAGGAAACAATGCAAAAGCTTGGAATTGATACTCCTCGCTCTGGAATTTGTCACACTGTAGAAGGTGCTGAAAAAATTGCTGAAGAAATTGGCTTCCCTCTGGTTGTTCGCCCTGCTTATACTATGGGTGGTCAGGGTGGCGGTTTCTGCTACAATGTTGAAGAACTCCGTACTATCGTTTCTAACGGTCTTGACCTTTCTATGACTCATCAGTGTTTGATTGAGGAATCTATTCTTGGTTGGGAAGAGCTTGAAGTTGAAGTTGTTCGAGATAGCAAGAATCAGATGATTGCAATCTGTTTTATTGAAAACATTGATGCCGTTGGTGTTCATACTGGTGACTCTTTCTGTTCTGCTCCTTTTATGACTATTGATAAGGAACTTGAAGAGAGACTTAAAAGAGACGCATTTAAGATTGTTGAATCTATTGGCGTTATTGGTGGTACTAACGTTCAGTTCGCTCATAATCCTAAGACCGGACGCGTTGTTATTATTGAGATTAACCCACGTACTAGCCGCTCTTCTGCTTTGGCTTCTAAGGCTACAGGTTTCCCTATCGCACTGATTTCTGCAAAGTTGGCCTGCGGCATGACTTTGGACGAAATTCCATACTGGCGTGATGGTACTCTTGAAAAGTATACTCCAGGTGGAGCTCCTGATGGAGACTACGTTGTATTGAAGTTTGCACGCTGGGCTTTTGAAAAATTCCGCGGTGTAGAAGATTCTCTTGGTACTTCTATGAAAGCCGTTGGTGAAGTTATGTCTATTGGTAAAACTTTCAAAGAGACTTTCCAGAAGGCTATCCGCGGATTGGAAAATGGCCGCAGCGGTTTGGGATTTGCAAAAGATTTCAACAAAAAAACTGCTGAAGAATTATGCGAAATGCTTAAAACTGCTTCAAGTGAACGTTACTTCCAGTTGTACGAAGCTATCCGTAAGGGCGTTTCTTTGGAAAAGTTGCACGATATTACATATGTAAAGATGTACTTCCTTGAACAGATGAAGGAACTTGTTGATCTTGAAGAGGAAATGCTCAAGAACCCAGGTCGTGTTCCAGAAGATAAGCTTTTGATTCAGGCTAAGAAAGACGGTTTCAGCGATAAATATTTGAGCAAGATTTTGAAGGTTTCTGAAAAAGATATTCGTAACCGCCGCAAGGAACTTGGAATTAAGGAAGCTTGGCTTGCAGTTCCTGTATCTGGCGTTAAAAATGCTAATTACTACTATTCTACATACAATGCAGAAGATAAAGCTCCTGCAACTACAAATCCTAAGAAGATTATGATTTTGGGCGGTGGTCCTAACAGAATTGGTCAGGGAATTGAATTTGACTACTGTTGTTGTCATGCTGCAATGCAACTTAAAGAAATGGGCTACGAAACAATCATCGTAAA
>DGWD01000005.1 GCA_002395155.1 Treponema sp. UBA4267
AAGAACCCGACATTCCGCCTTCCATCACAAAACGGTCAAAGGCCTGCTGTAAATCCTTGCAGTCAAAATAGGCAACAAACTCCTTAAAGCTGAAAGGAAAAACCTCTATGGAAAAAGTTCTGCCGGTGAACAGTGTGGCCAAATCATTTGAAAGCAAAAATGCGTTGGAACCTGTCAGATATATGTGATATTTTTCTGAAGCATGAAAGGAATTTACAGCGTGCTCAAAATCTGCACAAAGCTGAACTTCGTCAATCAAAAGAAAATTTTCTTTTTCCGGGGAATAAAGATTTTCCACATATTCATTCAGAGCTGTTGCATTTTTAATAGTAGAGAATTGAAAAAGATTGTAATTGATGTGAATGATATTTGCATCTGGAAAGTGATTTTTAAGATATTCAATAAAGAGCTCCAGAAGCTTAGATTTTCCGCTTCGGCGAATCCCTGTTATGACTTTTATGTCGGGAGTGTAAATTGTATTAATCAGTTTTTGCAAAAAATCTTGTCTTTCTAATACTTTCATAGAAGTATTATACACTTTCCATTCCGCATTTTCAAGAAATTTTTGATTTTGCGGAATGAAAATTAAATTCCGTTCCGCAAATTTAAAAATTTTTCAATTTTGCGGAATAAGACTTTGTAAAAACTCCCAAATATCACTGTTCACGCAAATGCTCTGCTTTTCAATTTCTTTCTTACCGTCTATGTACTGCTGATAGTCAATTTCCATGCCACCACAGGCACAGCACATGGAGCAATTGCTTCCGCAACCAAGAGCATCGGCAACGATTTTTTCTCGTTCTTCCTTTGTTGTGGCTTTTTTCAAAATACTTTTTTCATTGACTGACAGCCTCCTTATTTGTATGATAAACCTATCTGTTTTATAGGTAAATATCTGGAGGTCTACTATGAAAACTATTGAAACCAAATCAGCACCGGCAGCAATCGGACCTTATTCACAGGCAATTCTTGCAAACGGATTTTTATACACTTCAGGACAGATCCCTTTGAATCCTGAAACAGGCACAATCGAGGGAAGTGACATTGAAGCTCAGACTGAACAGGCCATAAAGAATCTTGGAGAAATTTTAAAGGCGGCAGGAAGTGACTTTTCAAAAGTTGTAAAAACCACCTGCTTTCTCGCCCACATTTCAGATTTTGCAGCCTTCAATGCAGTATACGAAAAGTACTTTGTCTCAAAACCTGCCCGCAGCTGTTTTGAAGTTTCAGCTTTACCAAAAGGCGCACTCGTTGAAATTGAAGCAGTGGCCGTTGTTGAGTAAACAAGGATATTTAGATATATGATAAATGAAAAAGTTTTAGACTTCCTCAAAGCTAAGGGATATGCAGACAGACTCACCGAACACAAAGAAACAATCGATACCGTAGAACATGCAGCACAGCAGATTGGCTGTTCTGAGGCGGAGATTGCAAAGACGCTTTCTTTTATTGTGGATGAAAAACCTGTTATCGTGGTAATGGCAGGTGATGGCCGTGTGAACTCGTCAAAGTTCAAAGCTCTCTTTCATACAAAACCAAGCATGATTCAGCGAGATCAGGTTGAAGCAATCACCGGCTTTGCTCCCGGCGGAGTCTGTCCTTTCAATGTTCCAAAAGAAATCCCCGTATGGCTCGATGTTTCAATGAAGAGATTTGAATACGTTCATCCAGCAGGCGGAAACTCATTTACTTCGGTAAAACTAACTCCCTCTGAACTGGAAGAAGTATCAGGCGCCACCGGCTGGTGTGATGTCTGTAAGGGCTGGGAAGAATAAAAAAGCCAGATTTTACATCTCTGCAATCTTTCGGAGAGTGTTTGCAGTCCTAATTGTAATCATTTCCCCGATTCCAGGAGTCGCAGTCTTTTTCCACCAGTTGGCCTTTGCATATAGTTTGCGATCAAATGACCAGAAGGCCGCATTTCCGCAAATTTGGACTTTTTCTAGTTCTGCAGACGGCTCCCCGATTTTATCGGCCACTGTTTCAATACTGTTTGGAGCAATTGCAAAAATCAGATTGTCATAAATATCTTTGCTGTCACTTCCCCACCAGGACGGTGCTTTTGAAAGAAGACATTTCAATTCATCCTGAGAAATCACAAAAACTGGAATCTCAAGGTTGAAAGTCTCAAAGATGATTTTACGAATCTTTTCTGCAAGTTTTACAGCATCTGTCTCATCATCAGAAAAAAGCACATTCCCGCTGTTCAGATATGTTTTTACATCTGCAAAACCTTTTTCGCCAAGGGCAGTTTTCAGTTCAGGCATGGAAATTTTATTTTTTCCACTGATATTTATTCCGCGAAGTAAGGCAATGTATCTGGCCATTTTAATATCCTACTTCCTTTTCTTCAGCTCTCGTCTCACCATTTCCAAATCACTACTTGTCAGAATTGGAATCAGCTTATTGATTTCCTCAATTGACTTATCCCACCAGCAGAACTTTTCAAGAAGTTCAATCATTTTGTCATCAAAACGTTTTTTTATTGTGCGGCAAGGATTTCCGACATTGATTGTGTATGGCGCAATGTTACTTGCAACTACGGCATTCGCTCCGATTATGACACCGTCGCCAATATGAACGCCCGGCATGATTACGGCATTCTGCCCAATCCAAACATCGTTACCGATGACAGTATCTCCCTTGAGCGGCAAATCTTTTTTCAACGGGGCATCCATGTCCCAGCCCTCCAGCGTGTAGAAAGGAAAAGTTGAAACTGCATTCATCTGATGATTCGCTCCATTCATAACGAATTCCACACCCGCTGCAATCTGACAAAACTTCCCGATAATCAGCTTGTCACCGTTCCATTCATAAAGATGAGTCACATGACTTTCAAAATCGTAATCTGCAATATAAGTAAAATCACCAACGATAATATTTGGATTATTAAGAGTGGATTTTACATAAATCTCTTTGTCATAACCAGCTATAGGATGAATTGTCATTGGATTTGGAATCTTGCCGTCTTTCATTTTGAACCCTCAATTCAATTATAGCAGAAAAGTCCCTTCAAAGCACTGAATAAATCCCCGATTCATGCTAAAATGAGCGCGTAAGGAATTACTATGGCAAGTATTTTAATAAAAGATACAACCCGCGAACAGCGTGAACAGATTATCCGCGAATCTCTGGGCGACGATTATGATGTAGGTTGTGGTTATGAATCCACCGGAATCAATTATCAGCTTTATATAGACGGCATTAAGGAACTACGCGAGCTGAACATGGAAGCAAACTGCGGATTTGAAGTAGCTCACCCAGAAGAAAGAAAATCCGACTGTTCAATGGTGTAATAACAAATGAACTGGACAATTAAAACCTTTGATGAACTTACAGGCAAAGAAATTTACGAAATTCTCAAATCACGGGCAGAAGTTTTTGTAAAAGAACAGAAAATCAGCTATAGGATCAGAGATCTTTAATAAATCGGAGCTGTTTTTTATTATCAGTATAGCCCTGGGTGCGGTAAAACTCGTGGGCCTGCTTACGGCTTTCACCAGAATTAAGACGCATGCTGCTCGCCCCATTTTCACGGGCCCATTCTTCTGCTTGCTTGAGTAAAGCAGATCCGATACCCTGCCGTCTGAAATCCGCAGCTACAGCCAGCCCCAGAATGTTTGCCATAGTTGGAAAATAGAGTACGTTATATTTTTCTATGTGGATTACACCTGCTATGTGGCCGGAATCATCCCCTACCTCAGCCACAAAAACAGCTTCCCGCGAGTTGTCCAAGCCGGCAAACTGTTTTTCAACAATCTCCAGTGTACATCCTTCGTATCCCAGATCCTTGCGGAAAAGTTCATTCATTGCGGCAATGTCACTGGCGGTGGCTTGTCGGATTTTAACTTTTGACATTTTTTTCTTACCTGATAGTTTACTTTAGCACAATAAATAATAATGAAGCAATAAAGTTATGTATAGTTGTATCACCTTCCGTTTTCGGAAGATCGTTTAGCCATGAACTTCAAAATAATCAGGAAGACGACCAGCAGAACCGGGAAAATCCCACCGAAGAAAAGCCCTTGCTGCAAATCGTCACCGGCCTTCTGCGAAATCATTCCAACTGCACTTGGGCCGATCGAGCCGCCAAGGTCTCCAGCCATTGCCAGCAGAGCGAACATTGCAGTTCCGCCAGTCGGGATCTTTTTTGAAGAAATGCTCAAAGTTCCCGGCCACATAATGCCGACAGAAAATCCGCAGAGCACACAGCCCGCAAGTGCCACCAACGCGTTGTGCGACAAAGATGCCATGATATAACAGATAAGGCAGAGCAGGCCCGAACCAATCATAAATTTTGTCAGTTCAACCTTATCGCCAAACTTGCCATAGAAGACTCGACAGATTCCCATGGTAACTGCAAAAAGACAAGGACCCGCAAGATCACAAACAGTTTTAGAAAGTCCAAGTCCAGACTCAACAAAAGCCGAAGCCCACTGAGCCATGGAAAGCTCACTGGCTCCGGAACAAATCATAAGAACAACGGCCACCCAGAAAAGCGGAGACTTAAAAAGCTGCAGGATAGTCATACCCTTGCCGGAATCCACAAGCTTTTCAATCGGGCAGGTTGCAAAGTTGTAAATGTTGTAAAGAGGAATCAGAGCCCAGAAGCAGGCAACGTACTTCCAGTTATCAATTTCAAAGATTGTAAAAAGCAGACTGGAAATCACAGTAACGCCGAGCCAGCCCCAGCAGTAAAAGCTGTGAAGAAGGCTCATTGTTTTTTCTTTATTTTCAAAAGGACAGGCTTCCACAATCGGCGAGCAGAGAACTTCTATCAGTCCGCTTCCAATTGCGTAAAGAACAACGCTAATCATAATGCCCACAAATGCAGACGGCAGAAGCTCCGGCAAAAAAGCCAGGGCAACAAGTCCAACCGCAGAAAAAATTTCCGACGCAACAATGCTAATCCGGTAACCGATTTTATCAACAAACTTGGCACAAAAAATATCAATAATCAGCTGAGTAAAAAAGAAAGCCGTTGGAATAAGAGCAATCATGCCAAGAGGAATCTGATAATCATTATGAAGCTTTAAGAAAATAAGCGGTGCAAAGTTTGCAGCAATTGCCTGTGTGATAAAGCCTAAGTAGCAGGCACGTAGAGTTTTTTTGTAGTTTGGTTTTGAAGTTGTTGTCATAAGATTCAACATAACATGAAGGAAAAATCTTTTCTATTACGTTGTTGTATCACCTTCCGTATTGCACTCCCATAATTAAAAAAAAAGCCTGCAGTCAGCCTTTACTAACTACAGGCACTTCTTTTTATCTTAAAATAAAATCAGTAATACAATCATACCAGTGAACATAAGTCTCTCCATTTACAGAGAGCCGTTCATTTTCAGGAAGCTGTTCTGTCCATATTTTTTTGTAACGGTCCAGATGCCAGTCATTACTGTTGAATCTTCTCCATAAAATTGTGTTGCCGTTTTTATCCAGATAATGTTCAGATAAAAGTTTCTGATTATAAGAACCAATGTCCACCACGCAGACTGTATCATATTTTTTGCCGCCAATGGTAACCTCGTATCTTCCAACAATATCCATTACAGGGGTTTGATTCTGGCAAGTAACTTTATCATCCTCTTTTTTTATGAGACCTTTCGGTGATAGCTGAGTTTCATGACCACAGTTGTCTTCACCATAACCCCAGTTTTCTACAAACTCTTCTCCATCCAAAAAAGTTACATAGTGCTTTACACCATCAGCCATATAGCTTGTTGCAAGATAGCGGCAATGTGTGTCTGTAAGCTGGGCAATAAATCCCCGAACACTTTTTTCTTCCGGCTTTGAAAACTGATATTCTTCAGCAGTAATTTCAACACCTTCAATTCCATGAACTGTGGCCCTGCCAATAACCTTCATGTCGTAAACATAATCACATTTTCTGGATGGCAAATCATAAATTCCCCAGCTGATTTTTTCATTTAGCTTTGGGATCAAATGCCAGCCCATCAATTCTTCCCATTTTAGAGAGAAAGGTTTTTTATCTGATTTTTCAATTTTATATTCTGGAAGATATTCCGGTAAACTATTATTTTTCATATTAATACGTCTCCTTAAACTTTTTCTTAGCAGTATGGAGCCTGCTTTTTACAGTTCCAAGTGGGATTCCAAGTTTTTCTGCAATCTCTTCTTGTGTCATTTCTTTCCAAAAATAAAGATACAGAATCTGCTTTTCTTTTCCGCCAAGTTTTTTTAAAGTTTCCTGCACCGATTGAATTTCTGTAAAGCCCTGCCTGCCTGGCATAAGTTTTGTTTCCAACAATTCTTCTACAGGAAGCTCAAGAACTTTTGCTTTTTCACGAAAATAATCGTTGCATTTATTTCTCGCAATACTGATTATCCAGGCTTTGAACAATTCCTTATTTTTTAATTGATTAAACTTTTGCATTGCAGTGATATAAACATTCTGCAGAATATCGTCCGCATCTTCTTCCACGCAAATTTTAAATCGAACAAAGCGTTCTATTGAAATCCGTTCCCGAGAAATCAGTTCTTCAAATTCACTCACATTTTTTTCCTCCGTCTTAGAAGTAACCGGTTCATTAATATAGACGGAGTTCAAATCAAAAAGGTTCATTTTTGTAACTCTATTACATGATTTATTATAACAGATAGTTAGACACAAAACACTGAATTAATCTTGGCTTTATGATAAAATAAAACATCAACTGGAAATAACTATGGCAAGTATTCTGATAAAAGACACAACCCGCGAACAGCGTGAGCAGATTGTCCGCGAATCACTCGGCGATGAATACGATGTTGGCTGCGGAATGAATTAGTAAAGGTCGCTAATATGGAAATCAGCAAAAAAGATATGAAAATCCTGCTCAAATCTCAGCAGGGAGAACTGGATGCCGTTCTCATGTACAATGCTCTGGCCCAAGATGGATTTTGTATCCCGCAATCGCACAAGACGAATATGCAGCCGTAAAAACCTATGCACCGGTAGCCGAAAAGTTCTCCGAAGTTGAAAACGTAAAGAATGATGAAAAGCGTCACGGAGATACGGTGAAAGGATTATTGAACAAATAGTAGTATATAATGATCTGAATTAATTATTTTGGATAAAAGAATACATTTTATCTACATTGCCATCCAATTCAAAATCGCAGGCTTTGCAGAGATAATCATTTGTTTCTAAGAAAAGATTTGTACCAGTATCATTTAAAAGGCTATAAAACTCTGTTGCAGATAATTTAGCAAAAGCCTTATCTTGTGGTAGATTGAATTTTTCCATTATATGGCGAGTGAGAGCTATTGTACTATTTCCTTTTGCTGTTTCAATCTGACTTTCTGGCATAAACTATAATTCCTTTAAGGTAAGAATTAATTTATCTGCAACCTCTTGTTTTCCAATGTAATATTGTATTCCAAGATTTTCTACTTCAAGATTTTTGAGAAGCAATTCCTTGGCATCATACGAACCAACTTTGCCGTAAACACCATCTTTATAATACTTTAGGCATAAGGTTGTATTATCATCGGCTGTTGGACCAATTACTAAATCATAATCATGAGGGACTGTTTCGCAGTCTCTACATTTCAATACAAAATCAAGCCATTCCAATGGCCTGAGATTTTTCTAATGCCATGTAGAAGCCTTTTCCAAAATCTTTATTACTTTTTCCCTTTGTCACATCAACAGAAGAAAAAAAATCTATCGTTCCATGATAAAGAGTATCACTGATTTGCGGCAATATATTCATCTATTTCCCTTGCCATTTCCGGCTTTGTCATGCTATCAAAAACATCGGGACAATCAGCAATATAACTTAAGATTCCGTATTTCTCATCAAGCTGCAAAAATTGCAAAGAGGTTATATTATGCTCGCGTTTATACTCTTCAGACGCAAGATACATGAGAAAAATCGAATTATTTAATCTCAAATCTGACATATAAAAACCTCCTTCAAAAACTAAGTTATTATAACACAACTGATTTTAATTCGCAATTTACGATTGTATTTTACACTTATTGTTTCTACAAGATTTATGATTCGTATTTTTATCCTTTCCAGCTTCAGAAAAACATTCGCGAACATATTCATTAAACTCATTCACCATGATTTTTCCCTTTTCTGCATTATATCAAAGATTGTTCAACAGAACACTGATTTAATCCTTATTTCGTGATAAAATACATCTCATGGCAAGTATTCTGATAAAAGACACAACCCGCGAACAGCGTGAACAGATTATCCGCGAATCACTGGGCGACGATTATGATGTAGGCTGTGGATATGAATCTACAGGAATCAATTATCAGCTCTACATAGACGGGGTCAAAGAACTCCGCGAACTCAATATGGAAGCCAACTGCAGCTTTGAAGTAGCACATCCGGAAGAAAGAAAATCCGGCTGTAGTATGATTTAAGGAAAGGACATATAAATGTTCCACTTTTGAATCTGACGAAGCCCTCAAAGGCTATTCAAAACACCCTGAGCACGTAGCCGTTGCAGACAGCAAGGTTCGTCCATTCACAGCAAGCCGTGCCTGCCTGGATTTTGAAATATAAACATAAGGATATTTTTCCAAAATCTCCTTGTGACAACGAATACGATCTTGTATATCGAGCAGCTAAACATAATAAGTTCAGTCTCCAGGCAGGAACAGCCGCATAACAGAGGGCTGAATATAAAATCAGCAGAGATAGAAAACTGTATACTTCTTCATTTTCATATTCAGCCCTCCTATCAGCAAAGTTATTCCTTGCCCAGAACCATTGTGTAATTCATGAGATACTGGATTAAATCATCAACAACCTTGTCATCCTCTAAACATGTAATTCAGAATATTCAGTTAATTAAAGGCAGCAATTTATAATTTCTTAAAAGCTCCACACACAATCAGCTGCGGAATAACAACCATTATTGAAAAACCACCCAATTTTCTTGCAATTTCAACAAGAGCCCCAATAACTGAATATTGTCCAATAAATAAAGCAATCAATACTCCTACTGCAAAAAAACAGAAGTGAATAAAAACTGTGAACCTCGCTGTTTTATATAAAATCTTAGAACTCTCTTTCAACAGCTTAATACTATTTTCACATTCTTCTGTAACTGTCACCGTACCAATTGTCTTTAATTCATTCTTTGAAATATAAAGCAATGAGAAAAGAAGAAGAGATATAACCGTATAACCCACAATAGAATTTCCATCACACAAAATGCTTCCCATTATTGTTGTAACGCCATACATATTCTTTCCTAACAGAATTAAATCACTGCGTAAAAGTGCAACCATTAAACCTGCTGATGATAATCCAAAATAAGTACATAGCTTACTGAAAACACTGATATTATTCTCATTCGCAAGAAAGAAAATCAAAATGCTAAACAGTAATACAAATATTTCAGTTCCAAGAAGAATACTTTCTGGTAAAACTATTAACGCTGCTAAAATCAGCAATATACTAACAGTCAAAAAGTTTGATAATAAATCTTTCATTTCTATTCTCTCTCCTTGATTCTATTTCCTATTACATTTGACATATCTGAATAAACAGGTGGTATTTGGCCTTCAACACCAGCAGGTCCTTCTGGATTATAGGCAGTTCCTTTAAAATCCTTTGGATTTACCTGATCTGAAGTGACATAATCATCGTAAGGAGTTTCCGGATTATCTTCTCGTATTGTAATTGGACTATAAGTTCCGTCTGTCCGACTTAGTTCTTCTTTATTTACAGGTACATAAGATATTTCGTCAATTGAAGTTTTATCAACATCAATTGTATTTTGAACTCTGTTTATTTTGGCAATAGTAATTACCTGTAACAAACATACCACAGCAAATACAAATCCTTGTACTATATTTCTTTTAATCATTCCACTCCTCCTCTGGAAGTATCATCAGTAATTTCCTCTTGCATATAATCTTGCTAACGATATTCGTAAAATTCTCTATCGCGATGCTTAAACTGCTCAGCTTCGAAAACATATGATTTAAGATGAGTTAGATGATAAAATCCACAATCCTTACAGAAATATTTTCTCATGGGTTTGTACTTCTGCCCTACACCCCTGCTGTGATAATTATGCTTCTTACAATCATTCACAATTGAACCAGCCTCTCTTTCTGTATAACAGATTTTGTGCTCCTGGAAACAAATAATGTCATTCTGATTCTGGTCTTTCATATCAATCCTCCTGATACTATAACTAGTACCAGAAGGATGAGGAGTTGATATTTTTATGAAAATACTTATACATTTTTTTTTATTCACCAAAATCTGCTTCCAGAACTTTTATTGCATTGGAATCAATCGAAATCATCGTTAATTTTTAGGATTTTGATTCGACAATCTTCTCCTTGCGTATATTTTTCAAGTACATACAAATAATTTGGAATTGATTTGTTCGCTTCATCAATAGTGAACAGTAGGCGCGAAGTGAGTGGTCTGTATCTCTTTTTGTTGTTGTAAGAATTCGTGAACTGCTCGTCTGCCTGACAGAATTTCTCCATATCTCTGAACATAGATTTCAGTTTATTCATCTGTTCATTTTCCTTTGTTGGAGCAACAAGTTTTAGAACATCATCATCAACGGATGTATTTCTTACACGGTACAAGGCAATCAAAAGCTCAATGGAACGCAGAAACAACCTTCGTTTAAGCCAGACTTGAATTGAAAAATAACTGTCATTATCAAATCGCTCAGGATTTTTTATAGCAGGATTGATTTTTGTTTTGTAAAATTTCAAAAAATCATCTATCGCCTGTACAACCGCTGGAAGAATTTTTGCAATATTCAAAGCAGAAAGATTCTCAATGCATTTTTTTGTTCTCCAAAGAGCAATTCCAAGTATCTCGATTCCATAATCACGCATATCCTCATCAGCACTTCCTGTAAGATCCACAATGTCATCGAGCATTTTTCTCTGCCAAGGCAATTCCGCATTTCCTATAGCAAAGCCGAATGCATTTATGAGCCTTTTATGATGGAAAAGAGAATCCGGCTCGTCATGATTTCCAGAAAGCGTGTTTTCGATAATCATATTCAGATAATCATGAAGTTCTTTCGGAGAATCTTTATGCAAAGCCGCAAGCATACAGCATACTTCGTCTTTTACAGATTTTTGTGTTGAAGGATTTTTCAGAAGCAATACTGCCGCATCAGAAAGTTCTTTTACAAGAATGAACAAGAACTTCGGAAAATCAGAATCCGAGGCAGAACGTCCCTGATTCCACAAGTTAATCAGCGGCAAAGTGTAGTAAAAGTAATTTGATTTTTCTTCCCATCCGCCAACAATCGCACCGTATGCCTGAAGTCCTCTTTGACCGTATTTATCAAGGCGGGGAGTTCCGTCAAAATTTATGGACGGGATGAAAGAGCATGTTATTTCAGAGCCAATCTGTATGTTGTAGTTTTCTGGGAAGTTACTTTTAAAGCAAGTCGCTTTGTTGCCATTTGAATCATTTTTATTCAGAAGAAAAACAGAAGCCTCTCCTATTGTTTTTGTTCTTGAGCCAATATAATCAATAATTCTGAACGTGTTCCAGCCGTATTTTGCAAGCGATTGGGTCACTTCAAGAAGCTGCGGGATTTTGTAGACTTGTCTAATTTCTTTGATTTTCACATTTGAAACTTCTTCCCAAGAATCTTCATGAACATATTCGGGCCCTGGAATATGAATCAAATCTTTTTCACATTCCTTGTTCTCCCACTTCACCACAACGGACTTGAATTCCGCGGAATCCGAAACAGGCAGGAATTCCAGATTGTATGGCAAAGGCATTCCGTAAGTGTATGTCAAGTATAAAGAACATTCCGTATCGTTTTCGAGGGGAAAAGCGGAATCCTTTATGAAAGCGAAATACTTCGATTTTTCTTTTTTTTCGCCTTGGGCCAGGGGGAATTCATAAAAATCTTTGTGAGATGGAAAAATGAAACGCCAGGAAATAGGAATGCGGACAGGTTTTCCCACGACAGGGCGGATTGAGACTTTTTCAGGCTTTACAAGCACATATTCTTTTCCCGAAGAATCGATCATGCTTAGTTTCGGCAAAAAATCGCACCAAAGAGGAATATCACTTGTAATCTGTTGTAATCGATTATATTCAATTGCACCGGGAGATGTATCACAATCTGCATAAACGACGATTTCATTGTTTTCAAATTGAGTTTTCTTTAATGGTATTTTTGATTCAAAATGATAATCATCTGCTGAAAATTTTCCATTTAAAAGATTTACATCCTGCAAAGTAAGGATATGTTTCAAACTTTCCGGAACAGATTTTTTTGAAGAATCAGTTCTAAGTTCAATTCTTTCATATCCCAGACGCTGGAAAAAGAATCCTTTTGTTTCTGGATTCTGTTTTAACAGTTTTTCATCAAAACCAATACCGATTTTTGTTCTTATTTCATATTCATCATTAATTGTACGAACTGTAAGCTCATCATTTTTCTTAAAGCGATTTTGAATTTCGGGCAAGAGGAAAAATAAAACAGCGATACTTCTAGGAAGAATTTCTGTTTTTGAAAAAGCAGAATTCATACTATGTTTGAAAGCATTTACGCTTGGAGAAAAATCGTCTATATCATCACTAGTAATATAAAGGCACTTTTGACAATTAAGTTCCTTCTTTATAGTTTTTGAAAAATCTGAGCAGGCCTTTTCTATTTCACTCTTGTTCTCGCCGGCATCAATTTCCGAGCGGAGTTTTTCATCAAATATTGAATGAATAGAAAAAGTTTTTACACTCTTTGATTTTGTAAAAATCAATTTTGAGCGGGAAGAAGAACATGGCAACCAATTTGGATTATCATTCACAAGAATCGACTGATGAAGAAGCTTCCTAGTAAAACGGCCTTTTCTTTTGTCGCCAAGAGAAAAAGATGGAAGCAGGGAAGACAAATCTACAGCTGCCACTGGATTAATAGGTAGAACGTCTGTATCTGATTCCAGATATTCCAGAGGTCTTTTTTCAAAATCAAGATTTGGAAAAAAGTTGGAACAAATTTGCTCCGCGCAGGAAACAATATCTAAAATATTATCAACATCATCTGGCAAAGTATAACTTGCATCTTCTTGGCCCATAGACACTACAAGATTGCTACCTTCTAAAGAAAGCATCAGTTTTTCCCAGGAAGCCATCTTTGCAAAACCTGTAAGCCTTGCATTTTTGATTAGTGCAAGTTCACGATAATCAGGAAAAATCAAATTCTGCCTGAACCGGATATTCTGATTATAGTTGAGTTTAGCTGCTGTAAGCCAGAATAAAGCTCTATTTTGAATTCTTTTAATATTATCAAAATCTTTCTGAATCTGCTCGTTTAGAGTCTGAAGCATAAGATGTGCTTTCCAGATTTTTCGATAATTATTGTCATTCAAAAGAGTATTGTTCGGCGGAGTGTTATTCCAACGTCCAATACAAGAAGCTTCATCACTTTTAAGCCAGCGATGGACTGTAGAAGTAAATCGTTCGTTTTCATCAAAGCAATTCACATTCAGTTTTTTACTGGCATTTTCTTTTTCTATCAAAAGCTCATCAAGTTTTTCCATGAATGCCTTGAACAGTCTGTTTTCAGCAGTATCAAGGCTCGTTGTATGATAAACGCCCATCATGCGTTGCTCGGAAGCAATTTTCTGCTTTACGGTAAAGCCGGGCTTTTTTGCCAGCCACATCATACTTTTGCTGTCTACTTCCCTAACCTGCTCCGGACGGGTGATACGGTGTTCACGAAGATTTTTTTCATGGAGAATATCAATCAGATTACAAACAGCAGAAGATACATAGTCCACGATATGCTGCAAACGGTCTTTTTGAAAATTTACCTTTTCAAAATCGAATGAAGCAAATCCATATAAAACATCATCGACGGTAACGGGAAGAGGTTCATCTGTAACAGGGTCAAAGTCCATTGCGGACAGAAAGAGCCCTTCCAGAGAAAAGAAATATTCGTATTGCTTCCCGCTGCCACTCGCAATCTGTCTATATATTTTACTAAGTTCTTCTGCCATTGTTCTTCCACCACTATTATAATGATAAATCTTTTATCAAGGATTTTGTTATTTCAGATCGCTTCTTCTTATCATCTATATTAAAGTGTTTTAGAAGGTAATTAGGAATAAAAGCTTTATAATCTTTTACCTGGCCTTTTTCAATCTGCTCTTTTATGTCAGCCTTAATTTGTTCATAATCGATATTTTTTTCATCTGTAGTTTGACTATTTACTGTCAACACATTATCAGCTTCTTTTTTCTCAACAGAATCTTCGCCACGAAGCAGATAGCCTGATGTTGTCCAGATAAACTGACCGTAATTCTGCTCTGATGCATTTTTGAAATCCTCATGCAGAGTTTCCGGAATAATTCCTTTAATTGCATCAAGAACATCGTTCTGTGTGCCTCGAGTCTCAAGTCCCCGAAGTTTTGGCATTACTTTTTGAACAAGCTGGTCTTCAAAGGCATCATCCATTGCGATTTGGCGCTCATGATTACTTTGTGCCGCAATTACAGTCGGATATAGCGACATATAGCTTTCAATTGACTGCCAGACACGATGTCCCAGCGCGCGACCGGTTTTACCAAGCTGTTCATTAATTTGTTCAATTTTGTCTTTTTTATCCTTTATCTGTTCATCACTGAATTTATACGCATTATCAATCCATGAAGACCAGACTGCCTTAGGAAGTAATTCAGAAGCTTCTGCAAGTACGCTGTCTGTTCTTGTGCGGATAAGCTTTTTCGGACGAGGGAAGTTTATTACAATTCCACGATCGAGAACTTTATCAGAAAGAGTCTTTGTCGTTTCATCATTATTCATAGTACCTGTCCAAAGAACATTTCGTCCAAGACGAAGAGGGAAATCCGCCATTTTACTGCCTATTTTTACTCCGATTTTTGGGAATGTAGGATCATTATCTGCAAGCCCTCGTCGAGTTTCGAGCTTACTTAAAAAATCTGCAAAGTAGAGCTCAACATTTGCAAGATTCATTTCATCAAGAAGAATCATTGTCATTACATCATTAAGGCCATTCTGGTCGTCAACATTTCTCTGGGACTGAGCAAGCAGGCGGAGCATGTCAGTTGGCTCAAAGCAGTTGTCTATTGAATTATAATAACCAAGCATTGCTTCCTGGCAATCCCAATTTGGCTGAACTGGAACTCCAAGGAAATTGATTCCTCCAAATCTTGAATACAAACGTGGAAGTTCAGATTTTCCGGTACCGCTCACACCTGCAAGAACTGTAAGAGGTGACATCTCGGAAGTTTTGAGTGCAGTATGGAATGCATTGAGAATACGTCGTGGGAAATAAAGTCCGCTCTTCTCGATTTTTTCTTCAATGTTTCCAAGCCATTCAGTCTCAGATAGTTTTGAACTCTCCAAGCGAGGAAGAGGATCTGCAATTAACGGCTTGTTGATTTCTTTGATACGCTCATCACGTTCTGCTGGATTTTCATAAGTTGAGCGTAATCTTGCAAGCTGCTCTTCGACTATCTTTTTATCTTTTTCAAGATTGTCGTTTTTAAGTTTTAGTTCTGCATTTTCTGCCTGTGCTTGAGCAAAATTGTCCTGAATTTCTTGAGTTTGTCTTTCTTTTTGTGTAAGAGCATTCTCGCGCTCTGCCAGATTATCCTCTCTTTCTTGCAAATCTGAGGCTTTTTTATTGATATAGGAAGCTGGATTATTCACATCATCTCTTAAAGTATTCAATTCAGCCATAGCAGCTTTTAGCTCTTCCAAAACTGTTATTGGATTTCGTTCTCCTAAATCTGCTTTTATATCTTTAAAAACATTAAGTAAACTTTCTGCCGTGACACGGTTCTGACGTTGTTGTTCAAGTTCCTGTTTAAGTGTTTCAATCTCACGCTCCTTGTCAGCAAGGATTTCTGGATAGCGTACTTTTACTTCTTCATCAAGATTACTTTCCCTTTCTTCAAGGTCCTGTGTTTTGTTCTCATTACGTTTTTCAAAGAATTTAAGTTTTCTATCGCGCTCGTTAAGTTCATCTTTAAATGCATTCAATTCCTGCTCACGTGTATCCATTTTTGCAATTTCTGTAGTAAAATCAGAGACACTCTTACCATTTTCTTCAAGCTGAACCTTGAGTGTTTCAAAAGCAGCCATAGTTTTTGCGTATGTTGCTGTAGTTTCATCGAACTCACGCTTTTGATTTTTAATTTCTAAATCAAGCTTTTGTTTGTCTCCAGAAAGTGCTGCATTTTGGGATGCAAGTTTTGTATTCTCTCCAGACAAATCAGCATTCTTTTTTATGAGATCGGCTATCTGTGTTTCCAAAGCGTTAGTATCTGATTTTGCCTTGCTGATAATACTCTTTGCCTCTTCATCTGCCTCTTTGACAATTCTGTCTCGTTCAGTTTGTGCTTCCGCTCGAATCTTTTCTGCAGCCGCTAAAGCTTCATTACGGATTTTTTCTGCAGCAGTTTCAGCTTCAGTACGTAATTTTTCACCATCACTTTTTGCAGCATCACGCATTTGCTGAACCATTTTTTCTGTTTCAGAAATTCGTTTTTCATACAATTCTGAGGCAAGTTTTTCCGCCCCACTGAACAGTTCTGTTTTTTTTGTGGCAAGCTCTTCCGCACTGTTTACAAGAGATGTTTTTATTGCCTCAAATGCCTTTTCTTGAGATTTAAGAGCAATCTCTCGGCCTTCAACTTCAGCTCTTTTTTCGTCAAACTCAGCTCGGTCCTTTGTTAATTTTTGTTTTTCCTCTTCGAGTGTCTTTTCTTTTGGGACAAGTTCTGCTTCTCTACGATCCAAATCAGATTTCTTTTTTTCAAGTAAAGAACATTTATCGCTTAATTCTTCTATTTTAGAATCACGTTCTGCAACATCTGCCTTTAACTGATCAATTTTTGTTTTAGTCTGAGATAAAAGTTTTTCAACTTGCTCATGAGTATAAGTCTTTGTTTTTTCTGCCATTTAAATCTCCTCATATATAATTAGGTGTAAATTATCCTTCTAGTTGATATTTTTTTCTGTCAAAAATCCATTTTTTGCAAAATAATGAATCAAGACTATTATTTGTTCTTTTATTCCAAGTACACGGGTTGCATCAATTTTCAATGGGATTTCTCCGTGCCCTCGTTTATATACAATATAACTTACATCAGAAATCATTTTTCGCCATTTTGCTGAAATACCACGCATAAGATTTACATCAGCAAGAGTAAAGAATGCAATGCAAGCTGCATTCATAGAAGAAGGATTTCTGTTCAAAGCAGAATTTATCCTGTCTTCATTAGTTCCAAGAATTGCTTTGAACTCATCTGATCCTGAAAGTTCAAAACCTGCAGACATGACTTTTTCCTTCCAGTTTGAATTTATATAATCATCACCCAAACATTCATTAACAGAAACAAACAAATGCTCCAGAATCTTGTATTGATCAAGGATAATTGCATTATTCAAAGAATCAGGCCGACTTCCCCGACGTTCCATGTCTGTAACAAAACGAATCAGATTTGAATCCAAGGTTCTACATAAAGTAAATCCCAGTGCCTGTTCCATACTAGTTATTGCCTGATCACGCTCATTCTGAAACCTTACTTTTTCCGCAAAACAAAGCTTCTGCCCTTCGTCTATTTTGAGGCCAAGTCGTATTTTCATAAGTGCAAGAATTGTCTGATACGTTCTTTCGATACTTTCGATAAAAGTTTTAGAATCACTCACAGAACCAGAATGAAAACTCTGATTTCTACTTATATTAAGATTTGTAAGAACACTAAGAAAATCCATATGCTCTTTTGCAAAAACTTTAAGCCATTGTTCTTCCTTAAAGGCAAGTAAAAAAATAATTACGAGAGGAAACAAAGACGGAACTTTATTAAAAGAATACCACAGTTTACCGTATTTCTGTCTCAATGATTTTTTTTCTTCTTTTCCACATTCAAATCCAATTTGTATAGCAGACTTGGAAGCAATGCCTGCTATGATATAGCCGGAAGCTTTGTTTTCACTGAATCTCTTAAGTCCTGAAATAACTTCTCTTGCAACATATTCAGTCTGTCCAGAATGAAGAATATAAAACAGTACCCATTCTGTAAGCTGTATCAAAAAAAGCAGAGAATCGTTCATTGCAGAAAGCAAATTTTCTTCTTTGTCAGGGGAATCAACAACCATCCGAAGTTCATTCATGCACTTTTGAGCGGAAGCTAATTTTTCTTTAAGTTTCGGATACTGTTTTTCTACCTGAGAAACAGATTTTTCTTGAGCATTTGTCTGAATCTGAAGCTTATTTCTTAGAGATGAAATAAAATTCTTGTCATCTTCATTTTGAATACTTTGAACCGAAAAGAATGATGTAAGATTTCCAAATCCATCAGTAAAAACCCAGTCACGCGAAGAACCTTCCGGCTGCATCACATCAATCAGGAACCAACGGAGATTCTTCTTAGTACTCTGACTTTCATCAATACGGACAAAGACCCCGTCTTTCTTGGGAAAGAGTTTATGAAGCATGGCCGTAACCTCATCACTATCGGGAACATTATTAAAATTTTCATCGTAATGAAGTTTATATGCAATCTGTCCTTCATCAGTTTCTGTACCTGCAGACGAGAAGGCTTTATAATTAAAGAAAACATTTCCCGAAGTATCTTTTTCTTCCTTTCCATGAGAATATTCAAAGCGATTTTCTGAATCAACGGTGCTGTAATAGGGAATAATTCCTCCTGAAACAGCATCAACATAAACATGAATTTCCTGACTTTGAGTTTTTGAAAATTCACCAAGTTTTTCCTTTCCAGTCTCTGTTATACGACAACAAGAATCCAGACATTCCCTCTGTTCAAGCCTTGACTGTATGAAGGAAACCAAGTCCTCCTCAAGACCGGTACATGAAGCAATTTCCTTTGTATCGGTAACATTAATCTCAGCAAGCTTGAGAACGACTTCTTCTATGATATTTTTACCCGAAGAGATTAGGCCTTCTCCCTGCGCAATAAATTCATAGCAAGGCCATAATAACTTATGCTGAATACGCACAGGAAAGGAATTGTTTATTTCTTTTCCACCGATTATTTTTTCCATTGCAGTACTACTCCATATCCGTCATCTTTTTTACCTGCACATAAATCATAAAATTCTGAGAGAGCCGGTATTTTCTGACTTCTGGCTTCTTTTGATGTGAAAAAATCCTTGCAGCCTACAGCGACAAGCACCTTTTTTTGTCTTGACATACTAACACAAAGTCTGTTTGGCGTAAGAAAATCTATACTTCCTTCAGATCGAACGACGGAAAGAAAAACTACATCAAATTCCATTCCTTGAAAGGCATCTACCGTTCCGACTTTGTAAGTGACGTCTTTCAACTCGCCCTTATGAGAAGAAAGTTTTTTCTGTATCAAATCCCTTTGTGCACTATAGAAAGCAATAATACCATAAGAGAATCGCTTTTCTTTTGGAACATCTCTTTGACTTCTAACAAAAGTTAAGAATCTTTCCACAATGCAATCAGCCTCACAGTCACGAATTCGGCTTGTGCCTTGCTTTTCTTCCTTTCCGCATTCTTTGGGAACATCAATCCAGACTGCAGCTTTGTTTTCGATTTCTGGAAGATTATGAGAAAAATCTTCTGCAACTCGAGGGGAAGCATATCCTCCCTCTTCTTTATAGAAAAGATTTGAACAAAGATTTCCCAAAACAGGATGAGTACGAAACTGCTTATCCAGGGTAATTGTTCGTTTTATGCCATCTTTCTTTTCCAGATCCTTTAGTTTTTTGAACAATAATTCAAAAAGACTGAGTTTAAATGCATCTTCGTAAGAATCTTTCGGAGTCTCATCTTTTGCTACAAGTTTAGAATTACTTTCGTCCTTTTTGATTTCAGCCTGGACTTTTTCATAAACAGCATTGCACAAGTCATCATCCACGAGCTGAGGAAGTTGACGATGATCTCCCACAAGAATTATTCGCTTTACAGCCTTGCACATCGGAATCAGCAAATCTGGTGGAGCAGCACGAGCCGCTTCATCAATGATTACTGTATCATACAAATGAATATATATTCCCTCGCCGCCTTCCACAGCCACTTTCTGGGTTTTTATATCCTTACCAACTGACTGCTGACTTGTTGCTGCATAAACAAAATCACAATCTTTTATTGCCCGTGAAAACGCTTCGTGTCCACCCTGCAGATTTCCTATCCAGTCTGCAATAATCTGATCTTTTTTATCTTTTTTTCCTCTTTGTGCTTCCAGAAAATTTGCAGTCATTTTGCACAAAGAAATAATAGCGTCTTCAACTTCAGCACAAATATAAGCAGGTCGTGGAGCAAATTCTTCAAACAAATCAAGTTTTAATTTTGAAAGTTCCAAGAGTTGTTTTTCGGACGGAGATTCACTCATCACTAAATCCATCAGAAGACGCTCTGCTTCCTTATGTTCGCTAAACCATTTTCTATCATCAAGGGCAAAGAACAATTCCTCCGCACGTTTTACACCATCATCAGAAAAGGCTCTTTCAGAAGTTCTTAATGCACGAATTTTTCTGAGTAAATCTGTTGTTTTATAAGAATCAGAAGGCTGGTTCTTTTTAAGTAAAAGAGTTCTCGCTTCCGAAGCAATTTCCTCAGTAACCGGCAATCTTAATATATATTCCAGAAGTCTTTCTCGGTTTTCCGGCAGAGGTAAATGAACATATTCTGCAACATAAGCATGAAAAGTCTCTACTTCATGCGAAACCTGAATGTTTGGATTAAGGGCATAAACTCTCTCTTCTATTTCCTTGCACCACGAGTCGATATGTTCATTGTAATTGCCTGCAGTACCACGACGTTTACCGTATTTCCAGGTAGGAAGTGCATTTACTTTGATTCTTTCAATCATATTCTCTACGGCATCATGCTGATATGATGTAGCAAGAACTCGACCTGCACTCACACCTCGTTTGTCTTGAGCCTCATTTAAGATTTCCAAAACAGCGGTAATAACCGTAGTTTTTCCGGTTCCAGGAGGTCCCTGTATAAGAGCAATATCGGGAGTACGAAGTGCTAAATCTATTGCTTCCAGCTGACGATCCGTAGGAGGATTATTGAAAATCTTTTCCCGCACTCGATTTGTAATACGCATTTTTGGAGGTCTGCTGCCGGAAGGTATAAAATCAAAATTTCCTTCGAGAATATTTCCTAAAGAAGTAATTCCAGATTTTCCTTGTCTTATTGCCTCCCATGCGGCTTGTTGTCGCTCAATCTGGCTTTCTTCACCCTTCATCGACATAGTAATATAACCTTTTTGTGCAACTTCATTTGCCGAAGGCATATTATTTCCTTCCGGAAGCGTCACTTCAATCCAGTTATCTTTACAATCTTTCATAGGACAGCAGACTTCTAATATTTTAGGAAGACGGTTTCTCTTCCGCTCTTCTTCTAATTCTTTTTTCTTTGCATAATATTCAAGAAAATCACATTTTTTATCCTGAAGAAAAAGAGGCTCTGCGTCTTCATTTCGCCAGAGAGTAATTTCCTCTACTTTGCATTCTGTAATTTTTTCTGAAATATTTTCATCGAAATAGAGTTTTACGCTATCGCTTGAAGTTGGAACACAATTATTGTAATGCTGAGCTCCTAATTTGCGAGCCAGAGTTAGGATTCTGTTTCCTCTCGCACCTGTATATTCCTGCCAGGCTTTTAAATAACTTCCGCTCTTTTCGGTAATTTCCTCTAGTTTCTTACGGTTATATTCAGAAGCGGCCTTCTTCTGGTCCGAAAAAACAAGTTTTGCTTTCACAAGATGAAAATTACCACCTGTAATAATATTTTTTCTGGACTCAGTTCCTGTCACTGCAAAATATTTATCACTACCTGTCGAAGTTAAATTCTTTTGTTGAACTTTTATTAAAAAACACTTATTAAAGCGTTCACACAGAATAGAGAATGCTCCGATTGGCTCAGGTTTATCTTTATTTACTTCTTCACTATCCTCTTCATCCTCTGAATCTTGTTCCTGAGACTTCTCGTAATTCCCCTGCATGATAAAATATGTTTCACCATCAAGATAAATTGTAGAGTCCCTTGAAAGTTGTTTCTGTAATTCATCTATTTTTACCGGATTTTTCTTATTTTGAAGATTCTTGAGATTATCGCCTTCTGCAAGAATTGTCACTTCTCCAAAATCTTCGACTGCACCTGCAAAGACATATAAATCAAATAAGAATCCGTCTTTTCCAGCGGATTTAACATTACAGATATTAGCTGAACCACGACAAAATTGAGTGTCGAGATTAGCTTTGTCCTGCGGATTTTTAAAATCGAATTCTACAGCACCCGTTTCCGTACGGATAATGAAATTGTTGTGTTGTGGATTCGGAAGAATTGTGTGCGGTCCAGTCTTAATCATTACTGTCTTTACATCCGAATGAACTTTTGCAGAAATATTTTCGTAGAAAGGAATTGTCTCAATATAGGCTAAATCCATATCAGTTTCCCTCCATCAAATAGATTTTTACAGAGCGGCAAATACCACTTTTTGAATCTTTACAGATAATGGAATATTCCTCACCCTGTTTGACTTGGAGAATATAACGACTTATGATTTTCTCCTCGCTTCCGTTCAAACCAATGAAATAATCCTTTGTTGAGCTTTGCCTTTGTGCCAGATTGAATTCGAGCCCAAAACCTTTAATATTCACAGTTCTAATTTTTATTTCTGTTCTAAAATACGAATCAATATTAAAAGATGAAACAATATGTTCCGGTAACGAAAACAATTCTCCACTTTCTGCTTCCGGATTTAAAAGTTCATGAGCGAAAACAATTCTGTCATTTTCGTCTTTCAGTATAAGGATCTTCGGTAAATTCTTATCGCACCAAGGACAAACTTTTTGCGTTCCGTCATAAACAAAACTCATTCCACAATCAGGACAAGAAATGCTTATAGCATGAGAATGAGCAAAGGCCCTTGCCCAAAGACTTGCTGTAGGTCTGGTTTTCGGAGATTCTCGTCCTTCTTCGCAGAAAGTCATATTGAAAAGCGCAAAGGTCTCATTTGTCAGGAAATTTTGTCGTGGAAGACCGGCTTCGGTATGATTTGAATCATCTTCAATATCCTCAACCCACGGATATTTTCCCGAATATTGCGGATCGATTGCGGGCGGGGTGTCGCTCTTGTCGTTCGTGGAAGCATCCCAGTCATCTACATCATCATCATTCCAGTTCGTTGCTTTTTCACCAGCAAAAGGATGAATGGCAGAAAGCGTCTCAAAGGCAAGCGTTGCGAATGAATAAATATCACTGTTCTGACTGCATGGTTTTCCAGCAAACAGTTCAGGGGCTGCATAACGCGGAGTATAGACGAGATTATCTCTATCTTCACCAGGTATAAATACATTGTCTGCATCAATTAACCACACATTCTGAGTTTCTTGTTTTGAATTTTTTGTAGCAAAAACATTATTCGGAGAAAGATCGCAATATACCATTCCGTTTGCATGAAGTTTTGCCAGGAGAGCTGCTAGTTTTGAAAGGAGCATAAATCGTCTCCTATGCCCTCCATCTGTAGACAGTTTTTTGATGCCTTCTTCTGACATTGGTAAAAAATCTGAAAAACTAATCATATCTCCCATAAGACGCATTACATATCCGGAATAATCCGCAAGACATGCCATTGGATACGCAACATGGATTCTATCGGGAAAAGGTTTGAAAACAATAGATTTAAACTTCGCATCATTATGTTCAAATTCTACTTTATTTTTTTCACGACTTATAAGTTGTCCTTTTGGATTCAAGGCGAATTTTACAACAATTTCAGGATTTTCTGTACGACATACACGCCCCTGTCCACCCTGGCCAAGAACTGATTGTATAATATGAGTTGAATCAAAAGAATCTTTGATCTGTTTTATTGTTATGGTTTTTCCGTCACTATCATTAAGTGTTACACCAATTTCATCTTCTTTTTCTACTTCCATAAATCATAACCCCGCTATTATCAACGTTTTATCATCCGTATGATGAGGTACAGGCCAGTTTTCCATCATATTTTGAATAAAAGCAATTCGCTTTCGTGAAGGCATTTTTCTTAATTCAGAGAAAAGATCATCTGCGAAGGAGAGTTCTTTACCATTCTCCATATCACTGGAAATTCCATCCGTAGAAAGTATAATTCCTCTAAAAGAAGAACGTTCATAAAATGTATATTTGAATTCGTTTGCTGCAGCAGAATCGGATAAAGATTGAGTTGCATTGGAAAAACTTTCATCCTTATTGTCTGAAAGTACAACGCTACTTGCTTCATCTTTTCCTAAGAGACAAATCATTCCATCTCCAAGTCTAGCGGCAAGTATTTTGTGCTTTGTAACAAAAACAAAAAGACAAGTTGCTGAGCAATCTTTTGCTTCATGCGGAAGTACTAGTTTTTTCCAGGTTTCGACGATTTGTGAAAAAAGCTCCAGTACTGAAAGTGATTGTTTCTTATTTTTTACAAACGCTTCTATTACCAAGGAAACGGCCTCGCAAGCTTTTTTAGAGCCGATATCAGCAAAAGTCTTACTTCCCATCCCGTCCGAAACAACGAGGAGTGTATATTTGCGTTTTTTTACGCACAAGAAAGAATCCTGATTTACGATTCTATTTTTTATGTGCGAAGGACCCGTGACGCTCGCACCACAAATAAACTTTCTCCGACTAAGCAAGAACATTATTTCCAATCATCCTCAGTTTTATTTTGTTCTGCACCTAATTCTTTTGAATTTAAAAAACAATCTACCGCATATAGAACATTATCAGCATATACTGTTTGCACTCTTTTAAAATCTTTTAATGCAGAAATATTAATTGAATCTCCACCACAAAGAACTACAAAGAATTGTTTCTTTTCCTCTTCCAAAAAAGCTTTTATGACTTTCGATGATTTACAATTATCAGTCAGAGCATAGCCATCAGTCAAAAGAAGAAAGTTACTGTTTCTGCACTTTTCAAAAAGCGATTCAAGCATTTTACTGGTTCCATCCCACTGCATTTTTGTAACGGAAAATTTAGAACCTTCATCATCAAAAACTTCTAGGGCAGAAAGAGTCGAAAGAACATTGCCTACGACAGAAGTTTTTCCCATCGAATACATACTGCCAGAAACATCAATGATAACATTCAACTCTTCCATATCGATACTCCACTTAAAGATCAATTCCGAATTCTTTTGCCATATCCTCAATTGCTGTCATTGAAGTTGGATTGCTCGCTGCAGGAAGAAGCGCATTAGGATTCTGAGAGCGACTTCTTACACTGACGCTCATGGTTACAAACTTAAAGAAATCTCTAATTTTGCTTGCATCACTTGCAAGAAATACTTTATTTTCTGTACCTGAAAGAAATTTATTAAGCACAGGATCCTCCTGTGAAGTTCCAATTGCCATTGCAAAACGCTCACATTTTGAACTGCGCCCATCAGATATAAATGCATTCATTGGTTCTTCCCAACTATCATTTGGGGCTCCATCAGAAACAAGAACAACTGCTGGGCGATAGCCTTTAGAAGGAATAATTTCCTTATCCTCAATCAAGTCTTTTGCCATACGGAGAGCCATCCCCATTGGTGTGCCACCATTTGCCTGAAGACTCATATTGCTGATACCGGCTACAGGCTGAAGCTGCAAATCGTAACTAGCACCACCATCTCCAAAACTAATTATTCCAAGGTTTATTTCAACTTCCCCTTGTCCAGCTGTTTTAAACGACTGAATCATATCGTTCACAGCCGAGTTAAGAGTCGAGATTTTCTCTCCACTCATACTTCCACTCCTGTCCAAGAGCAGAATTACTGGAAGAGGCCTTGCCTTTGCTACTGTGTACTTTGATGGATCGAATGCCATAGTGTTTTCTCCTAAATAGGGTTAGTACCCTTAATTTGATTTTGTTACTTAGATTAGTAGCAAAAAAGCATTAACTTGATATTTTTTTCTGAACTTTTTCAAAAAACTCAGAAATTCTATTACTTATATACCCCTCATCTTTTCCATACTTTGCAGCCAGTTCGCCTTGTGTTGGCATCGCTTCTTTGGAGAGGAATATTTTAAGTAAGTCAGCATCGAGAAAAGATCTTGTCTGTAATAGTTCAACAATCTGAGCAATTAAGAAAGACCTTTCTAAAGTCTGAAGTATTCTAAGAGTAATAAAAGATGAAAGATATTCTTTTTGTCGATCCTGACATTTATCAAAAACCTGTTCAATTACTGATAAATCTTCCAAGACATATTCTGTTTTAAACACGTCTTGCTCAGGAGTCAAATAATTATTATAAACTGCTTCAGTTTCAAAGATTGATACAGTATCTCCTTCTTCACTTTCTTTTATCTGTTCTTCTACAACTTGCGACTGGTAATATTTTAGGATCAAACCTTTTACTTCTTCCACAGACAATTTTGCCTGCTTTGCAAGCCAGATTTGTACTTTTTCATTTGAAGGATTTTTTCCAATTCGCTCAGCTTCCTTAACAAGTTCAACAGCCCTATTATATTCATCCTTAGTACACATTCTGAATTTCTTTACTTCTGACTTCTCTTTTTTATGTCGAATTTCTGTTGCTAAGCAAGTATAGAGAAATCCTATATATGTTGAACCTTCTTGTTCCTTATATTTTTCTACAGTTCTTTTTACACAATTGGTAATCTCAATACTTGCCTTACAAACATCCTCTTCTCTAAAACACATTAAGGTCCAATCCCAAATTGGTGCATAAATTTTTTGAAGAAGTTTTTTATATTCAAGAGACTCTTTGTCTGATATTTCTCGAATTCTAGAGAATATGGCAAGGATTTCTTCTTCCTTCTTTTGCTTGGCTGCATTATTTGTCATATGAACCACCTTACAAAGAGAAGAATTCATTTAAGCTTTGTCTAGCATCTTTTCCATTATCTGCAACCATTGAACTTGTAAGATTATTCAAATAATACAATGAAGTAACATCATACAATTCTGGATTACAAGGTTTATTATTATCATCAAAATCAACCTTGCCATACACCACACTCTTTACATCACAATTCAGGAACTTTTCTGCAAATGAAATAACACACATTAGAATCATTGGTAAAGGTTTTGGACCATAAGTAATATCTGCATAAATTTCTGTATGTTCTTCAATCTTATCCAGCATATCCTGCAATCTTTTTTCATGAATATCTTTTGTTTCTTTGAACTCAGAATCTAAAGTTTCATAAGATATCTTAGCTCCGATTTCAGCATTAATAGCGTCTAATTCCTGCATGAATAAGCCACTGTTTCTTCCACTATTACCGGCTTTATCTTGGGTTCGTAAAAGAATAACCCGTACCTCATCATCCTTTTTTAATGATTCTGCAAGAATCGCATTTATCGGAAACATTACCTCTTTTGAATAATTACAGTTTGTATTACCTGTATCAGCGTAAACCATAGCGTTCATGTTTTTTTTCATCGGAATATCGCAAAATATTATCTTTTTCATATTAGAAATCTCCTTTAATTTTATCAAATTTATATTATTAGGAACGAAAAATTTCAGAGTTGATATTTTCTGTTAATTTTTTTTCATTTTCTTGCCTTAGCCACAAAATTTTATTAAGCACCTATCAAATAGGTACCTAACTTAGCCTTCCTATTGTAAACCTACATATTATAGAAAACAACTTACTTTTTTTGATATGATCTAGATTTATTTAGAGGTGTTTTTATCTATCCTTGCTTAAAATTTGGAATTGGAATTTCAATTTTTTTCCAATTCTAAGTCGATTGTATCATTAAAAATACCAATAACTTTTGCTCTCACTTTATATTCTTCATCATCCTGAAGAAATCGAAATGTCAGCATTTTCCCCGGTTTAACCACAAGCTCCATTCCTTCCCAGATTTCAGAATGTTTTTCAACAAAGTTTTCAATAATAGTTAGAATTTGTGATGCAAGATTTTCCTCTTTATTTAATATTGACCTTTCCTTATTAAGAGATATCTCAAACGGTTCCAAAGTTATGTTATCCATTATTCTTATTTTTGGTATATAAGGTTTTTGCTTTCGCAGATTCAATATACCATCTAATAATTCAGGATGATCCCTATCAACTAAAGATAAAAGTTCATAACCAAGTTCCAATACAAATTTGTCTTTCATTCCTATCATAATCTTAATACTCCTTATCTCAGATAAATTAAATTATCCTTCCTAACAATAATAAGGAGCGAATTAATTGAAACCTTGATATTTTATACAAGAAAAATTGAGTTTTTTATTCCTCTTCAAAATTACGATAATCTATCTTCTTCCTATCATTCCGCTTCTTCGCCACCTTCCCGCCGGAAGCTTTCTGTCGTAAGTCCCCGTTGGTCAGAACTGAAATAGATTTCTCACTTGACTGACGACGCTTTTTAGCATCCCCATCCAACAGTTTCCATACCCTCGCAGCACAGCTGCTCGGAGACTCGCTTAAAATGCTCCCCCGGAGCATTTTATCGGCTTCGCCATCGCTCCCTACTTTCTTAATCAAAATATCATTCGCGCTGTTAAGATGAAGTGCGTAAGGCAGCCCATTGTTTTCACCAAGATATTCAATGCAAACTTCCAGATCTTTCAGGCAGATTCCGGCCTTATTCTTACCGGAGATTTTGGCGTTCTCCCGAATCTTCTTTGCGAGATTTGCTTCTGTTACCAGAGTCTTTTCTTTCATCTGCTCAAGGGCAGTTACTATTTCTTTTTGAATCGGTGTTAAATCAGTCATCTAAAATAGTTCTCCGTTCTTCATAAGTTCTGGCATATTTTTATGAATAATGCCATTTCGATGCTGAATTGGATCGCTTCGAGTCAGAATGTATTTTGGAAAATTATCTTTTATTGTTTCAAGAGGTTTGTATTCTCGTTCCTCAGTTTCAGTACTTGCCATCATAGTCATGCATACCTGAATATAACTGTAATCACTGTTATTTTTGCGAAGAATAAAATCGCATTCAAACTTTCCTATACGTCCTACACTAACAAAGTAATTATTGCCTCTTGCATAAATGTATGTAAGGTTTTCCATAACAGGACCATAATTAATACGGTTATCTGTATTTGTAGCATAATAAAATCCTAAATCTGAGAGATAATACTTCTTTTCTCCAGAAATTGATTTTCTAGACTTTAAATCAAAACGTTCACATTCATATAAAACTTTTGAATCACAGAGAATCTTTATATAACGGTTTAAAGTCTCACGTTTAATTCTCATGCCGGACTTTTCTAAATCTGAAAGAATATTTGAGAGACTCGTTGTTGAACCAAAATTATTAATAAGGTACTGTTGAACTTTATTAAAGACAGATGTATTTTTTACCTTTACACGGCGTTTAATATCTTTTTCGAAGATTTCAGTAATTACGCTGGAAATGTAAGTTCTCTTGTCTTGAATCGAATCAAATTGAATAGCCTTAGGAAAACCTCCTTCAATAAGATAGTTATCAAATTCTTCCAGCAGATTCGCACTGACATTCTTTTTAAAGAACTTTTTCATTTCGAGATACTCATTGAAATTCAAAGGAAACATTTCAAACTCAATATAGCGGCCTGTCAGTTTTGTAATCAATTCACCACTTAAGAGATATGAATTTGATCCTGTTATAAAAATTGAAAACTCACCGTCATC
>DGWD01000042.1:0-214129 GCA_002395155.1 Treponema sp. UBA4267
CAAAAGTTGCAAGTTCCAGGTTTATGCTTGCCGGAACGTTTGATTTACTCACCGTTTTTACTAGATTTGTACACTCTGCATCTGTGTAAATATTCAAATCTATTTTATTTATGGAATTATCATCTGCTCCTATTCCTTCCAGGGTAAAGGTCTGTCCATAGGCATCTGCCGTTTCGTTTACCTTTGTTGCTGGTCTCTGCAGAACAATGAGAGGGGCAGTATTGTCTACAGTTAAAAGATATGAAGGGATTGTTGTTGTATGTCCGCCAAAATCCGAAATTACTACTGAAGCCTTATATTCTCCGTCTATAATACCTTCGCTTTCTGGATTTATTTCACAATACCAGGTTCCGCTTACTAATGAACCTTCATCTAAATTTACTGTAGCATCGTATACTATTGGCTCTATGAGATTACTTGTGCTTTCCAGTGTGACTTTTATTGACGAGATTGCTCCATCATCACTCCAGGATCCTTTTACCGCAAAAGTATCCCTGATGACTGAACCCGCCTGAGGAGATGTAATTGCTACCGTAGGTGCTTCTGTGTCGACCGCGGCACCAAGTCCTATTTCACATGAAATTATTAAAAAGATACAAACAACATATAACAGTATATTGATAAATCTTTTCATAGTATTGCCCCCAAAACTATTGAAAAAGTTTAATTTATCAACCCTCTCCAAAAAAAAACGTTTAATTAAAATGATTGTTTTTGTTATTTTTTTGTTATGTTGTTTTTTTGTAATGAATCTGTTTTTTAACTTCTCCCAAGCAGAGTAAATTTACCACTTTTTTATAAAAAGTAAATCCTAAAAGCACCTAATAACACAAGTTTTAAGTAAAATTTACCTAATCTTGTGTTATTTAGTAGTACTTTAATTCTCTTGAGACTTATTTATCGACGTATTTTTAAATTTTGAATAGATTAATTTTAATTTTTACCCTTTATCTTATTCTTAATTTTGTTTTTCAAAAGGGTTAGCTTCAAATGAGCGAGTTCCTCTTTATACTGAATACTCTGCATAGAAGGGAATCTGTTTATAAAACTTTCACAAGCTTTATGCTTAAAATATTCCATATTATTAATTTTTTCAAGAATACGGTCATTAATCTTATCCTTATTTTCGCGAGCATGTTCCCTTACAGAAGCAATCATTTCTGATATAGATTCTCCACGGAACCAAACCTCCTGACCATAATGATCAAGAAGACTTTCTTCAAAGCTCTTAATTTTTTCCATAGCAGCAGCGAAATCCACAAGTTTTCGAACAGTAAGGAAGATATCAACAATTAAAACAAGACCAATAGCATCGGCTGCAATATTAATTACAAAATCTCCCATCCAATTTAAAAGCTTAAGCATATGAGGATAAACAAAACGAATAACCCCAAGTCCCATAAATCCAAAAAGGATTGAGTTCAAAAGGCATACTCTACCCTTTATATTAAACTTATACTTGGAATAATCCCACCAGCGAGCATGGAAGAGTTTTTCCATAAACCAGCTTACAAAGTACTCAACAATAGTACAAAGCAGCATTGAAGCAAAATACAATGGTAGCCAGGTTTGATAAAGAGCAGGTGGCAGAGTCAAAATCACAACGCCTCCAAAACCATATACAGGACAAAGAGGACCATGTAAAAAACCACGGTTTATAAAGCGATGATTATGGATAAAGCCGACATATACTACTTCTGAGCACCATCCAATAAAAGAAAACATAATAAAAATTAAAAAGGCCCACTGAAAAGGGAGTCTATAAATTGGTAAAAGTTCCATATCTTTAAATATAAAAAGATTTTCTGTATAATTCAAATTTATGGAAGTTTTTCTTGGTATTCCCGCTGCTGACGGTATAGGAATTGGTACTGCGTTTGTAATTCCAGACCCAGTAAAACGAGCAATTCCTCAGCATCATATTAAAATTGATCAGGTTACAAAAGGCTGGAGCCGCTACGAAGCTGCAGTTCAATCTGTTACACTTGAAATTTCTGAACATTTAGACAGTCTTTCTAAAACAGATCCAAAGGATAAGGCACAACGCGAAGTTTTTGAAACCTACATCCTTATGCTCAGTGACCCTGTTTTTACAAAAGAAGTAAAAGATTTTTTTGAAAAAGAACTCTTTAATATAGAATATACAATACAATTCAAAGCAGAAGAATACGCATCAAAACTTAGACAGGCAGGAAACTACTATCTTTCAGAAAGAGCCCAGGATATTACAGATATTTTTGGCCGTGTTTTGGACGAAATGCTCGATATCCATCCTTTTGATATTAATCAGGTTCCAGACGGTTCTGTAATTCTTGCAAACTCACTCAGCTCTGCCGATACCATCATCCTTTCTAAACGAAAGATTGCGGGACTTGCCCTTACAGAAGGCGGTGTTTCTAGCCACGTAGTAATTCTTGCCCGCAACTATGGTATTCCAACAGTTGTAGGCCTTGAAAACATTAGCAAAAAAGTACGCAATGGCGAAACCGTCATCATTGATGGAAAAACAGCAGAAGTCCTTGTAAGCCCAGATAAATCAACAATTGACGAAAATAAGGCCAAAATCCGCGAAGAATACCTTAGAAAACAAAGTCTAAAGAGATTTTTGGATAAACCTGCCGTTACAAAAGATGGAACAAAGTTCAAACTTTATGCAAATATTGGAACTCCAGAAGAAGCCGAAGTTGCAGCTGCAGAAGGTGCAGATGGAATTGGCCTTTTCAGAACAGAATTTCTTTATATGTCGCAAAGTGGGGCATCTCTTAATGCCGCAGCACGTTCCTTTAGTGAACAAAATCAGTTCGAAGCCTACAAACAGGTTTTACAGATAATGGGCGATAAGCCTGTTACAATCCGTACCCTGGATGCAGGTGGAGATAAACTGATTAACTCGGTAGATATTCCAATTTTGGACGAAAAAAATCCTCTTATGGGTTTACGTGCTGTCAGACTTAGTCTTGCATATCCAAATGTTCTTAAAACTCAGTTACGTGCACTTTACCGTGCCAGTGTTTATGGAAATCTTCAAATTATGTTCCCTTTAATCACCAGCGTAAACCAGGTTAAAGAATGTCTTGAGATTGTAGAAGAAGTCAAAAAAGAACTTACCTACGAACAAATTGAATTCAAAAAAGATATCCCCATTGGAATAATGATTGAAACAGCTGCAGCCGCCCTTGTTACAGACTGTCTTACAAAGGTATCTGATTTTTTCAGTTTGGGAACAAACGACCTGACCCAGTACACCTTGGCAATCGACAGGGAAAATCCTCATGTTGCAGAACTCTACAACGAATTTAATCTTGCTGTACTTAGACTTATACAAATGACAGTAAAAGCCGCTAATGAAGCAAATATTCCTCTTTCAGTATGTGGAGAAATGGCTGGCCGTCAGGACTCTATTATGGTACTTGCTGGAATGGGAATTCGTAATTTAAGTATGAGTCCTAAATTAATTTCGGCTACAAAGGAACTCTTATCAAGATTTACAATCAAAGAGCTCCAGGCAATTTCTGACCAACACTTGGATAACATGTGGGAAATGAATATCTAGTTCCATCATCCTCATTATTTATAAGTTTATAAGGAAATCTTATGGCAAAGAAAAAGGCTAAACCAGACTTTAGCAAACCAAAAGAAGAAGTAATCTCTCAGAAACAGGAAGAAATGCCTGATTTTGTTTATGATAAACCTACAGACGGAATTACAGTTGCTCCAGACGGCACTGTAACAGCTACAGGCGACGTAAACCCTCAGGATGCCGATTACGAAGGGCTTCCAATGGTTGTAATTGCAGGCCGCCCTAATGTTGGAAAATCTACACTTTTTAACCGCCTTTTACAAAAAAGAATTGCAATTACCAATGACCAGCCAGGCGTAACCCGTGATCCGGTAGAAGCTACTGCCATTATTAATGATAAGCCGGTTCATCTGGTAGACACAGGTGGATACAAGCTTACTCGTGATATTGGAACAAAAGAAGCAGAACTCGACGATTGCGTTGTAGAACGCTCCTTAGATATGATTGAAAAAGCTGATGTTGTAATTCTTCTTCTTGATGCAACAGAAATTACCGGTGAAGACGAAGAGTTCATTATCAAAATGCGTCCTTACTGGAATAAAATGATTGCAGCTGTAAATAAAACTGAAGGTGGAAAAAACGAAGCCGAAGCCTGGAACTATGCCAAATACGGTTTTAGTGAGCTGCTATTTATTTCTGCAGAACATGGTGACCGCATTGGAGAACTAAAAAATCTTATAACTCAGCGTTGTGATTTTAGCAAGGTGAAGGTTCTTTCTTCTGACCGACCTATAAAAATTGCAATTTTAGGAAAACCAAATACAGGAAAATCTACTCTTTCAAACCGTCTTACACATTCAGAAAATTCTATTGTTTGTGATTATGCCGGAACTACCCGCGATGTTGTTGAAGGCGAATTTTCTTATGGTGGAAAGCATTTCAAAGTTCTGGACACTGCCGGAATCCGCCGTAAAGCTAAAGTTCATGATGATGTAGAATACTACTCTGTAAACCGTGCCATTAAAACTCTTGATGAATGCGACGTTGTTTTCCTTCTTATTGATGCGGTAGAAGGACTTGCCGAGCAGGATAAAAAGATTTGTTCGCTCGCTTTTGAAAAAGGAAGAGGAATTATCTTTGTTTTGAATAAATGGGATTTGAAGGAAGACCAGGGTAACAAAGCTATAAAAGGTGTTCGCGAATGGATGAACATTATGTTTGCCCACATGGATTTTGCTCCAATTCTTCCACTTTCTGCACTGGAAGGTAAGGGGATAAAGGATTTACTCAATACTGCAATCACCCTTTATGAACAGTTAAACAGAAAGATTGGAACTTCTTCTTTGAACAATGCTCTTCAGGACTGGCTGGACCGTTATCCACCTCCAGCAAGTAAAACTTCGCATTTCAAGATTCGCTATATGACACAGGCAAGTACAAATCCTGTAAGTTTTGTAATTTTTGCAACAAGACCAGAAGTTGTACCTGAACCATATATCACCTATTTGAAAAACAGAATTCGCGAAGATTTAGGATATGATCAGATTCCAATTCAACTGGAGTTTAAAGGCAGCCGCCAAAAGTGGGAGGAACGCAACAACTAAAAATGTTCACAATCGGGCAAGTAGAAGAACTGACAGGAATCAAGGCTCATATACTCCGTTACTGGGAAGAAGTCGTTCCAGGCTTTTCTCCCCAGAAAAATCTAACTGGCCGCCGTGAATACACCCAGCATGATTTGGAACTTATTTTCCGCTTGAAATATTTAATAACCGAAAAAAAGTTCACTGCAGAAGGTGCCGGCCGACAAATCCTTGAAGATGCCCAGGCTGTTCAACAAAATGCAGAATTAATCCAACAGATAAGGGAAACTCGTGCAATTCTGACTAACCTTTATGTTTCCCTTAAAAAAAATAACCAGCAGTAAATGCAGGAAGATTAAGAATACACTATGGCAGAAAACTTTTACGACAAATTTTACAAACATTCAGATAAAAAATCTAAATCAAAAACAGAAAAGAATTCTGAGACTAAACAAAAACCCTCAAAATCAAAAAAAGAAAATCATACAAACTCTGAAAAAAAATTTTCTAAAAAGCCAGCTTATACCGACCAGCATAAATCAAAATCTCAAGCTTATACCGACCAGCATAAATCACACCCCCCAGTTTATACTGACCAGCATAAAACAAAATCCCCAGTTTATACTGATCAACATAAATCCCAAACAACCAATCCTTTTACAATAGAAAACTCCCTTTTCCTGAACGAAGCTCTGGAAAATGACACAGTTTCTATTTTAAATAATTTTGACGAAATCATTCAGGGGATCCGTCCTCTCAACAGCCGCCAGTTACAGCAGCTGCCAGACAATATAAAGGCCCTTTCCCATCAACTGACAGACCAGCGTTCAGAAAGACGACTTGGTTATATGAACGATAATATCCAGCTTTCTTCATATGTACGTTACTATACCTGGTGGAATCTGGTTCGCCTTACAAGACTTTTTTCAAATCTGCCATCAGAACTTTTTCCCAAAAAAGAAAGCATCTGCCTTGATTTAGGAACAGGTCCTCTTACACTTATAATTGCCCTTTGGCTTGCCCGCCCAGAACTTAGAAAACTCAAACTCACCTGGTACTGCCTGGATGTTTCTGCAAATTCAATGGCCCTTGGTGAAGATATATACCTTTCTGTAGCGGCCCGTTCAAATGAAGAGCCTTGGAAAATTATCCGCGTAAAAGGTCCTTTTGGAACGAACATCCGCCAGAAAGCAGATTTTATAACCTGTGCAAACATGTTCAATGAACTGGACCAGGCAGGAGAAATGCCTCCCGAATATCAGACAAAAAAATATTTTGACCAGCTAAAAACTTATTCCTCAAAGGATGCCCACTTCCTCCTGATTGAACCAGGTGTTCCAAAGGCTTCAAGAACATTAAGTCTTTTAAGAGGCCGCTTTATTTCTGACGGAAAAGAAGTACTTGCTCCATGTCCACACGCGGGAGACTGCCCGATGAACGGATTCAAGGCCTATACAGGCAGCCAGAATAAATGGTGCAACTTTGCATTTTCAACAGAAGACGCCCCAGAAAAACTCCAGAAACTTTCAGAAAAGGCAAAACTTCCAAAAGAAAGAGCAACTTTATCTTTCCTGGCAGTAAGTGATGGGGGACAGACCCCTAAAAAAGAAGACCTGCTTTGTCGTGTTGCCTCAGATTCATTTACACTTCCAGGTCATACCTTCGGTCAATACGCATGTTCTTCTCTTGGGCTTGTTTTACTGCGAACTAAAGGCAGTGAAATGCTTAAAAGTGGTGACTTAATCAGCGTTAAAATAAAAAGGCCGGACTCTCTTCCAAAGGACGAAAAATCCGGCGCTTTAATTATTAGTTTATAGTTTCTATACTTTCAAAAAAATTATTTCTTGAAAGCACCAATAAGAGCTACAACCCAACCTGCAATTACAAGGTAGAAACCTACAACTGCATGTTTGATAAAGCCTTTACCAATTGCCTTATAAATACCACCATTTGTAAGGAAACCAACAACTAAAATAATTCCTCCTGCAATAGAAACAAGCAGGAAAATCAATTTTAATCCGCTGAGCTGTTTTACAAACTGAGCAACGATACCTGCAATTGCACCAACAAAAATCAAAAGTGCACCAATTGTAACAAATCCTGAATTATCAAAATTGATAAATTTGAAACCATTTGATTCGATTGGTCCAAGCTTAAACATTGGACAGCAGAATCCAATTGCTACAATAGCAAGACCGATACAGTATAAGTAAGACATAATGTTTACTTTCTTTCCCATAATATTTCTCCTTTTTTTGGGACGTTTTTCAGTTCTCTTCCCGAGAACATTATTTTATTCTATCACGCTTTAAAAATTACTCAAATTAAAAGTTAGACAAACAGAACCTTACTATCACGACAAAGCTGCTGAACTGCCTGACGCCCTGTATAAACAGCAATTGGTAAACCGCCAGGCATCATAGTTCTAAGACCTGCAAAATAAAGTCCTTTAATAGTTTCACTAGTCTGAGGGTAGTTATCCTGACTTCCACCAGGCTTATAAACCGACATCCAGCTTCCTTCAAAAGCCCCTGTATATCTTTCGTAAGTCAAAGGAGTTGCAACATCTGTTACTTCCAGTTCAGATTTAACTTGTGGAATAAACTCTGCGACTGCATCTACAAACATTTTGCAAAGCTCTTCTTTTTTTGCCTTGTACGTTCCATCTGCCTTTGCAGCCTTCCAGAAACCATAAGTATCGCCAATCAAAAGACAAGTGATGGAAGTTGTGCCTTCTGGTGAATGGTCCTTATATCTTGCATAGTTATTCAAGCGGATTTCGGTCCACTTGCAGCCACCATATTCCAAAGGCTTTTTAAGTGGTAGTACAATTGCATAAGGAAGGGATGATAAATCTGCCTTTACACCAAGCGAAATGAAAATATTCTGATCGGTTAAAAGTCGTTCACGCATTTTACCGGTCCAACTTTCCTGCAAAGGCTTTTCAAAAAGCTGGTCAATTGCCGCACGAGTATCCTGGCTTATAATTACAGCATCTGCAAAAAAATCACCCTTAGATGTATGAACCCCTTTTACCTGTCCATTTTCAACAATGACTTTTTCAACTTTTGTACGGTACTCAATCTTTCCACCAAGACCTTCAAAAGTTTCTTCCATATTTTTTACAAGACGAATTGAACCACCATCAGGGTAACCACAATCTCCAGCCACAAAAGCCCCCAAAGTATAAATGAAGGACAGGGCATTATAACGGTAACCAATCACACAATTCAAAAGATGACGAAGATTTTTATTCTTAAATTTTCCAAGATAAGATTCCAGGCTTTCCTTAGTCAGACGAGGAACTCTTACAACCGCAGGCAGCATCTTAATAAATTCCATAAGATTAAAGCCCACTGGATTTTTACACTTACATCCCTTTACATCAAAAACAGGCATGTGGAAATTTACAAAGGCCTTTGTATCGCGGCACATCTTCTTTATCATTTTTGCATCTTCTGGAGCATAACGCAAAAGTTCCTTCTCCATTTCTGGAAGATAACGATAAAGGCTCACAACTTCTTTTCCATCATAAACTGTATAAAGTGGATCTCTGTTTTCAATAGGATTATTGTCTTTTAAAGCACCAACTTCCTTCCAAATACGATGTAATGGAAGATCTGGTGATGAACCAGTAAGCCAGTGCATTCCACCTTCAAAAAAATACCCCTTGCGGCTCCATCCTGTAGAGAAGCCACCAAAAGTATTATGCTGTTCAAGAATTGTTACATCAAAACCAGAACGGGCTGCATAAATTGCGGCAGAAAGCCCCGAAACGCCCGCTCCTACAATAATAAGAGATTTCATTTTATATCCTAGAACTGAAAGCCTTTTACAGTTGTATAGAAAGTCAAACAAGTTGTAATAAAGGACATAATTGTAATAAGTAATGGAACTAACCAACCATTACGTGGAGAGTTTCTTGAAGCATAAATTGTTGCTTCAGGAGGAATAGCTGATTTTTTATTAAGTCTCTTTCCATTTTTATCAGTAATTTTTACTATATTAAAAAGGTTCTGATCGTAGTCTAAACCACTGGCCAAACCAATATAATAATTCCAATCACGACCTGGCTGATATGGATATTTTCCAGGAGCAGCAACCGCACCTGTAACATTTACATAGTACTGAGTATATGGAATAACAATGGTATCTTCAGGTTCAAGAGCGACATCTTCAACAACATCATCATTTCCAGTTGGATAAAGAACAGAATGCATGTTTATAAAAATCTTTTGGTCTTTTTCTCCAGAATTTTTTGCCTTACGCCAAACATAAACTTCTGAAAGATTTGCAGAATTTAAAAGCATTCCAGAATGTTCCAAAAAGAGTTTTTTACAAGTTTTTCCAGTTGAAAATGGAACCTTAAGTCTTGCAATTGATGATGGAGATGTTGTTACAGAACCAGGAAGTTCCGAACTAACAGATTTTGTACTAACGTTATAATAACTGTTTACAGCACCTTCTACATAAATTACACCCTGAGTATTTGATTTAGATGGGATGTAAACCTTGTCATAACAAGCAAGAGGTCTGTCCGAATGTAAATCTGTTTCTTTAATATAAACTGACTGATAGAGTGGAGAAGCTCCTGTAAAACAGTCAATCAAAATATTGTCTTTATCTGCAAAAGGAGAAAAACCCTTTGCATAATCAAAAATTAAAGAATTAAGTTCTTCTCCAGGCAAAAGTTCGTATTCACCGCTTCTAATAACAGAACCTTCAATTGTTACCTTACGATCTAACTTTGGAATAACAATTGTATCACCAGGACGCAGATAAGGATCCTGAGCAAAATCTCCATCATACATTGCCTTATAAAGGTCATAATGTTTTTCTGTACCATCTGCAGAAATAACTGTTACAAAACGCTTTGATGAATAATCTGTGTAATAAGAACTTACAAGACTTGATACATGCTCAAGAGCCCAAGTACTTATGGTATCGGCCTTAGAAATTTCTCCTTTAATAAATACATGGAATGAAGCTGGGTTTGTAAGGAAGAACTGAATACCTCCAGATGGATAGTTACTAATAACAAGAGCTTCTACCCTGCTCTTAAATTCCTGTAAAGTAAGCCCCTGAGCATTAATAAAACCAAGGTTAGCAATTCTAACTTTATATGTAGAGTCTACCGAAATTGAAAAACTTCCAGATGCAAAAGCTAAAGTATAAATATCACCGGCAGTTACAATATACTCATTTGTTGCCATAGCAACCTGAGCTTTTTTTACATCATCTGAAGATGTGTATGAATCACTAGAAGTAGTATCAGCATAAGCAGATAAAGAAATAAAGCTACATGCCAACAAAGCTATAGTTAATTTTTTAATTAATTTTTTCATTTATTTACGTCCTTTAGATTTCTTTCCTCTTAATTTAGACATTGCTTCGTCATCTTTTTTAATGTTTTCAATTGCATTAATAAGGAAGGCAAGGAAAACAGAAATAAAGAAAGCTGCAAAAGTAACAATGATACAGAGTTTTCCACGGCTTGGACCAGATTTAATATCAGGAACAGTAGGTCTTTCCAAAATCTGGAATTTTGGTGCTTCTGACTGCATCTGAACCTTTAATAATTCAAGTTGAGTTCTAAGCTGTGTATAAACTTGTTTCTGAGCCTCTAATTCAAGCATCAACTTCTGCTGCTCAATACCTGTCTTCTGACCAGAGGCAGTACTCCAAATCTGAGTGTTTGAAGTACTAGAAATTTCCTTTGTAATACGAATTACTTCATTCCAAGTAATATCAATATTTTTTTCCAGGTTTTCTTTTGTAATTTTATTATTATCAACACCAAGTTCTGTAAGCTTATCTGAAATCCAGTCTACAGAATAATCTACAACCTTTACGGCATATTCAGGATCTATATCTGTAAAAGAAATTGTTAAAACACCGCTGGCTGAATCAAATTCAGTTTTGAACTGTTTAGTTAAACTTTTTCTAACGCTCGCAATAGGTGATTTTGTATCAGGTTCAAGTTTTGAATATAAATCAAATTCTTTTGCTACAGAATCTAAGAAAGGATTTGAAGCTGCAAGGTAAATTACTAAATCACTTGTTGATGAAGAACCACCACTAAGACTAATTCCCAACAAACTTGAAACAGATGAAAGAGAACTAGAAGATGAAAGACCTGATGAAGAAGAATCATCATTAATAAGCATATTTGCCGAAACCTTATACTCATTTGGCATATAAGAATCTTCTGGTGGAAGCTTCAAGGAAATAATACAATAAATTACAACACCAATTGCAGCAAGAGTTGTTATTCCAATAATCATCCATTTGAATCTTAAAAGAACTGCAAACAAATCGATTAAAGAAATTTCATCATCTTCATCTTTTACTTTTTTACCATTAACTTCCTGAGATTCAACATTATCTTTTACCTGAGGTTTTACTTCCTGATCCTGGAGCATAAATACATCCTTTATATTGTAGTTAATACTTTATACTAGCATATAAATACTCTTAAATTCAATAAAAGCCATTTTTATTAAAAGCCATTTTTATAAATGCTGAATTACCTTGAAATATGAATAATTTACAATTATACTAATCCATTATGACAACGTATATTTTTATTGGCCTTTCTTTAGTTCTTTCGCTCATCTTTATGCCAATCATCATTAAATTTTGTAAAAAATTCAATCTTTATGACTATCAAAGTGCACGTAAAATTCACTCTGGAAATATACCTCGACTAGGTGGAATTGGTATTGTTTTTGCATTCTTTATTTCAACTGTTGTTTATCTTATAACAACAAAAGAAGTTAATATTACAAACTATATTCCTATCCTTTTAGCAGGTTTAATCATTTTTGTTTTTGCAATTGTTGATGATTTACTAAATCTTCCTGCCCTTGTAAAACTTATTGTTCAGTTGATTGCTGTTTCAATTGTTACTTTTAATGGTTATAGATTTACTCAGATTGGATTTTGGCATTTACCTACAATTGTTAGTTTTGTTTTTAGTTTTGGATGGATTCTTGGTGTAATAAATGCCTACAACCTTATAGACGGCCTGGACGGTTTATGTGGTTCCCTTTCAATTACAACCATTATCACAATGGGTATTTTGTACACACTCGCAGGTAACAAGGAAGGTGTAATTTGTTTTATCCTTGCAGCTGCAATTTTAGGCTTTCTTGTATACAACTGGCCACCTGCTAAAATTTTTATGGGTGATAATGGAAGTCAGTTCTTAGGTTTTATGATTGCAACAATTCCTTTGTATACATCCGATGAAGTTTTGGAATACAACAAATTCATGATTATGCTTATCCTTACAGCTTTCCCTGTATTCGATACAATTGCCGCAATTTGGAGACGTCTCCGTGACAAAAAGCCTATTATGTCGCCAGACCGCTCTCATCTTCATCACAAGCTTTTAAATTTGAATTACACAAAAAAGAATGCCCTTTATTTAATTGCATTTTTACAAGTACTTTTATGTGCATCTGTAGTAATTTCTTATTTCTTGGGAAAAGCAAAAGGATTTGCAATTTTACTGGAGTCTATGGCCTTTATGATTATGTTCTTCAGTATCATTCATTACACAAATCGTAAAGTACTTATGATTCAGAATGCAAAAACACCTGAAGAAGCTGCAAAGATCAAGATTCTTGATGATCCAGTTACCGAAGAAAATTCTGAAAAAGAAGAAATTAAGGACTAAATCTAAAAAATTTCGTTTTTATGAATTAAACCAAGCCTGTGGATATTTTCCAACAGGCTTTTATTTTTTTGGAGATTATCACTTAAATCTATAGAAAAACGATTCATAGAAAAATGCTGAAAAACAAAAACTTTATCCCAAGTTGCAGGTGAATTTTCCATATAGGTTTGCTTAAGTTGATCTCTGTACTTTCCAAAAATTCCCTTTGTTTTTAATTCCGAATAACCTACCAGCCACAATTCAGTAGGATTTTTAAGGGGTCTGTCCCCTCCTGATTCTACTCCAGCACTTTCTGTTTCGCCTGCCTGACATAAATCAATATGAAGTTGAGCAGTTTTTTTTGCCATCCATATTTGACTTTCTTCTATTAAATTAGAAATTTGGCTGCCACCCAATTTAGCCATAATTTTAAGTTGAGCTGTTTTTGCACTGTGAATTGGAGTTTTATTCAAGATAATGACATTCCTTCTAAAATCGATACCAAGCTCTGGATTACGACGAAAATAACCTTCTGCAATTTTACCAGCCTGACCAACCAGGTATTTATTATTTTTGGCAAGTTGTTCATCCTTTCCAGGATTATCGCCAATTACAATCAACTTTATATCATCATCTTTTGTAATTTCATCCAGGGCCCTGTTATAAACTACAGGAGTTTCAAAAGGATAAAGAGGATTTTTTGCAGCAAGAGCCGCTTCCTTTTGCAGTTCGCCTAATTGAGGAGCTGCCTTAGTCCAATGCTCAACCTGAGTTTCTAAATCCTTTTTAAATGTACAAAAAATATCCCACTGTTTATCATTCATAAAAAACTCCTAGTATTGGCTTAAAATATTTTCAACAGCTTCCTGAATTCTTCGGCTGGAAGTAGTACCACTGATTGTGGCCTTGCGAATAAATCCTACATCATAATAACCAAGAATATTACCGGCTGTATGAATAATAAATTCTCCCTTATAAGGGCCATTTTCCAAAACAATCTGAGGTACAAGACCAATTCCAAGACCCAACTGGGCAATAGCAAGAATAGCTTCGTTACCTTCAGTTTCGGCGGCAATAATTGGTTTTACATTGCGAGACTTAATCCACTTGTCAAAACGGGAACGGGCAAGGCCTGCTTTTGGAAGAACCAGAGGAACCGAAGAAAGAATATCCTGTGGAGAACCTTCAAGTTTTGTGTAAGGGCCATTTTTGGAAGCCGCGTAAACAAGAGGAGTTTTTACAACACTTACAGTTTCCATAGAAGCAAGACCAGTTTCGGGAATTGCACCAATAGCCAGTAAAGCTCTGTTTTCTTTTACAGCAGAAATTGCAGCAGCAGGGTCTCCTGTTTCTACAGAAAGCTGAATTCCTGGATATTTTTCTGTAAGACGCTTAATAAAATCGGGAAGAATGGTATAACAGGCAGTTACCGAAGCGTACAAAGGCAGAACCCCTTCAATCCGTTCCCCATTACCGCTAAGACTTACCTTTAAATCTGCCCGCTTAGACAAACTTTCCTGAGCAAATTTTTCAAAAATTTTTCCTTGGGCAGTAAGATAAATCTGCCTGTTGTTACGGTCAAAGAGAGAAACACCCAATTCCTCTTCCAATCGAGAAATTAATCGAGTAAGAGCCGAAGGACTCATATTTAATTTTGATGCGGTTTTTCCAAAATGCAGAGTTTTTGCCAGTGCAAGAAATGCTTCTAATTCATAAAAATTCATTTACATGTACATCTTAATCTATTTTTTTTACCTATTTAATCCGATAATGGTTATAATAGTATAAATTATAAGGCCCTCTTAAGCAAACTTGTGGCCATTAATAAGTACGGAGGATATATGAAAAAACTACTCACCTTTGCATTTGCTGCAATCTTTGGACTTTCACTCTTTGCGGCAGATATTTTTACTTATGCCCCTTTAAAAGGAGCTATTAAAAGTTATACAAAAACTGAATATTCAATCGCTTCAAAGTTCGGAAACTACTTTAGAACTCCTAGCGTAAAATATCTTCATACCTTTAATGATAAAAATCAGGAAATTGAATCTGATGAACTGACTCCAAGAGATGCAATTGTAAACAAAATGGTTTCTAATTACGACGATGCAGGTCAGTTTATTGGTCAGACATTTACAAATTCTGATGGTGAACTCATTTGGAAAAGTGTAATTACTTATAAAGATGGTTTAAAAGCAGATTTTTCTGAATACGATGCAAAAGGAAACCTTAAAGACCGCACAATCTACACTTACGAAAACGGTCTTTTAGTTGATGAAACTTGTTATGATGGCGAAGGTGCATTAATTTGGAAAACAATTTACAAATACAATGCCAACGGAAAAATTGATTCTATTAATGAATATACAGAAAGAGGTGCTTTGAGCGACAGCCAGATTTATGCTTACAACGAAACTGGAGCTTTGGACTCAATCACTTACTACAACGCTTTTTCTGGCCAGCAGACACAGGAAGTTTTCCGCTACGGAACAAACGGTGAAATTACAGAAATTACAACTTACGATGATGCAAAACGTATTATAAAGAGATTGTTGATTAAGTATGACACTGCAGGAAATGTAAACAGACTCTCTGAATACGAAGTTGCAGAAAAGTTTGGAACAACTGTAAACGAACTTGTTGCAATGAGTGAATACGTATACGAATACTAATTTACGCATTTTTGCTACGCAAAAAGTGCTCTACTAAATTAAAGAAGCAAATACTCTAAAAACCCTTCCTATTGCCCTTTGGTAGGAAGGGATTTTTTTATAGGAATCATTATCCATCATCTGGCAGTCTTTTAAAGTTTCTACAAAATCGTCATGGGCATCTAAAACAGCAGAAATATCATACATCAAAATTCCACATTCAAAATGATAAAAGAGGCTGCGATAATCAAGATTTACTGAACCGACTGTAGAAATAATATCATCACAAATAAAAGTTTTACTATGAATAAAACCTTTTTGATAAGTATAAATTTTTATTCCGTTTTCCTGCAAAGTTTTTAAATAAGTTTTTCCAATACAGAAAGTCAAAAAATGGTCGGGTTGGGAAGGAACAATAATTCTTACATCAACACCCCTTTTTGCAGCAAAAATTAAGGCAGATTGTAACTGATTATCAATAACCATATAAGGACTGGTTATATAAAGATATTTTTTGGCATTCGCAATAATATCCAGATAAATGTTTTCGGCAATATCTTCCCTGTTAAAGGCATCGTCGCCATAAGGAATTACAAGGCCACCCGCATCCTTTTCTGGATAAGGAAAATTGATTAGGCGTACAAAATCATCTTTTTCTTTCTGGTCCACATTCCAAGTCTGCAGGAACATAAGCATAAAGTTTTGAATTGCAGGTCCTTCAACCCTAACGGCATTATCTTTCCAGTAGGCAAATCTGTTTGAACCCCTGTTCATGTACTGATTTGAAAGGTTAACCCCACCAGTGTAAGCAACTTCTCCATCTATAATTACAATTTTACGGTGGTCACGATTATTTTGCTGGGTCGAAAAAAATGGTACCAAAGGTAAGAAGGTGTGTACCTTTATCCCCTTACTTCTTAAGTATTTCTGGTAAACTTTTTGCGATGCTACCGGAGAACCAAGTCCATCCATCATTACTCTAACTTCAAGACCTTCTTTTACTTTTTGCTCCAAAAGTTCTACTAAAAGTGCCCAGGTTTCATCAACTTCAATGATAAAGAATTCGATGAAGATAAACTTTTTTGCGGCCACAACAGACTGGAACATATCAGGATAAAATTCTTCTCCAGATCTAAAATAAGTAACATTGGTATTTGTATGAGGATAATAAGAGCCGGAATTAATAAGGTAAGTTCCAAGCCCCTGCATTTCTGGATATTTTTTTAATAATTCCAAGGAAGCTTCTTTAGAAGGAAGACAGGAATTCGTTTTTTCTTTAAGAACCGCAAGCTTTTTCCGAATTTTTCTTCCACCTAAGTTAGTATGATAAAGAATATAGGCAGAAACTCCAAATAAAGGAAAAATGATTGTAGGAAGCAGCCATGCAATTTTATATTCATTTTTCCCACCACAATTTGAAAGATAAATGATAAAGCTGGTAGAAAGAATAAGAGATGCTCCAAAGTAAAGTTCAAGTTTTGACTGAAACTCAAGTAAGAAAACTGTAAAAATGGCAATTTGTACCGCAATCAAAAAAAAGTTCAAAATAATGCGGCTATAAATACTCTTTCGGAAGACGGCCTTTCCATGCTTATCTTGAATAATAATGTAATTCAGATCTTTTGAACGGGCCAACATTCTTTCTTGAGCTCTGGTTAGAGTTTGACTTTTATTTTTTTTACTTTTCATACAAGTATAAAATATAACATAATAACAAAAAAAAGAATGAAAAAGACTTATATTTTTAAAAGTCTTATGGTCTTGCAGCCTAAACAATTGTTCAATTTAAAGGATTATTTTATATTGAAGGAAGAAATTCTGCCGATAATTAAGGAGGAGAAAAATCATGAAAACAATTGGTATCAAACTTGCAGACGGTTCTTTTTATCCTGTTTTACAAGAAGGTTTAGCATCTGAAAAGAAGCTTGATTTAACTACTGCACATAACAACCAGACAAAAGTTATGGTTGATTTGTATCGTTCTGCTTCCTGCACAATGGATGATGCCGAATATGTTGATTCCCTCCAAATCGAAAACTTAGTTGCTCATCCAAATGGTGAAGCAGATATTTCTTTTTCGGTTTCGCTTGATGAAGACAACCAGCTTTCCGCAAGAATTGTTGATACAGAAACTGGAAAAGAAAGTAACACAACAATTACTTTAGTATCTAGAACACAGGAAGAACGATTGATTACCGACGAATACGATATTTCAGATTCAGAAGATGAAAACAAAAAAAATAAGGCAGCCTTGGGAGCCGTAGCAGGAGTTGGATTATTGGCCGCTGCTACAGCAATTAGAGAACAGGAAGAAAAAAATAAAGAAGACGAGTTTAACCTTGGCGATCCAGATGTAGTAACAGATCCTACACAAGTGGACTTTAAGCCAGCGGCAAATGACGAGATTCCTACTGACGAAGAACTTCCTACTGACGAGTCTATTCCTACCGGCGAAGAGATTTCTTCTGACGATAGCATGCCATCTTCCGACGAAGAGATTCCTACCGACAACACAATCGTTTCTGAAGATGATATGCCAGAAATTGATTTTGAACTTCCAGATACTACCACAGACGAAGAACCAGCACTTAAAGGAAATCCTTTTGAAGAAGAAACTCCTGCTGACGAAACAATAATTTCAGACGACAGCATGCCTTCTTTCGATGAAGACATTTCTACCGACGAAACAATTTCTACTGACGATACTATTTCTGCCGACGACAGCATGCCTTCTTCCGACGATACAATTTCTACCGACGATACAATTTCTACTGACGATACTATTTCTGCCGACGACAGCATGCCATCTTTCGACGATACAATTTCTACCGACGAAACAAATTCTGCTGACGACACAATAAACGACGATATCAACTTTGACTTCCCTGGCGATGATTCAGACCAGGTACTCTCAAATGCCAGCAAAGAAAGTAGCGATATTTATCAGGATGATACAGATAATATAATAGAAGAATCTGACACTTTTGACCTTCCTGATTTTACAGATATTTCTACCGAAACAGAAGAACCAAGCGAAAGCAATGACATTTCAGATTTTAATATGGATGAAGACCTGGAAAGCAGTTTAAATACAAACGACGATGTTCCTGCAACTGGAGGAATAAGCTTTACAGGACTTTATGATAAAGATGACCTTTCTACAACAACATCATCATTTAGTGACGAAGAAGATGATGATGTTAAAAAGAAAACAAAAGTACCAGTTATTATTTGTATAGTTTGTGCAATCATATGTATAATTGCTACACTTTTAATACTCTTTATCATTCCTTCTAAATACAACTTAATTAGTAAAAAAGAAGCAAAAGATCTAGCTGTAGAACAGACAGTTGAAACCGTAAAAGCTCCAGAACCAGTAAAAGAAGTTGAGCCAGAACCAGTTATAGAACCTGAACCTGTTCCAGAAGCTAAAGAAGACGAAATTGTAATTATAGAAAAAGCCGAAGAAGTTGTTCCAGAACAGCCTCCAGTAGAAGAAAAGAAGCCTGAAAATATCAAATACAAGATTAAGTGGGGCGACACCCTTTGGGATATTTCAGATACTTACTACAAGAATCCTTGGCGTTACAAATACATTGCAAGATGGAACGGCATTAAAGATCCTGATGTAATTATTTCTGGAACCTATATCACAATTCCAGCAGAGTAGGATAAAAGTTGGACCTTGCAGCTTTTGTAAAACGCACCGCAATAACTCTATCATTCTTATTTTTTCTCTCAACTTTAAGTTGTTCTACAAAAAAGCCAGGCCAGGAAAAATTTGGTCCAGATGCTGACTATTTTATTGGCCTTCAAATGCTTAAAGATGGAAATGAAAAAGGTGCCCGAACAGCTTTTAAACGTTGTGTAAAAAAAGGTTCCTACTATGCCGCAAAAAAATCGGCCGAAAGTCTGTGTTCATTTGGAAACCTGCAAGAAAGAAATCTTGCAGCCTTAGACTTAATCCAAAAATATCAGGATAAAGATTCCCTCTTAATTGCAGTAAAACAGTTAAAGGCCAGCGATGAAAGAGGAAAAATTGTAGAAATCACCCAAAATCTTAATTTTGAAGAAGATAAAGACGAACTCATAAAAATCAGACTGGAAAGCCTGAAAGAACTTAAATCTGAAAATTATGAAAAAGAAGTTTACAAGTGGTTTACCAGCTGTAAAATTTCTTCACTCCATTATCAGTTTTACAGAGACACTTATAAACATCCTGATTTTGAAGATGAAGAAGCAAGCTATACTCCCCAGCAATTTGCAATAAACTATAGAATTGAACTTTATAAAAGAAATTATACATATACTTTTGCCCAAGCAGAAAAAATAATTGAATATTTTAAGGATGGAAGTCTGCCATCATGTTCATTTTTAGCTTCTGATATTGGAAAATCTTACCTTTACGGCAGCTTAGATTTTGCAAAAAATGCGGCATACTTTAATGACCTTGCACAAGAGTTTAAGAATACTCCCATGGCCTACTATTTTTACTTTTATGCAGGACGACTTTACGACAAGGCAGACTTCTATTTTAGTCAAACCCAAAAAGCCTTTGAAGCTGCAATAGAATCTTCTTCAAATGATGAACAAAGTGATAACGCCATCTGGTACCTTATAAATGCTTCGCAAAAGGTTTCTGTAAACTCAATCATAAATAATATAGAAAAATACTGCACAGAATGGACAAACCCCGACTATTTTAACGACATTTTTGAAATGCTCATTTCATCTTTGCTTGCCTCGGGCAACTGGAATGCCTTTTACGATATTTATACAAAAGTTGACGGTTATGCCAGTAACGAAGTTGTTGCCCAGTTCGCCTATATTTATGCAAGACTTTTAGAAGAAGGACTGACACAGGGAAATCAAGAAAGTATAAAATCTGCCTATAAGCGAGCACTAAAATCAGACTCTTCCTTCTATTATAAAGTAATGGCATGCTATCGTCTTGGCTTAAATAAAGATGAAGTTGAAAGCATTTTAACCAGTCCATACGAAAGAAATAATAAGAATTATGATAAAGATTACAGTGAAGAAAAAACTCAATCTGCCAAAAATCTTTTAGAAGGCTATGCCTATTTTGGTTTTCCAGAATTAATTTATCCGACCTGGCAGGAACTTTACAAAAAAGGTCTCCCAGAAGAAACATATTTTTACCTGGCAGACTTTTTGAAAAAAGTTTCAGACAATTCAAAAAATAGTGAATTTTACACCCAAGCCCTTAGAATTGCCTGCCGTGGACAAATTATTTCGGAGAGGCCCTTAAGTCTGGACGAATTAAAACTTGTATACCCAAAAGACTTTTCTGAATTAATAGAAAAATATGCAAAAGAATATGAAATAAATCCAAATATCATTTATGCCTTAATCAGAAGTGAAAGCTTTTTTGACCCAAATGTTTCCAGTACAGCCGGAGCTGTTGGTTTAAGCCAGTTGATGGAATTTACAGCAGCTGACATGGCAAGAAAACTTAAACTTAAGGAATATTCACTTACAGACCCTGAAGATAGCATAAAAATTGGCGGCTATTACCTTTCAGAATTAATAAGACGCTGTGATAACAACGAACTATTGGCATTCTGTTCCTACAATGCAGGTATAACAAAAGTAAGACGATGGGTAAAAAGCAGCCTTATTGGCTTTGGCAAAAAAAACACCATGCCTTTAGATCTTTTTTTAGAAACAGTTCCATATTCCGAAACCCGTGGTTATGGTAAAAAACTAGTTTCGGCAGCTGCAATGTACGAATACCTTGAAAATCCAGACAACTTTACTTCTATTGTAAAAGATTTAATGAAAGACTAGAATCTTAATAAAAATTGATGAGGCCTACATGAACAATCCACTTGCAGAGATATTGCCTGACTTTTTACATTTTAACAGTATTCAGGCAAGCCAGTTAGTTATTTTACTTGGAATTATTATGTTTGCCGGCACACTGGGAGGCTGGCTTTTTAAAAAACTTAAAATACCACAAGTAGTTGGCTTTATTGTAATAGGAATTTTGATTGGGGCTTCGGGTTTTCATATTCTGGAACCAAAAGTAATTGCGGCCCTGGATCCAATAAGCACAATTGCTCTTTCATTTATAGGCTTTTTAATTGGTGGCGAACTAAAGTACGGAACAATAAAAAAATACGGAAAACAGTTTGTAAGCATTTTGCTTTTTGAAGCAATTACACCTGCCTTTGTGGTAGGCGGAATTATTGGGCTGGTAAATTTTGCCGTTACAAAAAACCCTGTGCAATCTCTGTCTCTAGGCCTGCTTTTGGGGGCAATCTGTTCGGCTACAGCACCAGCAGCAACAACAGACGTACTGGTGGAATATAGGACACGGGGACCATTGACCACAACGGTATATGGAATTGTAGCCATGGACGATGCAGTTGCCTTAATCCTTTATACAATTGCTTCATCAATTGCGGCACCTCTTTTAGGCGGACACACACTTTCCTTTGGAAAACAACTTTTAAGTATAGCCCGCGATATTTTTGGTTCAATTGCCATAGGCTGTTCGTTTGGTTTTATCTTAAAACTGCTTTCTAAAAGAGTTGTTAATAATGATGGAAGACTTTTGGATCTTACATTAGGCATGCTCTTTATCTGTACTGGCATTGCAACTATTTTTAATTTTGACAATATTTTATCAGCCATGAGCATAGGATTTTTTCTGGTAAACTTTATGCCTGGAAAATCAAAGCAAATATTCAAGCTGGTGTCGGATTATACACCACCAATTTACGTACTTTTCTTTGTACTGGTAGGTGCAAAACTCAATATCTGGATACTTACCCCATTTTTGGGACTACTGGCAATTCTTTATGTTTTGGGTAGAACTTTGGGTAAATCGCTAGGTGCAATTTTTGGAGCCTGGCTTACAAAGGCACCAAAATCTGTACAGAAATACCTGCCATTTTGTTTACTCAGTCAGGCTGGAGTTGCCATTGGACTTTCAATTGCGGCAGGAAACGATTTTGCAGACAGTATAGGACCACAAATCCTCTTAATCATTACAGCTACAACTTTTATTGTTCAGCTTATTGGACCTGTTTTTGTAAAAATTGGAGTTACAAAAGCGGGCGAAGTTGGCCTGAACGTGACAGTAGATGATATAAGAAAAAATTCCCGCGTTACAGATGTTACAATTGGGAAAAATAAGATATGTGATTATGATTCACCAGCAATTGTGGACGAAACTGAAAGACTTTTTAATATTTTGAACATGTTCTCCCATCATCATAATCTTAATTATGTAGTTAGAGGCTCAAAGGATAAAGCTCTGGTAGGAATAATTACTTTGGAACACCTTAAAGAAATTATGCAGATTGGAGAATTTGCTGAAAGTATGCTGGCAATGGACGTAATGGAAGAAGCAAAAGTGACTTGTAAACCTTCGACTACACTTCCAGAGGCATATCAGATGTTTGAAGATTATGATATAGATGCAATTCCTATTGTAGATTCAGATGGAGAACCTTTAGGAATTTTGGAAAAGAACACAGTAGACCATTATCTTCATCAGCGAATCATTAATTTGAATAGAAAATTAGAAGAAATGGATGATTAATATAGGGAAATCTCTAGTTGTCGCTAGACCTTTTTTCCATTATCTTTAATACAGCATTTTTTGGAGGTACAGTTATGGCAGACTTAGCAATGGAAGACTTAGTAAAGGAAGCTTTAGAAATGTTTAGACCCCAGTTGCAAGCAGAAGGCGGCGACCTGGAATTTGTATGCATTGATGAACAGAACAGAGTGCACCTGAATCTTGTAGGAGCATGTATGGGCTGTCCTATGGCTTTTATGACATTGAAAATGGGAATTGAACAGTATTTGAAAGACGCTTGTCCACAAGTAACAGAAGTTATCCAGGATAATGCAAGCCCTATGGATGAGGGAATGGAGTTTTAATGAAAATAGCAAAAGACAAATGGGTGGCTATCCACTATACATTAAAGGATGATGATGGAAAGGAACTTGATACTTCGGTTGGAGGAGCTCCTTTAGGTTATGTACATGGAAGAGGCTACCTTATCCCAGGACTTGAAAAAGAACTGGAAGAAAAGGAAGTTGGAAATAAGTTTACAGCAGTAATTCCTGCAAAAGATGCTTACGGAGAATATGATCCACAATTGGTTATGGAACTTGACCGTGACCGTTTTGAATATGATGGAGAAATTGAACTTGGAATGCAATTCCAGGCAATGACACCTCAGGGACCTTCAATTGTAAGAGTTTCAAAAATTGAAGGAAGCAAAATTACAATTGATGCAAACCATGCTTTGGCAGGAAAAACCTTGCACTTTGATGTTGAAGTTGTAGAAGTACGCGATGCAACAGAGGAAGAACTCAATCCACCATCAGCATGTGGCGGTGGCTGCGGAGGATGCGGCGGTTGTGGTGGCGGATGCGGTGGAGACTGCGGAAGCGACTGTTCCTGCGGCGGCGGAAACTAAAAATATGGAGAGTAAAAGATGTTTGGAATAGCACTTTGTTTTGTACCATTAATTATTGCAGTTTTATTTTTTACCCTGATTTTTAAACTCAAAATAAGCCATCAGCTAATTGCAGTATTATTGGGACTTGTGGCAGTGCTTCCAATATCTTTTATCCAGTATTTCTTACCTGAAATCCCATTTTTTACAAATGCACCACTTGTAAAAACTTTGTTAAAATCGCTGATTTTATACGGACTGGTAGAAGAATTATTAAAACTTTTATTAGCCTATCCCCTTCCCCACAAAAACTACACAAGTTTAAACTTTTTGCTTTTGGCATTTGTAATGGGCTTGGCTTTAGGCTGTTTTGAATCGGTAGTTTATTATTTTGAACACCTGCAATCGGCTCATGCAAAAGGTGCTCAGATTTTATACGGAATGATAGCTACCAGAATCTTTTCTTCAGACTTAATCCACATGTGTTGTATGGGATTAAGCGGACTCTTTATTTTTTCAAGCAGAATGAAAAAAAGCAAAATTTCCTGTTTTATTTTTGCAGTCCTCTTACATGGAGTATATGACTTTTTTGTGGGCTTCCCAAACAACCTGAAATGGTTCAGCATAGTTGTAGTACTTCTAACAATTGCAGAATGTCGCATTAAGTACGTTTCTTTACAAGATTCTGAAAAATAATACGGTTTAATGCAATATTTTTAATATTTTATCCCCTCAAGCCTTGACAATTCTTTCTTTTGCCATTATTATACACGAACACGACGCGGGGTAGAGCAGTTGGCAGCTCGTCGGGCTCATAACCCGGAGGCCGCAGGTTCGAGTCCTGCCCCCGCTAAATTATACGTCTCCTGATAAAGGAGACGTTTTTTATTTTAAACTAAACCGCAGGACTCGAAGCGTAAAGAACGCCGACCGAATAGGGAGGAAAAGGCGACAGGAAGTCGCCGGCAGTGAGTGAAGCCGGGGTGGAAAGCGGAGCCATGGATGGCGGAGCTTGGAATCCCGAGTCCTGCCCCCGCTATACTAATTCTTTGTATTACTTAGAGTTATAATTCTAAGTTTTGCAGAACCCCTTAAAGTAGTTTCCACTATCTAGGTTTCCACTTTAAGGGGTTTATTAATGACTAATGAAGAATATCGGCTACTCAAATCCTAAAGAAATCTGCTTCCATTCATGGCGTCACTTATGGTGCAGTCGTGTATGCGATTTAATTTCTGACAAGCGAGTTGTTATGACAGGCACAGGAACAGATTTTCCTTCCAATCTTGAAACAGGCAGAAAGTGTAAATGATGTTGATGTTCAGATTGTTGAGACATCTGAAGAAATTGCGTAATATAACTCGACACGTTACGCGTTACAGGAGTAAAATTAATTATGATAAAATCATGGAGACATAAAGGTCTAAAAGATTTTTTCGAAACAGGAAGTAAAGCTGGCATTATTCCAGAACACGCTTCAAAACTTGGACGAATCCTTGACCGTCTTGATGCAAGTATAAATCCTCAGGATATGAACTTACCAGGATATAGACTGCATCAATTGCAAGGACAGGAAAAAGAAATGTGGTCCGTTACAGTGAATGGAAACTGGCACGTGACTTTTTACTTTGAAGGACAAGATGCAATTCTTGTTGATTATCAAGATTATCACTAGGAGGACATTATGACTAGAAAACCAACACATCCCGGAGAAGTATTCTTAAAAGATGTTCTTGAACCACGTGGAATAAATATCACTGATGCTGCAGAAATGCTAGGTGTTACAAGAAAGACTCTCTCTGAATTTGTAAATGAGAAATCTGCTTTAAGTCCAGAAATGGCAATTAGAATTGCAAAGGCCACAAAGACAAGTCCAGAAAGCTGGATGGCAATGCAGATGAAACTTACTTTATGGCTTGCTATGCAGCATGAACCAGAGAATGTAAAAGTTGCGTGTTTTGCTTAAGAAATTTTAAGGGCTTTCAATTCGGATCAAAATGAGTTGAAAGCCTTTTTACTTATTTAGATTCCATATTCTAAGCATAAAAATAATAATGGAAATTTAAACTTTTCACAGTATATAGATTTTTATAAAAACAATCACATTCTAACTCCTACCATCGCAGAAACATAACCATATAAATCAATATTAGGAAAAATAGATACTGATGAGATTTCTGAAGAACTTAAAATACAAATCTATTATGAATATAAAAATATATAAATATTCCTTTCAGTACAAAATTCGATATTGACTATTGGCATCTATCTTCATGCAGATGAATTCTCCATTGATTCTACAACAGGAGAGAGAGTCTATAGTCCGGTCATATTCATTTTGATTTCATCTATGTCGTGCATCTTGGAAATGGAGTGAAGACAGGTCCTAAATTACAGTCGTCCATGACAGGCACTTTAAAGGAAATGGGCTTTGTCACAGCCAAAGGAAAAGGCACTGCTCAGCAGCAGCGGGAGGAAGCTGTTCGCCACGACTTACAGGATTTCGCAGAAGAACGCGGATTTAAGATTGATAGAACACTTGGCGAAAAACATTCTCACAAAGAGAAACCAGTTTACCAGCAGATGAAGGAGAATGAGTTGAAAGAACAGGAAGAAAAAATTGCTGAAGCAAACAAATTATCCATAAAAATGGATTGGATAGTAGTATAGGTTACGAAAGGTAATATTATCTGAGATGTTTCACTCGTATAGAGGCTCTTCGCAACATTGCGCTCCCGGTCATGAAAGCCAGTCCTACTCGGACAAAATGGCTTTCAGACAAAGTGGTAGCTTATACTTCGTTTTTTTTTCTCACTCCCCCGCCCAACGTTTCGCCGTTGGAGCACGACCAAGCTGGGCTTGGAGTCATTACCCTCATCTACAAAAATGTCGAGTTGTATGGTATACTTAACTATTAAAAGTATTGGAGCTAACTAATGAACTACGAGCAAATCTTCAAAAATATAGACGACATATTATGGAAAGAAGCCGGCTGTTCAAACGAACTTGATTACGTAGAACAGACCAGCTGGATTCTCTTCTTAAAATACCTGGACGACCTTGAAATAGAACGCAGCGATGAAATGGCCCTGCAAGGAAAAGACTACACCTACATCATCAAAAAAGAATTCCGCTGGAACACCTGGGCCTGCCCAAAAACACCAAAAGGCGAAATAGACCACAAAGCCGCAATGACAGGCGATGACCTTTCGGACTTTGTAAACCTCAAGCTTTTCCCATATCTCAAAAACTTTAAGGCAAGCGCAGCAACACCAGACACCCTCGAATATAAAATTGGTGAAATCTTTAGTGAGCTCAAAAATAAAATAGTTTCCGGTTACAACATGCGCGAAATCTTAAATTACGCAGATGAACTCCATTTCCAGAGCAGTACAGACAAGCACGAAATGAGCCATCTTTACGAAAGCAAAATTCACAAGATGGGAAACGCCGGCCGCAACGGAGGAGAGTATTACACACCGCGTCCGCTCATCCGTACAATAGTCCGTGTAGTAGAACCAAAAATCGGAGACACAATTTACGACGGAGCCTGCGGAAGTGCCGGCTTCCTTTGCGAAGCCTTCAACTACTTAAACGAAAAAGCAAAAACCGTAGAACAGAAACAGATTCTCCAGAAGCAGACCTTCTACGGCAAAGAAAAGAAAGGCCTTGCTTACATCATTGGAATCATGAATATGATTTTCCACGGAGTAGAAGCACCCAACATCATGCACACAAACACCCTTGCCGAAGACCTGAGCCAGATTCAGCAGCGCGACCGCAAAGATGTCATACTTGCAAATCCGCCTTTCGGCGGCAAGGAACGTTCAGAAATCCAGCAGAACTTCCCCATTAAAACCGGCGAAACAGCCTATCTTTTTATGGAGCACTTTATCAAAATGCTCAAGGCAGGCGGCCGTGCGGGTGTAGTAATCAAAAACACCTTCCTCAGCAATACAGATAACGCAAGCATAGCCCTTCGCCGCGAGCTTCTGGAAAGCTGCAACCTTCATACAATCCTCGACTGCCCCAGCGGAGTCTTCACAGGTGCTGGAGTAAAAACCGTAGTCCTCTTTTTCGAAAAAGGAAAGCCCACAGAAAAAATCTGGTATTACCAGCTCAACCTGGACCGCAACCTTGGCAAAACAAATCCTCTCAACGAAGATGACCTTGCCGATTTTGTCGCCCTCCAGAAAACCAAAGCCGCAAGCCCAAACAGCTGGAGCCTCAATGTAAGCGACCTCAATTCCGAAACCCTGGACCTTAGCGTAAAGAACCCGAACAAAAAGGAAGAAAAGACCTTACGAGAGCCTGCCGAGATTATCAAAGAAATGCGCGAGCTGAACAAAGAGAGTGAAGAAATACTTGGAAGCCTGTCATCCTGATCAAGGAGAAATAACTATTGAGAATTGATTTAGATAGCTGCACATTACAAGATTTCTGGGAAAATGGACATCATAAAAGTTTTTGGATAGAAAATGAAACAGGAATCAAGATTGCAGACGCTTGTGAAATTTATAGAATCTCTTATGAAGAACATTTAATTAGAAATCAATGCAGGCAGATTTTTATACATTCAATTAATTATTTATTTGGTAAAGTTCTCACAAATCTGGATGCAAATGTAAAAGCACGGTTTTCTAAAAATACTGCAAGTAAGATTTCTTCAGATAAAGCAATTACAAAATCAGTTGTAAATGGTTTTTCTGTAGAAGAACATTTCGAAGCTGCTGAAAATATTAAACAGATTTTTGAACTGGCAGAATATTTAGGTTCATTTCCAGATGACAGGGGAGATCCTAATATAATTGCTATTCATAGACTGCAAAAAGATATTGAACTTTCAAATGGAAGAAAATGTATAGCATATATAACATTAAAAGAAGTTAAAAAAGCCGGTAACAGGATTTATACACAGGAGTTATTGTTAAATAAATATCCCCCGCACGAAGCAGGGGAATTGATGAGCCGTGGCTTGCAAGCAAGCGAAACAACTGCATACAAATGCAGCCCACGAACTGTTTTAAATATACCACAAGACCCTACTGGTGTCAAATAAAAGGATAAAAAAGTGAAAAAGGATTGGGAAATAAAGAAACTTGGTGAAGTGTGTGAAATAAACATTGGTCGTACACCAGAACGCGGAAACTCCAAAATGTGGGATAAAGAAAAGAAAACAGAAAATGTTTGGCTTTCAATTGCAGATTTAAATAACACAGAGAATGGATATATATCTGATAGCACAGAATATGTTTCTGATAATGCAGTACCTAAAATGAAACTTGTAAAAGCTAACACGCTTCTTATGAGTTTTAAACTTACAATAGGTCGATGTGCAATAACAAAAAGAGATTTATTTACAAATGAAGCAATTGCTGCTTTGCCAATTCTAGATAAAAATTTGGATTTGTTCTTTCTAAAATATTATCTAGAAAATTTTGATTGGGCTAAACTGACTGAAGGTGATGTAAAAGTAAAAGGAAAAACATTAAATAAAGAAAAGCTCAAAGAAGTTCCAATTACTCTTCCACCCCTCGAAGAACAAAAGCGCATAGTCAAAATCCTGGATGAAAAATTTGCACAACTGGAAAGCCTAAAAGCAAATGCCCAAACCAACCTGCAGAACGCAAAAGATTTGTTCCAGTCCCAGTTGGCAAAAGCCTTTAGCAATACCACTTGGGAAAAAGCTAAATTAGAAGATATTGCACTCGATTTTTCAAGAGGTAAATCTAAACACCGGCCAAGAAACGACAAATGTCTTTTTGGTGGAGATTATCCATTTATTCAAACTGGTGATATAAGAAATGCAGATAAATATGTAACTGATTATTCTGAAACATATAATGAAACTGGATTAGCACAAAGTAAACTTTGGCCAGCAGGAACTCTTTGTATTACTATTGCTGCAAATATTGCAGAAACGGCTATATTATCTTTTCCTTGTTGTTTTCCAGATAGCGTAATAGGTTTTATTCCTAATGAGAAACTGACGACCGTTGATTTTGTATACTATTTAATTCAATTTTTCAAAAGTGAATTACAGAATTTGAGTAAAGGTGCTGCACAAGACAATCTAAATTTAGCAAAGTTTGAAAACATGAATTTTCCTCTTCCCCCTCTCCCCGAGCAAAAACTCATCATAAAAGAACTCGACACCCTCAGCGAAAAAGTCCGCCAGCTGCAGGAAATCTACACAAAACAAATTGCCAACTGCGCCGAGTTAAAACAAGCCTACTTACAAAAAGCCTTCGAAGGAGAACTATAAAAATGAAAGTAATTAATTGTGACATAACATTAAATAATAAATTTTCCAATTTCTTATAATGTAAGGAGTTATGAGTCTCAAAAAAAATGAAGTTTGAATATATTATTATTTATTATAAATAGCGGAGTGTGACATGAGTTCTTTTGTTGAATCTTATTTGCTTACAAATGGCCCTTCTTTATCATCTGATATAAAAGCAGAATTGGTTAATAATAACAATATTTCTGATGTAGCGGCAAGACAGCAAATATCTAGAGCCAAGGGCAATATTGTTCATTTAAAGAATATCACATTTCCAAGGAATGAAAGCTTTCTATATTTGAAAGAGCAATATCAAAGTTCACAGTTTTATCAAAACTTGTATGAAGCGCTTATAAAAGTGAATAGCATTACAGGGTATGTTTTGTCTGCGATGGATTGCCTAGGTGGAAAAGTAAGTATAAATAAATTCAATACATTTGCACCGGTTGAATATGCGTCAAAAAAAAGTCTGATTCATAAAATTAAAGAACAATTATTAAATATCGGTTTTATTCAAGAAGATTTTAATTCAAACGGCGAACTATTTCTTCAACTTAACCCATTGTTTAGCCCTACTTCTCGAGTAATAAGTATAGTCCATGAAGAAAAACAATTACTTTCCGTTATTACTGTTGAAGATTTCTTTAAGAAAAATTCATTTGGAAGTTATAACAAATTTGAACAATACGGTAATTTTTCGGGGTATTTGTGGGATATAACATGTCCGTCATATTTACTTCCTTTTAGAAAGATTGCAAATGAAAAAGTATTCCCTGGGTTTTTAGTCGCAGATGTATTGCCAGAAAAAAATATTACAGTGAGTCAGGTTAGATACTTTGTTGAGAAAATAGAAAATTTGACTCACAAAAAAAATGTAAGACCATTTCTTCCTTTTTTAATAGGGGAACATTTTTCGGAAGACGCACTTCTCTTATTACGTGAAAAAGGTGTATGTGTATCTGTTTTTGATAATCTTCTTGGAAAATCAACAGCTGATTTATTACGTGATATAATCTCTATGATGGAAGAATGTAAATCAAAAATAACAGGAGATAATTCTGAAAAAATTGAAAAAATCTTAAAAAGTATTCTTGTATATGAAGGAAAGACAATAAATATAAAAGGAAGTCTATTTGAAATGCTTGTAGCTAATGTTACATATAACTTAACGAGAGGATTTGTAAAAATAGGTAAACAAATAGAACTCAATGGCGAAAAAGCAGAAATTGATATTTTTTGTGAAAAAGGGGCCGAAGAATTTTTAATAATAGAGTGTAAAGCTCATAAAGCAAATATTACAAAAGACGAAATAGAGCGCTGGAAAAATAGAATCTCCTTAATTTATAAATGGATACAATCTATTTCTGAATATAGAAATAGAATTGTTGCCTTTGAATATTGGTGTACATCTGATTATGATAAAGAGGCTTTAGATTTATTAAAAAAAATGAAAACTTGTAAAAAATACAAAATTGAATATAAAAATTTAAAAGAAGTAATAGATATTTGTTCAAAAAAAACAGAATTAAAAAATCATGCAAAAGTATTAAAAGAATATTATGAATGAAAAAGATAAGGAGAGTTGTAGTTGGAAAGTCATTCAACCATAGAACAACATAAAAATAATAAAGGTTATTATACAACACCACTAAATTCTATTCCTGGTATGAAACCAATGAATAAATATGAATCTTGGTTTTCGGGAAGAATGCCAGAATATATCTGGATAGCCATAATTCTTGATTTTTATGGACGAGAAGAAGGACTTAGAAAAATAGCTTATATAAATAAATTTATATTCCAAACAGCTCCGGAAATTGTTATTCCAAGATTATCAACAATTATAAAACTTTCAGAAGAAAAACAAAGAGCAATTTATAATTATATAAAAACAATAACCACTAATGAAATTTTTACAGAACTTACAGTTTTCCTAACACATGAAAAGGCTCCTGTATTTTCTGAATGTTTTTATACAAATTATGAGATTATTGCTGCTAGATGTGAAGCTCTCATAAAAACTATCAATAAATTAAAATCTCAAGGATCTGTTCTTACAAATGATACTCGTTTTTGTGTTATAGGGTATTTTAATCTTGCTGGTAAAATTCATGTACAACCACATGAAGGGGAGCTGCTCGTAAAATATCAAAGTATGAATACTGAGTCATTGGAATATGAGATGGCCGCTTCTATGATTAGAAATATAGAAGGATTGATTCTTATGACAATAGAACACCCTGATGAAAAATACTTAAATATGTTTTGGGAATGTATTAGTATGATGACAGATTGTAAAGTTTTTGTTTGTGATTTTGGAGAATCAAAATCTTTAAAAGCATTTAATCAAAAGGTATATGAATTATTACAATATTTGAGAGAACTCTATGTAAATGCTTATCCATTAGATAAAAAGCTAGAAATATTTACGGGAATAATTACATATTCTTACAAACGCTTGAAAGAAGTTGATGAACATAATTTGTATACTTCTATTTCAGGGCGAAGTTGTGTACGGAGTCTCATAGAAAATTTTATCTTATCAAAATATCTAATCACATTTGAGAATGAGAAACCTGAAATATGGGAAGATTTTGAATATTACGGTTTGGGACAAATTAAAAAATATGTTTTGGCCGAAAGGCAAAATAATGCTCGTGAAGAAGAAAGTCATGTAGCATATAAGTATTTAGATATATTGTTAAATGAATTCACTATGGAGGAGTTTACAGATATTGATGCTAGGGGATATTTTGACCAAACAAATATAAGAAAGAAGTCAGAACTCGTAGGTGAAAAAGATTTATATAAATTATATTACGACTATGATTCTCAGTATGACCATTGTCTTTGGGGAGCTATACGAGAAAGTTCAATGCTAAAATGTGATAATTCAGCTCATCAATATCATTTGGTTCCTGATATTGAAGATGAACAAAAATTGAAAACAATTTATTACGATTGCATTTATGTAATGAAAAAAATGGTTGCTTTTTATTCAACGCAAATTGAAATTCCTGAAAAGCTAGTAAAGAACATAACGGAATACAAAGATGATTAAGCTTGATGAAAAAATATATGAAATAGAGAATGAATATTTACAGTTACTCCAAAATATTAAGAAAAATATAACCGAGAACAATATAAAACCAAGTTTGGATACCATCAGATTATTCTGGTATAAAAACAGGAAAGTAGTGTCCATGTTCTTGCAGACATTAAATGATAAACAGGCATTTTCATATTCTGGGGCTACACATCTTGATGTAAATGACAAAGAGTATTATGGATTTTTGGCTGTCGGTGAAATTCATATTATGGATGACCAGCTATATAAATATGCAGATTGTCTTTTACAAGGGAATGAAGTTCCGGGAAATGAAATTATAAAAAAACAAATTTTTAGGACGTTAGATGATAATATATGTTTATTAAATGATTTAAAAGAAATAATATTGCTTTTACCTGTGCGTCTTTTCTTTACAAATAACTTAGAGATTATTCACAAAGCTGCAGAAAAATGTTTTTTATCATTTTTTAATAACAAATTCAATTCTCTTAATGATTATTTTAACACATGTAAAACTGCAGAGGATATTGATAAATATCTTTCCGATGATATAAAAAAATCGATATTTATTTGTGATAAGGATCGTTTTGATTTAGAATTTACAGAACGAATTAAACTTTTGCCAAATGATTTTTTTAGCAATAATGATGTTGAGAAATTTTTTCATTCTTTAATTGGTTTTATCATTTCCGTATTAGAAATTTTAGAAAGCATGCATGATTATGGAATTATCCCTATTATTAGAAATCCAGCAACTTTATCTTATTTGTATTTATTAGAACCAAATTTATCAAAAGATATTGCATTCCTAAATAAAACAGTTTTAGCAAATGAAATATTTGCTATTGTTAATCAAAATATGAATAAGTTTGAGGATTACACTCCAAAGGAAATGAATGACCTTTGTAAGGCAAATAATATTTTTGAATTATTATATAAGGATTTTGAATTGTCTACAAAATCAATAAATCAAATAAACTTTAATGATAGAGTAGAAATGATAAAAACTGGGATTCTTAGTATCGCAGATAAAAGTATTTGAGTGTATTAGGGAAAACAGGGGAAATTAGAGGAAAATTTCCCCTATTTATATTGAAATGAATAGGTAGCAAAGATTATTCATTCTTGTGTTAAAAAAATCAGTTTTTTACAAACTTTTTAACTTGTATGTTAAAAAGTTGACAACTACAATTTTTGGATATAAAATATAAGTATGATAGACTTTCGTGATACTCCACTTTATAAAGAAGACTCTTATTTTCGTAAGGAATATGTTGAAAAACTGCTTTTCTGGCGAGACCATCATGTAATTAAAGTAATTACTGGTGTAAGACGTTCTGGAAAATCGGTTATTCTGAAGGAAGTCTGTAAAGAGATTTCAAAATCTGCATCAGAAAATCAAATTTCTTTTTTCAATTTTGAAATGCTCGAAAATGAAGATATCACTGATTATCATAAACTGCATTCTGTCTTAAAAGAGCGTATTCAGGAAGATAAAATGAATTATATCTTCCTGGATGAAATTCAGCTTGTTGAAAAGTTTGAAAAGGTTGTGGATTCTCTTTTTATTCTTCCTAATGTTGATATTTATTTGACTGGTTCAAATGCTTCTATGCTTTCCAGTGAAATAGCAACCCTTTTGAGTGGCCGCTATATTGAAATAAATATTCTGCCTTTTTCTTTTATTGAGTTCCAGACAGCGTATAAAGAAAAGTTTTCTCAAGAAAGTTTTGATTTACCTACCTTATATACCAAATATATTACATTTGGCGGCTTCCCTTATCTTCATAATATCTATGAAAAAAACGAGGCTATAAAAGACTATATTTCTGGTCTTTATTCAACTATTGTTCTAAAAGATATTCAGCAGCGTAAGAAAATTGCTGATACAATTCTTCTTGAAAAGATTGTAAAGTTTGCACTTGTTCATACCGGTAATCTTCTTTCCCCAAAAAAGATTTGTGACACTTTTGTTTCAAGCGGCAGGAAAACTTCTTCGGCAACAATAGATAATTGTCTTTCTGCATTATGTGAAACCTATCTTTTCTACAAACTGAACCGCTATGATATTCGTGGTAAAGAAACTCTAAAAACATTGGAAAAATATTATGCCGTAGATATGGGACTCCGCTTTTTTATGCTTGGTGCAATAGGTGGAGATGAAGGACACATTCTTGAGAACCTTGTTTTTCTTGAATTATTGCGTCGTGGTTATGAACTGTCTGTTGGAAAAATAGATGATATGGAAATTGACTTTATAGCACAAAAAGACGGGGCTCTTAATTACATTCAAGTTTCACTTTCTGTTCGTGATGAAACGACCTTAAAAAGAGAATTAAGACCTCTGCTTGCTGTAAAAGATAATTTTCCAAAAACTTTGATTACACTGGATAATGCACCTGTTATTTATCATGATGGAATCAAACAGATTTATGCTCTTGATTTCTTGAACGGAGAATCATTATGAACGAAAGTGACACAAGGTTAAAGAAAATAGATCCTGCTCTCAAAGCTGCTGGTTGGGGTGTGGTAGAAGGCTCTGATATTTTTACCGAACAGCGGGCTTATATTGTGTCGCCTGGTCGTATTGTTACAAAAGCAAAAAGAAATCCGGATAAAATAGATTACCTTCTTACTTACAAAGGCGTAAAGATTGGAATTGTCGAAGCAAAAAAGGACGAACTTGATGTAAGTGCTGGTGTTGAGCAGGCTAAGAAATATGCAAAGGCTATGAATATCCGCTGGTCTTATTCTACTAACGGAGACAAAATCTGGGCTATTGATATGGAAGCAAAGCCCGGTGATTTTACAGAAGGTTTTGTAGATAAGTTCCCGACTCCTGATGAACTTTGGGCAATGACTTTCCCAGATAACAACGAATGGCGTGATAAATTTAATCTTGAACCTTTCAATCGTGATGGAGGAAAGCAGCCTCGCTATTATCAGGAAAATGCTGTTAATGCAGTACTGGATGCCATAAGCCGCAAGATAGATCGTATTCTTTTAACACTTGCAACAGGTACAGGTAAAACTTACATTGCATTCCAAATTTGCTGGAAGCTTATGCACACTCGCTGGAACAATCTGCAAAACGGAAAACTTCCCCGCATTCTATTCCTCGCAGACAGAAACATTCTTGCTGACCAGGCTTTTAATGCGTTCGGAGCTTTTGACCAGAATGCATTGGCACGAATTACGCCAAAAGAAATTAGGAAGAATGGCGGAAAAGTTCCAATGGGGCAGAGTATTTACTTTACGATTTTCCAGACAATGCTATGTGGTACGGATGATGTAACAGATAAATCTGAAAATACGGTAGTTGAGCCTGCCGAAACTACCGAATACTATAAACAATATCCTCGAGATTTCTTTGATTTTATCATTATTGATGAATGTCATCGTGGTGGTGCAAATGATGAAAGTGAATGGCGTAAATTGATGGAATATTTCCAGCCTGCATATCAGCTTGGACTTACAGCAACTCCACGCCGCACAATAAATGGCGATACCTATAAATATTTTGGTGAGCCTGTTTATCAGTATTCGCTTAAGCAGGGAATTGAAGACGGATATCTTACTCCATATCGCGTAAAGAGCTGTACAAATCAGATTATTGATGAATATGTTTACAATGAAGAAGATAAAATTATTCGTGGTGAAGAACTTTTAGATAAAGAAAAAACTTATGATGAAGCCGATTTCTACCATGGAAAAATCAAGATCCGTGAACGTGATGAGCTTCGTGTAGAAGAGTTTTTAGATAGTGCAAATCCTGATGAAAAAGCCATTGTTTTCTGTGCTACTCAGAATCATGCAATGCAGATTCGCGATATGATTAACAGTTATGCAAAACGTGGTACAAATTATTGTGTTCGCGTTACTGCTGATGATGGCAGTGAAGGTGAAGAGCAGCTTCGAAAATTTCAGGATAATGAAAAAACAATCCCAACTATTTTAACAACCTCTCAAAAACTCAGCACAGGTGTGGATGCTCAGAATGTCCGTAATATTGTTCTGATGCGTCCTGTTCCAAATATGATTGAATTCAAACAAATTATTGGACGTGGGACTCGTCTTTTTGATGATAAATATTATTTCACAATTTACGATTTTGTAGGTGCTCATAAAAAGTTCTATGATGAAGAGTGGGATAATCCAAATCCTGTTTGTCCTATTTGTGAAAAATACCCTTGCGAGTGTAGCACCCATCCTAAATGTCCTGTTTGTGGTAAATGGCCTTGCGAATGTAAAAAGCTACCTAGATTTTGTCCTATCTGTGGTCAGTCACCTTGTATATGCCCACCAAAACCATGTCCTATTTGTGGAAATCTTCCATGCACATGCCCAAAAGACCTTATTGAAATTGAACTGGGCGACGGCCGTAAGGCTACAATCAAAGATGGCTTTAACTGGGAAGAACGTATCATGTTCGATGGAAAACTTATTACACTCAAAGAATTTGTAAACGTTCTTGTTGATAACGAAACACTTCCTAAATTCTTTAAAGATGATGAAGACTTAAGAACACAATGGCAGAATCCTGATACCAGAAAAGCTTTACTTGAAAAAATGGAACATGACGGATTCTCTCTTGATAAGCTTTTGAAAGTCCAGGAAATGTTGAACTATGAAAAATGTGATTTACTGGATGTTCTTGAGTACCTTGCATATCAATCAACTCCAATTGAACGAGAACAGAGAGTTGCAATTGCACGTTCTGAAATTACAGCAGATTTGAATGAACCACAAAGTGATTTTGTAAATTTTGTTTTGGATCAATATATCGAGCAAGGCTATACAGAACTTTCTATGGAGAACCTGCCTGAACTTATCAAACTTAAGTATGGAACAATAAATGATGCTAAAGTCGAACTCGGTAGTCTTGGAGAAATAAACAAAATCTTTGTTGGATTCCAGAAAGGACTTTACGCAGCATAATTTTTCTTCTCAAAAAGAATTAAAAATATCAACTATATACTTTTCTTGTCACTAATAAAGATAATTAATTATATTTAAATTAGGAGTCTTTATGAAGAAAATTATATTCTGTGATATTCCTATGAAGAGTAATCTCAATCCTATGGTTTACAAAGGTACTGGTAATGCAAATCCCAAATATGACCAGCCTGTTATTTATCCGATTAATGCTATTCTTGCAGATACTATTTCAAAACAAGATGAAATAAGAGTTGTTCTGCTAAGAACAGAAGACGCCACAGAAAATAACCAGAAGAATAGTGATTTATTTATTAATGAACTGAATTCCATCAATTCAAAAATTGGTGCGAAAATCACTTACAATATATTGAATTCAGAATTCAAGGAAACAAAGAATAATCACGAACTCAGACTAAAACAAATGATTGATAAAATAGAAGACAATTCTCAACTATTTGCTGATATAACATATGGTCCAAAACCTTTGCCTATGGTTCTTATGTGTGTCCTTTCATTTGCAGAAAAATTCTTGAATTGTGATGTAAAATCTGTTGTTTATGGAAAAGTTAACTTCACAGGTGAAAATATATCAAACCCGGAACTTTATGATGTAACTTCTCTTTACTATCTCAATAATCTGACCAGTTCAATAGTTGCAAAAGACAGTAAAGATGCCAGAAAAGCTTTGGACGAATTTAATTTATGCCAGGCTAGACAGAAAGCTTATCTGGCAAGTTTTATTACTCTCAGAACAATTACAGCTTTAGAAACCAAATATGAAATTGAACAGATATATGAAATGCTCAAAAAGCACTCTTTTGCTGAACCTACATTGCTCGAGTATTTATTTACAAAAAAAAGAATTGCCTTCTCAAAAAGAGCTATGTGAAAAGTTCAACAAGGATGAAGTCTATATTAGCAACAGAATAAAAGAATTTTTCGAAAAAGTTCAAAATAAAATATCAAGTAGTTGAAAAAATGTGACTATATTATGTGAATAAATAAATGCTGTATCGGAGGTAAAAAGTTATGGCAACTAATAAACACGATAGAATTAAATCTTTAAGAGACGCACTTTCAGAAGGATTGTATGAAAAGGATGAAGCTGTTCGTCTTGCGCTTCTTACAGCAATAGCAGGTGAAAGCATTTTCTTTTTAGGAGCACCAGGTTGCGCTAAAAGTATGATTGCTCGCCGTGTCGTTCAGGCATTCAAGGCAGATGGCAACAAAGGCATAAAATATTTTGAAACTCTTTTGAATCAGTTTTCTACACCAGATGAGGTATTCGGGAACATGTCTCTCAAAGCATTGAATGGTGAACTTGAAGATGAGAATGGCGAGAAGGAAGAAAAATATTTGCGTCTTACTAAAAATATGCTCCCAGAAGCGGATATTGCATTTTTGGATGAAATCTGGAAGGCAAGCCCTGCTATTCTGAACACTCTTCTTACTATTATCAATGAAAGAAAATTTCATAACGGTGGAAAAGTTGAAAATGTTCCTCTCAAGGCTCTTTTTGCAGCTTCAAATGAACTTCCTGCAAAAGACCGTGGGCTTGAAGCTCTTTATGATCGTTTCATACTCCGCCTTTGCGTTGGTTATATTCAAAATGAAGACAATTTTTTTGATATGATTGAGGGAGAATCTGCCTCTGAATTTATTTTATCAGATGATGTTAAAAAATTACAGATTACAAATGATGAATTGCAGGAGTGGAAAACTCAGATTGATAAAATTCTTCTTTCTGAAGAAGCAAAATCTGTTATAACTGCAATACGTAAAGAGTTGTCTACCCGTAATGAAAAACTTGTCACTGAAAACAAGAATGCCAAAACGGATGAATGGCAACAGGAACTCTTTGAAGTCGGTGACCGCCGTTGGAAGAAAATCACGCATATTCTCAAAACATCTGCATTCCTGAATGACCGTAGTGAAGTTGATTTGATGGATTGCCAGCTTATCGAATACTGTATTTGGAGTACAGAAAATCAACAGAAACAGGTTCGTGAAATTGTTGAAGAGTGTATAAAACAGAATGGTTTGGACTGTGATACAGCAATTGATGAGATAAACGAACAGATTGAAGAATTCAAAAAAGCCATAGATGAACAGTGGTTTGAAGAAGTAAAGGAACCTGCGACCGATAAGATTGTTACAATAAATGGTACACAATGTTATGAATGTATTCTCAATAATACAAAGGAAACATGGTATGTTACAAAAGGAACAAATGGTTCATATGTAAGTGTATATAACCAAAACAAACAGCACTATACAAATGGTTATTTTCAAAAGAATGGTAATAACATTTCTTGTTGGCAAAACTTTACTGTCAAAAGGAATCCTGCAAAAACACACCTTGAAAAGAAAGAACTTTCAGACATCGCACAGGAAACTTCACAGAAGACTTTTGATAGGAACCATTACAAACCGATAGTGGATAAAATTCATTCTGAAATCAATTTGCTTAAAGAAAAAAAAGAAGCGGATGCAATTCCATTCAAAGCAAATCTTTTTGCTGATCAAGAATACAATGAGAGTATTACTGCAAAACTTGATGATGCAATTCATTTACTCCAAGATGCCGAAGTGGATCTTAATAAAGAACATGCACGATACTTTAATTCTGACCTTTCTGCTTCATTCTCTCTAGGTGATGCTATCCTTAAGGATGGTACTGTTTTTTCTGCTGATGAAGTGAAAAGTTTATCACCTGAACAAAAAAACAATATTATCGCGATTATTTGTATTGCAGAAGAAAAGAGTTATGCAATTTCATTGACAGAAAAGAAAGCTGAATGGAAAAATATAAAAGAAGTATCAAAATCCTACGGAGAATCATTGCCAAAGGAATTCGCGGAAAAATGGATTATTCCGAATAAAGAAAATCTTAATAAAATTTGGGAAAACATGGCAAAGTTAAACGAAGTACTCGGTGCTATAGAACCTGAAACACAGCTTCTTTCTGCACAGGAATATTGGTCATCAACGACAAATGGTGATTCAGCTGCTTATTATCAGTTATTTGATGAACGCGGACATCAAGATCATACGACCAAAGATCATAACTATGCAGTACGTGCCATCCGCGAATGGAAAAAGGAATAAGATTTGAATTTATCAACTTCACAAAATGCATTGAATGCATTACGACAGAAGTTCCCGACTGGTATACCTGATGTTCATTCACTTTCTGATGAGCTAAAAGCATGGTTACAAATGAAGATTCAAACACTTACGGACGTATCTGAACAATCTGATATGATTGTAAGTCTCCAGAGAATCCGCAACCGACTTGTTCACGCAACGGAAGATATACCAGATAGGGAATTTCAGAAGATGGTTTCGTTCGTATTTGAAAATATGGATGAAATTGAAAAATTGGTAAAGGGTTAAGGTTTTACGATGAATAAAAATCAACGAAAATCTCGAAGATTCAGCAGAAAAGCTCTTGAAAGAATAAATGAAATAATTCAGAAATATCCATCTGGAATTTCTGATATTGATTCAATAAGCGAGGAAGCTCGTGCTTGGATAGAAAAGAAAATACAACAGACACGTGAATGCTTAAAAAATGTACATTTTCCGTCTCTTCCAAGTTGGTGGGAAACATTAAGATTAAGTAGAAATAAAACTGCCCACCAAACCGAAGATTTTACTGACGAAGAATTTTCTGATTTGTCTGGTAAACTGTTTTCAAATATCCAAAAAATATCTGCGGATTTAAATTCAAATATAAATCGTTACCATCACAATTCCAAGAAAAAACGTAAGTTTGAGAATTTTGCGTCTGCATCACTTGGTTCAGAAAGTGAACGTAAACAACTCGTTGATGCAATGGAAGATATGGTTGCACCTATAGAGCCAAAAGACATAAAAATAGATTTTCCTAAAAATAATTTTTCTCAACTTGCAGCAAATACTCTTTCAGAACTTCTTTCTCATGACAGTACAAAAGAGTATGTACGTTCTCATGAAGGCCTTTCTGAAAACATCCAGACAGATATTCTTGAGTGGCTACAAAAGACTCAATCTGTTCTGGAAAAAGAAAATCCATTTCTTGAAGAAGCTGTTTTCATTCAGCAGCAGAAAAAACTTTCTGCACAGGAAATTGCATCGGATTTGGCCTCAGAGAAATCAAAGATTCACTTTCATTATAAACGATTACCAAGCGTAAGCGATTCAAAACGCGGTCCAATTGCTCCAAGCACGTTGGATTTTGACTTTTATGTAAAGGAATTTACAGAACAAAAGAAAATTAAAAAAGATGAAAAATCTGGAGAAGAGAAAACTTCTTGGAAATCTGTAGAAAAAATTGAAATACTTCGTCGCAATTTTATCAATGACATGGAACAGAATCTCATTGAACGCAAGAACATGTGGGAGCAAAATAGTATTGACGAAATGCGAAAAGCGTTTCTTGAAGAGCTTTACAAGAAAATCGACAATTTCATTCGACTTGAAAAACTTCTTTCTCCTTTTATCAAAACTTTGGGGCGTCTCTGGGATTTATCAGAAAGTACATTTGAAACAAGTGGTTTTGAAATCTTAGAGCAGTTTTCAAAACTCTTAGACCAGGACGAATCTTTACGGGAATTGGCTGAATTGCTTGGAAAGCAAACTCGTGCACAATCATTATTTGAAAAAGAAATACGAGATAAGGTTGTAATAAAATCAGAATGGCATCCTAAGCCAGCATATCGTGGCGAAATAGATGGTTTACGCTATTCAAATGATATATCTTCCGTATTGCCAAGTGAACTTGCACTACTGAAAAATACAGCTGCAAAGAAACTGTTTCAACTTAAATTCGCGCAAAAACAACTGTTATCTTTTAAGTATCAAAATGATGTGTTAGATTCAAAAGAAGAAAACATACAGGAAGAAACTTCTGTAGAAAAGCAAGAGCCCAAAGGTCCAATAATTATCTGCGTTGATACAAGCGGTTCTATGCATGGAACTCCTGAGAATATTGCAAAGACTATAACCTTTGCACTCTCAAAGATTGCTATTGAAGAAGAAAGGAAGTGCTACCTGATTTCATTCTCAACAAGCATTGAAACTCTTGATCTTACAGATTTTTCAGCTAACCCAATTGGCAAGCTTGTTCAATTCCTTAGAATGTCATTTCATGGTGGAACAGATGCAACTCCAGCACTTAAACATGCTGTAAAAATGCTTTCAGAAAACGAATGGAAAAATGCTGATGTTCTGATGATATCTGACTTTGTAATGCAGTCATTGGATAACGACATAAAGACACAAATAGAATCTGCACAGAAAGACAATACAAACTTCCACAGTTTGGTAATTGGCAGTTCAGGGAACAATGCAGCAATAAATTGTTTTAATCATAACTGGGTTTATGATGTAAACAATCCTCAAGCTAACAGACATCTTGTAGAACAGATTCATGAAATCAAAATGCATGATTCAGTAGCTAGTGTTTGAATTGGGATAAAACCTATTTTTACTTAAATTATTACCAAATTTGAGCAGCGGCCGTCGGGTATTTTCGTCAAAAACACGGCGGCCAATTTTGTTAATACTAACTTCTGTTTGTACCATACGTTTTAAAAATTCTGAGCCAAAAGGCAGAATTTTGGTTAGAAAGATACTACAGTTCCGCCCTCTGCAATTAAGGAAAAACATTAAGTAAAATTATTTTTTTTCTGAAAAAATCTGAAGCATTTTGAATTGCACATTATGGAAGAAATGTGCTAAAATTCCAATAAATAAGACAAACAAGAGTAATTTGAAGCGGGAAAGAGCTCCCAAGTGCCCCCTCATAACCCAGAGGCCGCAGGTTCGAGTCCTGCCCTCGCTATAACGTAAAACTTCTCCTTAGCGAGAAGTTTTTTTTATTTAAAAACAATCACCAAAAAGCAAGCTGGGACTCGAAGCGGAAAGTCACCTGAAGAGAAAGCTGGAATTTATATTCGGCACTGTTAAAGTTTTTAATCGACAACAGTTTTCTAACCATAAGGTTATACCATCAACATCATTCATATTTGCATGGATGTTCTTTTAATTGTAAAATATAAATATGAATTCCGTCGGCAAAGACATATTCCGTTCAATTCACGAAGGAAAATGGCTTTATGTTGAATATCAAAATTCAGATGAAGAACGGACAAAATACTGGATTTCGATTAACAACATTAATACTGAAAAAAGAAGTCTCGAAGTTACAGGTTTACATTTAGGTAAATTTGAGACAAAAGAATTATACATGTTCATCGATAAAATAATTTCTACGGAAATAATGGATGGAACATTCTATTATACCAATAAAGATTTAATAGAAGATATTGAACTTTTTCCTCAGAAATATTCATTTGTTTTTAGTAATATAGTTAATCTTAAAACTTTAAATTACTTAGCAGATTGTAATAAACTGGCAGATCTTCCAAAGTTGAACAACGACTACGTTTTAATCAAGAAGCTGGATGCCAGTAAAATTCAAAATCAACGATACAAACTCGATGATGATCAATTCAAATATATCGTAAATAGTTTTAAGAAAACTGCTGCCATTAAGAAAGAGAAAAACATAAACTCCATTATCCAGCTGGCACTTAATGTGCTAAGTGTTCATACTCCAAAGGGGCTATATGTTCTTGCTTATAAAGAAGTCATGTTTGACGTTGCTAAGCGAAGTCTTCTTGCCGGAAATAAAATTAAAATATGTACAGAGTTTTGTGTTGATGGGACTACAAAACAAAGCATTCAAAATTTTGTTCAACCAGAAGAAATTGAGTTTTTGGAAAATATTGACCAGATTCCTGAGTTCGTAAAAGACCTTGTTACAGAAAATATAAAAGGAAATAAGAATTATTCTGTTGATGATTGTCCTTACTTTATTTGTCTTCAAAGAAATACAAATATAAACCTTGAAAAAGAATACGAGTCAATTATTGAAATGTATTCATCCAATAAAGTTACCGTTCCTATTAAGGCCTTTTTTGGAGAATTACATACTTTAAAATCGAATGAAGAAACTTTACAAATAGCTCTCATAGATAGGAATGTAAATCTGGATCAGCTACTGGCAATTCATAATGCAATTAATTATCCAGTTGCATATATTCAAGGACCGCCAGGGACTGGAAAGACGACGACAATAATTAATACAATCATTACTGCTTTCTTTAATAATAAGACCGTTTTATTTTCATCATACAATAACCATCCAATAGATGGTGTATTTGAAAAACTTACTTCCCTTAAATATCGCGGTTATACAATCCCCTTTCCTATTCTAAGAATAGCAAGCAATCCAAAAATTCCAGAAACAATAAAATACATAAAAGAATTAATGCGGAATATTCAAAATCTTTCTGTATATAAAGATGCACTAAATCAATCAAAACAAAATCAAATTGAACGTACAAAAAAACTTACTGAACTCCTTCAGAAACACGAAGAACAGCTTGATTTAAAAGAGCGAAGAAAATTAATAGAAGCAATGCTTTCTAAAAACGAAAATATGAATCTTCGAATCAATCTTGAAGGACAGCAGGAAAATGCAATAAATAAACGATTGAACGAAATTGGAAACATAACTGATGAAGAAGCTCTTGCTTTGTTATATTTTGATCACGACAAGCTTATGCAGTTTATAAACTTTACTTCAGTGAGTTACTTAAAACATTTGTATGAACCCGAATATAAGGATTTTGTAGAGATTTTGAATATCCAAGATGAGCAGGAGCAGACAACTAAATTTAATAAGTATTTCTCAGTTTCAGACAATGTTATAAAAATGCAGAAAGTATTTCCAGTCTTTTGCTCAACCTGTATTTCTACTCAAAAAATTGGAGAACCAAAGCAATATTTTGATATGACAATAATGGATGAAGCCAGCCAATGTAATACAGCTGTTTCTCTGGTTCCAATTATCAGAGGAAAAAATCTAATGCTTGTTGGAGATCCGCAGCAATTAAATCCTGTTATTACACTTGATCCAAATATTAATAATGAATTAAAAGCGAAATATAATGTAAACGATAGTTATGATTACATCAAAAATTCTATATACAAAGCCTTCCTTGCAAATGATTCAGTAAGTCAGGAAACTTTGCTGCACAATCATTACAGATGTGCTAAAGAAATTATAGATTTTAATAATAAGAAGTATTACAACAGTCAGTTAAATATCAAATCAAAACCTAGGTATGATAAACCGCTTATGTTCTGCGAAGTGGCGGAAAACTATTCAAGCTACAAAAACACTGCACCAGAAGAAGTTGAAACAATCGTCAGCTATGTCAAAAAAAAAACTGGAAAGAAGATAGGAATAATCACACCGTTTAAAAATCAAAAAGACTTAATTGAAAGCCGATTAAAAGAAGAGCACTTGGATAATGAAATAAGTTACGGCACCGTACATGCTTTTCAAGGTGATGAAAAAGATGAAATTTTGTTTTCACTGGCATTAACAGATCATACACATCCAAGAACATATGACTGGCTCAAAAACAACAGAGAGTTAATTAATGTTGCAGTTTCAAGAGCAAAAGATAAATTAGTCCTAATTTCCAGTGAAAAAGAGTTAAAGCGTCTCCATAAATCAAATGAACAGGATGACCTTTACGAATTAGCACGATATGTTAAAAGTAATGGAGAATGTAGTGTATCACCAAGAGAAACATCTTCAAGAGCTTTAGGAATTAAACCATATAGTTCCGAAACTGAAGATGCTTTCCTAACAACATTAAATCAGTCTCTTTCAGTTCTTTTAGAAGATGATTCAAAATATTCTGTAAAACGAGAAGTTCAAACATCCCATTTATTTGAAAAGCTTCCATCAGATTGTGAGTTTTTCTTTAAGGCAAGTATAGATTTTGTAATCTATAAAAAAGGATATAGAAATAAAGAATTTCCCGTTTTAGCTATTGAACTTGATGGTCCAGAGCACCATACAGACCCAAAAGTAATAGCAAGAGATGAAAAGAAGAAACAAATATGTAAGGACCATGGATTTACATTGATTCATGTAGATAACACATACGCCAGACGATATAACTTTCTGAAAGACATACTTACTGAGTTTTTTAACGGGAAATAGGCCTACCCATATAATGCTATCTTCTGTCACAATCACCAGTCTATTTTCTAGTAAAATCAAACTTTTGGCGGTATAATATAGAAACAAAAATGGATACTAAAAGTTCTCTTTCCGAACGCGATATCATCACAAAATATATTCTCCCTGCAATTGAACAATCTGGCTGGAATAAGCAGACTCAGATTCGCGAAGAAGTTACTTTTACGGCAGGACGTATTTTTGTAAAAGGCAAAAAGACAAAGCGTGGCGAAAAGAAACGTGCTGATATAATCTTATATTACAAGTCAAATATTCCCGTAGCTGTTGTAGAAGCAAAAGACAACACTCATACAGTCGGGGCCGGGATGCAGCAGGCTTTAGAATACGCGGGAACTCTTGATATTCCGGTTGCAATTTCCAGTAATGGAGACGGCTTCGTAATTCAGTATCGCAAAAACTGCGGATCACAGGGAACTGACGGCAAAGCTATAGTTTCTGAAAATGCAGATCTTGAACATTTTCCAACTCCGGATGAACTTTGGGACTGCTACAAAACGATACAACGGACTTGCTTCAAAAGAGGAAGAAGATACATCTCTTTGTTCCTACTACTTTGATTCAACAGGCCGCGCTCCACGATACTATCAGCGAATTGCCATCAACAGAACGGTAGAAGCAATTGCCCGCGGACAGAATCGTATTCTTCTTGTAATGGCAACAGGAACAGGAAAAACGTATACCGCATTCCAGATTATCTATCGTCTTTGGAAAGCCGGCTGTAAAAAGCGAATCCTTTATTTAGCAGACCGCAATAATCTTATCACCCAGACAAAGAAAGGCGACTTTAAGCATTTCAAAGATAAGTGCCACATCATCAGACATAAGCACATCGACAAGTTAGAGGTAAGCCTAAAAATTGCTACACCGCAATTTTCTTAACGGCTTGCTATATAACACCGGCCGCCAGCGACCTTACACATACGAAATATATCTTGCTCTTTATCAGGGGCTTACAAATTATGATGAAGAAACTGATGCTTACAAACAGTTCAGCCCGGATTTCTTTGATTTGATTATTGTTGATGAGTGTCACCGCGGTTCAGTTGATGAAGACAAGGCCTGGCACAAGATTCTTTCATATTTTTCGAGTGCAACTCAAATTGGTATGACTGCCACTCCAAAAGAAACAAAGGCTCTTTCAAACATCGAATATTTTGGAGAGCCAATTTATACCTACTCTCTCAAGCAGGGAATTGATGACGGATTCTTAGCTCCTTATAAAGTTCTTCGAGTTGGAATGAACATAGACCTTGAAGGCTATCGTCCTGAGCGCGGCAAAACAGATATAGACGGCGAGCTTATAGAAGACCGCCTTTACAACACAAAAGATTTTGACCGCAATATTGTAATTGATGAACGAACAGATCTAGTTGCCAGAAAAATTATGGAATATCTTACAAACTCAGATCCAATGGCAAAGACAATTGTTTTCTGTGTTGATATTGAACATGCAGAACGAATGCGTCAGGCTCTCCTAAAATATGCGCCGGAAGAAATTACCGCCCGCTCAGATAAATACATAGTCCGCATTACTGGTGATGATTCGGTTGCCAAAGGTTATCTTGAAGATTTTATAAACCCCGAACAGAAGTTCCCAGTCATTGCTACAACTTCAAAACTGATGAGCACAGGAACAGACGCACAGACCTGTAAAGTAATTTGTCTTGATGAAAACATCGGCTCCATGACAGAGTTCAAGCAGATTATCGGCCGCGGAACTCGTATCAACGAAGAATACGGAAAGCAGTATTTTACGATAATCGACTTCCGTAATGTAACAGATAAATTTGCAGATAAAGATTTTGATGGTGCTCCGGTTAAAATCAAGGAAGCGAAAGACGATGACGAACTTTCGGAAAGCCTTTTGGAAGACGGTGAAGAAGAATCTCAGATTGACCCGGTTACCGGAAATGAAGTTGAGTTCGCCGAATACAAAATTGACGAAAACTTTGGTGTATCGCAATTTGCAGAAACAGAACCTCCAGCCTTTGATAAAAAAGAAAAAGTCCGAATTGCCGGAGTTGACGTAAGCATCTTAAGCGAACGTCGCCAATACCTTGATTCAAACGGAAAACTCATCACCACAAGCCTTAAGGAATACACAAAAACAGGCATTCTTACATCTTACCGTTCATTGGATAACTTCTTACAAGCCTGGAACGATGCAGAAAAGAAGAGCTGGAAAATCAAGGCATTATTTTTGAAGAACTGAAAGAAGAAATAAAATCTGATTTAGATATTTTTGACCTCATCTGCCACATCGCCTGGGATGCGCCGGCCCTTACAAGAAAAGAACGCACCGAAAATGTCCGCAAAAGAAACTACTGGACCAAATACGGCGACAAAGCCCGCGCAGTTTTAGATGCACTTTTAGAGAAATACGCCCAAACCGGAATAGAAGAAATAGAAGATATGAAAGTCCTCACCGTAGACCCAATCAAAGGAATCGGAACTCCGGCAGAAATTGTAAATCTATTCGGCGGAAAAGTGCAGTATCTTCAAGCAATACGAGAACTTGAAGCAGAGATTTACAGTGCTGCGTAAATATTTCTATTCCCTAAAAATGCGTATATACGAAAAAATTGGTAATAATAGACATTATGTACCAAAAATCTCAAAATTTGTGCATATTTCTTTTATATGTACCAAAATTGCAAAAATTGGTACATATTTCTTGTCTTATGTACCAAAAGGGTGTATAATTGGGACATGAATGAATTGCAAAAGCTCCCGATTGATTCTTCAAAAACGGAAACAATTAAGATTCTCAAAGCAGAAAACAAAGCAGTAAAAATGCTTGCCGAATTAAAAGGCTGCGCAAATCTTATTCCAAATCAATCTATACTTATTAATGCAGTTGTACTCCAGGAATCAAAAGACAGTTCAGAAATAGAAAACATCATCACAACTAAAGATGATCTTTATAAAGCCGTATCTGAAACAGTAACTAAAATTGATTCAGCCACAAAAGAAGTAATGTTCTACCGCGAAGCTCTGTATACAGGTTTTAATCAGCTTAAGGAACATGGTTTTATTTCTATCAATGACATTGTTCAGATTCAAAAAGTTCTTGTTCAGAATGATGCAGGAATCCGAACATTACCAGGAACAAAACTTGTAAACGACACAACAAATGAAGTTGTTTATACTCCGCCTCAGACAAAAGAAGAAATAGACGAGCTGTTAAAGAATTTTACTGAATATCTGAATAACGAAGATGACAGTCTTTCAAAACTTGCCATTCTGCATTATCAGTTTGAAAGTATTCATCCGTTTTATGACGGCAACGGAAGAACAGGCCGCATTATAAATATCCTCTATCTGATTTTGAAGCATCACCTTGATGTTCCAATTTTATATCTCAGTTCCTACATTATTAAGAATAAAAACAGTTACTACAAGCTTTTACAAAATGTACGTGTGAATGAGGCTTGGGAAGACTGGATTATTTTTATTTTAAAGGGAATTGAAGAAACTGCAGCCGATACAATCCAAAAAGTAAAAGCCATAAAAAAACTTCTGGAAGATACTGTAGAAAAAGTAAAAACAGAAGCTCCCAAAATTTATTCAAAAGAATTGATAGAAACTCTTTTTGAAAATCCATATTGCAAAGTAGAATTCATTGTAAAATCACTTGGAGTAGAACGCAAAGCTGCTTCAAGATATTTGCATCAACTGGAAGATATTGGAATCCTAAAATGCATGAAAGTGGGAAAAGATAATCTGTTTATAAATATCGGGCTAATGGATTTGTTGAAGGAATAGAGAAATGAAAAAATTAAAAATATGCTTATTATTAATGTTGAGTTTCGTTTTTTATGGTTTTTGTGAAGATATAAATACTCAGATAATTTCTGAAGCTCATAATGAAATCATTCAGGAAAACATACCTACCCAAAAAACAATTAATTACGATTTTATATATCAACTTATTACTAATGGAGTAACTATTATAGTGGCTTTCATAGCTGGATATTTACCAAGCTACTTAAATAAAAAGAATGATTCCAAAAGAAAGAAATCTGAGAAAATAGAATCTCTTTATGTAGATATTTCTGAATGGTTCAATTCCTCTTTCCTAGGATTAACTGCGTTTAATATGGTTTTGAGGGGTGAAATGACATCAAATCAGTATGATGAATGGTTTACAAAGAATTGTGCAAAAGGTAATTACTTGCGTTCTGAAATTAGTTTGTATTTATATTTTCCAGATATTGAAAAAGAGTATAAAGATATGATAAAAGCTGTTCAGGATGCATTTTCATATACATGGAGTTTGAAATCCAAAATTCACTTTACTGAAACAGATCTTAAAAAATATAGAGATTATGTAGCATTATCAAACAAAAATTTTGAGATATTTAAAAATAAACTTATAGAAGAGACAAGGCATTGTAAATGAGCGAATGGAAAAAAGTTAGGATAGGTGACATATTCTCAATAGAAAAAGGTTCTTTGCAAAGCAGTAAATGTACACCTGGAGAATATGATTTTATAACAGCTGCTACAGATTGGAAAACTCACAATTCTTTTGACCATGAATGTGAAGCAATCGTTTATGCCGTTGCCGCGTCTGGTTCTTTAGGAAGAGCTCATTATGTAAACGGAAAATTTATAGCAAGCGATTTGTGTTTCATTTTGACCGAAAAAGATAAAAAGCAATATCCTATAAACTTTTTGTTTTATCAGATTGTTTTTGAAATGCTTCGGGATGAAATTGTTTCGAAAACAAAAACAGGAACTTCAAAAGAATCTATCAATCGTGGAAATTTTTCAAATTATGAAATTCCATATTTCCCAATAGAATTTCAATTAGCCAATTATCAGAAATTTGTTAATGCGAAGAATATAATTAAAAACTTGCTTGAAGAATCTGAAAAACAAAAAAACTACATAAAACAACTCCGCCAGAACATTCTGCAGGAAGCCATAGAAGGAAAACTCACCTCAGATTGGCGCAAACAGAATCCAGTCCAAAAAGGCAATCCCGACTACGATGCAGAAGCATTGTTTGAGCAGATTCAAAAAGAACGAAACAGCGAAAAGAAACAGAAAGAATTATCTCCAATTTCAGATGAAGAAAAACCATTTGAAATTCCTGAAGGATGGAAATGGGTAAGATTTGGTTCTGTAATTGATATAACTACGAATATTGTTAACTCATCAGATTATAAAAATATGATTCAAGTATCACCAGATGATATTGAAAAAAATACTGGTAGACTAATATATCCACTACGAACTGTAAAGGAAAAAGAAATAATAAGTGTTAATCACCTTTTTTCGAAAGATATGCTTATATATTCAAAAATTCGTCCACGATTAAGAAAAATAGTGTATGTCGATTTTGACGGTTTATGTTCAGCAGATATGTATCCATTAAAAACCAGTTTAAAATATGCTTTTGTTAAGCAATTAATGCTTTCGGATTATTTTGATTTAGAAGTTTACAAATTTGATAATAGAGTTAAGATGCCCAAAATAAATCAACCTCAATTGAATTCTATAAAAATCCCAATACCTCCGTTAGAAGAACAATCTGAAATTGTAAGATTAGTAGAAACCAATTTAACAAAAATATCTAAAATAGAATCACAAATCCAAGAACGAGAAATATACACAAAACAATTAATGCAAAGCATATTAAAAGATGCTTTTGAGGAGAATTAAAAAATGATTACAACTATTACACTGAAAAACAAAGCCACATATAATAGCACTGGTGTTACTATAGATGATTTAACTAAATTAAATTATTTCTTCGGTAATAATGGTTGTGGAAAATCTACTCTTGCAAATTATATGCAATCAATATCTGAGAATACAAGTTCAAGTATATATCCAGATTGTTCAGTAGATGGTTATAATCCAGCTCAAGAAGAAATAATTGTGTTTAATCAACATTTTATTGAAAACAATTTTATGAATAGTGATACTTTAAAAGGTGTATTCTCATTAAATCAAACAAATGTAACAATTGATACACAAATAAAAGCGAATGAAAAAAGTATTTCAGGAAAAAACGATGAACAAAAACAATTGGAAGATGAAAATGATAAAATAGATATAAAAAGAGAAAACAATAGAAATGATTTAGCTGCTAATTGTTTTTCAAAACGAGATACATTTAAAACTTTTTCAAAAATAAAACTTGAATACTCTGGAAATAAAAAAAGTAATTTAAGTCATATCGAAAGTCTATTAAAGCAAGGAAATTCTCAAATAAAAACACTTGATGAATTAACAAAGTTATATACAAAATTATATGAAGATAAACTCGAAGAAATCGGATTATCATTAGATATAAAACTTGTAGATGAATTAATAACTATACAAGATGAATTAAATGTTCTATTAGAGGAAATAATTGTTGGCAAAGATGATGTAAAATTGGCAGAACTTATAAAAAAATACAATCTTAAACCTTGGGTTTTACAAGGAAAGCAATATCTTGAAAAAACTGGAAGAGTCTGTCCATTTTGCCAACAATCTATTAGTGATGATTTTATTTCTCAATTGAATGATATGTTTGATGAATCATCTAAACAAAAGGTAAATAAGATTGAAGTAGAAAAGAGTAATTACAAAAATAAATTCTCAGAGTTATTAGAAAATCTAAATACTGTTGTTGAAAAATATAATGAGAACAATGTTGTATCAAACTTACAAATACAATTAAAGTCTATTCTTGATGAGAATATAAATGTAATAGAGGAGAAAACAAAAGCACCAAATGAGAGAAAAACAATTAAATTAATTGAAAATTCTGTTAAGGAAATCATGGAAAAAATAAATATCGCAATAAAACAGAATGATGATATTGTTAATTCCATTGATGAACAAAAAAAATCTTTTTTGTCCAATATATGGATCTATTTAGCAAATGAGTGCAAATCTGATATAGAAAAATATAATGAAGATGATAAAAAGGATTTAGAAAAACTATCTCAGAATAAATTAAAAATTGAACAAATAAAGGAAGAAGTTGAGCAATTAATACAACAGAATTCAGAATTACGAATGCAAACTGTTAATACGAAAGAAGCAGTAGATAATATAAATCAAATTTTGAAAAATTCTGGTTTTATGGGATTTGAAATTTTAGAAAAAGATAAAGTAAATAACATATCACAATATTATTTAGCTCGCATTGGTGCCATGCCAGAAGAAAATATATTTAATTCATTAAGTGAGGGTGAAAAGAATTTCATTTCTTTCTTATATTTTTATCAACTTTGTCTAGGAACAACAGATATTTTGGCTAATTCATCAAAAAAGAAAATTATAGTTATTGATGATCCTGTTTCAAGTATGGATAGTCAGGTTTTATTTATTGTATCAACTTTAGTACAAAGATTAATCGCATGGAAGGTAAATAACCGAAATGATTTTGATAATCCTTCAATAGCTCAAGTATTCATATTTACACATAATCTATATTTTTATAAAGAAATATCTTTAAAATGTCGTCCTATATGTAAATTAAAAAATCATTACCGAATATTCAAAAATGAAGAAAACATTTCTATTATTGAGTCTAAAGGAAAAGAATATGAAGCTATAGATGACTATTCTTTGATGTGGAATACATTAAAAGAAATAAAATCCCAAATCCAAGAGGATAATAAATCTCAAAATATTTTAATTGCAAATCTTTTTAGACGCATATTGGAAAGTTATGCAAATTTTATAGGCATGGGACATGATTCATGGGCAACCGTTCTCACAGATGATAAAACATCTATAGAATATTATTTAAAATGTGCATTCATTTCAATGATAAATGATGAAAGCCATAAAATAACACCTTTTGACAGTTTTTATTTTCAGAAAAATCATAATGAAACACCTGGGAAACTGTTTGATGTATTTGAGTCAATTTTTAATACTATCAATAAGGATCATTATGAAAAAATGATGAAAGAATAATATTTTGAAAATTAACGAAGGACTAAAAATGATTTTAGATGGAATTTCATTCCCTAATATATTAGAACCTATACAAACTAGGATATTTTTTAAGTATAAAAATATTTCAAAAGAAAAGGATTTTAATAATTTATTAGATTCTCTTGAAAACAAATATTTTTATTTTTCTAGACCAAACCAGTTAAATGATCCGTTTGATGCAAGTGTTCCAAATGAATACGAAGCTACTGATGATGAAATAAGAAATTGGCAGAAAGCTCATCCAAATTTACTTAGGCTACAGATATCTGATATTAGAAAAAAAATAGAGGATGGTACACTAATAAACGTTTTAGATAAAGCAGCTGAAAAAGATAGAAACAATTTCTGTATTTTAAGTTTATGCTCATCAGAACTAAATGAAATCTTATGGGGAACATATACAGATAGTTATTCAGGAGTTTGTTTAGGATATAAGACAATTCAATTTGATAATGAGGAGATAGATGGTGAAAAAGTTTTTTATATAGAATCAATAAACAAATCTTCTATTGGGGAATTTTCTCCAGTATTACGCGAGATTAATCAAAAAAAATATTTTTTTATTCGACCAATCATTTATGATAATGATGGCTTACATAAGTATAATATTTTTCGACGTGAAGAAACCATTAAAAATATTGAATACAATATGTATCACAAAAAAAGCATTTGGAAGCAAGAAAATGAATTTCGAGCTATATTACTTTCAAACCCTTTGAAATCAGATATGTTCAATCAAAAAATATATTATGGAGACAATACGTTGTGTGAAATAGTTTTTGGTTACAGAATGTGCATTGAAAAGAGAGAAAAAATAATAAATCTTGTCTCTAAAAAATATAAACCTGGTTCTGTCAAATATTATGAGATTAGACCAGATTTAAATTCATTTACACTTAAAAAATATAGTATTGAAGTGTAAACGGGGCATTGCGGGGTGTCCCCGCTAGAAGGGGTAGCGGACAAGCAACAAAGCGGAGAGAATCGGCACTGCTTGCAGGGACGATTCGTGGAGCGACTTGCTTGGGAGCGAGGGGAAGGCTTTCCCCTCCTATCTATAAACAAAAGGAGCGAAACAAATGCCAAACGAACTTGTAAAACAAATATCGTACATTCTCTATAAAGCAGATGAAGAAGATGTAAAAGTTAATGCGCTCCTTAAGGATGAATCTATCTGGCTTACACAAAATTCTATGGCAGAACTGTTTGATGTTAATGTTCCTGCGGTTTCAAAACACCTTAAAAATATATATGAATGTGGGGAATTGGATGAAGCCTCAACTATTTCCATTTTGGAAACAGTTCAAAAAGAAGGTTCACGATCTGTAAAAAGAAATGTAACTTTTTATAATCTTGACGCCATTATCTCTGTAAGGTATAGAATGAATTCCTCAAAAGAAATAAGAAAGTAACAGGAGCAATCGACATGGCAAAGAAAGTTGAAAAAAAAGACATCTCAATCCGTAGTTCGGCTGCGGAATATCTTACTTTTGTTGCAGCAACAGGCGATGACAAAAACAGTGTGGAAGTTCGCTATGAGGATGAAAATATCTGGATTACTCAGAAGATGCTTGCTATTCTTTACGAAGTTGATGTACGAACGATAAATTATCATATTAAAAAGATTTTTGAAGACTCTGAATTAACGGAAGATTCAGTTATCCGAAAATTTCGGATAACTGCCGAAGATGGAAAATCTTATGATACAATGCACTATAACCTTCAGATGATTATTGCCGTTGGCTTCAAGGTAAACTCAGAGCGAGCTGTTCAGTTTAGAAAATGGGTAAATCAGATTGCAAAGGATTACACGATTCAGGGCTGGGTGTTAGATAGTGACAGGCTCAAAAATGGCGGCTCAATTTTGACAAAGGATTATTTTAAGCGCTTGCTTGAAGAAATCCGAGAAATCAGAATTTCTGAAAGACAGTTTTACCAGAAGATTACCGACTTATATGCGACAGCAATTGATTACGACAAAACTGCAAAGACTACAAAAGATTTTTTTGCTAAGGTTCAAAATAAGTTGCATTGGGCTATTCACAAACACACGGCAGCTGAATTAATTTATGAACGTGCTGACAGTACAAAAGAAAACATGGGACTTACATCGTGGGAAGGAAGTCCTGATGCTAAAATCAGAAAGTCTGATGTTTCGATTGCTAAAAATTACCTTAGCAAGGATGAACTTCGTGCTTTGGAATTGATTGTTTCTGGATATCTTGATTTTGCTGAAATGCAGGCGAATCGCAACATTCCTATGACTATGGAAGACTGGGCAAAACATCTTGACCGCATTCTGATTGCAAATGAACAGGAGATTCTGACTAACGCAGGAAAAATCAGTATGGAAGTTGCCAAAGCTCATGCTGAAACAGAGTGGGAAAAATACCGCATAATCCAGGACAGAATCTATCAGAGTGATTTTGATTTATTTCTGGAAGATGTAAAGAAGTTGGAAAAGAAATAAAAAAGGTAGCAGGAGCAGAACAAATGCCAAACATTGGTGGAATTATAAAGTCATTACAGAATATCATGTGGAAGGATCCGGGTGTTTCCGGCGATGCGCAGAGACTTGAGCAGCTGGGCTGGATTCGCATTGAGGGACATCGTCCCGAATATAATTTCCTATAAAGAACAGCAACTTTAGTTGCTGATGATTACGCTTAAAATCATTGATGACAAGGAAGCCGAAATGGAACTTATCAGCGATGATTATGTTTCTGTGATTCCGAGCGAGCTGCAGTGGAGAAACTGGGCGGCAGATAGCGAAGGCATGACGGGAGACGCGCTTAAGGATTTTGTTGATAATAAGCTTTTTCCCGGTTTGCAGAATCTGGATATTTCTACAGGTAATAAGCGGGCTGTTCTGATTCGTGATATTTTTGCGGGCACTAACAACTACATGAAAAATGGAACTATAATCCGTCAGGTTGTGAACAAGCTTAATGAAATTGATTTTAATGCCAGCGAAGACCGTCACATGTTCGGCGATATTTACGAAGGGCTTTTGCGAGATTTGCAGAGTGCGGGCAACTACGGAGAGTTTTATACTCCGCGCGCTGTTACAGAAATTATGACCGAGATTATTAATCCTCGACTTGGCGAAAAGGTGCTGGACCCTGCTTGTGGTACCGGCGGATTTTTGACAAGCACAATTGAAAATATCAGAAAGCAGGATGTTCATTCTGTTGAAGATTTGAAGGTACTTGAAGAAACGATTCGAGGCCAGGAGCTCAAACCGCTTCCATTTATGCTTTGTGTTACAAACCTTATTCTGCATGATATTGAAGTTCCGAATGTTATGAACATGGACAGCCTGAACCGCGAGTATACAAGCATCGGTGCAAAAGAACGTGTTGATGTTATTCTTGCTAATCCACCTTTTGGTGCAAGCGTTTCCGATGGTGTGGAAACAAATTATCCTGCTGCATTCAGAACTACAGAAAGTGCCGATTTGTTTTTGCTCTTGATGATTCGCTACCTGCGTGATGGTGGCCAAGCAGCGATTGTTTTACCTGATGGTTCACTGACCGGCGACGGTGTAAAACAGAGAATCCGCGAAGAGTTTTTGACTCAATGTAATGTTCATACTATTGTGCGTTTGCCAAACTCTGTTTTCCAGCCTTATGCCAGTGTTGCTACAAATCTCCTGTTCTTTACAAAGGGCGAACCTACTAAAGAAATGCGAGTTTGCATAGCAAACTCGTGACGAGAAATGCAAAGCATTTCTCGCGTACTGGGAACACAAGCTGCCGGAAGGTCAGAAATCTTATTCAAAAACAAAGCCGATTCAAAAGAGCGAGTTTGCGTCACTTCTTGCGTGGTGGAATAACAGAACAGAAGGTGAACAGTCATGGCGGGTCCCTGTAGAAAAGATTGCAGAAAGCGGATGGAATCTTGATATTAAAAATCCGTTTGTAAAGGAAGAAGAAGTTACTCATACTACTGCAGAACTGCTGGATATGCTTAGTGATTCGTTTAAGAAGAGTGATGAATTGATTAACGAGTTGAAGAAGGAGTTGAAATAAACTCCGGATACTCCTCCCCCGCAAACCCAAACTCCCGCTCCCCAAACAGCACCAGCGTAATCTCCTCAAACTCCTCAGCATGCCCTTTCATCGTCTCAACCGCCACCCTAATAGCCTCACGCTGCGGATACCCATACACACCGGCAGAAATCAAAGGAAAGGCCACAGTCTTAAGCCCCTTCTCACGGGCAAGCTTCAACGAGTTTTCATAACACGCGGTCAACAGCTCCTCTGCCTCAGCCGCACTATGTTCACAATAAATCGGCCCAACAGTGTGAATTACAAATCTTGCTGGTAGCTTATATTCCTTTGTGATTTTAGCTTCGCCAGTTCTACAGCCACCAAGAATACGGCATTCAGCAAGAAGTTCTGGGCCTGCGACATAATGAATTGCACCATCAACACCGCCGCCACCAAGCAGGCTGGAATTTGCAGCATTTACAATTGCATCACAGCTAAGCTTTGTTATATCACCCTTGATAATTTTGATTTTTCCCATACGATGCATTTATTATATCACAATTCTGTGTATTTTTTATTACTTCCCTTCGCTCTTTACTATCACGAGTTGGCTTTGTTTTGATCCCCTTTTCAGGACCAACCAGATGCACTTTGCCCGGTTCAGTTTTTTCACAATCTTTTGTATTATTCAAACAGAGGTTCAATTCATGAAGCAGGTCACTGTCAGCGGAGCTATCATTCTCCGCACAAATCCACAAACTCTAAAAAAAGAAATCTTTGCTACTCAGCGTGGCTATGGCGACTACAAAGATGGCTGGGAACTTCCTGGTGGTAAACTTGAAGATGGAGAAACTCCCCAAGATTGCATCGTTCGCGAAATTCAGGAGGAACTTGCAACTACAATTAAAGCTGAACGTATTCTTGGTGTTGTTGAATACGACTACCCTACCTTCCACCTGACCATGCATTGCATTTTGTGTAGCATTGTTTCTGGTGAGCTCAAACTCCTGGAGCACGAAGCGGCCCGCTGGCTTTCAAAAGAAAATCTTCATTCTGTAGACTGGCTACCTGCCGATCTTTTAATTTTAAATAAAATAGAAGAACTTCTATAAGATACAGGGTCAAAATAGGTTTTTACATTTTCGTTACTCGCTTTTCCTTCCATATGAGTTTATAATACATACAATAAACTTGAGGAAATAAGTAATGGATTTTTTAAGACAGCATCAATTATCTATAATGCTTTTTCTAAGTGGTACTTGTAGCGTTCTTGCTATACTGACTTTCTTTACACGTTCAATGCCAAAAAAACGAAGAACAGCTCTTATGCTCATGGAGTTTTACGCAGCCTGTCTTCTAATTATGGACCGTTTAGCCTATATCTACCGTGGTAACATTTCTACTCTCGGCTGGTACATGGTTCGTATAACAAATTTTTCTGTCTATTTATTTTCACTATGTATTATTCACGCCTACACTCTTTATCTTGTTGACCTGGTTACCCACGAAGTAGGATTAAAAAAAATACCACACCGCCTTATTATTTGTGAAATACTTTTTGCAATTGGTATTATGTCTCTTGTTCTTGGTTATTGTACCGGCTTTTATTACTTCTTCGATAATCATAACCGCTACCAGAGAGGTCCAGGCTTCTTAATCAGTTATATATTCCCTTCTGTAATAATGGTAATTCAACTATCCGTCATCGTTCAATTCTACAAAAAAATTGCCCGTAATATTCGAATACCTCTCCTGATTTTCTCTTTATTACCTTTTGTTTCAACAGTAATTCAGTTTTTTTCATACGGACTTTCCCTGCAAAACATCAGTATGGTAGGCGTAACTGTTTTACTCTATATCTTCGTCCTTTTGGATATGAACAGGACTGTAGAAAAAGCTACTAAACGCGAAGTAGAATTCCTCAAATCTGAACAAAAGAACGCAAAAATGATGTTCGACCAAACTGCTACAGCCCTTGCAAATGCAATTGATGCCAAGGATCAGTACACTCACGGACATTCAATGCGTGTTGCCGAATATTCTCAAAAAATTGCCCGTGCAGCCGGTAAAGATGAAAAATACTGCGAAGACATTTACTATGCAGGCCTGCTTCACGACGTTGGAAAAATCGGTGTTCCAGGTTCCATTATAAATAAAAACGGTAAACTGACTGATGAAGAATTTGCCGAAATTAAAAAGCATCCTACAATCGGTCGACAAATTCTTTCCAGCATTTCCAAGTCTCCTTATCTTTCAATTGCAGCAAATTATCACCACGAACGTTACGACGGACGTGGTTACCCAGAAGGACTTAAGGGCGAAGATATACCAGAAATTGCAAGAATTATTGCCGTTGCAGATGCCTACGATGCCATGACTTCAAAACGAAGCTACCGCGATCCAATTCCTCAGCAGAAAGTACGCGAAGAAATTGTAAAAGGAATGGGAGCCCAGTTCGATCCAGCCTTTGCCAAAATCATGCTTCACATAATCGACCTTGATACAGAATACAAACTTAAAGAACTCGATAATATTTCTGACATTTCCGGAAAACGTGAACTACATTGCGAAAGTCTCCGTTCAGAAAAATCTGAAGGTATTCTCATTTCTGACCACATCACAAAAATTCAAATTCACAGTCAGTCAGATAAAGAAAACTTTTCAAAAAATTCTATACCATCCCTTATCCTCTTTGATTCTCTGGATGGCCGTGTTCACCAAACTCCAGAAAAACAAAAAGACCTGCTTTACATGGAATATGCCATCCTCCACTTCGACGGTAATTCTATTCAAGGTGATGTAAGAAAAATTCAAACTGAACTTGTAAGCGACTCTAAAGCATCTGAAGCAGAAATTCTTACAGCCTACCAGAAGGGCCTTGATTATAATATTGAAGCTGTAAAATATAAGGATCATCTTCTTATTACAATTGCAAACAAATTCACCAGCTATAAATTTATAATTGCCCTAAACGATGCATCCCACTATGCATACCTTGCCCTAACAGGTCAAAACTGTACTCTCAGTAATTTTGAAATTGTGAAGGACAAAGACCCTATCGACAAAAACTATATTCCTAGAATTGCTCCAGAAACCAGCTACATTAATGGACCTGAAGGCGACCTGCCAAACATCCAAATTGACGGTTGGCGTACAAATGCAAGTAAGGGAATCCCTATTAAAAATAATACGGAAATTAGCTTCCATACACAAAGTCTCCCAACAGCCCGTTTAATCTGGCATTGTCCTTTTATCAGTCTTTTCTATTCAGATAACCAAATGATAGGCGGACCAAACTTCCGCGAATTTGTATTAATTAGAATAGATGGAGAAAACTGGGAATCTTACGACTGGTCTAAAAACACCATCATCATAAATAAAAACGAAACTTTCGAAGGCTGGGAATCTTGGAAAGCTTTAAACAAAGCCGGAATGGATTGTCACGTTTCTATAAAACGCGAAGGCCAAAAAATTACCGTTTTTACCGAAAATGCGGGTATTGCTATAAGAAGTGTTTCTATTCTTAGTGAAGATCAGCCAATTGTGTATGCCGCCCTTACCGGTGACCAGTGTGCAATTACAAATATTAGGATAAAGGAATAAACTTCTTTTATAAGCCTTTCTTAACTGCTTCTTCCAAAACGGACTTTAGGGACACTGTAAAAAAAGTTTGCAGACAGTCTTTAAAAGTTTCTTTATCTAAATCGGAAGTATGCTTAATATACCAGATAATTTGGGTACTCAAAAGATCGGTATATGAATAGCCAACAAAACTCTTCAAATCTTCCGAAAACTTTATATCATTTTCGTTTCCATAAAAATCAATTGTTGCACGGACAAAATTGTAAATATCCTTCTGAAATATATTTTTTAAGTCCTGCTCCCCCAAAGATTCATAAGCACACTGACAAAGAGGAATATTTTTATCAATATAATCCAGAACAAAATCCAGAGCCTGAGGAATTAAAGCATTTGCATTTCTAAAGGACTCTGCAATATTCTGAACTTCCTGACTGTATGTAAAATAAAGCAGGTCATAGTTATTTTCAAAATGATAATAGAAGGTATTTCTATTTATATTGCATTCAGCCACTATATCCTGCACAGTGATTTTGGAAAATGGCCTGTCCTTAATCAATTTTTTTAAAGCCTGTGCCATCAAAAGCTTAGTTTCAGAAGGATTTTCGTTCATGTAATAATTATTAGACATCTGCAAGAATTTGTCTATTGTCGAGGCAACTACTTTTTATTAAATTTCAAACTAACAAGACTACAAAAATCATTATCTGGAATCGCTATGAACTCGTCATTTTTTAAAAACAAATTCTTTCGCTACATACTCTTCGGCCTTATGGCTCTTATCTTTGTATTTTTAATTATTCTGGTAACCCGTAAAAAACCGGTGCCAGAAAAAGAAGAAAACCTGCCTTCCGTTGTCATTCAAAAACCAAGCACCGGAAAACTGGTAGAAGCAGTTACCATTTCGGGCTATGTAGAAGCAAAAGACATGATTCCAGTAGTACCTTTTGTTTCAGGAACAATTACAGAATACCCTGCACGTGCGGGAGACTTTGTTACAAAAGATACCTTACTTGCAAAAATAGACGATGCACCTTTCCGACAGCAAATGCTACAGGCCGAAGCCGCCTACTTTGCCGCAAAATCAACCTTCGACCGTGTTTCAAATCTTTATAAATCTGGAGCTACAACTCAACAAAACTACGATTCAGCAAAAGCCCAGGCCGATGCCTCAAAAGCCCAGTATGACCTGTCAAAACTTCAAGTAGATTATACAGAAGTAAAAGCCCCTGTTGACGGAACAATTTTAATTGCAGACCAGGCGGTTGGAGGAATTGGAAACCAAAGTCAGCCAGTAGCAGTTCTTGCAGACCTTTCAAATCAGGTAGTTCGCCTCAAGGTTCCAGAAAAATACTTTGACCTTTTCAATCTTGACCGCGAAAAACTTCAGGTAAAAGTTACACGACCAGCAGAAAAAAACATGTATGAAGATGCAGTCACAAGTGCAACTATCGAAAATATTGCCCCATATGTTTCGCCAGAAAGTAAAAACTTTGTTGTAGTCTGCCATCTGGACGAACCAGGCGACCGTTTCCGCCCCGGAATGTTTGTAAAAGTTCAGGTAGCCTACAAAAGCTACGAAAACGTGCCCCTTATCAGCCTAAAAGCAAGAAAAATGGATGGTTCTTTCTATATATATGATCAAAATAGCGGAACGGTAAAATATGTAGAAAACACAAACCCTCCAATTGATGAAGAAAATTTTATAGTTCCTCAGGAATATGCAGATTCCTATATAGTTTTAGATGGCCAGAACTTTGTTTTTGACGGCCAGAAGGTTCGTATTTTTGAAGAAGCCCTGGACCAGGCCAATTCGCAAGTAGGCAAGGAAAAATAAAAGATGAAGGTTTCAGAATTTTCAGTAAAGCATCCAATCATCATCACCATGCTGCTCATAGTTCTGCTGGTCTTTGGTTTTTACTCCCTTAGCGGCATGCGAACAGAATTTATGGAAGATATTTCCATGCCCCAGGCAATTGTTTACACCGTATACCCGGGTGCCAGTGCAGAAGATGTAGAAAGCGACATTACAAAAGTTCTGGAAGATTCCTTTGTAACCCTGCCACATTTTAAAGCCATAGATTCCCAGTCTTCCAATTCCCTCAGCTGGATTACAATTACCTACGCCGACGGCTACGATCCCTACGACCAGCTGACAGAACTTCGTAACCGAATCTCCGAACTTATGGAGCAACTACCAGACGGCATTTCTGGAGAACCAAGAGCCCTGGTTGGTGGTATGTCCATGGTTCCTATTATCAGTTTTTCAGCTTCTGCCGGAAACGATACAGCACGCCTTACCCAGTTCCTTCAAGATGAATTGACTCCTCTTCTTACCCAGATTGATGGAGTTTCCCAAGTTACAATTGAAGGTGGAAAAGAACTTGCCGTAAATATTAAGATTGATGTAGACGCCCTTACTTCTAAAGGCATTGCAGTGTCTACAGTTTACCAGGTACTTAATTACGGAAATGTAAGTCTTCCTCTAGGATCTGCCAGCTACCAAGACCGTGCAATTCAAGTACGCTATGCAGGTGGTTTCAATTCCCTCGAAGACATTAAAAATCTTCCTGTTGGAGTTGGAGACGGTTCAACCATTATCCGACTTAGTGATGTAGCAGATGTAAGTCTTTCTTACCCCGAGGCAAATACCTATGTTTCAGATGGCCGCTACCCTCTTACAATTGTAAATGTAACCAAACGACTTGATGGAGACACAACCAAAATTATTAAAAAAGTAAAAGCTGCCATTGCCGAATGTGAAGAAAGCACAAATGGAGCAGTACAATTCCACATCATCAGTGACGACAGCCGACAGGTAAAGGCTTCTTTAAAGGCCGTAATTCAATCTGGAATACTTGGTGTTGTTTTTGCAGTTTTGGTAATTCTGCTTTTTATGGCAGACTGGCGTGCTACCCTTACAATCAGCCTTTCAATTCCACTATGTATTTTGTTCAGTCTTATTGGTTTAAGAGTTCTTAATATTTCCCTAAACCTTATGACCCTTTCAGGTCTTGTAATTTCTCTTGGTATGGTTGTTGATGGCTCCACCGTTATGCTGGACCAAATTTACCGCTACTACAAAAGGCGTGATCAGGAAACTGGTGAACTTGAATATACTGTAACACAATCTATTTATAAGGGTTGGGATGAAGTTTCCGCTTCCATTCTGGCCTCTGCTGCTACAACAATCGTTGTATTCATTCCAATTGCCATGCTTGGCGGTTTAATCGGAAGCGTACTCCACGCAGTTGCCGTTACCATCATCCTGGCTATTTTTTCTTCATTTTTGGTTGCCGTTGTAATTGTTCCTTATCTACTTAAAATATTTCTTTCTGAAAACGGACCAAAAATCCGTTCAAAACCAAGAAAGTTCGACCAGATTATGGGAAAAATCGAACGAGTCTACCGAAAGATTCTGGTCATTGCCCTCAAAAATCGGGCATTTGTTTTGCTCATTGCAATATTCCTTCTAGTCTTTTCGGGCTTTATTGCTCTTAGACTTGGAATTGCCTTTATCCCTTCAACCGACTCCGGAGATTTTTACATTTCAACAGAATTTCCAATGGGTACCCAAAAGGAACAAACCCATCAAAAAATGCAGGTTGCTCAAGATCTTTTATACAAATATGTTCCAGAAATCGACAATGTTGTAATTTACGAAGGACAGGGAGATTCTTCAAACTTTTCTTCGGTTTCAACTCCACACTACACCTACACCCACGTAGTTCTAGTACCTGTTTCTGAACGTAAACGCGATGTCCACGAAATCATGCTGCAAATACAAGAAATTTGGGCCGCAGTTTTACCAGATTCAAAGGTTTCTGTACAAAATGGTGGTTTCGACAAATTGGTTGGTTACGTTTCAGATGGAGGTGGATACGGAATCACTCTTATTTCGGAAGATTTGAACGTACTTTATCAAACTGCTACAAAAATTAAAGACTTCCTGGAAACAGACCCAGAAGTTGTAACTGCAAAACTGGATACAGAATTTGATACCAGCACCATGGTTATTGATATGAGTCAGGAATATTTGAGTTCACTTGGGATTACCAGTTATGAAGCAGGAATTACTTCTGCCATACTTTTCCAGGGCATGGATTGTGGCCGCTACAAGGATATAGAAAGTGGAAAACGCTACAATCTCCACATTTCTTCTAATATTACAGACAAAAGTATTACCGCAGATGATATTTCTAACCTGCACATTGTTACCCAGAACGGACAAGACGTTTCTTTTGCAAATCTTTCTGATATAAGGGTAGAAAAATCAATTTCGCAGATAAACCATTCAGACCGAGCTAAAAAAATTACAATCACTGCATCTCTTGTAAGCGAAGACACAAGTGGAGTTTCCCAGAGAGTAAACCAGTTTATTGCAAAAAATCCTCTTCCAAACGGGGTTCATTCAAAAGCCGGCGGTATTATGGCTCTTATTGGCGATATGATTACACCAATGATTTCTGCCCTTTTGATAGCAGTCTTCCTGGTATACACAGTTATGGTTATTCAGTTCGAAAAGTTCCGCCAGCCACTTTTGATTATGGTAACAATTCCATTCTGTTTTATTGGCGTTGTTGCAGGACTTTTAATGTTCGGTTCAACCCTTAACCTGCTTTCACTTTTAGGTTTAATTTCTTTGGCCGGAGTTGTAGTAAATAACGGAATTATTCTTGTAGACTACATCAATCAGTTACGCAAACGCAGACGAGAAGTTCTGGCCAAAACAAAAGGTTATCAAGATAAAGATGGCGAATGGCACATTGATTTAAGTGCAGAAGAGGAAGAAGAACTCTTAAAATCCTCTGTTTTGGACGGTTCAGCCAGCCGAATTAAACCAATATTTATTACAACTCTTACTACTCTGTTGGGAGACATTCCTATGGCAGTGGCTCAGGGCGAAGGTTCAGAATTGTATGCTTCAATGGGGCAGGCAATTGCAGGAGGCCTTTTGACTTCCACCTTAATCACCCTTATTTTAATTCCAGTCATTTATTACATGAGTGAAAATAAACATAAAAAAGCAAAACAAATTTCGAGAGGTACCTATGAAAAAGCTATCCAGTAAAATTTTTAAAATAAGTGCAATTTTAGCAGCAGGACTTTTATTTTCTTCCTGCTACTCTGTTTTCAGCGGTGGAACTGGAGGCATGATTGTAGATGCAGAAAGTACCACAACTCCAAAAACAGGCATTTCAAATGTAGACGTTTATGCTTACACAGATTGCCTGGTTCGAGATTTAGACTATTTAGCTTGGAAAGAAGGAAGCGTTTTTACTCCATCAAACTCCTACTACGGCCACACAACAACAGGTACAGACGGAAGTTTTACAATTTCAAAACTCGTTTGGAAAGAAGAACAGCCTGATTTTGGAAGAGATGCCGACTTTACCACAATTTATCTTTTGTACTACCACGAAAAATACGGCCTGACCAAAGATGCAACCGTCATCATTTCTGACTCAACAAATTCTACAGTTTATGCAGAACTTACCTCTATCAGAAAAACAACTGCTCTTAATATAAATATTTATGATGCCGCAACTTCCAGCCTTACCACAAATAATGTACTGGTTAAGGTGACCGTTCCTCAATCTACGGATACAATAACAGCGGAAGCTAAAGTTTATGAATCAACAATCAGTGGAAGCGGAACAATCGATATCTCATATCCTCGCTGGAAAAATGATGAAGACAAGGCTTCTGGAAAAGAAATGACTCCTACAATCAGCATTAGCTATGCCCAGAGTGCCGACGAAATTACTTGGAAAGCCTGTGCAAATGGAGATAATGCCGATGGAAACTACGCATTTTTAGATAACACCTCTCCAATCACAAAAACAATTCAGAACAACAATTATTCAATATCACTTTATGGAAAATCGACAAAACTTTCCCTGCCAACTGTAGACGGATACTACGGCGACAGAACTTCAGTCACAAGCGATGGAAAAATAATTAAGATGATGGGAAAAGATGCCAGCGGAAACTTTACAATCGACTGTGGAGAAACAACAACAAGTGCTCGTACAATTGGAACAAGTGGTAACCAAGATCACGGATATTTTAGCGGACTTGGAAGTGGAGCTACCTGGACAGATACAACTTACACCGGAAAATACGCCACAATTGATGTTAAATTTTATGCAGATGGAAGTGACACAGGAACTGAAAGAACCTTCCGCAGCGACACAAATTCCTATACCGTCAATTTCTAAGGACATGCAGATGAAGAAAAAAGGAAAAATTCTTCTAACATTTGTTATATTCTCTATAATGCAAAGCGGATGGGGACAGACCCCTGAACAAACTCCTGAAGCTACAAGTGAAACATACACCCTGGAAAGCCTTTTGGATGCAACAAAACAAAATCATCCTGAATTGCTAAAACTCCAGGAAGAATATAAAAGAAGCCTTTTAGATGTTCAGGATGCCTGGTGGGCTCTTGGACCAACAGTAGACATGCAGATAAGCGGAACTTATATGGTAAATCCTCCAGTAGGTCCAGTTTATCTCAATGTAGATGAACTTTTGAACTCCATCTCCTGGGGTAGCATAAAACCTACAAGCAATGGTCAGTATGTAAAAGTTTTTGATGGGATGGAAAACACCCTTTACAATATACAGTTGGGTTTAACCCAGCCTATTTTCACCTGGGGAAAAATTACAAACGCTATTAAACTTTACAAACAAATATCCAATATCAAACAGAATCAAATTACCCAGCAGAGTCAGCAGTTAGAAACAGAACTTAAAACACGATTAATCAGCCTTTATTACCTCAAAAATATTCTGGCGGTTATAGATGAAGAAGAAGGCTATACCAGCCGCATGGTTCAAGTAAGCGAAGAAGCCGAAAAATCGGGAATGCTTTTGCATCAGGAGGTTGTTGATGCGAAAATTCAGGCAAAAGAGCTGGAAATAGCCCGCCAGGACTTAAAAGAACAAATTACAAACCAGCTGTTGGAATTGGAAAGAACCAGCGGAATAAGTGGACTGAGTCTGGACAATATCGACTATAATTTTGTCACAGACTTTATTACAGAATTTGAACAGCTTTTAGCCCAAGACCCTGATAAATTGGAGGAAGTAATTCTTTCTGGCAATCAAACCTCCATCAAAATGCTTACTCAATTACAAGACATTAGCAAAACCGCCGAAGAAATTGCCAAAGGCTACGAAAACTGGAAACCAGACTTTGCCTTGCAAATGACTGGCGGCTATTCTGGTTCACGAGTTCCATTTTTTGAACCTAACTATCTACGAAAAGACGACTATTCGCTCAACATTTCAATCGGTATAAAGACCACCATCTGGGATGGCGGTAAAAAAATCCGCGATGTTTCACGCAAAAAAAGTGAAGTTCAAACAGCACAAATAAACAAAGACGACGCCCGCTCCAACCTTGCACAAACCTTTAAAACACAATGGAACGCCGCTCAAGTCTGCAACATGAAAATCGAGTACCAGGATCTCAAAATTGAGTCAGCAAGTGGAAAAATTGCTCAAAAACAACAGATTTATGAATCTGGCTATGGCTCAGAAAACGATTTACTTTCTGCAAAAATCGAACGCTGCAACGCACAAATAGAAAAAGAAAAACAAGCCCTTTCCCGTGCTGCTGCATGTTTGACAATTGAGTTTTTACTGGAAAAGTAGTTTTGACGCCTTGAGCCTTAATCCCATTAAACATTTTCAGCTCCACTGCCGATAATCTAAGGGTATAGTCATAGATTCAGGAGATTATCGTTTATGAAGAATAAAACTGAAAAAACAAAAAAAATTAGCGATGCTTCAAAGAAAAAGACCCGACGTTTATTTCTTAGCACCCTTGTGCCTCTTATAACTATTACTTTTATTTCTTGTACAGTATTTGCAATTCTTATGCTGCAGATACTCCAAATTTATATAAAAGCTGAAACTGGTAGAGTTACAGGAGAAATCGATACTAATCTTGAAGCAAACTTTAATCCAGATATTCTTGTAACCAAAAACATTGCTAAATTTGCCGAAGCTGGGATTGATATTGAATCTATGGATAAATTAGTCCACACATTCGCAGAAAATTTAAACTACGTAACTCTTGTTTACTATGCAACCGAAACAGATCGTAATAAAGCTGGAGGTGGTTTTGTTAATTCTGCTGATTGGGTACCTGAAGAAAGCTGGAATCCAAAAACTCGCAGTTGGTATAAAGCCGCTATTGCCAATAAGGGAAAAATTATTTTCAACACCCCTTATAGAGATGATATGACTCAAAAAATTTGTTCAACATTTTCTCTTGCAGCCCGCGATTCACATGGAAAAGTTCTTGGCGTTTGTGCTGTTGATATCATTTTGGATGATATTGCTGAATACCTTTCTACTATTAAACTTTCAGAAAACACAAGTCTATTTGTAATTGATGAAGACGGTAACTACATCACTAATCCTGACAACACAAAAGTTATGAACAATACTCACAATTACTTTAACGATTCTCTGAACAAGATTTCTAAAGCTCAACTTACAGCCGAAGAAAATTTTGCTACTGTAAATAAAAATTACTTCACTTGTTCTAATAAAATTGGCGAAACTCCATGGTACATTGTTGCCGAAGGTCCAACCAATGACTACAGCAAAAAAGTTAAACAGTTTATTTACATTTTCGAAATTGCTTTAGCTATATTCTCTTTATTTGCCGCTGGTGCTAACCTTCGTACAATTTTTAAGAGTCGTGAAGAAGACCGCAAAATGGGTGCCAGTCTTTTTGAAGAAACCCAAAACCTTGTTGTTGCCACAAAGGAAACTGCAGCTACCAGTCAGGATCAGTCGGCCGCTGTTAAAGAAATTGTAGCAACAATGGAAGACTCTAATTCACTTTCTGAAAATATTGCTAATAAGATTAAGGATGTTTCTAAAGTCGCTACAAAAACATCTTCTGAAGTTGCAGATGGTGTTGCAGCCGTAGAAAAGAACGTTGAACAGCTGCACAGTATTTTTGATGCTAACCAACAGACTATTAGTGGAATGAAAGATTTAGGCGATAAAATCGATTCCATCTGGGACATTGTAAACTTAATCAACTCTGTAGCAGACCAGGCCAAAATTATTGCCTTCAACGCCGAAATTGAAGCCACTTCTGCTGGTGAATCAGGCAAGAAGTTCCGTATTGTTGCCAACGAAATCCGTCGTCTTTCTGATGGTATTATTGACAGTACAAAAGAAGTAAAAGAAAAAATTACAGAAATTCAGCATTCTTCTGACAGCCTTATTTTGGCCTCAGAAAATGGTACCGAAAAAATTAATGCCGGTTACGAAACTGCAAAAATCCTTAGTAATCATTTTGAGAGCATTAAATCTTCATCAGAAATTACCGCTTCTTCTGCCGGCGACATTACCGCCATTATCCAGCAGCAGACTGCCGCTTCTGAACAGATTCTTATTGCCCTCAAACAGATTTCAGCCGGCGTAGAAAACTTTACCGTTGCCACAAACAATATTTCTACATCAGCTGACTCTATCAGAAAACTTGCCGAAGATTTGAACTCTCAGAATCAGGAAGAAATTGAAATGGCAAACCGAGGAAGAAAAGCTTAGGACTAGATATGAATACTGCTGATATTGATAATAGAGATACAATTTCATTTTTAATTTTCTCTGTAAACAGCCGTTTTTATGCAATCAATACTGATTTAGTTCAGGAAATTGCTCAAAACGCAAAGGTTCATCCCCTCCCATTTGTACCAGCTCACATTGAAGGTGTTATAAATGCAGGTGGTACGGCCTATGTCGCAGTAAATCCAATCCTACTTTTTCCTCAAAAAGATATAAAAGAGGACCCCGTAATTTCTAAACAGAATTTTCTTATCTTCAGACGTGATGATGACCAGTTCTGTATGCATATTTCTTCAATTGAAATTTTTTACGAGGTTTTATCTGAAGATTTGAAAGATATCGTTCAAGAAGACTTACTTTTGTATAAAAATCGCAAAATTAAAATTCTTAATCCTGATGATATTGAAAATAGACTTCTTAAAGATTTGGCTGTATAAAAGGTTGCAGATATGAGTGTTGAAAAAATTAAAATTGTAATAGCTGACGATTCCGCCATCATTAGAGGTATTTTAGAAAAAGCCCTGAATGCAACCGGTGATTTTGAAATTATTGCTTCCGTCTCAAATGGGCGTAAGGCCATTGATGCCATAAAGTATAACCCAGTAGATATTATCATTTCTGATATTGATATGCCTGAGCTGAATGGTATCGAAGCCGCTAAAATTATTACAGCAGAACACAATATTCCAGTTGTAATTTTCTCTGAAGATAGAGGCCTCAAAAACAAGGCTATCGAAGCAGGTGCAGTTCTTTTTGAAGAAAAACCTCCTTTATCAGCTTTTAAAATTGAAAATCTTGCAAGCTTTATTGAAAATGTCCGTTCTTATGTAAAGAATATAAAACCTTCTAAGGAAACTCCAAACCACAACCATCATCCTTATAAATTTAAGGTAGTTGTTCTTGGTGCTTCAACAGGCGGCCCAACTGCTGTTCAAGAAGTTTTAAGTGGCCTTGGTCAAAATTTCCCACTTCCAATAGTCTATGTTCAGCATATTGATATTGGATCTGACCTCAAAATGGTCAACTGGTTTAACGAAGAATGTCCTAATATAAAAGTTCATTTGGCCCAAGATGGTCAGGAAGCTAAACCTGGCAATGTTTACATGGCACCTGCCGACCATCATCTTATTATTGATTTTGTACGCCAGAACGGAAACCCTATTTTGAAACTTTCGGATGAACCAGAAGAAAGATTCCTTCGTCCGGCTGTAAATAAATTATTTAGAACTGCAGCAAAAAACTACGGTAACGCCTGCCTTGGAGTTTTAATGACTGGTATGGGCCAAGACGGAGCCGAAGGCTGCAAGATGATTGTTGATAACGGCGGTTACACCATTGCTGAATCAGAAGAAACTTGTGCCGTTTTTGGAATGCCAGCTGCCGCAATTGAAATGGGTGGAGCAAGCGAAGTTCTGCCCCGAAATGAAATTGCAAAAAGACTCAGGCATTTGGCCTTGTAAATTCTTAAAAGAATTTAGTAACGGATGGTATATATGCTTTCTGATAAAGAATTTGAACATATAATTTATACAGTTACTCAACACACCGGTATTATTCCAAAGAATAGTCACCAGGAAAGCATACGCCATTATCTCGAAGAAACCTATAAGAATCAGCTTGAAGCTACAGACTTCCATCTTAGCTATTATATTGCTCATAACCCTCAAGAAATTGAATCTTTAATAAATGCAGTTACTGTAAACGAAACTTACTTTTTCCGCGAAGAAAGCCAATTTAAACTCCTTCAAGAAAAAATCTTCCCAGAACTCAGGCTTAATTTTCCACTTGTAAACATTTGGAGTGCTGCCTGTTCTTCCGGCGAAGAAATTTATTCCCTGGCCCTTCTAGGTAAAAGTGCCTTTTTACCTGCAAACTACACTGCCAGCGACATAAATACTTCTATGCTAGAAAAATGTAAATCTGGTACTTATGGCAAAAATTCTGTTCGTCGGGTAGACGGTTCCTACTTCCATCATCTTTTACCAAAAACTGATGAAAATGGCCGCATTAATATGCCTGAAGATTTAAAAGCAAAAATTAATATTCAAAATATTAATCTTTCTCAACTTTCAAACGAACTCAATTTATGTCTGCTTCCAAAAAATCAGCATCTTATTTTTGTACGAAATGTATTCATTTACTTTAGCATGGAAACAAGGGCCCGGATTTTAAAAGCGATTGTAGATAATTCTATGGTTGAAGGTTCATATCTTTTTGTTTCAACAAACGAAATTGCAAGTCTTGATCCTTCTATTCTTCCATCCAACTTAGAAAAAAGGTCCGATGGAAATGTTTTCTATTTTGTAAAGAGGTCAAAAAATGGATAAGATTTCTAAACCCCTGCAAAATGCCTTTATCATTGATGTAAAAAATCTCATTTTCACAATCAATAAGGCACCTAAGAAAACTAATAAAATCCTCAATCAGCTTGAAGCAGTAAAAAACTCTGGAAATATTTTAGGTTACGAATATATAGCAAAACTTTGTGCTGCCCTTCAAGGCCTTTACCAGGTACTTGCAGATAATGTTATTACTTTTAATCAGTCTATCTTTATCCTCATCAAAGCAGTTATTATAAAAATTGCAGAATGTTGCCAGCAGATTATGAAAGAAGGCTCTGACGAATGTGATATTCGTCTTTATATCCGCTATTGTGATAAAGCTGCTGCCGGTGAAATTATTGATACAGATGCTTTTGACAAGAATAAAAAGAAATCCAACACCACCAAAAATATAAACCGCAAAATAGAAGACAAAATTGTTCAGGTTCATTCTAAGGCCATTGGTGAAGTTTTAAATGCCCACGAAGAAATGATTGCCCGTTCCTACAAACTGAACAACCAGATTAATCAGTTGAAGAGTCTGGAAGATGAACCTTCCGTCTTAAAACTTCAGGCTCTTCGTAAACAGCTTTCGGCCGATTTTAAAATTTTACAGACCGAACTTGAAAGTTCCCACGAAGAAATTTTCAGCTTCATTAAAGATGACCAGTACTTTGCAGAAAGTCACCAGGAAATTCGGGGTTTCTTTGTTTATGCAAACGGAGTTAAATACCTTATTTCGGGCGAATACCTTTCCGATGTAACTTATGAAAACCCTTTAAATTATGAAACAAAACAAAACCAGCTTTGTCTTAAAAGAATAGAAGATGATAAAGAAGTCTACATTCCAGTTTACTTCCTTTCATCCCTCTTCCCTGGTCAAAGAGAAACAACTTCCAATGGTTTGGACACAATTTTTATTGCCGAATACCAGGGCCAAAGAATTGGTATTATTGTCGACTTTATGCAGACCTTTATTTCAATTGTAAAAAAACCTCTGCCAAACTGCTTCAATAACTTTCCTATTTTAAAAGGACTTGTATTTGACGAAAAATACGACATGATTCCTATCCTCTATATTCCGGAAATTCTAAAACGCTTCCGCTCTCTTAGAGGCTACGATGTTAAAAAGTTCGAGGTCAATTCAAGGCCCCGAAATTACAGAATTCTTGCTGTTGATGATTCCGACACTACTCGCCAAATTGAAAAGACCATTCTTAGTGACTTTATGGTTGATCTTGCTGTCGACGGAATTAACGCTCTTGAGTTGGCACGTCAAAATCAGTATGACCTTATTCTTACCGATGATGCTATGCCAAGAATGAACGGCGAAATTTTCCTGGATAACTTGCGACGTATGGAAAATTATTCAGAAGTTCCAGTTGTTGCATTTGCAGCTCAGCCTCTGGAAAAAGCTAACGCCTTTATAAACAAAGCCAAATTCAAACGAAGTGATTTAATTCATTCTGTTAAGGAGCTCTTACATGACTAAAAAAATATTAATTTTAGAACCTTCAAAAACAATACAGACTCTCATTTTGGAAAAAACAAAGAAGGCCGATTTTGAACTCATTTTTGAAAGCTCCTTTATCCAGTATTTCTTGAGCATTCTTTCTAAAAAGCCAGATGCTCTTTTTATAAATGCAGATCACGAAAATCCTCAGGGCTTTGAATTTGTTCACTTTATCAAATCTATGGCTTATTTTTCAAAACTTCCAATCGGCCTCTACACAACAGGTCAGCAGGCTTTTGAAAACTACTGCCGCCGCAATTCTGGTGCCGATATTTTTTATGATTTTGATAAAGACACAATTTTACCAACCCTGACCAAACTTCTGGAACTTGGAAAAATAGGAAAACTAAAAAAATGCATCCGTAATGATCTTATAAAAAATGCAATTTCCCAGAATTTCGTAGAAATGATTTCTACCCTGGAAGATATGGAAAAAATATCTAGCCTAATTCTTAATATGATTACAGAATTCTGTGAAGTTCCTGCAGTTGCCCTGCTCATTCAGGAATGCGATGGACCTCATCTTTATTCAAAATGTTCCGAAAACATTGTTGGTTATGCTCGCAAACAATTCTATAAGGTATGTACAAGCGACTTCGAAAAATTACGCCCAGATCTTAATCTTTCAAAAATTACCCACATAGAATTTCCTAACGATAAAAATATGGATCCTTTCAACACCAAAGAAGTTCCTTTATCATCCTACCAGCAAATTCCTTTGACCGATTCCCATAAAAACATAATTGGTTCCATAAATATGGTCCGCGAAGGTAATTTTTCTCTAAGACAACTTGATCTCATAAAGTTTATTGGTAAAGAATCTTCAATTGCCTTGGAAATTGCCGTAAAAATTAAAGAAAAAATACGTTTTGAAAAGAACATTCGAAAGGCCTTTAGCCGCTTTGTTCCAGAACAGATTATAGATGATTTAGTAAGCAGTTCCGAAAATACAGACAAAGTTTCTCTTGGTGAAAAACGTAATGTTGCAATCCTTTTTAGCGATATCCGTTCCTTCACCAGCATAAGTGAGTTAAACAGACCAGAAGTAATCGTAGAATTTTTGAACCGTTACTTCACAATTATGGTAAATATTATCAAAAAGCACGGTGGTACAATCGACAAATTTATTGGGGATGCAATTATGGCACTTTTTGGTGCTCCTGTTAGCTACGAAGACAATACCCGCCGTGCCGTTGCAGCTGCCTGCGAAATGCGAGAAGCCCTTTCTACCGTTCCTCTTGGTGACCTTATTTTGCCAGAAGGAATGAAATTCAACATTGGTATTGGAATAAACTATAGCGATGTAACAGTTGGATCTATTGGTTCTGCCGATAAAACTGACTATACCGTAATTGGTGATGGAGTAAACTTGGCCAGCCGACTGGAAGGTCTTACAAAAGTTTATGGTTCTATGATTCTTGTAAGTAATTCTGTAAAACAAGATATTAAGCAGGAAAATGATTTTGTCTTCCGTTATCTGGATGATGTAAAAGTTAAAGGTAAGGCAAAAGGCGTTCCAATTTATGCGGTTGACCATTCCATCAACGAATTTTCACATTTATACCGTGACTCTTATGCAAAGGGCCTTGATTTATACAAACAAGGAATTTTCCCTTTAGCAAAAGAATACTTCCAAAAAGCAAAGGCCGAAAGCCCAGATGATAAAGCTGTAAACTTGATGTTGGAACGTTTGGAAGACTTAATTGCCAATCCACCAGATAAATGGGACGGAGCTTTTGAATTCCATACAAAATAAAAATGATGAAGGATTAAGCGGGAATTAAAACGCTGGAAATTGTTTCTCCGTTTTTAGATTCAATATTAAAACATTCTGGACCAAGCCCAATCTGTTTGAGCATAAGAACTATAATTATAATTCCCAACCCCGAACCTTCTGACTGGTCAATTGTTGTATAAGCTTCTTCAATACTGTGATACTGTCTGGCTCTTTCAAACTTTTTGCGTATTTTTAGTTTTTCATCATCAGTTAAAGTCGCTTTATTTATAATTTTTAAACTAATTACACCATCAATATAAGAAAGATTGTATTTTATATATAAACGATTTTTTTCTTGCAATTCCCTGTAATGCTTAAGATTTGAACTAATCTCAACCTTAAAATCTATCATTGCAGCTTCATAATCAATAGGATTATTTATATCTAAATTACATTCCTCACAAAAGCATCTTTTTATGTTTGCTTTATCAGCATTTCCCAAAAGTTCACTTGAACTATAAGCCAAAGAACTTAAAAAACACTCTTTTTTACAAGCAGACAGGAAAAATGCAAGGATTTTATTGGCTGTAAGCTGGAAATCTCTAGTTGCTGTATAACCTTCAAACTCAATATTTTCATTTTTGAAGACGGCATTTTCAATTTCTTTTTTATCAATTACACAATCTTTATTAAATTTAACTTTCATTATGAAAGTAATTTTAACCCACTTTTATTGATATGAAAACTTAAAAAAAAAGACCGGAATTCTAAGTTTTTTAAACCCAAAAACCGGTCTTGTACGAATTTTTACTAAGAGTTTTAGTAAGTTTTTAACAGTTTTTACTAAAAACTTATAATCTATTAGTAGTTATCTGCACTTACTTCAAAGTAAGCCTTTGGATGTGCACAAACAGGGCAAACTTCAGGAGCCTTTGTTCCAACTACGATGTGACCACAATTACGGCATTCCCAAACCTTTACTTCGCTCTTTTCAAATACCTGCTGCATTTCAATATTATTCAAAAGTGCACGGTAACGTTCTTCGTGACGTTTTTCAATTGCAGCAACAGCACGGAATTTTGCAGCTAAACCTGTAAAGCCTTCTTCTTCAGCATCCTTTGCAAAATCTTCATACATATCTGTCCATTCGTAGTTTTCGCCATCAGCTGCAGCGGCAAGATTAGTTTTTGTATCACCAATTCCTCCCAGCTCCTTGAACCACATTTTAGCGTGTTCTTTTTCATTATCAGCTGTCTTCAAAAAGATTTCTGAAATCTGTTCAAAACCTTCTTTCTTAGCTACAGAGGCAAAGTATGTATACTTATTTCTTGCCTGAGATTCACCAGCAAAAGCTGCCTGTAAATTCTTTTCTGTTTTTGTTCCTTCGTACTTGTTTGCCATTTTTTCTTGCTCCTTATAAAAATAGTTTATTAAAATTTTCTAGAACATTCGGGACATAAACCTTCAAACACAATTTTATGTTTAATCTGACTATATCCCTGCTGACTTAATGCACTTTCAGTTTCCTTGATTTTGCTTATATCCAACTCAGGGACATCTGTTACCTTATCGCAATTTTCACAGTAAAAATGGTAATGCTCTTCAAGGGTACTGTCAAAGTGGTCAGCACCATTTGGAACCGAAATTCTAAGAATATTCTTACTATCTACCAAAAAATTTAAGTTTCGGTAAACGGTTCCACGACTAATATGAGGATCTTTTTTTCTTGCTTCTTCATAGATTTCATCCGCAGTCGGGTGAGTCTTGTTGCCAGCCATAATATCAAGAATCAAAGACCGCTGAGCTGAATTTCTGTTCTGCATAGATGCATCTCCTCTTTAATATTAGAATAACACCGGCTTTCCCTTTTGTAAATAGTAATAAGTCCTATTATTATAAAATTTATTAATATAATCTAACTTTTTCTTATAAAATCTGATAAAGTACAAGCATGAAACTTTATATAGCAGACCTGCATTTTTACCAGGAAAAGTTTGAACTAGACCTGGACAAGCGGGGATTTACAGATATTCCCACAATGAACAAATACATGATTGAACAATGGAATAAAAAGGTTCAGAGCGGAGACTACATCATAGTTCTTGGCGATTTATTCGATACCAAGCACCCCGAGGAAGTAAATCCAATTCTCAATCGTCTGCATGGAAAAATCTGCCTTATAGAAGGCAACCACGATGTCCGCTGGCTTAAAAAAGAAGGTGTAAATTTAAATCGTTTTGAATGGATAAAACCTTATGCCGAAATTACCGATGGTAATAAAACTGTAATTGCCAGTCATTATCCAACCTTTTGCTATAATCATCAGTACCAGACCGGCGAAAACGGAAATCCAAGAACATATATGCTATACGGACATGTTCATAACACCCACGACGAAGTTCTTGTAAATCAGTTTCAGGCACTCACCCGTAAAACAATTGTAAAATATGATGATAAAGAACGCACCATTCCCTGCAATATGATAAACTGCTTCTGCAAATTCAGCGACTACACACCCCTAAGCTTAAAAGAATGGATAGAATTGGACGCAAAAAGACGAGAAAGCCTTAAAATACCGGAGAATCAGATTATATGAAAAAGTTTTTACCGCTAACTTTATCATTTCTCCTTCCCTTAGCATTTTTTTCATGTGCATCTTCCAAAAATACCTACCCAGAATTAAAAGAGCTGAGTCTTCATCAAAAAATTGGACAACTCTTTGTTGTAAGGGCAGAATCCCTTGATCCTTCTTTTCCACCAGAAGAAGTTCACCAGACCTATGGACGAGGAGTTACAAAAATCACTCCAGAAATTTTAGACCAATATCAAAATTATCCAGCTGGAGGAATTGTTCTTTTTGGAAAAAATATCATAAATCCCCAGCAAATTAAAAGCCTAAATCAGGAAATCCACAATCTTAATAAAATAAAGCCCCTCATATATGTTGATGAAGAAGGCGGCATTGTTTCCAGAGTTGCAAAAAATCCTGCTTTCAATCTGCCAACTTATACAGATATGAAAACAATTGGTGAAAGTGGAGATGTAAGGGAAGCTTATAAAACTGGTTCTACAATTGGAGCATACCTTAAAGAATATGACTTTGATGTTGATTTTGCACCAGTTGCCGATGTTGATACAAATCCTCTAAATCCAATTATTGGTCGCAGGGCTTTTTCTTCAGACCCAAATATTGCCGCTAAAATGATGCTAAGTTTTTACAAAGGTCTGGAATCGCAAGGGGTAAAAGGCTGCATTAAGCATTTTCCAGGACATGGTGACACAAAAACAGACAGTCACGGAGGATATTCCGAAAGTTTAAAAACCTGGAACCAGCTAAAAAAATGCGAACTTATTCCATTTAAAAAAGGAATTGATAGCGGTGTAGACATGATAATGACAGCCCACATCACTTTGCCAAATGTTGACCATTCATTAAAACCTACAACACTTTCTAAAACACTTTTACAAGGCAAACTCAGAAAGGAACTTAGCTACAAAGGACTAATTATTTCTGATGCAATGGAAATGGGGGCAATCACAAAGGAATACAATCCGGGAGAAGCCGCAATTCAGTCTATTTTGGCCGGAGTTGACCTGATTCTTATTCCTTACGACTACATAAATACCTACCAGGCTGTAGAAGAAGCTGTTCGCCAGGGTAGAATTCCAGAAAAACGAATTGATGAAAGTGTAATTCGTATCCTTAAATATAAAAATCACATTAATTAATTTTTTTCCACAACCTCTTTACATTCCATGATATAATTAGATAATTAACAAGGATATTTAATAATGAAATACTTCATCTGTTCAGATATACACGGTTCTGAAAGTGCCTGTAAAACAGCTTTAACTTTTTATAATGATCTCAAATGCGACAAACTTTTGCTTTTAGGAGATATTTTATATCACGGACCAAGGAATGATTTGCCTCAAGGTCACAATCCTAAAGGTGTAATAGCACTTTTAAATCCTCTTGCAGACAAAATTATAGCCTGTCGTGGAAATTGCGATGCCGAAGTTGATCAGATGGTATTAAATTTTTCTTGTTTAGGTGATTTTTTCCAAATAATAGATGATGGAGTAACAATTTTTGGAACACACGGGCATGTTTATGCACCAACCAGATCAGATGGTTCTATTCCTACTGGTTGCGAGACTGCAAACAAAAAAATAAATGTTACAAATCCTGCTATTATCTTATACGGGCACACACATGTTTCTGTTTTAGAAAAAAATGATAAGGGTCAAATAATTTGTAATCCTGGTTCAGTTTCTTTACCAAAGGGAGGAACAGAAGCAGGTTTTGCAATTTACGAAGATCACAAAGTTTCTTTATATAATCTTACCGGAAAAGAGCTTAAAACCATAAATTTTTAGGAAGTACAAATGGAAAAGTATGACGTCATTGTCGTAGGAGCTGGCAATGGTGGACTTTCTGCTGCTGTTACTGCAAGTCAGAAGGGCTTAAAAACAATTCTTTTTGAAAAACACAATTTACCAGGAGGGGCCGTATCCAGTTTTAGACGCGGTCGCTTTGAGTTTGAACCTTCATTACATGAAATGTGTGAAGTAGGTTCTGAAGAAAAACCAGGGGTAACAAGACGTCTTCTTGACGATTTAGAAGCCGAAGTTGATATGGTTCACGAAAACTCCTGCTACACAATTATTTCTACAGACCCAAAAGAATCTTTTACAATTAAACTGCCTTGTGGAATAGACGAATTTTGCCAGACTGTAGATAAAGAAGTACCAGGAAGCGGAGAAAAAATAAAACTCTTTTTGGAATATCAAAAACGGGCAATGGATGAAGCTGAAAGACTGGATAAAAAGAAGTTTCATCTTAAAGATTTGCCAGAAATTTTTAACCTTTTTAAAATGCTTTCTTTTTCTACAGATTTTATTTTTGACATGTTCAAAATTCCTAAAAAAGCCCAGCATATTATTGAACCCTACTGGACTTACGTTGGTGAACCTACATCAACAATGTGTCCTTTTATGATGGGAATTATGGACTACTGCTATATTGTAGACGGAGCTGGCCTTCCATCAAAATTTTCACACGAAATATCTTTATCGCTAGATAAGTCAATTCGTAAGCATGGTGGAAAAATTTTTTATAATACTCCGGTTACTAAAATTTTGATTAAGAAACACAAGGTATACGGAGTTGTTGCAGGCGGAAAGGAATACTACGCCAATAACATTATCTGCAACTGCTTCCCTAACGACGTTTTTGGCCACATGGTTGACCACAAGGAAATCCCTTTAATTGAAACCAAAAAAGCAAATGCACGAAAGCTTGGTGTTTCCTTTATCAATGTAAACTTAGGCTTAAATAAGACCGTTCAAGAGCTTGGAATTAGTGATTATTCAACCTTTATCTTAAAATATGCAGATTCTACAGAGCAGTTTAAGGCCTGCCATAACATTGGCGGAGGCGGTTTTATAATTGCAAATGCCTTGAACACGGTTATTCCAGAATGTAGTCCTAAGGGAACAAGTCACATTACACTTACAACAGCTGTTTATGGTGATGATTGGAAAAACGTAAAACCTCAGGATTACAAAAAGACAAAACTAAAAATTGCTCAGGATTTAATTGAATATTACGAAAAGTCAGCTGGTGTAAACATTAGACCTTACATAGAAGAAATTGAGGTTGCAACTCCAGTAACCTACTGCCGTTATCTGGGAACTCCAAACGGAACTCCATACGGTTACCAGTCTAGCAACTGGGATGGAATATTCTTACGTACAATGAACTTAATTAAAGAAAGAACCATTAAAGGGCTTAAATTTGTTGGAGCCCATGCCCAACACGCAGATGGATATAATCAGACCTTAAAATCAGGAAAGGTTGCTGTAGAGGAGATAAAATAATGAAAAAACTTCATAACCCAATCAAATCCTTAAAAGCCAGCAAATTTTTTGACTTAGTTAAGGAAAGAACTCATAATTTTAAAATGGGATCCGAAAAACCTATCCCAACTGAATATCCGGTAAATGCATTGGCCAGAAAACTTCATCCTGCTCAGCAATTTGTTAAAATTGCAAAAATTCAAGATCATGGAATGGACTGTAAAACCTTTACTTTTGTTCCAGATCAAGAAAAGGGCTGTCAGGAACTGGCATATTTTTCTTCCGGCCAGTACATTACTATTTTTCTTAAGATAAATGACTTTAATTTTAGCCGTCCTTACTCCCTGTCTTCTGCACCAAAAGAAAGTCTGAGACCTCAAGGCTTTTATCAAATTACAGTAAAAGCTGTTCGCGATGGACTTGTTTCAAACTATATCCTGGAAAACTGGAAGGAAGGAGATGAACTTACCATTTCCGCCCCAGAAGGAAATTTTGATTATGTCTACCTTAGGGATGCGCCAGTTGTAGTAGGAATTGCGGGTGGTTCTGGAATTACACCATTTTTATCCTACGCAAAATCTATTGTTAATGGTGATGAAGATTTCAATCTTATTTTATTGTATGGAAGTCGTGATAAAGCCTCTATTTTGTTCAAAGAGGAATTAGATCAACTTCAAAAAGCATCTAATAAAATAAAAGTAGTTCACGTTCTAAGCAATATTGATAAAGATTCTGCTAAGGAAGAAACTGACCAGACCGATTCTTTATCAATTTATGAAACAGGTTTTATAAATGCCGACATAATTAAAAAATATGCACCTGAACAGCCTTACTCAATCTTCCTTTGTGGTCCTCAGGCTATGTATAATTTTGTTGATAAAGAAATTTCAAATCTTGGAATTGAAAAAAAATATATTCGACACGAAATGTTCGGTGAAATTCATAGTGGAAAAAAACAAGAAAATTATCCTGGCTGCCAACAATCAGAAGTTTCTATAACTGTTACAATTTGCGATCAGGTTACAACCGTTAAAGGAAATCCTGATGACACAATTATGCAGATTTTGGAAAAGGCAGGAATTGCAATACCAAATCGTTGCCGCTCCGGCGAATGTGGATGGTGCCACAGCCTTTTAAAGAGCGGACAAGTTTGGGTTCCACAAAAAATGGACTACAGACGAAAGGCGGATTTAAAATTCAACTTTATCCACCCTTGCTGTACTTTTGCTTTAAGCGATATAGAGCTGGATATTCCACCAGCTAAATAAAATTTTTGATTTAGTATTTTGTCAAATCAGGCAGTTCTTCAAGTGTGATAGCAATTTCACTATTGAAGACTGCCTTTTTATGTGCCTGGGTATTATAGTATTCTCCAGACCAAAAGTTATTCTTATCGCTTTCTCTTTTTAGATTTCCTTTTGAATCCTGAGCTCCATCGTTCCAAACCAGGAAGTACAACCACCAGGCTCCATCTTTAGCAATATTATTCATATCTGGAACTACACCACATTCTGTAAGTGCGGTAAGTTTTGTTTTATCCATGTTTGTATACTTTGTATAAGCAGTTTTTTGGCTTGAATAATCCTTTGGATTTGCATAAATATCATTTCCAATAATATCTACATAATCACTTCCAGGATAAAATTTTGCATTCTGAGCGTTCCAAACCCAAATTAAATTGTGAAGTCCCTTATCCTTTGTAAAATAATTAAACATAAGACGCCACAAAGCAATATAACACTCTGCACATTCAAGTACATTTGATGAAACTGTATATTTTGCGCCATTCTTTTTAGTAGTATTTCCTGCTCCCCACCAGAACCAGGCAGAAGCACCATTCCAACCACCTTCAAGATTTCCAGCAGCTTCGTGCATAGGACGCCACAAAACAGGAATTCCTTCTTCCTGCAATTTAGATAATTCCTCCGCAACAGTATCCAAATCCTTCATCATCTCTTTATACTCTTCTGATGAAGTATTCCAGCTATTTGTTTCGGTATTATATGGAATTCTAAAGGCTGTTTCTTCTGCGTAAAAGGAACCAGTTTGTCCAGAAGGAGTCATAGGGTCCCGCCAGTGCCACATAAAAGCAACAATTCCATGTTTTTTACTTATCTGTTTATTTTCGTAGTTCTTACCATTCCAAAAACTAATAGCTCTCTGAGTTTCTCTATTATCACCATTCCAACCCAAACTGGAATAATTCATAAAATCAAAACCCATAATAGCCGGATATTTAGAAGTATCTTCGTAAACGCGATCTAACATTTTACAAGAATTGTTCCAGGAATTTTCCATCTGTCCTGTAAGAACTTTACTTCCGTAAATATCATTTAAATATTTAAATAAACGTTTTGTATTGTCGTTTGCTTTTTTGTCTGCAAGCTCAGCACCAAACAGTGTAAAACTTAAGAAAATTGCAATAAAACTAATAAAAAGCTTTTTCATAATAACTCCTTACTAAATTGAATATTATCTTGTAATTACATATTTACTGGAATAAACATCCCTTTTATGCTTATTTTCGTTATAAAATTCTCCAGTCCAAAAGTTTCCTTCTTTGGTTATGTGAGGCTTCTGAGTTACATCATTCCAAGTCATAAACCAAGCCCACATTGCCCCGTCTGCCTTACATCGTTCTGGAGAAGGAATAGTTCCATTTTCAGTAAGAGCAACCATTTTTGGAGCAGTTTCCGGATTATCACCATAATTTACAGCTTCAACAAACTTTTCATACTGTGATGCATAATTTCTAGGAGTATCGTAAATATCCTGACCAATAAAATCAACAACATCATCACCAGGATAAAAATCTTTAGACTGACCATTCCATACCCATAAAAGATTATTCAAACCGCAAATATCCGTAAAATAATGATACATAAGCTTCCAAAGAGCAATAAAAGATTTTGCACCAGAATTACCCCACCAAAACCAGCCACCACTAGCTTCATGTAAAGGACGCCACAAAACAGGAATATTTTTTTTCTGAAGTTTATCAAGTTCTTTTACAACTATGTCCATTCCCTTAAAAAGTTCTAAATATTCTGGAGCAAATGTATCCCAAACACCAGTTTCTTCATTATAAGGAATTTTAAAATCGGTACCATGTCTTGCACTTTCAGAAGCATATTGACCATCATTAAAAGTATAAAATGCCGTATTTCCATTTGGTCCTTTTACATACCAATGCCAGCAAAATTGAACATAGCCTCCAGCTTTATGCCAGGCAATTGCCTTTTTAGTTTGAGTATGACCATCTCCCTTTTTCTGGGTATAGTTCATAAAATCAAAGCCCATCAACTTTGAATGTTTTCCTGTATCCTTATAGATTCTTTTTGACATATCTACTTTATCATTCCAAGTCAGATCCATTTGACCGGTTATGATTTTAGAACCATAAGAACTCCCAATTTTGCACATTAGATTTTTAGCTGCAAGACTTGCATTTGGATTAGAAGGTGTGACAACAAAATTAGTAAAATAAGACATCTAAAAGCTCCTTAATTTACAAATTCGCTCCGTTTTACCGAAGATTTTTAAACTTTTTTTATTATTTTTCAAAACGACTTATCTAAGTCTAGAGCTAGATTACTTTTTTATTTATCTTGTTTAAATAAGAAAAAACACCTAAAAAACGTGTTTTTAGGTGTTTTTTTTACTTAAAATTGATTAATTTTCACTTAATTTTGAGTTTATTTTTTACCATAAACCTTTTTAATTCTGTTTACAGCTTCAATAGTTTTTTCTTTATTACCAAAAGCAGTCAAACGGAAGAAACCTTCGCCAGCTGCACCAAAACCAGAACCAGGAGTTCCAACTACATTACACTTATCCAATAATTCATCAAAGAAAGACCATGAAGTATATCCTGCAGGAACTTTAAGCCAGATGTATGGAGAATAGATTCCACCGTAACACTTAAATCCAGCTTCAGTTAAACCATCAAAAATGATTTTGGCATTTGCACGGTAGTAGTTCAAATTATCCTGAATCTGCTTCTGTCCTTCATCAGAATAAACAGCTTCTGCAGCTCTCTGAGTGATATAAGAAACACCATTGAACTTTGTTGACTGGCGGCGGTTCCACATTTGATTGAGTTCAGTTCCATCAAATACCAAATCATGAGGAATAACTGTATAACCACAACGAACACCAGTAAAACCTGCTGTCTTAGAGAAAGATCTCATTTCAATTGCACAAGTACGAGCACCTTCAATTTCATAAATTGATTTTGGAACACTTGAATCAGTTACAAAAGCTTCATATGCAGAATCAAAAAGAATTAAAGAATGATGAGCATTTGCATAATCAACCCATTCCTTAAGCTGTTCGCGACTTGCTACAGAACCAGTTGGATTATTTGGGAAACAAAGATAGATGATATCAGGTACTTCTTCCCCTGCAGAAGGAACTTTTGGCATAAAACCATTTTCTTCTGTACAAGGCATGATGATGATGTTCTTTTTGCGACCAAACATAATATTTGTATCCATATAAACTGGATATACAGGATCACAAATTGCAACCTTATTATCTACATCAAAAATATCACCAATATTACCACAATCAGATTTTGCACCGTCAGAAAGGAAAATTTCATCCTTAACCATTTTAATTCCACGATCTGTATAATCATGTTTCAAAATCTTTTCTAGAATAAAATCATATCCATGCTCAGGTGGATAACCACGGAAAGTTTCCTCTTTTGAAAGTTCATCAACAGCCTTGTGCATCGCATCAATAACAGCTGGACAAAGAGGTTTAGTTACATCACCAATTGAAAGTTTAATTACATCAGCTTCTGGATGAGCTGCCTGATATTCGCGCTGCTTTTTACCTACAGTCGAAAAAAGGTAATTTGCTTCAAGGTCTAAAAAGTTTTTGTTGATTTTCATATAATACTCCGGAAAAGTTTATTGCTTAGATTTAACTAACAATGAGTTTTTTTGTCAATTCTTTATCATTTTCTTTAAAAAAAACAACATTTTAGCTACAATAAATAATCCCATATAAAAAGAGAAAAAAATGACAGATTTAGAAAAAGCAAAAAATTTTTTCAATGATGATAAATTTGCAACCCAGGCAGCTGGCATTGAAATAGTTGAAGTATCCGACAAATACGCTAAATGCTATATGAAAATTCAAGAAAAACACATGAACGCCGCACATATGGTTATGGGTGGTGCAATTTTTACCCTTGCAGATTTTACTTATGCAGTTGCATCAAATTTTAATCAAACACCAACTGTTACACGTACAAGCGAAATAACTTATTTAGGACAACCACGAGGCGATTCCTTAATAGGAGAATCAAAATTGATAAAGGATGGCCGTACCACCTGCACCTACGAAATCACTATAAAAGACGATTACAACTCAATGGTAGCTTTGGTCATTACTAATGGAATGAAATTAAATCAACAGTCATAAAGATAAAGAATTTACATTTTTTGGAGCAAGTAAATGTCAAAACAGATGATAATGGGCAATCAGGCAATTGCCCTTGGAGCACTAAAAGCAGGGGTAAACCTTGTTGCAGGTTATCCTGGTACACCTTCCAGCGAAATTATAGAATTCATTTCAAAATATAAAGATAAGACTGGAACTTATGTAGAATGGTCTGTAAACGAAAAAGCTGCTGTTGAAGTTGCAGCAGGTGCATCTTACGCAGGCAGCCGTACTCTGGTAACAATGAAGCAAGTTGGTTTAAATGTTGCTTCTGACCCTGTAATGTGTCTTTCCTATGTTGGAGTCAAAGGGGGCATGGTAATTGTTTCAGCTGATGATCCAGGTCCAATTTCCAGCCAAACTGAACAGGATACACGCAACTTTGCACAATTTTCTAAAATCCCTTGTTTAGATCCTTCTACCCCACAAGAAGCCTTTGACATGATTCAAGAAGCCTTTGAACTTTCAGAAAAATACAATACACCTGTTTTACTTCGTCCTACTACCCGTGTTGACCACGCCTACGAAAGCATGGAATTCCCAGAACTTGAACCATGCCGAACAAAAGGAACTTTCGAAAAAGATTCTCAACGCTGGGTAATTTTTCCACGTGCGTCTTACAACAACCATAAAAGAGTTTTTGACCGCAACGAAAACATTTTACCTGCCGAATTTTCTAAATCAATTTATAACAAAGTTATTACTTCTGAAGCTAAGGGGGGACAGACCCCTGCTTATGCTGCAGGTGGTATTTCCTACTGCTATTTAATGGAAGCCTTAGAAAGTCTTAAAGCCCTTTATCCAGAGAATCAGGACTTGCAAAAGGCTTCTGTAATAAAAATTGGAACTCCTTATCCATTCCCAGCCCCACTGGCCCTGGACTTTATGAAAAAAAATCCGGAAATTACGGTTTTTGAAGAGCTGGACCCTGTAATTGAGCAGAATCTGATTTACCTTTGCGGTAAAGAAGGACTTTCCTGCAAAATCCACGGAAAGCTAGACAAGAGCGTTCCAGAAGCTGGAGAATTAAGCGTTGAAATAATTAAAAAAATTATCCTAAAAGATAGGGGACTGTCCCCTCTTGAAGATGAAGTTCAACTTCCTCCTCCAGCCCTTCCAGTCCGACCACCTGTTTTATGTGCAGGCTGTCCACACCGCGGTTCTTTTTACGCTGTAAAGCAGGCCATGAAGGGCAAGAAAACAGCCTATTGTGGTGATATAGGATGTTACACCTTAGGAAATGCCCAGCCACTTGATATGACTGACACCTGTCTTTGTATGGGTGCAGACATCACAATGGCCCAAGGCTTTTACCACAACGAAGAAGACCGACATTGCTTTAGTTTCATTGGTGACTCAACCTTTTTTGCAAGTGGAATTACAGGCGTTGTAAATGCCGTCTACAATCAGTCACATCAAACAATTTGTATTTTAGATAACTCTACCACCGCTATGACCGGCCACCAGCCACATCCAGGAACAGGCGTAACAATGATGGGGCAATTTGTGGATAAAATCTCCATTCCAAAAATTCTTGAAGCAATAGGAGTAAAACCCATTATTGAAGTAGATCCTTTTGACCAGAAATCTGCTATTCAGGCTGTTCAAACTGCCAGTCAAGCACCAGGGGTTTCTGCCATCATCTTTAAGTCCCCTTGTATTTCAATTGCCAGTAAGGTGGGTTACAAATTTCCTTCATCTAAAATAGTTGATGCCAAAAAATGTATCGGCTGTCAAAAATGTATCAAGGAATTAGGCTGTCCTGCTCTCAGCATTAGTCAGATTAAGAATGATAAAGGCAAGGCTATTGTCGAAATTGACCAGTCTCTTTGTACTGGTTGTGGACTTTGTTCAGGTGTCTGTCCTGTTAATGCCATAGGAGGAAAAAATGAGTAAGAATATTTTGATTTGTGGTGTTGGAGGACAGGGTACAGTTCTGGCTGCAAAAGTTCTTTCCCAAGCGGCAATTTCCTCTGGTCAACATGTACTTTCAGCAGAAACTATTGGAATGGCTCAGCGTGGTGGTTCCGTTACTAGTCACGTTCGTATTGGCGAAAATATTTTCTCTCCACTTATTCCAAAAGGACAAGCCGATATTATAATTGCTTTTGAAGCCGCTGAAGCCGCCCGCAATATTTCCTATCTTAAAAAAGGCGGACTTGTAATTGTAAACAAAAAAGTTGTTCAGCCAACAACCGCAAGCCTTACAGGAACAAGCTTCAACATAAATACAATGATAGAGTATCTGGAAAAAACTGCCGGACAGCTTATTGCCGTAGACACAGACCAAGCCTGTAAAGATTTAGGTTCTACCAAGGTTGTAAATATGGTTCTTTTAGGTGCAGCCTGCAAAACTGGTTTACTTTCCAAAGATGAGCTCAAGGAAGCTATCAAACTTCTGGTTAAACCTGCTTTTTATGAATTAAATCTGAAAGCTGTAGACTATGTTTCATAATTGCAGACCTTAATCATAACAGCTTAATTTATACTAATTTTTATAAGTCCTTCTTAAGGGTTGTTAGTTGACACTAACAACCCTTAAGAGCGGTTTCAATGATGAAGCTTACAGGACAGCCGGTGCCCAAATAGTAAAAACAGAAGAAGAGGCCTACGATTCAAGCTGTTTCTTTGGAAATGATTCCTCGTACTACCCTAGCCCAAAAGATGGACGTTCAGTCATCTCAAACATCTTTGGCTGGTTATGTTGCAGGTCTTCAGGCAATAGCTACAGCAAAACGACTTGGTGCCCGTGTAGATGCCTTTGATACCCGTCCAGTAGTAGAGGAACAAGTAAAATCCCTTGGTGCATCCTTTGTTAAAATCGATTTGGGAGAAATGGGGCAGACAGCCCAAGGCTACGCAAAAGAGCTGACTCCAGAACAAATTGCAAAGCAGAAGGAAGGGCAGGCAAAGGTTTGCAAACGTTCCAACATCGTCATCACTACTGCAAAAGTATTTGGTCGCAAAGCTCCTCGCCTTATTGAAAAGTCCGTTCTTGACCGTATGATGCCGGGCTCAATTGTTGTTGATATGGCAGTTTCTACCGGTGGAAACGTAGAAGGTTCCAAGCTATTTGAAGATGTAGTAACAGAAAATGGGGTGACAATTATGTCGGGCGACTTGCTTGAACGACAAGTTCCATACGATGCTTCAAAAATGTTTTCAGGAAATATTACGGCCTTCCTAACTCACTTCTATAACAAAGAAAAAAAAGAAATGGAAGTTCGACTGGAAGATGAAATAATGAAGGGTTGTCTGCTTACAAAAGGCGGCCAGATTATTCACGAAAGATTTATAAATAAATAGGAGTACATATGGATATAATGCTGATTTTTGTTTTTGTAATTTCAGCCTTTCTTGGAATCGAATTAATTTCAAAAGTTCCTTCTCAGCTTCACACACCTTTAATGTCGGGAACTAACGCCATTTCTGGAATTACTGTTGTTGGTGCCATCACCGTTACAGCCGTGAACGTCGGTGGAAAAGTGGGGCTTGTTTTAGGTTTTCTTGCAATTGTTTTTGCTACAATAAATGTAATCGGTGGTTACATGGTTTCTTGTATATTCTTTATCCGTGGTATTAAGCTGCTTGGAAAAACCGACACTGCCCGCAAGGGAAATCTTTATTCTTCAATTGGTATGCTAATTGCATGTGTTACAGTTCTTTGTGAAAAAGAAGTTTTAGATTCTTGGAGCTTAAATATTCTTGAAAACGGATATTTTTACGTTGCAGCGGCCATACTTATTGGAGGATTGATTGGTGCAATTGCTTTTACTGGTTCTGTAGTTGCCTGGGGCAAACTTAGTGGAAAAATGTTCAAAAAGAATGTTGCAATTCCTGGAAAAAACATAGTGAACGCGATACTTGCTTTTATAGGTCTTGCAGGAATTGTCGCTTACGCTTTCTTTGAAGACACACCATGCGGAGGAATTACCTTTGCCGGATTTGCAATCAATAATACTGTTCTTGTAGTTTCTGGCTGTTTGGTAGGTGCTTCTGGACTTATTCTTACTTTGGGCTGCAAAAAATGTTGTAGTTATTCCTGGTTACGGGATGGCTGTTGCTCAGGCACAACACGCAGTAAAAGAATTATGTGACAAACTGGAAGATAATGGAGCCGAGGTGAACTTTGCAATTCACCCTGTTGCCGGTCGTATGCCTGGACATATGAACGTTTTACTCGCAGAAGCCAATGTCCCTTACGAACAGCTAAAAACTGCTGATGAAATGAATCCACAAATGAGTAATGTTGACGTAGCGATAGTAATTGGTACAAATGATGTAGTTAACCCAGATGCCATTAATGACCAGTCATCCCCACTTTATGGTATGCCAATTGTAAATGCATTCGAAGCTAAAACTGTATTTGTTTTGAAGCGTGGTAAAGGAACAGGTTTCTCTGGACTGGAAAACCCTCTATTTACAAATGATAATACCGTAATGATTTACGGCGATGCAAAGGCAAATGTAACAAGTCTTGCCAGTGAATTTGAAAATGCATAAAAGTTTTCTTTTCTAAAAACGACTCATATAATGTCCTAGAAAATCTTTAACTAGGACATATTTTTTTCTTTTAAAATATTGTACACAATTTAATTGACAACTTTTATATTTAATGCTATATTTATCTTGTACACAATTGAATTGGGCTAAACTTAATCACAATATACAGAGGTTTATATGGGAATTTACGATTTTACAGTTAAAGCAATGGATGGATCTGATGTTTCATTATCAGAATATAAAGGCAAAGTTTTACTTATAGTTAATACTGCAACAGGATGTGGTTTTACTCCACAGTATAAAGGACTTCAATCTCTTTACGATAAATACAAGGATAAGGGATTTGAAATTTTAGACTTTCCATGCAATCAGTTTGCAAATCAGGCTCCTGAAAACGAAGAAGAAATTCATACATTCTGTACAGGCCGTTTTGGAATTAAATTTCCACAGTTCGCAAAAATTGATGTTAACGGAAAAAATGAATCACCACTTTATACATACCTCAAATCTCAGAAAAAGGGCTGTTTTTCTTCAAAAATCAAATGGAACTTCTCTAAATTCCTTGTAACAAAAGATGGCCAGGTTGTAGAAAGATTTGCTCCAACTGACACACCAGAAAAAATCGATTCTTATATAGAAAAACTTTTGAACGCATAGTCCAAAGTTTTATAAATATTTAAGAAATATACTCCTTTTTTATGACTAGCCTGCACCGGACCCCTCCTAACCCACCCCGATGCAGGTTTTTTATTTGACTACAAGCCTTTCTCGTGTTACTATAAATAGTAACTTAGGAGCAAAAAATGAAATTATCAGAAAAACAGTTAGAACAAATAAGAGCACAGATTAAGAGAGTAAAAGCGTGCGGTAATCCTTTTTATACAGAAAGATTCAAGAATGTTAATCCAGAAGATATAAAAACACAGGAAGATTTCGAAAACTTAGTTCCATTCTGTAGCAAGCAGGATTTAAGAGATGCTTATCCACTTGGATTAGCAGCAGTTCCAGAAGAAGAAATTGTACGTATCCACTCGTCATCTGGAACAACAGGTGCACCAGTAATCATTCCTTACACACAAAAAGACGTAGATGACTGGGCCACAATGTTTGCCCGCTGTTATGAATTAGCAGGAATTACAAAAAAAGATAGAATACAAATCACTCCAGGTTATGGACTTTGGACTGCAGGAATCGGTTTCCAGGCCGGTTGTGAAAAACTTGGTGCAATGGCTATTCCAATGGGACCAGGAAATACCGAAAAACAGTTACAGATGATGCAGGATCTCCAGTCAACAGTCATCTGTGCAACATCATCTTATGCCTTACTTTTAGCAGAACAGGTAGAAGCCCGCGGAATTGGAAAAAATATCAAATTAAGAAAGGGTATCATTGGTTCTGAACGCTGGGGCGAAAAAATGCGCAACCGAATCCAGAAAATTTTTGGAATCGAGCTGTATGATATTTACGGACTTACAGAATGTTACGGTCCAGGAATTGGTATAAACTGTGACAAATCTGATGCAGGAATGCACATTTTTGATGATTATGTTTATGTAGAAATTCTTGACCCACAGACAGGAAAACCAGTACCAGAAGGACAAATAGGAGAAATCTGTCTTACAACTTTAGTTAAAGAAGGTGCTCCTTTATTCCGTTTCAGAACTCATGATCTTGCATCCTTTATTACAGAAAAGTGTCCATGTGGCCGCTCATACCCAAGAATCTCACAGATTATGGGACGTAGTGATGATATGGTAAAAGTAAAAGGAAACATCATCTTCCCAAGTACAATTGAAGATGTAATCAAAGCTGTTCCTGGAGCTTCAAGTGAATACCGTGCAGTAGTTGAACATGTTGACGGAAAAGACCAGATGACAATTATGGTAGAAGTAGAAGGTGGTACTGACCGCACAGAAGTTGCCCTTGATATTCAGTACAACTTTAAGCAGAAGTACAATATGACTCCAAAAGTTGAAGTTGTGGGCCTTGGTGAACTTCCACGTTCCGAAAAGAAAACCAAACGAATTGAAGACAGAAGATATAACTAAGTCTTCTTCAAATAAAAAATAAACCACAAAAAAAAGGCTTTTCTAAACTAATAGAAAAGCCTTTTTTATAACAGATGTAATTATTTAGATTACTCTTTTACACCACCAGCAGTTGAACCAGCAATGATGTAACGTGACAGACAGAAGTAAACAATCATCAGTGGGATAATTGCTAAAGTCATTAACATATAGTTAATACCTTGGTCATTGTTCAAATAATCAGCATTACGAGCATTAGCAATTACAATAGGTACAGTCCACTTTGATTTTGAAGAAATTACTAAGGCAGGAATGAAGTAGTTATTCCAAGAACTTACGAAAGAGAAAATTGCCTGAACAGCAATTGCAGGTTTCATCATTGGAATAACAATTCTGTTGAAAGTACGGAATTCGTTACAACCATCAACACGAGCTGCTTCTACAATTGAATATGGAAGTGTTGCTTCCATTGACTGATACATATAGAAGAAAACTATAGGAGCTGCAATTGAAGGAACAATCAAGCCAATATAATTATTCATTAAACCAAGTTTAGTTAACAATCTCAAGAAACCAAGAGTTGAAACCTGTGTAGGTACCATCATAACAGCCATAATAAACTTAAATGCAAAACTCTTACCTTTAAAGTTGTACATATAAATACCATAAGAAGTCATTGCAGAGAAATAAGTTGTAAAACAAGCTGTAAGTGTAGCAATAATTACAGAGTTCAACATACCCTTTAAGATTGGATAGTTTTCTGCATAGTTACCAGTCTTTGAAGAAAGAGCTACTCCATATTTTTGCAATACATTCTGCCAATAAGCAGAATCTGTATTTTTATCAATTGCCAGATTTACAAAGTTTCTAATAAAAGAAGCTCCAGGTAAAGCTGAAAAACCTAACTGAATCTGCATATGAGAGCGAGTACAGTTAATAATCATGATATAGAATGGGAACAAAGAGATTATGGCCAACAGAACTAAAACTATATAGCACAAAACTCGTTTAACGCCCAGGTTTCTACTTTGACTTTGAATCTTTTCCATAACTTTTCTCCTAGCGTTTATTCTGATAATTCTTCATTGTCATTCTATATACAAGAGCACTTAATACACCTGTAATAGCAAAGATAATGATAGATGTAACTCCGGCAGGACCGTAGTTCTTACTTGCCAAATGCTTATTCAACTTCATAATAATAGTCATTGTTGTTCGGTTTGGAGTACCAAATCCATTTGTTAAAATCTGAGGTACATCAAACATCTGAATACCACCAATAAGAGAAGTAATAAGTACATAAACAAAGATTGGAAGCAATAAAGGAATTGTAATCTTAAAGAAAATCTTTAATGATGAAGCACCATCAATACGAGCAGCTTCAAACAAACTATTATCAATACCCATTACACCAGCCATAAGAAGGATTGTTGTATTTCCATACCACATCAAGAAGTTCATTGTAGCAACAAGACCTCTTGTCCAACCTGTAGAAGAGAAGAAACGAACTGGTTCCATCGCTGGAACTGTTCCAGCTGCAATTTCTGACGCATTCATATTATTGTAAATACTCTTAAGAATTGAGTTTACAGGACCATTTGGCGAGAAAAGTGCTACGAAAAGCATGGCAAATGCAGCCGCCATGATAAGGTTAGGCATGTAAATTACAGTCTTAAAGAACTGCTGACACTTAAGTCTAAGTTCTGTATTTGTAAACCATACAGCTAATATAAGTGAAACCAAAATCTGTGGAATAAATCCAAGAACCCACATGATAATGGTATTAAGGAAGTAACGTCCCATGTTATCACTTTTAGAGAAGACAATACTTATATTTCTTGAAAAAGCTGAAACTTTACAAGTAATCTGTTTTTTTGCCTTTTCTAATACAGTCTGAGGTGTGCTACCCCTTTTTATTTCTTTATCAACCATTTTTGAAATATCTTTGTAATATGCTTCTACATCCATACTACCGTCAATTCCAACAATAGCTTCTTTTATTTCATCTTTAATATCAACAGTAAGTGTATTACCATTTTCATCATATTTTACTATTAAGTCATCTAATGCATAAGCTGCATCATCAAATTCCCAACTATAATCGTTGTAACTACCTGTAAAATACTTATAAACTCTGAATGAAGGACCAATTTCCTCCAAACCTATACGATAGTACTCAAAAAAACTATAAACAAATGTTGTTACTAATGGAATTAATGAAAAAACTACATAAATTAAAAAGAATGGAGCAATAAAGAAATAGCCCCAACGATCATACTGAATTGTATGCTTTTTTTTGGCTTTCTTAACTGCTACTTTGTTGTTGTCTGCCATACTGTCCCCTTGTCTTTAATTGGAAGGTAAAAGATCTTTTTTAATTAGATTTATCTGTAACATTTGAAAAAAAAAGGGAGGATGCTTTTCAGCAAGCCTCCCTTTTAACTATTCTAAATTAGAAGCTAAATTTATTTCTTCAAGTTAGGATATTTTTCAAGGATAGTTGTATAGAAGTTATTCCATGCAGTATCCAAGTCAACTTTACCATCATAGTAATCTTTCATAGAGTTCATGATAGTTTCAGTCATACCCTGATCATATTTAGACATATTTGCTTTAGAAATCTTAGCACCATTCTTCAAGAAGATTTCGAGTGGGTTCTGATTTCCCAAGAATGCACTCTTGTATCCGTCAGCTGAAAGTTCTTTCATAGCTGCAGCAGAGTTGATACAGTCACCTGCATCTACACAGATTTTTTTCAAAGTATCTGTATCACAAGTCAATGTCATCATAACATCTTTGATGATGTCTACGTTGTCAGATCCTGCAGCACCACAAATCCAAGTTCCACCCCAAGAGAATCCCTGAGGTCCTTCACAGATTGCCCAGTCACCTTCAGCAGATCCGTCACCATGTGGCATACAGAAATCGAAGAACCAACCTACAGCAAAGTAACCAAATACTTTACCATTCTTCATCATTCCCTGTGTTGATTCAGCAGACCAAAGAGATGCCTTGTTGTTGTATCCCTTTTCTGTATAAGTCTTAGTCTGTTCAATCCATTTAGTAATCTGTGGATCAATTACAATCTTGTTACCTTTAACCCAAGAAGACTTCATGTTATCAGAGAATGCACGGAATGCATCATCATATCCAGACAACATAAAGTATCCAGCAGCCTTCATCTTTGCAGCAACTGCATCGAATTTATCCCAGTCAGAAAGCATAGCCTGTACTTTTGCTGGATCATCAGTTCCAAGAACCTGTTTAGCATATGAACGGCGGTATACAAATCCACCTGGAGTTGACTGCCAAGAAACACCCTTAAGTTTTCCTTTAGAGTCAGTCATGATATCTTTTGTATACTGATACTGGTTAGCAACATCCTTCTTCTTAAGACCTACATCCTTCATTACATCGAGAGTGTAAGCTGTGTCTACATATTTAAGAGCATAGTCAGCTTCAACACAGAAAATATCAACTTTTTCATCATCCTTTGCACTAGCCTGATTCATCAAAGCTTCATCAAGTTTGTTCTGATAAGCATTATCCTGGTTAGGTGTCTGAATAAAGTTAACCTTTACGCCTTCAAGAAGTTTTGGATTCTTTGAAGCATAGAAATCATTGAAACGTGATGGGAATTCATCGTTCCAAACATAAATGTTGAGGACTTTTCCTCCCTTATCCTTAGCAGCGAACATTGAGCTTGCTGCTAATGCCATAAGACATGCACCAATAACAATCTTTTTTGTCATTTAGTTTTTCTCCTGTTTTCCTTTTTTAAGAAGGACTTTTTTTATTACAACAAATAACCTAAGGTTATTCCCCTACAGTTACTACAACGTTGTAGTTTAATAATAATGTATTATTTTTAATTGTCAACAAAAAAACAAAAAATTTCTTTAAAAATTTGCTCAAAAAGCTTTAAAAATCATATATTGGATTTTCCTTAACTTAATATCTTTCAAAATGTTGAATTACTACTATATGATGCTTCAATTATCTTGCAAGCATAAGTTTTTAATCTTATAATAATATTGTGGCTAAACTGTTTGTTATTGGTACTCCTATAGGAAATCTTGGCGATATTACCTTTAGAGCGATTGAGACCTTAAAGAATGTAGATTATGTTGCTGCTGAAGATACTCGTCATACACTTCAGCTCCTTAATCATTTTGAGATTAAGAAACCTTTAATTTCCTGCAGGGCACAAAACGAAAAGTTTGTTAGCGAAAAAATTGTAAAATTACTTGAAGAAGGTCATGACATTGCTTATGCCAGCGATGCAGGTACTCCTGGAGTTTCTGATCCTGGAGCTGTTCTTGTTGATAATGTTCGTGATGCCGGCTTTGATGTAGTTCCTATTCCAGGTCCCGCAGCTTTTGCAACTCTTGTAAGTGTAGCTGGAACCGGTGGTAAAACTTTAATTTTCGAAGGTTTCCTTTCGCCTAAACCAGGCAGAAGAAAAAGTCGCCTTAAAGAATTAATGGAAACAGGAAATGCGATAGTAATTTACGAAAGTCCGTTCAGAATTGTTAAGCTTTTGACGGATATTGCCGATATTGAAAGTACACGTCGCATCGTTGTTGGACGTGAACTTACAAAACTGCACGAAGAAATTACAAGCGGTACTGCAGAAGAACTGCTTGCTGATTATTCTTCGAGACAATCCATAAAAGGAGAGTTTGCAGTTTTTATTTCTGGTGTAAAAAATATTAAGATTTCTGATGAATCTACCGATAATTAAAAGGTAGAGGGGTAGGACGTTATGATGATAAATAGTGTAAACAATGTAACTCAGGTGAACAATGTTCAGAATCTCCGCAAATCTGAAGGAGCTGCTAAAGTAAGTCGTGACGCAGATTCAATTAGCGTATCTGCAGAAGCAAAAGAAATGGCAGAAGTTTACTACATGGAAAAGGTAGCAAATGAAACTCCAGACGTAAGAGCTGACCGTGTTGCAGAAGTAAAAGAAAAGCTCAAGGATCCAAACTACCTTAACAATGCTGTAATCAATTCAGCTGCAGATAGATTTTTGTCTGCTCTTGGTCTTTAATAGAGTATAACTTTTAAGACTCAAAAAGGCGGAATTTATTTAAATTCCGTCTTTTTTTTTGTAATCAAATACTTGTAATTTAAAAAATTCTACATCAGGAGTAAAACTCATGTCAGATTTTATTTTTAGAATTAATCCTAATATTGTTTTAGGTCCATATACAATCAGTAGACTTGGGCAGCAAGTTAAGGAATGGGGTACCAGATTTATGGTTATTATGGACCCTTTCTTAAATGAGGCTAAGCTTTCTGAAAAAATAATGCAGTCTTTAATTGACCGTAAGGTTGAGAGCTTTGTTTTTGCAGAACTTACCGAAGGTACTTCTACAAAAACTATTGAAAGAGCTCTAGCCCTTGCAAAAGAAGGTCATGTTCACGGAATTATTGCAATTGGTGGAGCAAAGGCTTTACATGTTGGTAGAATTGTTGCCGCTCTTTACAATGAAGTACACGATTTTTATGTATTTGCTGATGGAGCTATTCCTTCTACAAATCCACTTCCTTGTATCTGTATTCCAACAACTTTCAGAGCCCCTTTAACATTTACACCTTTTGTTCCTGTTACAGATGCAAGAAATCATCAGCTTAAGTTTATGAAAATTCAAAATTCTGTAACAAAACTAGTTCTCATAGATCCAAATCTAATGCTTACTTTGACAGAAAACCAAAAAGCTACTCTCTCCATAGAAATTATTGGTATGGCAATTGAAGCTTATCTTTCTCAAAAAGCCAATTTCTTTAGCGATATGTTTGTTGAAAAAGGACTTGAAATAATGTCTTATGCCTTAGATGGTTCTCCATCTTTAGAAATTACAACTCCAGAAGAAGTCCTTATGGCTCAGGCTGGAATTATGATTTCTATGGCCTCTTCATCATCATCCTTAGGTATGGGATCACTTTTAGCCCTTAGTATTTATTCTCGTTATCACAAGAGTAAATCTTTGGTAGCATCTGTACTTTTGCCTTACGCTCTTGAAGATACATGTAAATATAAAATTGCTCGTATTGAAAAACTTGCTCATATTATTCGTGCCTGTCCCGAAGATGTTACTGGAGAAGATGCAGGTAAAGCTTTTGTTGAATATATTAGACAAAAAATTGCTATGGCAAATCTTCCTACTCGCTTAAAGGATTTAAATCTTACTATTGAACAACTTTCTCTTTCTGTAGAAGATGTTGGTCAAATAGACTTAATCAACAATCTACCTAAGAGTATGACTACTGATGATTTATTTGATTTTGTAAAGCTGGCCTACTAAATATGATTGAACCTGGAAAATTATGGCAACTTGAAGGCGGTCAAATGCGCCGCAAACTGGCATTAACCTTTGGTGCACTAGAAAGAGATATTCAAGGCATTGCAGAAAAAGGAACCGAATACTCTTTTAAAAACCTTCCAAGAAGTGAATATATTAAGCAGGTTTCTCAAGTTCTGCTAAAAGACCCAAAGCTTTCTAAAGAATCTGCAGATCAGATTAAAAAACTTCTATCCGAACAACCAATTAACGAATTAAGATTATGTAATTTTGCCCGTAATGAATTATTGGGGATTATTGGAACTTTCCCTGCAGAATGGGATTTGGTTATTGCTCCACATGTTCAAAAAACTGACGAAAATGGTCTTGTAAAAGAAAGAGAATTTTTTCCAGGCCTATGTGTTTATGCCGAAGATATACGATCCCCTTTTAATATTGGTTCAATTTTCCGCTCTGCAGAAGCAATGGGAGCTGATAAAGTTTACATTTCTCCTCATTGTATTGATCCTGAACAACCAAGAGCAATTCGTTCTGGAATGGGATGTATCGAAACAATGGGGTGGGAACGACTTAGCCTAGATCAGTTACCAGCAGATTTGCCTATTTTTACCTTAGAAACTGGCGGAACCAACATAAATGAATTTAAATTTCCAGATAAAGGGATTTGTATAATTGGCTCCGAAGAATTAGGAGTTAGTCCAGAAGCCTTAGCTAAAGCAACCTATGGCCGTGTAACTATTCCTATGAAAGGACTAAAAGCATCATTAAATGTAGGCGTAGCTTTTGGTATTTTAATGCAAAAATGGGTAGAGGCACTTTCTACGAAAAAAAATTAAAGAGCTGATTCTAATTTATTTATTACAGCCTTAAACTGCTTTTCGTCTGTAATTTTATATCGAGCTAAAATGTCTTTATCAAGCTGATAAAAATCCAATTTTCCTTCTTCGTAATAGCACATCATTTCTGCAAGATATAAAATACTTACAATTGGCTTTTCTTCTTCATTTAATAGATGAAGGGTATTCCAAGTAGAAAGTTTCCAAGCTTCTTCTTCTGAAAAACCAAATTTTCTAAAATATACAAGGGTCAAATAGTTACTTGCATTACCTAATCTGAAAATATCAAGAATTTTTTGTGACTTACCTTCATACTGATCACTCAATTCCTTTATATATGACTTCTGTTCTTCACTTGCGGTAGATAGTAATACTCGACCAAAATTATTCATTAATCCGGCAAGGAAGAAATATTCTTCACCATCTTCTACATCTATATCAGAGCTATTTTTGTATAAATTATAAGCAAAGAAAGCAACTTTATATGCATGTCCCCAAAGTTTTTCTTTTTCAGGAGTCATATCCATAAAATCACAAGATGGATTACTGTCAGAATAAATAAACTTCAATTCATCATCAGAAATCATATTTAATGCCTTTGAAAGATTAAAGCAATTTTTATCCTTTTCGCGAGCATATTTTAAAAGAAGAAGAGAAAGTGTTACATCCTTACGAATAAAACCAAGTAAGGAATTCTTATCGATGGAATTATTAGATGATGAAGAAACAAGGGCGTTCACTTTTTCAAAATTCTGTTTAATTACAGGAATCTTGTTTTGTAAATTGGCATATTCATAAGAAATAATTTCTACACCAGCGAAAATTGTCTTATCGCAAGGTAAAATCATTTCAGTAATTGTTTCTGTATCGGTTGAATATATTCTGAAGTTATTTTTAGAAAGACCAACTTTTTCCAACATCAATATGATGATGATAATACCTAAACCAGCGCCTTCTGACTGATCAAGAACATTTGCAACAACATCTTCCATTCTATGATACTGTTGGGCAGCTTCAAGTTTATTTTTAATTCTTTCCTCTTCGAACTTAGTAAGAACACAATTATTTTTAATTTCAATAATTATCTGGTCAACCTTAAGATGCATTTTAAGCTTAACATAAAGACCTTCTTTTTTTTGTATTTCAAGATAATGGTCTATAGCTTCAAAGGTATCCTGCTTAAAATTTTCCATACCTTTTGCATAATCATCAGGGTCATTTATGTCTAATCCCTTTTCCTTAAAGTAGACTCGTTTTGTATTTGCTTTTTTGGAATTAGTAAGAAGTTCACCAAGACAGAAATTGAGGTATTCTTTTAAATGTTCATGATGACAGGCATCTAAAAATTGATCCACAATACCACGGAAATATGCTTCCATATTTCTTGAAAGAGTATAAGAAGTCACTTCAATTGGTAATTGAAGCATTATAGAATTGAAGACCTTCTGCTTTTCAATTTCGTTAAGATGCTGATCTAATTCAGTCATATCATATAATTTTATATTATTAATACTCATTTGTAAAAATTTTTTTTCCATTGACATCAACATTTTCTAACGTTTATAGTTAACTTATGAGCAAAAAACTTAATCCAGACGATATTATAAGATGTATTTCAGCTTTAATAGCAAGAAATAAATTATGGGCCGGAAAAGATGTTCAGTGTTACTACATCACAAATAAAACTGCCGGTTGTTTTACAAACGCAAAAAAATCTAACCATTATAAAAAAATTTTTAATATTGCAGAAACAGAGGCCTTAAATTTTCCAGCCTGTACAAAATCAATTTCAAGTAAACTCTTTACCACTGAATATGCAGGCCACGGAAAAGACCTTGCAAATGCCGTTCTGGCCGAATTAATAGCAACTTACCAGCCAGGAAATGAATGTATAATTATTGCCGCAGGAGGAGATGGTACTTCTCTGGAAGTTCAGACTTCTCTTTATCTTGCTGCTCAAAGCCAGCCTAAAAAACGCGATATGATTATGAATCACATTACACTTTTACGTTTGCCTTTAGGAACTGGAAACGACGGTACAGATGGCCATTCTGTGGAAGAAACTATAGAACTTTTAAAAGGACCAATAGTTTTCCAAAACGCACGTGCCCTCAAAATCTACCCTGAAGGAAAACATACACAAGAAGATTTGGCTCGTATTAAAAAAGACCCTAAAAAATATAACAACTTAAACTACGATGCTCCTTGGTATTGTTTTAATATTGTAAGTTTGGGTTTAGACGCATATGTAGTTTATATGACAAATACCGTAAAACAAAAACTTCCTGGAAATTTTTACCACCTTTGCGTTCCTTTAAGTGGAGTTGTTTATGATAAAGATTTTCCAACAGGCAATGCCACAATTGAATTTTTTAATGATAAGGGACAAAAAACTGAAGAAGTTTCCACACCAATTACCCTTGTAGCAATTGGTGCTTCTGGTTATAGAGTTTATGGGGGAGGTCATAAGGTTCTTCCTAATGAACACAATGTATGTGTTACCCCAAAGGTAAGCCTACCTCGTTTAATCCGTGATAATCATAAATTTGTTGATGGTTCTTTTGTTGGAACTGACTTAGCAAGTTTACACACTGCAGATAAAGTAAAAATTTCTTATGACAAGGCTATTCTTTTGCAAGCTGATGGTGAAGTTGCCATGCTATGCAAGGAAGACTTTCCTCTCGTTGTAGAAAAGACAGAACCTTGCATTAGAATTATTACAAAAGCATAAAACTTAGCTGGAAGGATTTTTTTATTTCTTCCAGTAACATGGCAAGAAGAAGATAATCATTGTGTAAAGTTCAAGACGGCCTGCTAGCATTGCAAAGCAGTACCAGAGTTTTACAAAACCTGGCAGGAATCCATAGTTACAAGATGGTCCTAAAAGATTATATCCTGGACCTACGTTTCCAACCATTGAAAGAGCTCCTGTTAAAGAAGAATACAAATCAAGCTTTCCAAGACAACCAACCATAGTGGTGATGAAGACCAGAATCATGTAAACCGTCATAAAGGCTGCTACATTAAAAACAATATCTTTACGTCCAGGTTTATTATTCAAACGGATAGAAAAAACTCCATGTGGATGAAGCATTCTTTTTGTTTCGTTGCTAACCTGTTTTCCAAGAATAATCCAGCGAACAACCTTTACACCACCCGATGTTGACCCCGAAGAACCTCCAATAAAAAATAGAAGGAAGAGAAGGAATTGGGTTATAGCTGGCCACTCCATAAAATCGGCAGTGGCAAAACCAGTTGTAGAAATTAATGAAACAACCTGGAAGCTTGAATATCTTAAGGCTTTGGCAAAGCTTCCATAAGTTCCTAGAAGAGAAAGTGTAACTGCAAGGATAAAGAATACAACAATTAAAATATAAGCTTTAAACTCAGAATTATCTTTTATTTCACGAAAATCACCGCTGATTAGATAGAAGTAAAGGCTAAAGTTGATTCCGGCAAGGAACATAAAAACTGTTGTAATTATATCAACTGCAACAGAATTATAGGCTCCTATTGAAGCAGAGCGGGTAGAAAATCCTCCGGTACCCAAAGTTGCAAATGCATGCGAGAGGGCATCTATAAAATCCATTCCGGCTATTTTTAGGGCAAGAGCTTCTATAAGCGTAAGTCCTGTATAAATAATCCAGAGAACTTTCGCTGTTGTTGTGATTCTAGCTGTAACTTTTCCTTTTTCTGGACCAGTTGTTTCTGCCTTAATAAGTTGAAATCCTCCAACTCCAAGAAGAGGAAGTAAAGCAACAGTAAGAGTTACAATTCCCATACCACCAAGCCAATGTGTAAGACAACGCCACATATTAATAGAACGAGGCAAGCAATCAACATCTGAAAGGATTGTAGAACCGGTAGTTGTAAAACCACTTACACTTTCAAAGAAGGCATCGATATAAGAGTTGAAATATCCGGAAAAATACAGGGGGACAGACCCCATAAGACTGGCAATAATCCAAACCGTTGCAACAATAAAGAAGGTCTGTCTGATTGTCATGTTATATTTTAATTTTCGTGTTGTGATATTAATTATAGTAACAAGGAGGAAACTTATAAGCATTGGAATTACAAAACCTGGTAAAACCTGATATTCACCACAATAAAGAGCAACTCCAATAGGAATAGAGAAAGTCACACCAACAATTGCACTAAGAATCGAAGCTATTTTTATAAAGAATAAAAAAAACATTACTCACTACTTCCTGAGAAATAAGATAATATCTTTTTGCTGTTTTCTGCTTCTGTAATTAAAACAACATGATCGTAAGCACAGATTTTAGTATTTCCATCAACAATTTGATATGTATCTGTATCACCTTTACGGTTCATTAAAACAAGGAAACTTCCTGGATTTGAGATTTCCTTTAAGGTTTTTCCAAGAATTTTAGACTTTTCTGAGATTTCACATTCTACAACCTCAAAATCGCCATTAGTAATTGTATGTATTTCTTTTACAGCCTTACCACGAAGATGGCTCATGATGGAGTCAACAACTGCATCTCGTAGAGGAACAGAAACATCTACACCAAGTTTTGTAGCAATTTGACCAAAAACTGCACTAGAAACAAGGCTGATTGACTGTTTTACTCCTAATGATTCCAAATATGCAGCCAAAACCATGTTCATTTCATGATTATGAGTAGCACAAATTGCCAAATCAAAATCTACAATGCCTTCTTCCCTCAAAAACGATTCATCTGATGCATCTGCACGAAGAACTCTGGCCTCTGGAAATTTTTCTGAAGCTTCTTTTGTAAGAATGTCATCTGTATCAACAATAACAAAGTCCTGTGAACGTCTTGAAGAAAGCTGAAAAAGACGACCAAAACCTTTTTTCTCTGGCTTAATCAATTTTTCAGCAATAATATTTCCAATACGACCTGCACCAATCAAAACAATCTTACGAATATCTTTTTGTTCAGAACCACACAAATCTAGCATGGCAGAAACGTCATTTTTGTCTAGCAAAACGCCCAGTGTATTTTCGGAAGTAATAATTGAACCACCAGAAGGAAGAGAAGTTTCTCCTTTCTTTTCAACATAAGTTACAAGGAATTTAAAATCAGTCTTAGAACGGATATCTTTTAATGCTATACCATCCAGAGCACTTTTTTCGGCTACAGTAAAACGAGCCAATACATAGTTGGAATTATCGAATGTAAGAATACTACCAACTGCACCATTTTCAACAGCCTGAACAATAGCCTCAGCAGCTTCTACGTCCGGATGAATCATATAGTTAATTCCGTAAAGCGGACGTCTCTTTCCAGAAAAATTAATGGAGTGTTTTTTTACGGCAGAAGCAGTATTTACATAATAAGCATAATTTCGAACGCGGGCAATTTTTAATACATCTGGATAAACTGCGTCTACTAGGGAACAGGTAATCATGTTTACTTCATCAGAAGATGTAACACAAACCAAAGCATCTGCTTTTGCAATTCCTACATCTTCCAATGTATCAAGATTATTCCCGTCTGCACAAAGAACAGTACAATCCAACTGATTCGATGCATGGCGGATAATATTTTCATTATTGTCAATTATGGCAACTTGATTTTTTTCTGCGATTAAAAGCTTTGCAAGCTGAACCCCAGTAAAACCAGCCCCTACAATTACTATTCTCATAGGGGCATTATACTACTTTTTTTATTCCTGCGACAACTTAGACTTTTTATTTGAAGCAATAAATAAACCGGCATATACAGCAGCACATACAATGAGTGATGAAGCAGCTTCGACCATTTCGCTTACAATTCCAGCTCCAACTACTGCAAAATAACCTGCACCGGTCATTCCAATTGAATCCAAAGCAGCACGCATATCTGCTCCATCAAAAATAAAGATACATCCGTATACCATCAATGTATGAGCAAAAGTTGCAACAAAACCTGTAACTGCAGCAGAAAGAGTTTTTGGCATACGAGGAATTAAGTTCAACACTCTCCACAATCCCCAGGCAACAAGACCAAGAAGCATACGTGGCAGTACAGAACACATAGGATTAACAAAAAGAGGATCAAGAATTCCACTTGGACTCATAGCAGCCTTAATCAAAGACATCATACCCATTACAAAACCTGCAAAAAGTCCAGCTGGAAGACCTGCCATTGTTGCACACAAGATTACTGGAATCTGCAAAATTGTAATTGAAACTACAGGGCTAAAAGAAATAAAGCCAAGGTTTGTTAATGAAAGAACGATGATAAGTGCACTAAAAGCACCTGCTAAAGCCAATTTTCTATTACGTGTTAATGCTACACTTGTTGAATTATTATTCATTTGTATTTCCTTATAAATTAATTTAATTCAATGGCGTGTTTTACGCCTAAAAGTACTAATTCTGGGACAATTTCATCAAATAGCTTGTAATCTGCAAAAAGCTTTGCAAATCCCCCTGTTCCCAGAATAAATGGTTTTTCACCCTTGAAAACTTTCTGCTGATACTGATAACAGATTTCTTTAATTGAACCTGCAGTTCCGTAGTACATACCAACTTGAATAGCTTCTGTAGTACTAGAACCATAAATCCCAAGAGGTTTAGCAATTTCTACAGAAGGAAGCTTAGCAGTTCCACTTGCAAGAGCATCAATAGAAATTTTTAGACCTGGAAGAATAGACCCACCAAGGAATTCGTTATCTGAAGAAATGAGTTCCAAAGTAGTAGCAGTACCCAAATCAACTATTATTGTGTTACGATTTGGATGGATTGTAACTGCACCCATGGCGGCCGCAATCAGGTCAGCTCCAACTTCCTTTGGATTTGAATATTTAATTTTAAGACCAGTTTTAATTCCTGCCTGAACAAGCAATGGATCGTGCTTCAAATATTTTGAACAGGCGCTCATAAGAGAATAGTTCATTGCAGGGACGACGCTGCAAAGTCCAATTTTAGAGATTTCACGCCAGTCGAAGCCGTTTTCTTTTAAGACTGTACGAAAAAAAACTCCTATCTCATCTGAGCTAGAATGAATATTTGTTTCACGACGGAACTGTAAAACCAGTTTTTCTCCATCAAAAAGTCCACAAGTTGTAGAAGTGTTACCAATATCAATAGAAAGAATCATAAAAATTTAGTCGCCAGTTTTTTAGACATAGCAACCATAAAATAAAAAGATTAAATCGAACCAAACAGTGCGATTTTCATTTTGTGAGATTGAGGAAAATCCTCTTTAAAATGTTAGATTAATTTTTCATTGTCATAAGTGCCTGTCCTCCGGGATCAAGTCTTTTTTAGAAGAGCTTTTAGTGTTTGAACTAATAAAGTTCAAGGGAATCAATTCCACAAGGGTAACTGTTCTTGATTAAGATATTAGTGATTTGTGACAAAAGTGTCAAATTTTGTCATCGATTCCAAGTCCAAAGAGGGCAAAATCGGCACGTGCTGGATCGCCTGGAAAAACCTCTTCCATTGCAGATGTAAGGAAAGAGGCCGTTTTACGACTGGCAGAGGCCTTTTGGGGAAGAAGACCAAGTCCTACAGCTTCCTGCATAACGTGTACATCAAGGGGGATAAGGAGGTCGGCAGGCTTTACCCAAGTCCAGATTCCTATATCTACCGGAGAGTTTTGTCTGACCATCCACCGCAAAAACATGTGTATTCTTTTATTTGCAGAATTTTTTCCTTTTGGAACAATTTTTGACTTTGGAAAGAGGGATGATAGATATTCAGCAGGATTTTTTGAATTGTTTGAGTGGTCTGTCCCCTCTGTGGGATCTGTCCCCCCTTGCATTTTTTTCTGAACGGCCTGGCCAAGAGAACCGTATTTTTTTACGATATCAGCCAGTTCACCAAAAAAAACATGCATGTCATCATAAGAATAAAAACGATAGAATTTTTGGGGACCATGAGGGAATGTTGAAGCTCCGGCGAGAAGCCAATTTTCGATTGATTGAGGGGTCTGTCCCCTATCATCATTTTTTACCGGAGTCCCAGGGGTCTGTCCCCTCTTGTTTGCATTAAAACCATCTGCCTGAATAAGTATTTCCTGAATTTTTGGAATAAACTGTTTTCTGCTTCCAAAAGCAAGCATAGCAGCTATAAAAGAAGAAAGTTCTACAGCTAGGGGTCCGTCCCCCTTTAAATCATACCAATATAAAAACTGACTTGGATCCTCTTTTATAAAATCTTTATTTTCATATTTATTGGCAAGATTGCGAAGTTTTTCTTTTAATTCGGGAGTCATATTTTACAAACGATGATCGGTTTTAAATTCGTGACGAATAATTTTCCAGGCAAAAAGATCAAGTAAAGCTACGTAGATATAGAAGAACCATCTGTATCCAATTACCGCAACTTGATCTGAAAGCAAGAAATCATAGCAACCGTGTATTAACATTGGAATTGCGAGGGAAAACAAAAGTAATATCAGTTTGAGAAATTCTCTATTATCCAATTCCTGAGTTTTAGCACGACTTAGGAAAAAGCCCATAAATACACCAAAAGTAGTATGGCCAGGAATAGCAAAAATTGCACGACCAATAGAAACACCAGTTCCAAAATTTACAACATACAAAATATTTTCCAGAGCAGCAAAACCTAATGAAGCAGTAGTTGCATAAACAATTCCATCATATCGATAATCAAAATTGTTATTTCTCCAGACCAGAATCATAAGAACAAGCCATTTAGATAGTTCTTCTACAAGAGCCACTCCAAACGTATTTTCCATAAAGGCATACTTTACACTTTCAATATCATAAAAAGCCTGGATAAAGGAGATTGCAAATCTTTCAACCACTGCACATGGAATAGAAAAAACAGCACCCCAAAGCAGTACTTTTAAGACAAAACCAAAAGGTTCTCTTTCAACCTTATCGAGCCCATAAATATATTTGAAAATTAAAAAAACAGGCAAAAGTGCCGGTATCAAAATGAAATATAAAATATATCGCATAAGAAAATTATAACACAAACAAAAAAAAGACGCCCTGAAAAGAGCGTCTTTCTTAGCCTAAAAAATATAATTAAGCAAACAAGTCTGTAGATTTAAGCCATTCTGCAACTGCAGTAGCTTCTTTATCAAGTACTCTATCATCTTCAACGAAAGCAGACATTTTACGAACTTCGTCATGAACTTTCTTTGTAAATGGTGCAAAATCATCATAACCAGCAAGGTCAACAGCCTGCATTGCAGCGAGCATATGTGTACCATACTGGAGATAAAGAAGATCTATCTGTTCTGCAAGTTTACGAGCCGAAATTGTACCCATTGAAACTTTATCCTGATTTAATGCTTCTGTTGGCTGTGAAGTCAAAGAAATTGGGAAACAGTAGCTCATAATTTCACCACGAATAGCTGAAATTGTAATCTGAGCAGCCTTGAAACCTAAGCGAAGACCTGCACGTGGATGATCAGCTGGGGTGAATGGAATGAGGTTTTCTGTAAGACCATTGAATTTTCCATCAATGATAACTTCTGCCTGTTTGTCAGAAAGATCTGCAATATTTGCCAAAGCTGTTCTTAAATAATCACAAGCGGCACAAATGTGTCCACCGTAGAAGTTACCTGTGTTGTAAAGACGTCCAGCATCAATATCAACAAGTGGGTTATCGTTTGCAGAGTTTAATTCTTCTGTAATAAGGTCACGGGCAAAACGTAATGTGTCACGATATACACCAGTAATCTGTGGAGCACAACGGATTGAATAGCGGTCCTGGATTTTGTTTGTCTGAGCAATGAATTTCTTTCCATCAAGTTTTTCAATCTGATTCTTAAGGAATTCTTCATAACGCCATACACGTTTTGAATCCTTAATGATGTTGTATACATAAGCTGCAGAATCAATCTGTCCCTTATGATTTTTGATTTCACTTACTTTTGCAACAAAAGGAGTATCTTTACCACGTGTGATTTCTGAAGTAACAGCTGTAAGGAAGTCTGAAATTTTTGCGAGGCGTTCTGCCTTTTTCCATGCAAGAGAAGCAACTGCTGTCATTACAGAAGTTCCGTTCATAATTGCCAGACCTTCTTTTGCTTCGATTGGAAGAGGTTTGATTCCTTCTGCATTGAATGCTTCCATTGTTGGAACAATCTTACCCTTGTAGTAAACTTCGCGGTCACCCTGAATAGCTGCTGCAAGATATGAAAGTGGTGTTAAGTCTCCAGAAGCACCAACTGAACCAAGCTGAGGAATTACAGGAATAATATCTTTATTCAACATTGTAAGCATCATCTTTGCAAGTTCTGGACGAATTGCTGAATGTCCACCTTTTACATTTCCGTTCAAACGAGCAAGAACAACGGCACGACCTGTATCATGATCAAACTTTGGACCAAGTCCAATTCCGTGATAAATACAAATATCACGCTGAAGTTCACCAGCCTTATCAACACTAATCTGATTGTGACATGAATCACCAAAATCAGTTGTTACACCGTATGTTGGTACACCTGTTGCAATGTAGTCTTCCAAAAATTTGCGGGATTTTTCCATTCTATCCCAGAATTCTTTGTCTGTTGGAAGTTGTACTTCTTCTTTCTTGTAAACAACATCACAAACGTCTTCAATTGTAAGGTCCTGACCTTTAATTGTTTTCATAAAAAATAACCTCTATAAATCTAAAATAGAGAGACTCTCCGGCCTAACTATTTTTTAAAATACTTTTTTTAACCGATTAATGGTTTCTGTTTTTTTGCAACTGGTTCACAAGTAACCATTACACCAAGCTTTTTGAAAATCTTACGATCAACTTCGCTCAGCATTACTGTTGTATGAACCTGACAGCCTTTAAACTGTGGTAACTGTTCAAGTGCTTTTTTGCAGTTTTCATCTGTATTACTTAACATCGAAAGTGCAACCAGAACTTCATCAGTATGAAGTCGTGGGTTATTACCTGCAAGATATGTTACCTTCATCTTCTGAATTGGCTCTATCATTTCTTTTGGAATAAGTTTTACCTTATGATCAATTCCAGCAAGATGTTTTGTTGCGTTCAAAATCAAAGCAGCACTGGTTCCCAATAAATCTGAAGTTTCAGAAGTAATAATTGTGCCATCTGCCAGTTCGATTGCAGCAGAATGAACTCCAGATTTTTTACAGCGTTCCTTAGCAGCTACAGTTACCTTTCTGTCATCTGTTGTAACGCCAGTCTGTTTCATTACTATTTCAATTTTATCAACTTCTTCCTCTGTTCCATTTCCATCAACCAGACGATTCAAAGCTTCATAATAACGGCGGATAATTTCCTGTTTACTGGCTTCTGCACATGCCTCATCATCATAAATACAGAAACCTGCCATATTAACACCCATATCAGTTGGTGATTTATATGGATTGCTTCCGTAAATGCCTTTAAAAATTGCATCAAGTACAGGGAAGATTTCTATATCACGATTGTAATTTACAGTTGTTTTTCCATAAGCTTCGAGATGCCATGGATCAATCATGTTTACATCATTTAAATCTGCAGTTGCTGCTTCATAAGCAAGATTTACAGGATGTTTTAAAGGAAGATTCCAGATTGGGAAAGTTTCAAACTTAGCGTATCCGGCTTTTACTCCACGTTTATTTTCATGATAAAGCTGACTTAGACAAGTTGCCATTTTTCCAGACCCTGGACCAGGTGCTGTAATGACAACTAAAGGTCTACTTGTTTCGATATAATCATTCTTTCCATATCCTTCATCACTATCAATAAGCTTTACATTTGAAGGATAACCAGGGATTGTATAATGATAATAAGTCTTAATGTTCATTTTCTTAAGCTTATTACGGAATATTTTGGCAGCTTCCTGACCGGTATAATGTGTAATTACAATACTGCCTACCATTAATCCGCGTTTCTGGAATTCGTCACGGAGACGGAGTACATCCTTATCATAAGTAATTCCAAGATCGCCACGAACTTTATTTTTTTCAATATCAACAGCAGAAATTACAATTACTATTTCAGCAACGTCTGCAAGCTGGAGTAACATTTGTAATTTGCTATCTGGATGAAAGCCTGGAAGTACACGAGATGCATGGTAGTCATCAAAAAGTTTTCCACCAAATTCCAAATATAGTTTGTCACCAAACTGAGCGATTCGTTCTTTTATATGCTCAGATTGGATTTTTAAGTATTTATCATTATCAAAACCATTCTTCATGAAGATTTATTTTAGTGTTTTTTTATGAGTTCATCAACGCTATGAAAAAACACTGCTCTTATCGAAGAAACGTTAAAAAATTAAGGGGACAGACATGCTCTTACACTCTAAAGTGTCTGCCCCCTTTTCTTTATCAATTTATCTTACATAAAATAAGTTTTTATTGGTGGAAATCCATTAAATGCAACAGAAGCATATGTTGATGTATAAGCCCCTGTTGAAAGCCAATAAAGTTTATCTCCAGCCTTCAACGAAATTGGAAGCTTGTATTTTGCATCTTCATACATAATGTCCATACTGTCACAGGTTGGACCGGCAATAATTACAACACCTTCTTTTTCACCTGGTGCATCTCGGCTTGTAACTACAGGGTACTTAATTGACTCATCCAAAGTTTCTATCAAACCATTAAATTTTCCTGCATCAACATAAACCCAGCGGGCAAGTGCAGTATTGTTTTTTCTGGATGTAAGAATTACTTCACTTGTCAGAATTCCTGAATCACCAACTAAAGAACGACCTGGTTCAAGAATAATTTCTGGAATTTCGTCTCCAAAGTCTTCCTGGATATAACGGGTGATTTCTGATGCATATTCCTGAAGCGAGTTTGTAGGTTCAATATAGCTAGCAGGAAAACCACCACCCATATTAATCATAGAAAGGCGGATTCCTTCTTCTTCCTCAAGTGATGTAAAAAGATATTTTACCTTTGCGATGGCATCATTCCACTGTCCAATATCACGCTGCTGACTTCCAACATGGAAACTAATTCCATAAGGTGTAAGACCAAGATCCCGAGCAAGTACAAGTAAATCATAAGCCATATCTGGATGGCATCCAAATTTACGGGAAAGTGGCCAGTCTGCACTAACAGAATTTTCTACAAGAATACGAACATAAATACGACTTCCAGGTGCATTTTCTGCAATTGCTTTAAGGTCATCCTTACTGTCTGTAGCAAACATGCGGACACCCTTATCATAAAAATACTTGATATCCTTTGCCTTTTTGATTGTATTTCCGTATGAAAGTCTATCAGGGGAAACATCAAACTTAGAAATCATATCCAGTTCATAACGTGATGCTATATCAAAACATGATCCCATTTCTGCAAGCATCTTTAAAACAGGCTCACCAGGATTTGACTTCATTGCATAGTAAATTCTTGCATACGGAAAAGAATCTCTAAGCCTGATAAAGTTGTTTTTAATTGTGTTTAGATTGATTACGATATTTGGAGTTTCCAAATCCTTAGAAAAATCGAGAAAACGTTGCCAGTCCTTATCGCTGACATAATCGCTACGATTAAACATCCATTACACCTCTAGTAATGTGAAATAACCGGTCAAAGCCGTCACGCTGGATAAGGTCACCGAACCTTTTTTAGATAAGGGGAAGATTTTCCACCTATTTTTTCAACGTTGAAGAATACTAACAAAAAATAAAAAAAACGTCACCCTTTTTGAGCGACGTTTTTAATAAAAATTAATTAGATTCTAATTTTTTTTCTTAGTCATGCCACTTCTTAAAAATAAGCGAAGTGTTTACTCCACCGAAGGCAAAATTATTGAAAGACGTAGAGCCTACAAAATTGCTTACGCAGTTTTGCTTAACGGCTCTGCTATATACAAATAACATATTCAGCGTCAATCTTGCGACCTTCACCCCGAATAGTCAAAAGGTGCAAAAACTAAGCCAAAACAATAATTCAATTCAACACTATTTATCTGACCACTTCTTGAAAATCAAGCTTGTATTTACTCCGCCGAATGCAAAGTTATTTGCCATAACGTATTCAGCATCAATATTGCGACCCTTTCCTGTGATGTAGTCCAAAGGAGCACATTCAGGATCGATATTTACTAAATTTACATTTGGATGGAACCAGCCTTCGTTCATCATGTTGATTGTGAGCCAGCTTTCTACACAACCACATGCACCAAGAATGTGTCCGATATAAGATTTTGTAGAAGAAATTGGCACAGCTTTTCCAAATGCCTTCCAAACTGCCTGAGTTTCAGAAATATCTCCATGTGGAGTTGCAGTTCCGTGAGCATTTACGTAAGCAATCTGATCTTTAGAAATTCCGGCATCTTCAATTGCCATTTCAAGACATTTTGCCTGAGTATCGCTGTTTGGGGAAGTGATATGTGAACCGTCCATGTTTGTAGCAAATCCTGCAACTTCACAGTAGATTTTTGCTCCACGTTTTACAGCATGTTCCAAATCTTCAAGAATTAAAGTTCCTGCACCTTCACCAATTACAAGACCATCACGATCCTTATCGAAACATTTTGGAGTTGCTTCAGGATTTTTATTCATACAAGATGTAGCACCAAGAGTATCAAAAATAGCAGCGTCTGGGGCAGAAAGCTCTTCGGCACCACCACAAATCATAATATCCTGACGTCCGTCTTCAATTGCTTCATAGCCATAACCGATTGACTGTGAACCTGAAGTACAAGCTGTATCAGTGATAATTACACGACCACGAATCTGCCAGTAAACACTCATGTTACAAGCATTTGTCTGTGGCATAGCCTTGATATAAGTCTGACTGTTCAAGTGTGATGAATCGCCTGTTTCAACCATTTTTGCAAGGTCACCAATAGCATCCATACTTCCCATACAAGTTCCGTATGCAATACCAGTACGACCATTTTTAAGCTCTTCAATTACATCTTCGCCATCTTCAGCAAGAAGACCTGCCATTTTCAAGGCGTCATGTGTTGAAAGAAGTCCTAAAATTGCTACACGTCCCATACCACGAATCTTTTTACGTGGGAAAGAAGGAATTTCTCCATCATAAGGACATGCAAGACGGGTATTCATTTTTGTATAGCGTTCCCATTCTGGCATATAACGAATCTTATTTTTACATTCTTTCAAGTTTTTATATGCGGTTTCCCAGTCACGTCCAAGTGCAGAAACCATACCACCGCCAGTTACAACAACGCGGCGTTTTCCATTTGCTTTAGTAAATTCCATAATCTGTTTATTCCTCTGTTTTAATTATCCATAAAGCAGCTCGCATAGTCTCGCTGCCCAAATGTTTTTTCGATGAAGCTAAAACGACCCGCTGTCGCAACTCGTTTTTTAACGCTTCTTCGATTTTAAGCAGCTCGCATAGTCTCGCTGCCCAAATGTTTTTTCGATGAAGCTAAAACGACTTGCTGTCGCAACTCGTTTTTTAACGCTTCTTCGATTTTAATTACATTCCACCATCAATCTCAATTACTTGTCTTGTGATATAACCGGCACCTTCTGATAACAAGAAGTTTACTGCCGATGCAATTTCTTCTGGCTGACCTGCACGTTTCATAGGAATTGTGCTCATAATCATTTCATAAACAGCTGGATCAATTGCCTTTGTCATTTCTGTTTCAATTACACCAGGTGCAATAGCGTTTACAGTAATCTTACGACCTGCAAGTTCTACAGCCAAAGCCTTTGTAGCACCAATAATACCAGCCTTTGCAGCAGAATAGTTTGTCTGACCACGGTTTCCATCTACACCACTAACTGAAGAAATAGTGATGATACGTCCACCGCGTTTATTCTTACGACTTGCCATTGGCATAATTAAAGGGTTCAAAACATTGTAAAAACTATCAAGATTAGTATGAATAACCTTATCCCAATCTTCTCCTGAAAGAGCTACGAAAGTATTATCACGGGTAATACCTGCATTATTTACGATTCCCCAAAGAATTCCATGTTTTGCAGTCAATTCATCAAGTTTAGCTTTACAATCTTCACGATTTGAAACATCAAATTTAATTAATTCACCCTGTCCACCAGCAGCTTTAATCAAGTTTAAGGTTTCTTCAGCTTTTGCCTGATTTCCATTGTAATGGCAGATAACGTAATAGCCTTCTTTTGCAGCTTCTACAGCAATTGCACGACCAATTCCACCACTTGCACCTGTAACTAAAACTTTCTTATCTTCATTCATATTTTTCCTCCTGGATTAATCTCCAAATAAAGCGTGAGCATCCTCTGTTTCCATTACAGAAATCTTTGCTGTAGCAGCAGGATTTGCATCACCCTTCTTAGCATAAAGTTCACAGATGTAACGATAAACGTGGTTTTCTTCATCTCTGAAATCTTCATGTATCTTCATCTGAATTGTTGTATTATTTTTAAGATATCCTACATCAGATTTAAATTCCATAACTGAAAGAATAAAACCAGGGAGTGGAGCTCTTCCTTTAATTGTATTTGTAATTCCTGTTAAAGCAGAAATTCCCTGAGCCATAAATTCAAATCCCGCCCAAGTTGGTACTCCATCATATTCTGGTTCATAGAAAATACAGTTTTCTGTAATGTCGTATTCACTTGTAATTGTATGATTTGTAACATCGTGTTGAGTAACACGAGAAAGTAAAAACATCTTTCCCTTGTGTGGAAGATAATTAATTAATTCATCATGTTCGATGTGCTGTTGAATTTCCATATTAACGAACTCCTATAACTAAACATGCATTTGCCCCACCAAAGGCAAACGAGTTTGAAAGACAAATTTTAGCTTGTTTATCACTTGCTTTATCTACAATATTGATTACAGGCAATTCAGGATCCTGAACGCCATCCCAAATCTGTTTTGGTAATCCTACATTATTTACGGCTGAATAGCAAATTGCAAGCTCAAGTGCCGCTGCAGCACCCAAAGTATGACCAGTTTCTGCTTTTGTTGTTGAAACAGGAACTTTATAATCACCAAAAACAGCATCAATTGCCTTTGATTCCATGCTATCATTAAATTTGGTTCCAGTTCCATGCATATTTACATAATCAACGTCTTTTGGTGAAAGATTTGCTGATTCAAGTGCACGACGGATAGCTTTTTCTGCCCCTGCTCCAGAAGGATCTGGCGAAGTCATATGATAAGCATCTGCTGATTCACCCCAACCTAAAAGTTGAACTTTTGTATTAAAGATATCATCTCTAGTAAGAATATAAAAAACTCCAGCTTCACCCAAAGTAATTCCGTGTCTATTTTTACTAAAAGGATTTGTTATTTCAGAAGAAACTGCTTCAAGCGAATTAAAACCAATTAAAACTGTATCAGAAGCAATATCAATTCCACCTACAATTACTGCATCAACTAAATCAGCTTGCAAAAGTTCTGCAGCCTTGATTGTAGCACCTGCACTGGAAGAACATGCTGTACTAAAAGTTGTACAAGGTCCCTTTAATCCATATTTTTCAGAAATAAAAGTTGCTACATAATCTGCACCCTGAATTTCTATATCATAATCTTTTGGAAACTGTTCTTCTTCAAAGTATTTTTTATGACCGGCGATTGAAAACTCTGTACCATTATCACAAGAACCAATACAAACACCAATTCTGTCTGTTCCAAACTTTGCCTTAACAGTTTCAATATCTTCGGAAATCTGATTAAGAGCGGCTTCTTCAATACGCATAATACGCATATCATAACGGGCAGAACTTGGTTTTAACTTTTCATCATCTATACGAGCGGCAAAAAATTCCTCGTTAGTTCCAGTTTTTACCCTTTTAATTCCATTTTGATTTCCTTTAATTACCGAAGCCCAAAGTTCTTCAAGCGAAGAACCTGCACAACACATAAGACCCGGTTTTGAAATATAAATTGACATAACTTTTATTCCTCAGCTTTTGTGAGATTATATTGATAACCCCGCAAATAATTATTTATTTTAATGGAATTTAAATTAATTGTAATCTCTTCTACAATTTTTTTCCCATTTTTAACCCTTCTAATTATGCCTTCCTCTGTTTTTTCCTCTTCAAAAGTCAAACCAACCTGTTCATAAGCATTCTGTAAGCTTTGATTTTTGTAGTAGGCATTTTGAATATCCAGCAAAATATATTCAGCTTTCAAATTTTCAGGGAAAACAGCAGAATTAAAAACCACCTCTTCTCCATCATACGAAAGATTTCCCATATCGGTTCCAAAATCATTTAAAAGTGTTATAAAAATACCGTTTTCGTCACCCTGAAAATACATCATAAGAGTAAAGTTTTTGTCCCCAAATACTCCGTTCAAAAGTTGAAGACAATCTTGTTTTTCTTGAATTTCTTGAGTTGGTAATAGATAAATCTTATTTGTATTTGTTACATAAACTGGATTAATTTTAGGCCTTGTAGAAACATTTGTTGAAGCACAAGAATAAAAAGTAAAACCCAAAAAAAGAATTAAAAGCGATATTAAAGATTCTTTTCTAAAAATCATTTTTGCCTCCTGCCATAAAAGAAGGAAGAAATATAAGCTGTTGCAAGACCTATTACTATAGCAAGTCCGATTAAGTGAACTGGCTGGAAAGAACTTAAAGCAAGAGCTCCAAAAGAAATGATAGTTGTGATAAAGGACAACATTGTTGCAAATGGCTCAAGTATTTTTCCAGGTCCCTGAACTTCCTTTTCGTTTTCCATCATATAAATTATGTAATCAAGACCAAGTCCAAACACCAGAATAAGTCCTGTTACAGAGAAAAATTCCAAATTAATTTTACAAATTGCAAAAATGGCAACAATAACAAGAACAATTAAGAATGGAACTGAAATTATTTTTATAGCTTGTTTCCAATTGTAGAAGAATTTTAGCATTATAAAAATAAATACGTACGCTACGGCAAAAAATTTCAAAACCATAAGAGTAAGTTTATCTAAATCACGGCTAATATCTGCACTTTTACTGATAAAGAAAACATTGTCAGAAGCATCGGCTAAAGTCTTAAATTTTTCATAATTATTTACATTATGTGGAAGTAGAACTGTATAATACTTACCTCCAACCATTCCAAGCCAGGCAGAAGAAATTGATGATGAAAGGAATTCAGGCACATTACCAGCTTCCAAAGAAATAAAATCATTTTCGCTTGATTCGAAATCGGCCTTTAAAATTTCAAGATCTTCTGGACCATAACCCAAAGCATCCAACTGATAATCAGCAATTTCCATAAGTTTTTGACAAGCTAGACGAGATTTTTTTTGCCTTTCAATTGATGGAATAAATAAAGAAGTACTTATATAACCAAGTTTTCCTTCTGTTGCTTCTTCAAATGATTTTCTAAATGCTTCCTCATTTTTAAGACATTCTTCTTCCGTTTGGCCAGAAATTAAATACCAGCCAGATGGACTGTACTGAATAATTTTACTTGCTTCAATTTCATCTGACAGAAGCTTACCTTCCATCTTATACAAGGAAAGAAGATTATTTTTTACATGTACATTTTTTCTACAAATAAAAATAGAAATTACTGAAAATAAAAACATTGATACAATTACAATTCTACCCACAAAGCGACTTTGAATTGTATCCACAAGTTTTTGATATATTTTTACATGTTTCAGTTCTCTTTCACCCTTTGGCAAAGAAATTCTTGGGAAAATAGCAATTGTTGTTAAATATGAGCTAATTAATCCCACCAAACAGAAAAGAGACATTTGTTTTAAAAGGGTAAATGGAGCAAATAATAAAATTGCAAAACAAATTGCCGAAGAAATAATTGCCATAGTTAGGCCTGGTAAAAGATGATTACGAATCTCAAGTCCAGACTTCAATTCATTATTTCCAGCCCAGTGAGTAAAATAATGCAAACTATAATCAATACAAGAACCAATTAAAGAAGTTCCAAATACCAAAGTTATAATATGCATATTTTTAAAAGTAGCCAAAGTAGCTAACAAGGCAACTGTAACCGAAACTAAAATTGACGCTACAGAATAAATAAGAGGTTTAGGATTTTTAAAAACCAACAAAAGGATAACTATAACTGCAATAAGAGAAATTGTTGTAATCCAGGAAATTTCTTTTGATGCAGCGTTAGAACTTTGATGTGAGTGATAAGGTGTTCCTGAATAAACAAAATGGGTATCAGCATCTGCAAAATTGTTACAAGTTTCATAGATTTCGGAAATTCCGTTAGACTTAGAAGCCAATTTTCCACCCTTTTGACTAAGAACTCCACGAATCATGATATACCACACGCCATCCTTCTGAGATGCTAAAACTCCATCTGTAAGAGTCATAGCAGTTCCAGAACTCTGTACAGCTGCAAGATAATTTGTAAGATTGTATTCTGTTAGCATGAAGGGGTCTGTCCCCAAGTTATCTAAAGGAAGGAGGGTAAAACCGCCATAAGCCTGAGAAAGAGCGTTCATTGCAAAAGCCTGAGCACCTTCATCACTATTAATTTGATTAATTGTTTCCTCGCTCAATAAATTCCAGCGATATTTATACAAAAAATCTGTTACACCCTCTAAAGATCCCATATCATTATAGAGTGATAAAGAAAGGAAATTTTCGCTTGGCAATAGTTTTTCGTAAATATTTACAGCTATATTTTTTGCCTTATTAAAATCTGGATTCGCAACCAAAATAAAAACATTTTGCCCAGTTACAGAGGTCATTTTTTCATCTGCTTTTCTAACTGAATCCATTTCAAAAGATTTTGGTATTAAATTAAAAAGATCTGAATCGATTTTAATCTGATTTTTTGAAAATAGAAGAACTGCTAAAAAGAATAAAACAATACCTAGATGATAAATTAACCAAGTAGAAAGAGTTTGTTTTTCAGAAAGATTAGTTAATAACAAAGAAGGCTTTTTCATCGGTTGTTAATTCCTTGGGATATATTTGATTAGAAAATTCATAACGAATTTTATTATTTGAAGTTTCCTGCAATTCCAATGACAAAAGTGTAACCTGAGTATTTGTGCTTGAACCCGAAAGTTCCAAAGTTTGCATAACAGCCGCAATTGTAGAATCCTTTGGAGTAAGGACTACAGACCATAAACCATTTTCTTTATTTTCAAAAGCAACCTTAAAGTTATTTTCCAGTTCTTTTGAATCGCCTGCAAAAACAGAACGTAAAGTTTTTGAAATATTCTGAAAAATCTGATTATCTGAAGCAGTCATAACATTTTTCTTTCCGTCTGCTGCAATCTGAATCATTGCATTTTCAGTAACAATTAAATTTGATGGAAATGGTTTTAAGGTTTTCCACATAATACCTTCTAATGAAATTATAAAATTACCAGAAGATTTAAGTGTCCTACCCTTTGCATTAATTGTCTTTATCTGTGTAAAGTCACCTTTTGTAATAGGAGTTTTTGATAAACCATCACAAACAGACTTCAAATCTGCAGAAAAAACATTACATATAAAAAGTGTTGATATAAGCAAACTTAAAATTTTTTTCATTTCTTTTCAGGCTCCATATTCCAGAAGTTAAAAAAGTTATACCACTGATAAGGATACATTCTACAGAATTTTTCCAGTTTTTCTATAAATTCGAGACAAAGATTATTTATTCCTTCTTCTCTTTTATTTCTTGGACAATCAAAATCAATTTTTGACTTTTCTATATAAACTTTATAAACAGGATTTACTAAAGACATTTTCTTTCTTAGACCAAACATATAGTAAACCGGACATTTCATTAAAAATGGAATGAGGAAAGTTCCATATGGGAATGGAGCAGGTTTTCCAAGAAAATTATGAACAATAAACTTATCTCTTGCATGTGCAGAAGTTCTATCTCCAGCAATGATAACTAAAGCACCCTTATCAATTTCTTCCATCAAATAACAAATTGTATCGGGACCAATATTGCTTGAGTCTACAACATTCAATGCAAATTTAGGATTAACTTCCTTTAAGGTATTAGTGAACTGTTCATTTGGATTAACTTCCATAATTACCAAAACAGGAACATCACGACCAACTAATTCTTTATTATGTTCAGAAAGACTTCGCAAAAGCTCCATATTTCCAATATGAGAATTAATTAAAAGTGCACCTTTCCCCTGTTTAAGCTGTTCAATAAGTTCTTTTACATCATCATCACAATACTGAACACGGTTAAACTTCATAAGACCAAGCCAGCCTTCCATTTTTTCCAAAATACAAAGACAAAAAGAAACAATCTGACGATAAGGACTTATAACTCTAGGACTTTCATTTTTTGTATATTCTCTAAGATTTCTCTGATAGAGTAAGGATTCCGGTTTAATTCTGTCGTTATGTCGCATAAAGAAAAATGCAACTGGAAAAATCCAAAAACGAACAAAAGGTTTTGGAAAATACTTAAACAAGAATAAAAGGAATTTTAATGGTTTATTTGATTTTATTGCCTCTTTTTCATCGGCCCAGTGTAATTTATTTTCTTCTGTCATAAATTATTGTCTCTTGGCAGCCTTATTTCTTTTTATTTTCATTGCAATAAGTTTTGGTAGACGTGGAATCATTCCCAAACAAAGTCGCGTATAAGTTCCAGAAATACGCATTGTATCACGGAAGTAACGGAAATTAGAAACTCCATCAGATGGATAAGAAACTTTTACAGGTTCAGAAATAACTGGTACTCCAATCCAGTACATATGTACTAAAATATCAATATCGTAACCCATTCTGCTGTCGATATAAGTTCCACTATCCAAAACTTTGATGTATGGATCTACAGGATAAACTCTAAAACCAATCATTGCATCTACAATGTCTTTTGATAAAGTTACAAAATGAATCCAGCCGTTTGCAACTTTACGACCATTTACGCGTTTTTTAGGAGCATCTTTGTCATATTCAGGATAACCACAAATAATTGCTTCAGGATGTTTTTGTGCCTGTTCCCAAAAATATCCTACACGACCAGCATCATGCTGACCATCAGAGTCAATCTGAAGAATGTGTGTTAAACCCATTTCATGAGCCTTACGAACACCATCCTTCATTGCCTGACCTTTTCCACCATTTGCAGAACGAGTAACAAGGGTAACCAACGAATATTTTTGTGCTACATCATTAATGAAGGCCTTATTTTTTTCATCATTTCCATCATCAACAATGATAATGTCATAATTAAAAGGAACAAGATTTTTTACAACGTCTTCAAGAGCTGATCCATGATTATAAACAGGAATTACAAATCCACACTTCATCTAAAACACCTACTCAGTTACAACTGCAAAAGTTCCAGATGAATAGACTTTTCCTTCAACATTTGCATCAGCTAAATTAAAAGTTACAGTTCCTTTTTCTGCATTATACTTTAAATCCAAGTGAATTTTTGTGTCTGGCCTAATTGGTGCTGAAAATTTAATTCTCTTAATACTTGGAACCCATCTGGCAGTTCCAAAGTATTTTTTAGAATAACGTGTTACTACTTCAAACTGAGCAACAGCTGGAAGAAGCTTATACTCTGGAAAATGGCCATCAAAGAAATCTGATGATGCAGGAATTACAAATTCCAAACTAATCTGATTTTCTTCTTTTGAAACTACTTCTTCATTTACAATATCGTGTAAGTTTGCTTCTTTCATATTCTATCCTTATTAATTAAAATTATTCTTTATCAAACAATGCCATAATTTCCAGCTTATGTTTTTTACCCTGAACATCTGTTGGAAGTTTATCCATAAAGCGCCACTTTTTAGGAATTACAACATTTTCAAAATACTTCATTAAAAAGTCATGAAAATAACGGTTTATAAGGAACTTTTCTGTATCCTTAAACTTTTCCTGACCCTTTGCATTCAAAACAAGTGCAGCAGCAAGATATTGACGAACATCACTTGTAAGAGCAACAACTTTTACATCTTCTATAAGACCTGTTTCCAAAAGACGATTTTCAACTTCAGTCATTGAAATACGCTTTTCTTCAATTTTTACAATTGAGTCTGAACGACCCTTTAAGATAAAGCGTCCATCTTCCTGGAATTCGGCAAGGTCTGCAGTAGCAAAACCTGCAGGATCTTTAATATATGGAGAAATAATTCTGAGACAACCATCATCACCAAGCCAAAGTTTAGCATTATCAAATGGAGTCCATAAAAGTCCATCTTTATTCTGCTGACGATAAGCAATTCCTGAAGTTTCTGTAGAACCATATACTTCCAATGGGAAGAAGTTGAAAAGCTTTCCACACTGAACAGCCAATTCTGGACTTACTGCTCCACCAGAAGAGAAAATCCAAATATCTTTCATATCAAGTTTATCTTCAACTTCAACAGTACGTTTTAAGAAAGCAGGTGTTGCTATCAAAACATATTTTTCATCAGTCATTTTTTCAAATTCTTCAGGGAATTCAACACGATGACGACGGAATGGAGTTCCTAAAGTGAATGGCAGTGAAATACCAAAAAGGAATCCATAAATATGATGCTGACTTACAGTTGTTACCAATTTGCGGGATGTAATTTCTTTTGCCCACTTTGAAATGACAAAGGCATTATCCTCTTCAAATTCCTTCATTCTCTGTGGTACAGCTTTTGGTTTACCAGTAGAACCTGAAGTAAAAAGGAAGATTCTTGTTTCTTCACCATTAATTTCTGGACAAGTTCTATAATATTCTTCAGCAGGAATTTCTGAATTTTCAATAATATCTGGAATGAATTTTGAACCGTTTGCTTTCTGGTCTGTTATAAATTCCATACCAGGCATTCGAATATCATCCATAAAGCTTTCTGTAATATTTTGTGTAAGATATGCAGCCTTTTTGCACTGAAGCAAAGCTACAAAAGTACATAAGAAGTACCAGTAATCTTCACAATGTAAAATATATTCATCTGCAGGATTTGACTCAATGAACTTACGCATTTTTGCAGTATCAATTAAAAAGTCTTTCCAGGTCTTGTATTCTTTTTTTGACCAGATTTCATCATAACAAAGGATGTAATCGTCCTTTCTTGAATCTGCCTTAAATTTTGAAATTGGATATGCTTTAATCATTTTTCTATCTACCAGCTTTCTGATAATAAATTCTACAACAAATAGAATGCCCATAAGAGCATAAGATATTCCGCCGTTATAAATGGCCCAAATTTCTCTAGCCTTTTCGGGACTTAAGCCAAAAATTTTATCAGCGAATGTAGTAATTGTGGCTGTAGTTCCATTTAATACAAAGAAACAACACCAAACAATTGTTACTTTTTTACAATATGCTTCAACCTGTTTTTCATAAGATGAACCAATTATTTTTTTATCAGCAAGAGTTGCAAATCTAAAGATAATATTTGGCCCGAAAAATAAGGTATATGCAAAAACAACCAGGAATGTTGCACTTATTACAACCGAATACAGTTTTAAGAAAAACTCTTTACCAGTTATAAAACAAAAAAGACCGGCACCAAGGAAAAGAGCGGAACGGAGTAATGTTTTCCAGTCCAGCTTCTTTTTTTCTCCATTTTCTCCGGTCTTTTTATTTCCTGTTGCACTCAAAAAGAAAGCAGCTGCTAAAGCTATCATACACAAAGAAACAACCTTTGTGTCCACCTTAAGTACTACCAATAAAGTAAATACAAGGATTGGATAAGCAGCTGCTATCACATAAAAAAGAGCCTTAAGGAACTTTTTCATTGAAATTGAATGTTATGCCATGTAAGGAACAAGAGCATCAACTACATCCTGAACAGTCTTAACTGTCTTGAAGATTGATGGATCAACGTTTCCTTTATCAGCTGGCATAAATTCCTTCATCTTTACGATAAGGTCAATTGAATCAATAGAATCCAAGTCAAGGTCATCACCAAGAAGTGCATCTGGTGTAACATCACCTTCATCAAGTTCGAATTCTGAAACGAGAATGTTCTTAAGCTTGTCAAAAATTTCGTCTTTAGACATTTATAAACTCCTACTATTATTTTGATTTTTCTGCTGTGATGTAATCAGCAAGAGCATTTACAGATGCGAAATGCTTTTTATTTTCTCCACTTTCTGCAGAAAATTTAATACCAAATTTTTTCTTTAAAGCTACACCTAGTTCAAGAGCATCAATAGAATCCAAACCCAATCCTTCACCAAAAAGTGGTTCTGAATCAACGATGTTTTCCGGCTTAATATCTTCAAGCTGGAGTGAGGAAATAATTACCTCTTTAATTTCTTTTTTTAGATCGTCCATACCAAAAAATCCCTATTTTATTCAATGATAATTTTGTAATGTAAAATAATATTAAATTAATTAAAAATATGCAATATATGAACATTTTAGTGTAAATTACAACTTAAATATTTGTTATTTCTAATCAATAGATAACAATTATGATAATCTTGAAAAAGAACTTGATATGTTATAACTTAAAAAAAACATTTATTTATATCAGGAGTAAAAAAAAAAGTGGACTCTTCTTTTTACAATATCGACAAATTTAAGCAAGATAACATTCGTGCTGTTGATGCAAAATTTGAAGCAAACAAGATCGCATTTGCACCACTTGCTTTCCAGGCAATCAAAACAATGATTAATTTAGGCATTCTTAAAGCAATTGAAGATGCAGAAGATGCTGGTATTTCTCGCAAAGACCTGGCAACAAAAACAAACCTTTCAGAATACGGTGTAGGCGTTCTTTGTGAAATGGCACTTGGAATGAATGTAATCAAATTAACCGAAGATTCAGTATCAGATCCAAAATCAGAAAAATATAAATTGGGAAAAATCGGATGGATGCTTCTTGAAGATGACCTTTGTAAAGTAAACTTCTGGTTCACAAATGATATTTGTTACCAGGGAGCATGGGATTTGGAAAAATCTATCGTAAACGGAAAGCCAGAAGGACTTAAAGTTTTTGGTGATCAGTGGACAACAGTTTACGAAGCACTTTCTACATTGCCAGATCAGCCTAAAAAATCATGGTTTGAATTTGACCATTTCTATTCTGACATTGCATTCCCAGAAGCACTTCCAATCGTTTTTGCTAAAAAACCAAAGCACATCCTGGACATTGGTGGAAACACTGGTAAATGGTCTTTGACATGCTGCCGTTATAATCCAGATGTAAAAATGACAATCTGTGATTTGCCAGGTCAGGCTAACGTTGCAAAGAAAAATGCAGCAGATGCAGGATTTGCAGACCGTGTTGATTTCAGTATGGGTAACGTTCTTGAAGAATCAACAAAACTTCCTAAAGATCCAGATGCTGTATGGATGAGCCAGTTCCTCGACTGTTTCTCTCTCCACCAGGTTACAAAAATCTTAAAGAAAGTTCACGAAGCTGCTAACGAAAATACAAATGTTTGGGTTTTGGAACCACTTTGGGATCAGCAGAAATTTGAAGCAAGTTCTTACGCACTTCAGGGAACATCACTCTACTTCACTTGTATTGCAAACGGAAACTCTAAAATGTACCGTTTCCAGGAACTTGTTGATGCAATTGAAGAAGCTGGATTTAAACTTGATTGTGCTCATCACAACCTTGGTTCAAACGCTTATTCTTTGCTCTGCTTCAAAAAACGCTAAAAAACTCTTATTAGTTTAGATTAAGTTTATATTCTTTTTCTAAACTAAACATGGAAAGAAAATATAAATGAAAAGTTTTTACCTTTCAAATGTAACAGCATGGGCCCCAGGTCTTGGCGATGATGGAAAATTATGGCAAGCCTGGGCAAATAACCAGGCTCAAATTGAACAGATTAAAGAATCACCAAAATTGGAATATACAGATCCTTTATTCCGTAGACGTTTGAGTCAGATTACAAAAATGACAGTTCATGTTGTTCATAATCTTCTTGAAACATCCCACGTAAATCCAGAAACAAAAATAGTGTTTATTTCTTTACGTGGAGAAATTGAGAGAGAATTCACAATAAACAAGGGCCTGATTGAAGATGGTATGATTCTTCCAGCAGGTTTTTCATTATCAGTTTTCAACACACCAATTTCATCTGCAACACTTGCTTTTGGATTAAAAGGTGGATATTCAGTTATTTACCCTTCTAAAAATAATTTTGTAGATGCACTAAAAACAGCTGTAGCACCAGTTTTAGCAGGAACCGAAAAAGAAATTATTTTAGTTTATGCAGACGAACTTGTTCCAGAGGTTTATGGTGATAAAAGACCTGCCGAAAACATTCCTCTAGCATTTGCAGGAATTATTAGTGCAGAAAAAAAAGATAACTGTTTATGTTTTGATGATTTCTCCAATGTTTCTAAATCACCAGTAGAATTTTTGCAGTACGTTTTGAAATAAAGCTCAAAAATACCGCAAAGGGAGAACCAAATGCCAGAAATGACAAAAGAAGAAATTGATCAAAAGTACAACCACAGAGACCTTCCAAAGGTAAGAAATTATCCACTATATGCTTACCAATGCTTTATGAAGATTTTTGCAATTGTTTTTTTTGGTATTGGAGCTATGTTTCTGGCAATTGTGGTATTTCCATTTATCAGGCTTTTTTCAAAACGAAAGGGTGATGATTTTGGAATTGATGCAAGACTTTATGTTTCACATACTTTTAGAAACTTTTTAGGCTGGCTTTCGATTTCACAAGTTTGTAAACGCAAAGTAGATGATTTAGAAGCCTACAAAAACATTCATAGCAAAATCATTATTGCAAACCATCCTTCTTTACTAGATTTTGTTTATATTATGTCACTTGTACCAAATTCAACCTGTATTGTTCGTGGAAACCTTACTAAAACACCTTTAGCAGGTGTAATTAAACAGGCCTACATCACAAATACAACAACATTTGAAGACATGTGTGCAGAATGTAAAAAACTTACTGATAAAGGATGTAACGTAATTATTTTCCCAGAAGGAACCCGTTCTCCACGTCACGGAAGAAATAATTACAAAAAAGGTGCTGCAAGAATTGCTCTTTATTGTAACAGTGGAGTTCAACCAATCTTTATTGGCGGATCAGATAAATATGGTCTTGGAAAACATGACCCTCTTTGGTCATACAATCATTCTGAAGCTTTCCTTTACGATTTTAAGATGCTTCCAGAAATTTCTATCGAAGAATACAAAGGCCTTTCAGAACCTATAGCTGCCAAAAGACTTACTGAAAAGATGGAAGAAGTAATCCGTTCTGCCGGTGATGAATATTATAAAAACTACACCGGAAAAACTTGCAATAACTACTAAAAAAAAAATCCCCGTTGGTTGAATTACTTCAATTGAATTACTTCTTCCAACGGGGATTTTTATGTCCATTTCAATAACTATTTGCTCAACAAATTATTCAAATGTTTAACAAATTCTGCAGGTTCCTTAATTTCAGCACCAGCAATAAGCAAAGCCTGATTAAAAAGAACTTCAGAAACATCTTTGATTAATGATTCATCTTCAGAATCCTTAATTTTTGCAAGAATTGGATGATCACCATTTACTTCAAGAATTGGTTTTAAATCTGGACCAGACTGACCCATAGCTTTCATCATCTGAATCATCTGATAACTTGGATCATTTTCATCAACTACAATACAAGAAGGGTTTTCGCCACTCAAAGTCTTAGAAAGTTTTACTTCCTTAACCTTATCGCCTAAAGCCTTTTTAATTTTTTCAACAACAGGTTTGAATGCTTCTTCCTTCTTCTTTGCTTCATCCTTGTCTCCGCCCAAATCTTCATCGGAACCAGAACGGTTTACAGCTTTAAGTTCAAATTCTTTATATTTACCAAAGCCTGGAATTACGATGTCATCAATATCATCATCCATAACAAGAACTTCAAAACCCTTTGCTACATAAGCCTTGAGTAATGGATTTGCACGAAGATTCTTTTCATCGCTACCAGAAATGTAGTAAATGGCTTTCTGTTCAGGTTTCATACGACCAACATAATCTGCAAAGCTTGTATAGTTTCCATCGCCAGTTCCAGAAGCATCTGTAGACTTAAAGCGAACAATTTCTGCAATTTCATCACGATTTGCATAATCGCTGTAAAGACCTTCCTTCATTGGACGATTGAAGTTCTTTACAAACTTGTTCCATTTCTCAATTGCCTTCTTGTCATCATCAGTTCGTTTATCTTCCTCTACCTTGCGAGCCTTATCTGCAGCTTCGCCCATTTTTTTGAATTCGCTGAGTAATTTCTTTACAGAGGCAGAACGGATATTATCAAGAATTCTATTCTGCTGGAGAATTTCACGGCTAACGTTTAATGGCAAATCTTCAGAATCAATAATACCACGAACAAAACGCAAATAAGATGGTAAAAGTTCACGATCATCATCTGTAATGAAAACTCGTTTTACATAAAGTTTTACACCACTCTTGTAATCTGCCTGATACATATCAAAAGGAGCTGTCTGAGGGATAAAGAACAATGTTGTATATTCCTGTGTTCCTTCTGCATGTGTATGAACATAGTGCAAAGGATCCTGGCTATCATGACCAAATGTCTTGTAGAATTCGTTGTAATCCTTATCCTTAAGTTCAGATTTAGACTTTTTCCACAAAGCTGATGCAGAGTTAATCTGGTCTACTTTTTTTTCGCTTGAAGTTTCATTTCCCTTATCATCATATTTTTTCTGCTCATAATGGAGGAAAATTGGGAAAGCGATATGGTCTGAATACTTTTTAATAAGTTCTTCAAGCTTCCAGCGTGATGCAAATTCCTTGGAATCATCATTTAAGTGCATTTCGATAGCAGAACCGCTCTTATTAACATCATCAAAACCATATTTTTTAGCGACAGCAGAATCTACTGCAATTTCATCAATTTCGTAAGAGTTTGTACCATCAGAAGACCAGTGCATGATTTTTCCATCACCAGCAGCCTTACGAGTGTAAACATCAATTTTTTTAGCAGCCATGAATGCTGAATAGAAACCAACACCAAACTGACCAATTAAAGCAGAATCTTTTGAAGCTTCAGCTGTAAGCTGTTCCATAAAAGCCTTAGTTCCTGAACGAGCGATTGTACCCAGGTTGTTGGTAAGGTCTTCTTCGTTCATACCAATACCAGAATCCTGAACTGTAAGAACAGAATCTTTTTCGTCGAAGGAAATATCGATTCTTGGATCAAATTTAATTGATTTGAAAGCATCATCAGAAACTGAAAGATACTTTAATTTGTCCAAAGCATCCGATGCGTTAGAAACAATTTCACGAAGGAAAATGTCTTTATTAGAATAAAGTGAGTGAATGATTAATTTAAGAAGTTGATTTACTTCTGTTTGAAATTCATGTTTCATTGCAAAAGCTCCTATTTATAATATTTAAAAATACTAATAAAAGGGCAAAATCGACAAATTTATTTTTGTAGATAAAGAGATGTGAGGGGACAGACCCCTAAAATATTTAAAATGATTAGGGGTCTGTCCCCCCCCAATTAAATATCATTTAAAAAAGAAAAACCCGGAATTGCTTCCGGGCCTGTAAGAATAAGTTTTTAGAAATTAGTTGTCATTATCTGCAAACATTTCTGCAATCTTATCTTTGTAAATTTCATTAATTCTGAAACGCATGATTTCCTGTTTTGCAGAAAGTTCAACACCAACTTCAAATGGTTTTGTAATGAGCTGGAATTTTGCAACTCTTTCAAACATCTTAAATCCATTTTTAGAACTAATAAGAGTAGCAATTTCTGTTTCATAAAGCTTCTGAACTGCTTCTGTCTGAAGGAAGTTTTCAAAAGTATCATACTGCATACCATTTTCTTCTGCGTATGATTTAAGTTCTTCTTCATCAACAAGGATTAAAGCACCAAGATAACGCATATCCTGACCAAGAACTACAGCCTGCTTGATAAAGCGAGATTCTGAAAGTTTTGTTTCGATTGGTACAGGTTCAAGGTTTTCACCACCGCGAAGAACGATTGTATCCTTGATACGTCCACGAATCTGAAGTTCATTATGGATTGTCATAACAGCTAAGTCGCCTGTATCAAGCCATCCTTCTTCATTAATAACTTTTGCAGTTAAATCTGGACGCTTGTAGTAGCCCTTCATTACAGTTGGACCTTTAATCTGAAGAACACCCTGTTTTCCACGTTCAAGAACAAATCCATCAACTGGGTCAACGATACGAGCCTGAACACCACGAATTGGTGAACCAATTGTACGATAAATTGGAGCCGCAATAGGACGAACTGCAACAATTGGAGAAGTTTCTGAAAGACCATATCCTTCTACAATTTCAACACCAATAGCCCAGAAGAATTCATCAATAGTTTTTGGATAAGCACCACCACCAGCAATACCTGCACGGAAGTTAGTTCCAAGCATAGACTTAATCTTGCGGAAAATAATCAAATCACCAAGCCAGTAAAGTGGCCAGAGTAAAGACCAAGGGATAATGAACAAAATCCACCACAAAACTGGAGTATATCTTGTAAAACAAGCATTCTGATTAAACATTAAACGAGACATTTTTTTCTGAAGCTTTGCAACTCCAACAAAGAAATTAAAGAGCTTAAGAACGATTCCTCCAGCCTTACGCATTTTCTTTGTAACACCTTCATAAACAGCTTCAAATACACGAGGAACAGCTGGTAAAAGATGAGGGTTAATTGCCTTAAAGTCTGCAAGGAGGATTGAACCAACTGGTTTTGAGTAACAGAGAGTTCCACCCTGAATCAGAATTACATATTCAACTTCGCGTTCAAATACGTGCCATACAGGAAGAACTGAAAGAGCCTTATCTCCAGGATTAAGGTAAATACGCTCTGGAATTTCATCAAGCTGAGCAAGATATCCACCATGTGTCAATTGAACACCTTTTGGAGTTCCTGTAGTACCTGAAGTAAAGATGATTGTACAAATATCTTCACCCTTACCTTTATCAAATTCTGCTTCTACTTTGCCAGGATTTTCAATACGCCATTTCTGACCAGATGTAAGAATATCCTTATAAAAGATAATTTCTACATTATTCTTTTTTGCAAGATCAAGGATTTCTGGTTTAACATCACTATCAAAAACAACAATTTTTTCAAGACAAGGAAGCTGGTCTTTTATTCCAACAATTTTATTTATCTGAGATCCGTTTTCAGTAACAACGGTTTTGATTTCTGTAAGACCCAAAATCTGAACTAAATCATTTGGAGTAGCATCACAACCACGTGGAACATCTATAGCTCCAAGACCATTGATAGCAATACTGGTATATAACCATTCAGCTCTATTATCAGCAATAAGACCAATTAAATCGCCTCTATTTACGCCAATATTCATCAAGCCAGCTGCAACGTCCAAAGAAAACTGAAACAATTCACGATACAAAACAGGCTGAAATTCTCCACCCTTCTCTATTTTGTGATACTGGGCTACTACTTCCGGCCATTTTTCTGCCGAATCTCTAATCATTTTTGGGATAGTGTAATTTGAATCAAAAACCATCTGAGTAATTCTCCATTTAATTCAAAATGACATTTTTTGTCTATTTTGTCAATCTAACAAAAGTATATAGATATTTTTATATATAGACAAGTAGAAAAGTCTTAAACTAATACCCGTTAGTTTCCGATAATATTTATATGAGTAAAAAGAACATCTCTCAGGAAAAAATCATACAATCATTTTTAACAAGTGCTTTTGAAAAAAGTGCCGGTGCCACATCTTTAGCTGATATTTCTGAAATTCTAGAGATAAAGAAGGCCTCCCTCTACAATCACTTTGAAAACCGAGATGCAATGTATGATGCTACAATCTACCATTGCGGAAAAGAAATTGAAAACGTACGATTTTTACCTGAAAAGACACTAAGTTCAATACAAAACAGCAAGACATCTCCATCAGCCTTATTTAAAAAACTAATTATCAGATATTTTGAAATGTATGAAAATGAACCTTTTTTCCAGATATACGTTTTTATACACACAGAACAGTACTTCAATGTAGAAGCTTTAAAAATAGTTGAAAAAGAAATTGAAAGCATTACAGAAGATATAAGACAAATATTACAGGCCTTGAGCGATGCAGAGAAAATTGCAAAAAAAAGTGATAAAGAATTTCGGGATCTGTCCCTATCAATTTCATCACTGATATTACAACAAAGAGATTTTTACATTGCACAAAGAAAGGAAACAGTCCGCCAAAATCCTGATTGCGGTGCGGGAAGCCTTTTTGCCCTACCTTCTGATGAAGGACTCTTAAATAAAACTATAAAACTTGTAGATACTATTCTAAAGACTCTTTAGAAAAAATCTTTGAAGAATTATAAATTTCCTGAATTTCATCAGTATAAGAACCTTTTTTTGGCCCTTCATTAAAACGAACAATCAAAGGCGATTCAACTTTTAACTCTGGTCTTGCATTTTTTCTGGCTTCAATTAAAACCATATTTGCTTCTTTATCAACAAAAGGATAAACAAGTCTCATCCGTTTAACTTCAAGATTATACTTTTGCAAGGCAGAAAAGATTTCAGGAAGACGGAAAGGTCTGTGTATCATAAAAAACTTTCCATGTGGAGAGAGAAGATAATCTGCAGCATCGACAACATCTTCAAGCGTACACAAAACTTCATGACGGGCTATAGATTTTGCATCTCCATCATTCTGGCGACCGTGTTCATTAATCATGTAAGGTGGATTTGATGTTACCACGTTGAAGGAATGTTTTGGAAAAATAGATGAAACAGCTTTAATATCGCCCTGGACAATCTGAACTTTGGTAGAAAGTTTGTTAAGTTCAACACTTCTAGCAGCCATTTGAGCAGATTCTTCCTGTATCTCAAGGCCTGTAAAAGATGATGCTAAGGTTGATGTTTCCATAAGCAAAGGAATAATTCCTGTGCCAGTTCCCAAATCAATTACTTTATCATTATTACGTGTTTCTTTTGCTGCAAAATTTGCAAGTAGCACTGCATCAATTCCAAACTGAAAACGTTGAGGATCCTGAATAATTTTTCTGCCATTAAGAAGGGTATCAATTTGTTCCATAACAGATTTTTATTGTAACATTTTTTATTTAAAAGAGGTTACATTTTTGAGGAAACTATTTAGGAGTATTATGAAAAACATGAACATTAGACGGGGCTGCTTATTCCTATTTGCCCTTTACATCGGAACTGCAATCATTTTTGGAAAAACCAAATCCTTGAGTAAAATCAACAAAAACCAATGGCTTTATAATGAACAGGATGATGTATATTATCAGCTGGGTCTTTCCTATGCATCACATCCGAAAGATAAAAAGTATGAAACAATGGGAATTTTTGTTCCTGGACAGTATTTTATAGGCAAAAAAAATAACAATGGGACATATTCTATAAAAATCAACAAGCAGGCTAATATTAACGGATTTACAGTAGACAATGCACCTTATGTCATGCCAATTGAAACCCCAGGTTATTCTGCAATGAATGCTCCAAGTGAATATTCATCAAGCGTAAAACAATTTACAAACGCAGGATTTATTTACATTTGGGCTGGTGCAAGAGGCCGTGATCATGGAGCTCCAGCAGGAGTTACTGATTTTAAGGCTGCTATAAGATATACTCGCTATTCAAAGTCTAACTTACCTGGAAATACTGACAATTTCTTTACATTTGGAATGAGCGGTGGTGGAGCACAATCGGCAATTTTGGGAGCAAGTGGGGACAGTCCCCTATATAAGGATTACCTTCAGGAAATTGGAGCCATAATGAGTGAATCAGATGCTATTTTAGGCAGTATGGATTGGTGTCCAATTACAAACTTGGATGTTGCAAACGAGGCTTATGAATGGAATATGGGGGCCAGCCGTAAAGATTTAACTGAGTTTGAGCAAAAACTTTCAGATGAACTTGCAAAAGAGTTTGCCCTTTATATAAATGAACTTGGACTAAAAGATGATGATGGACAAGAGCTTACCCTTGAACAGTCGGAAAATGGAATCTACCAGTCAGGTTCTTATTACGAATGGACAAAAGAAATTGTTGAAAACTCCTTAAACAGATTTTTAGCTTATACAAGTTTCCCTTATGATGCAGGTAGTGCAAATATGAGGGGACAGACCCCTGGAAGACCTGGAGAAGATGGTCTTAGAATGAAAGGTCCTGACGGAATGCCAGGAGGAATGCCTCCAATGGAACAGGGGGGACAGACCCCTCCAAAAATGCCTCCAATGGAAGGGAAAGAATTCCCTGAAGAACTTAAGGAATATGGAAACCATGGGGGACAGACCCCAAATAATTTTGAAGCAATAGATAATATTTCCAGAAAAGCATCCAAAGGAACAATCAGTTTGGATGGAATATACAAAACAGCTCAAGATTATATTGAAGCCTTAAATGCCGCTGGAAAATGGGTTGAATATGATGCTGAAACAAATACAGTAAAAATTACAAGTCTGGCTGATTTTTCTAAAGCACTGAAAGTTGCAAGTAAATCTCTTGGCGCATTTGATGATTTAAATAGCAGCCAGGGAGAAAACACTCTCTTTTCTTATAACAACGGGAAAGGAGCCCATTTTGATTCAAGAATGGCTAAACTTTTAATAGGTACAGAATACGAAGAAGCCTACAAAAATGATTTAGAAACCACTGATTCTGTTGGAAATAAAGTCCAAACCAGAATCAACATGTATAATCCAATGTATTATATTTGTAATTATTATGATGGCTACGGAAGTTCAAAAGTTGCAAAATACTGGAGAATAAGATCTGGAATCTTCCAAAGTGATACAGCAGTAAACACCGAGGCAAACCTTGCACAGGCTCTAAAAAATTATGGTGCCCAAGTTGATTTTGCAGCTGTTTGGGGTATGCAACACACAAAAGCTGAAGAAACAGGAAACTCGGACACCAATTTTATAAAGTGGGTAGAAGGAATTGTTAAAGAACTTTAGAAATAAAGCTCACATTCAAAACAAGATTCTCCCTTGTTTTTACCAGCAATAATGATTTTGTTTTCTGTACCGGCAAATTCAGCCTGTACAGAAACTTCATCATTCAATACAGCTTCTTTTGAATAATTTATTTTAAAATCCTTATAAGTTTTATTCTGATATTCTGCAGGTAAAGAATCCAAAACAAAATTGATATATTTTGAATTATTAGTATGACCATTTGCATCCATATCAGAAAAGACAATCTTATGACTGCCAATTTCTTTCATTGTTTCAGGAAGAGAGATTTTTCCAGGCTTAACACCATCATAATCAGTTGAAACTGTTGGTTCTGGTCTTAAAGTAAACATTTTTGGTGGAATAATCTTTCTTTTTTGAAAATCAACAACAGTCCAAAAACTCCATCCTTTTATCAAAAGCTGGCCAGATTCTGAATCAATAATTTCATATTTACGGGAAAGCTGCAAACCTTCAGATTTTTCTTCCCAAGTATTCAAAGTAATTTTCTGATTTGCTACAGGCATTTTTTCAATATGAAAAGCTGAACGGGAAGTTAGAATTGTAACTCCGTTATCTACCAGATATTGCCAGGAAAGACCTTTTTGATTGTAATCTTCCACCGCAGTATCTGAAGTCATAAGCAGAAGTTCTGCAAGTGTAAGTTTATTATTAATATCACACTGGCCAAAAGTAAGTTTAAATTCCTTGTGAAATTTTACCAGATCATCATCATGCCATTGTTTAAGAGTTGTTTCATTTTTCATAACTTTCATCCTTTTTTGCTATAATACCATTTTTTTAGATTTAATAAACAGCGATTGATTTTAACACCGGCTCTAAACGACAATCCAAAATCTTTATCCTTATCTGACCACTTTTTACTGGATTTTCAAGACGAATTATTTTTTTATAGCCAATTACTTTTCCATTATAAAAACTTTCCCACTTTCCATTTTGATTAATTTCAAGGGTAAAAGATTCTACACGCTGACTTTTTGAAATATCTTCCTGAAGTACAACATGCCTGATTTCAGCTTCATCAAAAGAAAGATGATAAAGAAAGGCATTTTCATGATGTTCATAAGTTGGAAAATCTACCTTTGCAATGCTTTTTCCAAAGGCCTTATTCAAATAATCTCCAATTTCCTTAAGCCTTTGAACATCATTTTGATGAAAAAGCCCTAAAGGAGTTGGTGGAATATTCAAAAGGAATGTAGCATTTCCTCCAACAGATTTATAATAGATGTCGATTAATTCAGAGAGGGGACGGACCCCATTATCTTCTTCAGGATGATAAAACCAGCCTGGTCTAATAGACGTATTTACTTCTGCAGGATACCAGATTAAATCTTTTTCATTTTCCAATGCTGTTCGACTGCCTAAATCTTCATCACAAGCAGAAATTTTTCGCTGACGGAATTCCTGAGAATCATCCTGCTGACTTTTTTCTTTAATTATTTCAGTATCTTTTGTACGCAGAGGTACAACACTCCACTCAGCTTCACGGCAATGACCTGCCTCATTTCCACACCATCGAACATCTGGACCACAAACAGAAATGCAGGCCTGAGGTTGAAGTTTGCGAATTACCTCATAATATCGGGGAAAATCATATACCTGCTTTTTTCCATTTGGCCCTTCTCCACAAGCTCCGTCAAACCATACAGAAAAAACTGGACCATAATTTGTCAAAAGTTCTGTAAGCTGATTGATAAAATAATCGTCATAAGCTTTGCCCTGACCATAAAGTTTAGAATTCCTATCCCAGGGTGAAAGATAAATCCCAAATTTCAGGCCGAATTTCTTACAGGCTTGAGAAACATCTGCAACTATATCAGCCTTACCATTTTTATAGGGACTTGAAGAAATTGAATGATTGGTGAACTTACTTGGCCAAAGACAAAATCCATCATGATGTTTACAGGTCAAAATAAGCCCCCTCATGCCGGCAGATTTTATAGCACTACACCATTGTTCAGGATCAAACTGAGTAGGATTAAAAATTGATGGCGACTCTTTTCCATCCCCCCACTCTTTATTTGTAAAAGTATTTACCGTGAAATGAACAAAAGCATAAAATTCCAGCTCTTGAAAAGCCAACTGGCGGGAACTTGGTTTAATTTGAACTAATTTTTCATCTAAAGTCATTTTTAAAATATAAAAGGATGATGGAAAGTTGTCAAAAGGATGGGATACGTCGAGTCAAGGCACGCTCACGCTTAAAGCCTTGACTTCGCCGTTTTGAGGGTTTTGTAATAAACCCTCAATAAGGGGGGACAGACCCCTATAGTTAATAAGGAGTAATAAGGAGGGGTCTGTCCCCCTTAATCACAATCATCAAACTTATTCAAAATACTTCTTAAACACGATATAATTTATTCATGACCACAAAAGATAAAGTTCTGGAAATTCTTTCACAAAATCATAATCAATCTGTTTCTGGAGAAAAAATTGCCCAATTCTGCGGAGTTAGTCGGGCTGCAATCTGGAAAGCAATAAAAACTCTTAGAGAAGAAGGCTGTCAGATAGAAGGAACAACAAATGGTGGATATATATTACAAGGGCCGGCAGATGTTTTCTCAAAAGATATGCTGATAAAATATCTTGCAGAAGATTACCCGGATTTTGCAAAAGGCAATATCGAATGTTTTAAAAACATAGATTCAACCAATACATATGCAAAAAAAATCCTTTCGGAATGTGGTGCATTAAGACTTGCAGATGGGGGTCTGTCCCCTGCTGGAAAAAAATATCACAATTCCATCATTGTTGCAGAAAGTCAAACTGCAGGTAGAGGAAGACTTGGACGAACTTTTGTTTCACCATCAAAAACTGGAATTTACCTTTCTGTAATCTATGCACCAGAAGGTGGTATTACAGAACCTGCAAAACTTACAGCTTTTAGTGCAGTTGCTGTAAAACGAGTCATCAAAAAACTGTACAAAATAGATGCAAAGATAAAATGGATAAATGATATTTATATAAATGGTAAAAAAGTTTGCGGGATACTTACAGAAGGATTTACCAATTTTGAAACAGGAAGTATAGAATCTGCAGTTATTGGGATTGGCATAAATATAAGCGATAACCAGGATATTTTTAATGCAAACAAATCTGCCGGTTCAATCACTGGAAAAAATACTGATGAAAATATCACACGATGCCAGCTTGCAGCACTTGTTGCAGGGGAAACACTAAAAATTTTTGATGAAGATACTGCAAGTGTGATGAAGGAATATAGAAATTCATCATTTTTAATAGGTGATAAAGTACAGGTACATCCAATCATTGGTGATGACAAAGCAGCTTATTTTGCTCAAGTAATTGATATAGATGACAAAGCAGGATTGGTTGTTCAATTGGAAGATGGCAGCAGAAAAACACTAAACTCTGGTGAAGTAAGTTTGCACTCGGATATTTAAAAAACAGCCCTACTATTAATCTACTTTCTAATACTAATAGCTCTTGCCATATTAAAGGCTTTTTTCATTCCTACAGAAAATAATACAGGTAAAAGAACCATATACATTTTTAAGTTTGCTTTTCCAGATCTTGCAATCCAGGCTCTTTTCGATTCCTCCCAGATTTTTGAAAGCATAGGAATAAAATTTAGAAACATTGAAATTGCATTTGTAAAAACAGAGTTGTATCCAAAAAGCTTTCCTATTCCTTCTCTCAATTCTAGAGATGATGAGGTCTTAAAAACCAGAGATGCACTCTGCATAATGGCAAATAATTTTATAAGTAAAAATACAGTTTCTTTTTCTGCAATCCAAGAGAAAGTTTGAGCAAAACTTTGAGGGGACAGACCCCTAAGATTTAAATTCATTCCACCTTCCATAGGGGACAGACCCCCAATGAACCAGGAAATCAATTGAAATACAAAAAGAAGAACAGCATAGTAAATAATTGGCCTTAAATCAGAAAGTTGCTCACGAATTGAAAACCCCAAACAAAAAGCCAGAATTACCTGAAAAATCATTAATCCCAGCGAAAAATATGGAGGTAAACATAAAAAAAGAATATTTAATAAAGGAATAAATAGGATTTTACACCAGGCAGGACATTTATGTAAAAAAGAAGAACCTGGTTTATATGCAAAAAGTGAATACTTTACCATATGAAATCCTCTAGATTTTTGTAAGTAACCATCGGATTTCTTATGTTCCATTTTTCCAAATCTTCATTCAGTGCAGATTGCGGATCAGAATCAAAAACTTTTTCCCCTCGGAATAAAACAATAAATCTGTCCGCAAGTCCAAGACATTTTTCTATCTCGTGAGAAAGAATTATTATGGTTTTTCCCTCAGATTTTAACTGTTTAATTAATCCGTTTACCTGCTTTACACCTTGATAATCCAAATTAGCATATGGTTCATCCATAATGATAATAGGAAGATCCATAGCTATCATACAGGCAAGGGCCAAACGACGTTTTTCACCACCAGATAAAAATCTTGCTGGATAATCTGCTTTAGGGGACAGACCTGTCTTTTCCAAAGCTTTCAGTACAGCAGCCTCTACATCAACTTTTTTCCATCCTAAATTCTTAGGTCCAAAAGCTATATCCTCACGTGGAGTTTCTCCAAGAATTTGAGTTTCTGCTTCCTGAAAAACAAGTCCTACCCTTTTACCATTCAATTCAATAGATCCAGAATCAGCATCTTCCAAACCTGCAATAATAGACATTAACAAACTCTTTCCTGAACCATTTTCGCCTCCAATTAAAAGACATTTTCCGTCTTCAAGTTCAAAAGAAACATTTTTAAGAGCCTGTTTTTCTCCATCCAGTGTTTGAAATGATTTTCTTATATTCTGAATCTTTATCATTAATTAAACCTCTTCTGCCTGATTAACCTTTTTTTTATCATTATACAGATATTGAGCAAGAATTGGACGTATTTTTAATGCAACTGGAATTGCTACTACAATTTTCAACAAATCCCCAGGAATATAAGGAATTACACAAGCAGCCATTGTATAGGCAAAGGCAGTCTTATCAGCTGGAATACGTCCTGCTTTTTCAGCCCATCTGGCAAAATGAATGATACCTGGAACATACAAAATCACCATTCCAGCAAAAATAGCAATTGTAATTCTAATTAAATTTTTCCAGCTGAACTTTTTATCTGAAACAGAAGGACAACCTGCAATAAACCCGGTTACAACTGCACCCAATAAATAACCCAGTAAAAATCCTCCAGTAGGTCCAGCCCAAACTGCTATACCGCTTGTTCCACCTGCATAAACAGGTAAACCAATTAAACCTGCAAGTAAAAATAAAGCAGTTGGAATACCTCCCAGGAAAGAACCCAGAATTGCAGATGTCAAAATACACAGAGCATTTTGAAGAACAATTGGTACAGGTCCCAAAGGAATTCTAAGAAAGCAGCCAATACAAATAATTGCTGCAAACAATGCAATAAAAGAAATTTTTAAAATATTTTTGTTTTTCATGATGATGAAGAGTAATACATTGTAAACTTTAAATCAAGTTACGGGTTTACAATGCTAAAAAAATTAAAGCGGGGACAGACCCCGCTCTTGTTGAAAAAAATTACATTATTAAGGGATGGGGGACAGACCCCTACCTTAAAAAAAAATTATCCAAGAAGCTTATCGCTTACAACACCACTGGCATTAAATTTTTCAAGCAAATCTTCAACCTTAAGATTTTTCTTTTCTTCGCCACGAACATCATAAACAATTCGGCCATCCATCATCATAATCAAACGATTTCCATAACGAATAGCATCTTTCATATTATGTGTAACCATGAAAGTTGTGAGATTATCTTTTTTTACCAGTTCTTCAGTAAGTTCAAGAACTTTTTTTGCAGTTTTTGGGTCTAATGCCGCAGTATGTTCATCTAAAAGAAGAAGTTTTGGCTTTTGTAAAGTTGCCATAAGCAAAGTTAAAGCCTGACGCTGTCCACCAGAAAGAAGTCCAACTTTAGCATTCATACGATTTTCAAGACCGAGATCAAGAAGAGCTAATTTTTCACGATACAATTCTTTTTCTTCATTCTTGATGTACCATGCAAGCCCTCTTTTTTTCCCGCGACGCATAGCCATAGCAAGATTTTCTTCAATTTCCATATTTGCTGCAGTACCCATCATTGGATCCTGAAAAACTCTTCCTAAAAACTGTGCTCTATAATACTCAGGTTTTCCTGTAAGATTTTTTCCATCAAGTTCAATTGAACCAGTATCTGTATAATGAACACCAGCAATAATGTTTAATAAAGTTGATTTTCCAGCTCCATTACCACCAATGATTGTAACAAAATCACCATCTTCCAATTCTAAATCAATTCCACGGATAGCTTTCTTTTCAGTTACAGTACCAGGATTAAAGGTCTTTGTAATATTTGAAAGTTTTAACATTGTAGACATATCTTCTCCCCAAACCTAGTTATCTGCTGTAGAATGCTTAAAATGATCATCTGCATGTCTAGTATTAACTTCATTAGCAGGACCTTTATAAGCATTTTTCTTACTATTAATTTTTGATTTAAACACAGGAACTGACAAAGCAATTGCAACTACTAAAGCTGTAAGTAACTTCAAATCAGTTGATTTCAATCCCATTTCAAGAACAATTGCTATTACAATACGATAAATGATTGAACCAAAAACAACAGAAAGCAATGTCCACCATAAACCAAATCGAGTTCCAAAAAGAACTTCCCCTATGATGATAGAAGCAAGGCCAACAACGATTGTACCTGTTCCCATTCCAACATCTGCATATCCCTGACTTTGTGCAACTAAAGCACCACTTAAAGCAACTAAACCATTTCCAAGCATAAGTCCGACGATTTTTGTAGTATCTGTATTTACACCAAGTGCTCTAACCATGTGTTCGTTACTTCCTGTTGCTCTAATAGCAGAACCATACTCTGTACCAAAAAACCAGTACATAACGATAATAATTATTGCAATAATGATAATTCCCAAAATTAATGATGATGTAGTTGTTGTAAAGACTTCTTCAACACTCCACAATAAATCTTCAAAGGCTTCTTCATCATGTATACCTTTGAATAAAGCAATAATATGGGCAAAACCTGATACAAATAAAGTCATCATTGTATTTAATCCCAACATTGGAGTATTTGCTTTTCCCATAATTCTTATATTTATAGAATAAAGTGCTATTTGAGTAAGAATAGAAGCAAGAAGAATATTAATTTTTAACTTGGTTGTCATAAAACCTGTAACAGCTCCACAGGCCAATCCCATTAAAAAGACAAACAGAAGTGTAAAATATGGATTTACACCTTTAACAATTAAAATAGCTGTTATTGCACCACCTGCAGCGAAACTTCCATCTACAGTCATATCTGCAACATTCAAAATTCTAAAAGTCAGGTACACTCCTAATGTCATAACCCCCCAGAGTACCCCCTGAGATACTGCACCTGGCAAAGCAGATAGAACACGTTGTAGAAAATCTAAAACTAACATTTATAAACTCCACTAAAATTTAAACTGGCAACAATCATGAGTTTATTGATTGTTGCCAGATATTCTACACGAAATTCAATTATTTCAAAAGGTCTGCAGGAATAGTTACTCCAATTGCCTTTGCAGTTTCTGCATTTGATACAAAATCACAAGTATCAAGATACTGAATTGGCATATCTGCAGGTTTTTTACCATTAAGAATTTCAACTGCCATTTTAGCAGTCTGTTTTCCAAGTTCATAATAGTTGATACCATATGTAGCAAGACCACCAGCTGTAACCATACCTTCTTCACCACAAATAGTAGGCTTTTTATTTTCAATTGCAATTTGAGCAACAAGTGGCATTCCTGCTGCAATCATATTATCTGTTGGTGAATAGATAACATCAGCCTTCTGACAAAGTGACTGAGTTACCTGCTGGATTTCATTTGAGTTTGAAACAGTTGCTTCTACATATTTTAAACCAAGTTTGTCACATGCTTCTTCTGCAAGTTTTACCTGGAAAAGTGAATTCTGTTCACTTGAACAATAAAGCATACCAACAGTTTTTGCATTTGGAAAAAGTTTTGTAACCAATTCCATCTGAGCTGCACATGGAGTAAGATCAGATGTTCCTGTTACATTTGTTCCTGGATTTTTATTTGATTTTACAAGTTTTGCTGATTCTGGATCTGTAACTGAAGAAATAACAATTGGAATCTTTTTTGTAAGATTTGCAACAGCCTGTGCAGCAGGAGTAGCAATTGCAAAAATAAGATCATCTTTACCATTTACGAACTTCTGAGCAATTGTTACACAGTTAGCCTGTTCACCCTGAGCGTTCTGATAATCAATTTTAATATTATCACCATCAACATATCCTGCTTCTGCAAGACCGTCTACAAAACCTTTATAGTTTGCATCAAGTGCTGAATGCTCTACGAGCTGGATTACACCAATTTTTATTACTTTCTTTTTCTTTGCTGCTGAAACAGTAGACATACAAACAGCCGCCATGATTACAGCTGCCAATACTTTTTTCATATATTTCCTCCTTAATATGAAATAAATCGATTAATTATAGAAAGGATAAACTAGCTATTCAATAGTAAGAACTTAAAAATTACTTAAAATATTTTGTGTGAGTAAATATTTTTAAAAATACGTAAAAATACGGGGTCTGTCCCCTTTTGTATGTATTCTATACAAAAGGGACAGACCCCGTATTGTACACGCTAAAAGTATATAAACTGAAATTGAATTAATAGTATTTAAAAATAGATCTATTAAAACTTAAAAACGATATTTTATTTTCAGAAAAATAGTTTCAAATTATAAAAATAAGAACCATAAGATATTAAAATATAAACAATTTGTAGATTTATTATAGTAAATAAAAAAATTCACATCTTTTTAGGACACATTATTAAAGACAAACAAATATCAAGCATTCTTAATAATTTCTTTTTCTATTCCAGTTATTCTTGATAATTGATTAATAGAAATCCCCATTATCTTCAAAATCCTTAATTTTTCTTTTAATTTATCTGAGTCACATATAAAAATATCAACAAAGTTTTTATTATCAAATAATTGTTTAATAAATAATATTATTAATTCATCATCATCATAATTTCTTAACTCGGATGAATCGTAATCCATACAAATATCATTATTGTACTGATTTAAAAAATTAATAACATTAGTTTTATTGCCAAAAACTTCATATAAAAAAGATTTATTAATTGATTCATTAGTTACATAACTACAATTAATTGAACTCCATCTATAACTACTCCAAATACATAAACCAGCCTTCTCAGGATTTTTCAAAATATAACGATAAACTGTCTTAAAATAATCAACAGTTTCTACTGGTTCACTTTTATATCTACCTTGAAAAAGATGTCCTGTTCTTTCATATTTATGATTAAAATAATAGACATATGAACAAGATAGTCGTTTTACAAAATCAGACATAACATAATTACCTTTACCAATTAATAAATGAACATGATTTCCCATCAAACAATATGCATATAAATCTATTCCTGATTTATCAACATATTTTATTAACCTATTGATAAAGAAAAAACGATCATTATCATCATAGAAAAGATTTTGTTTATTATTCCCTCGGAGAATTACATGATAAATACCTGTATCTCCGTATTTCCGCGGCTTTCTTGACATCCTAATAATAATATAGACGCAATGTGTTTAAAAAAGGAAATGTAGATAAAAAATATTTAAAAATAAGGGGTCTGTCCCCATATATACTTTTTACTATCCAAAATCTCAATCTACAGTTTAGATTTCTGTATAATTCTCTTTATTATTCATCGAGATAATCCATTGCAATTTACGTACTTCTTTCGGGAGTATATCTCTTATCAATTCTGTTTTTTGAGTTCCAGGATTAAAAGATAAAGACAATTCCATTAAATCACTCATAACAGGAGGTAATATTCCAAAAATTTCTTCAATTTCCATTTTTGAATATTGACGATGACTTAACGGAATCTTATATTGTGCTAATTTATCAGAAGAATAAAACTTACAGGGTTTGAAAACTATTTCACCATCTTTATTTTTATTACCACAAGCCCCAAATAATCTACAAATAAAAGCCCTGCCACCGTAAATAGAACAATGATAGGATTGATTTTCTATCCAAAATTGACAACCTTTAAATCTAGGATAAGGAAAAATCCCTTCTGCGATTTTTTTTGCAACCTCGGGCTGATTCTCCAAAAGCCAGGCAGCCATGTACAATGCTTCACATTCCAATAAATCAGGTTCAAAATCTCTACAACATTCTCCACACCCAGATGGACAAAAAAACTCTGACTTCTTATACCATTCAGATTGCTGAATACTAATATTTTCAAAAGATTTTTCCATCTCCACTAAAATCTCTTCTTCTCTAGTATTCTTCAACAATCTCAAAATATTTTGTATTTCTGACATTTTATTTTCTAAGAGGCTCTTTTTTTTCTAGGGGTCTGTCCCCTATATATCTCTCTCATCCAAATCAAAAGGGGACAGACCCCTAAATAATTAATAAGCCTGACTATGAACCCCAGCAATTGCACGTCCACTTGGCTCATCCATATTTTTCCAGGCAGCATCCCACTCCAAAGCCTTAGCTGTTGAACATGCAACTCCAGCCTCATGAGGAACAACCTTAGCAGCAGAATCGCTAGGGAAAAGACGACTATAAATCTCACGATAATAATATTCTTCCTTAGTTTTAGGAGGATTTACAGGGAATCGATTTTCACGACGGGCAAATTCTGCATCAGAAACCTTCTCTTCAGTCATCTTTTTCAAAGTATCAATCCAGTTATAACCAACACCATCAGAAAACTGTTCTTTCTGTCTCCAGCAAATACTTTCAGGAAGCATATCCTCAAAAGCCTTACGTAAAATCCACTTTTCCATACGCTGACTTCCATCAGGCATTTTAATATTCATCTTGTCACAAGGATTCAAATTCATAGCAATATCAATAAATTCTTTATCAAGGAAAGGAACACGACCTTCTACACCCCATGCCATAAGAGATTTATTAGCCCTTAAACAATCATAAAGATGCAATTTACTCATTTTACGAACAAGTTCCTCATGAAATTCCTGAGCATTTGGAGCTTTATGAAAATAAAGATATCCGCCAAACAATTCATCTGAACCTTCACCAGAAAGAACCATCTTAATTCCCATAGATTTAATTACACGAGCAAGAAGATACATAGGAGTAGAAGCACGAACAGTAGTAATATCATAAGTTTCAATATGATAGATAACATCCGGTAAGGCATCTAATGCCTCCTGAATTGTAAAATGAACCTCATGATGAACAGTTCCAATATAATCAGCCGCTTTTTTAGCTGCTATTAAATCAGGAGAACCTTCAAGCCCAACAGCAAAAGAATGCAACTGAGGCCACCAGGCAGCTTCCTTAGAATCACTTTCAATACGTTTTTTAGAAAATTTTTGAGTAATTGCTGCAATAATAGATGAATCAAGACCGCCAGAAAGTAAAACTCCATAAGGAACATCAGACATAAGCTGCTGCTTCACCGCATTTTCAAGTCCATTACGAAGCTTATCAATTACAACAGGATTGATTATCTGTCCCCTTTCATCACAAGCTTTAGGATTACTCTTTACTTTTCCATAAACTTCCCAATCACGGAAATACCAGCGTATAGGTTTATCATCTTTAGAATAGAAATAATAACCGTTTGGAAATTCCTCAATAGTCTGACAATTTCCCTCTAAAGCTTTAAGTTCAGATGCAACATAATAACGACCAGCCTTATCCCAACCCTGATAAAGAGGTATGACCCCTATTTCATCACGAGCAACCAGATAAACATCCTTATCACTATCATAAAGAGCAAAAGCAAAAATCCCGCTTAATTTTTCAATAAAATCCTTTCCATATGTTTTATAAAGAGGGATGATAACTTCACAGTCAGAAAAAGTCTTAAAATTATATTTTCCCTCAAATTCCTTGCGAATTTCCTTGTGATTATAAATTTCCCCATTGGCTGCCAGAATAATTTTTCCATCATCAGAAATTAAAGGCTGCTTACCAGAAAGAGGATCAACAATCGAAAGACGTTCATGACTCAAAATTGCATTTTCACCAGTATAAACGCCGCTCCAATCCGGACCACGATGCCGAATCTTCTTAGACATTTCCAAAACCTGATTGCGTAATTCTTCCTTCAATCCTTCATTTATAGGCATACTTCCACTATTAAGATCAAAACATCCTACAAAACCACACATACACAATCCTCCTTGCACTAAATTCTTTTGGCAAAAAAAAAGAGGCCGTAGACAATAACCCGAATAAATTTCAGATTAATATCTACGACCTCTTTGCCGTTTCTTTTTTTATATTACTGATTTTCACAGATTTAAGTCAATGGCCTAAATGTTAGGGGTCTGTCCCCTCTAATCATTTATAAATTAGGAGGGGAAAGCCTTCCCCTTGCGTCGCGAGTTTCCGAAGGAAACTCGGTAGTGAGCGAAGCGAACGGACTACCCCTTCAAACGGGCCTCAAACGCCGGCCCGTAACGCCCGCTAACTTATATCCTACAGGGGACAGACCCCTCCTATAAACGATTAATTCTATCTAGATGCTCCAAATAAAAAGTTTTAATATCATTTTTTATAGTCAAACCACCCTGTAATGACATATGATCACCTTTATAAACAGGCATAACGTACCATAAGCCTTTTTTCAAAGTTTCCCCATTCTTAAAGTCTTCATGAGGAGCAAATTCAGGATATAAAGCAGAAATTGTATTAACAAGGCCATCATTTTCCTGCCAAGTTTGATCTAAATTAATTCCATCAGGGGTCTGTCCCCTAAAAGCACCCATCCTAACAGCAGATCTTTGAAAAAGCTTTTCCATCATTCCTTCAATCGGAACTTGATTTTCTTCCTCTGAAAGCTCAGTCGCAGAACAAGAATAAGAAAAATAATATACAGAATCCACAGTTTTCAACCATTGATTTATTTTTTTGCATTTTGTATATACATATCAAAATCTGCATAGTCATAGTCGGCTCTTCCATCCTTTTTAGGTGCATTTGTTTTATCCATCAACTTCTGCATATTGCTTTTAGGCTTAGGATTTTCATCTGGCACATGATATGCAGACGTTCCATTATGAGGGGCTGCTAAACTTGTTACAGAATAAATCCAGTCACCATGGCCACCCGCAAATAAAGGACTTAAATCCTCTTTTTCAGTAACGGCCCTTTCTGCTTCGGACCCATTAGCCATTAAATGAGTAAGTAATCTTACAGTCACGCCTCCAAATGAATGCCCTAGTAAATTAATTTTATGTTTTTGATTCCATTCAGGAAGTAAAGGCTCTTTTGAAAAATCCCTACCAAAACGTTTATGCCCACATCTTTCCGAGTGTTCTTTACCATAATCTGTAATACTACCAGTAAGTTGAGCGTATAATTCACAAGCTCTATCCCAGGCACTCCCTTGAGGAGCTACAGAAGCATCATAAGCATTAAAACCTTCTCTTCTTAATTGCTTCATTAAAGAGCCATTTTTCATCCCCCAATAAGGGAAAAATCTATTTCTAAAATCATAATGGCCCCAGCCAGAAAGACCATGAACAAATACATAAGTATAATTGCTATTCCAGACTCCCTTTTGAACACTATATCCATTCTTCTTTGTTGTGGAACAAGAAATTAATAAAATACCAAAGAACGTAAAAAATAATAAAATGATTTTTCTAGATTTCATATTAAAACTATAACAAATAAATTATTATATGTAAATTATATTTTACACTATATTATTTTATCCAATATTACTCTTATAACAAATGGGGACAGACCCCACTCTTATCACTTCAAATTTTCAAGGATTACATCAAAAAAGGCGTGAAAGTAACCATAAAATACGGAATGAAGCCTAGAAATCGTTTTGATAAAGCAGGAATCGATAATGAATCTAAAAGTTTCTTTGGAAATCTTGATAAAAACTGTTTCAAACTTATAAATACAGATGACCATTCTAAAATACTTATTTGTGATGAAGATTTTATGATTATGGGCAGTTTTAACTGGCTGAGTTTTGGTGGTGGAAATGAAAATCTCTGTTTTTTCACAATATTTTATAAAAAATGCTATAATAACAAAAGTTACGACCTTCGGTCGTTTGCATTTATGGAAATTATTTTCTAGTGCACTTACGTGCACAATGCATCATAGCCGACAGCGGGTCAAGCCGCATCATCTTTTAAGTGCGTTGTTATATGCACAACCCACTGGGCTGGAAAAAAAATGAAAACCAAACTTAATATTATAATTTTACTATTTTTATTATCCTCAAAAATTTATGCATATGAAATTCAGGATTTTTCAAATTCAGAATGGTTTGATAATCTAACTGTCGAATATATTATTAATAATCAAACTCCAATTCTAGAATTGTATGATATTATCAATTTTAAATTCCCTAAAAAAAATAATTCAGTTGATTACAAAGATTGGGGATATTACAGTATAACTGGAATTGGGGGAGTGGGCGCAATTTATTCAGTATCTAAAATAGATGATAATAAATTTATTTTTGAATATGGATATTATCCATCATCAGCAGATCAGAATCAAATACCTGTAAAAGAATCAAATCCAAATACTTGTACTGTTTATGTCCAAAATGAAAATACCTTAGTTTTAATAAATCCTCCACTTGGAATGTACAGAAAGACCTTGTATAGAAAAAGTTATACAAAAGATTCTTCAGTTATAATGGAAGAAGGAATTGTAAATGATTTAAATGTACGAATAAGACTTGAACCAACAACCTCAAAAGGTCTTATTTTAGGAAAACTTCAGACTGGAAATCATGTTAAAATAATAAAAAAATCTGAACTTGCTGATGCCGATGGCAAAAAAAATTATTGGTATCAAATACAAGTTGAAGGATATCCTATATGCTGGATATTTGGTGAATATGTAACAAAACAAAAAGATTTTCTTAAAAACTTTGGATTTGTTGAATAAAGAAATTATACATGGAGAAAAAAAAATGAAAAAACTATCAATCTTTTTAATAATATTTACCCTAAGCTTTAGTCTTTTTGCCAATGGTGGCATTCCCTGGGATGATGTAACAATTAAAGATAATGGAGGCAGAGTTTCTTTTAAAAATGATGCAGAAATTAAACTATCAAAAGAAAACCTTAATATTCGTTTTGTTGATGATTCTGTTATTGTTTCTTGTTCTTATTCTTTATTTAATAGTTCCTCCACCGACAAAAACATAGATTTTGCCTTTAATTTAACTGACTGCTGGCATAAAAACTATCCTGACTATTATTTTATTTATCAAAATGGACAAAAAATAGATTCAACCTTAAAAATCGAAAATATTTTTCAAGATAATAATGAACCTTACGTTGCATCTTTTAATGAATATTCAAAATTAAGTTTGAAAGCAAAAACTACGACAAAAATTGACGTTCTTTATAGAATAAAAACTCAAAATGATGGAAAACATCTTGCTAGAATTTTTAATGACAACACATTTATATATAATCTTTTTCCGGCCCTTAGTTTTGGTGATGGAATAATCGACGAATTCACTCTTACAATCGATAAAAGCGATCTTTCTGGCTACAATGGTTTTATTACTGATATTTCAGGCCTGGATTTTCCTTTTAATTCTTCCGAAAACGTACTTTCAAAAACTTTTAATAAGTTTGACTTAAAAGCTCACAAAGAATTGAAAATATCCTACAACATTAAAAACTGGTATATGTCTGATATGATTAAAAAATATCGCATTACCTACCAGACACCTTCTTATCAAAGCTGCAGCACATCATCCTACCTTAGCGACAATAAAGAGTATTATCCGGCATGGTATTTAGATGATGATGATTACATGACTCCCTGGGTCGAAGGAAAGAAAGACGCCGGCATTGGTGAAAAAATTACATATTCATTTAAAGGACCTTGTCTTGTCACCCACATACTTATTGTAAATGGATTTAGAAAATCTGAAAAAACATATACAGAAAACTGTAGACTTAAAAAAATTGCTCTTTATGTGGATGGAAAATTACAGGGAACATACGAACTGCCAGATAAACCTTTTTCTCTTGCCATGAATTCAAATATTCTTGAAACAGGTGACCTGCTGCCTTTATCTGAAAAAAGAGGATTATATCCTGAACAATCTTTGGAAATTGAAATACTTGAAGTTTGGCCTGGAAGTAAATATTTGGATACCTGTGTTTCTGAAATTATTTTATTAAAAGCTCCAATTCCATACCACTAGGCTAAAAAACCTCTAAGGATAAAAAATATGAGTCGTCCTGATATTAAAAAAGAGTTTCTCAAAATAATTAATCTGCTTCTATGTCTATATATTCCCCTATTATTTCAAAAAACAAAAACACTGCAACAAATTGTATTAAACCCTGAAACAAATAAGTTCTATTCATCGGTGGTGGAAAAATGAAAAAAAGATTAATCAACCTAATTCTGGCCATTTGTATAAGTGGTTTACATTTATTTTCTGAATCCCCTCATTTTTTATTACAATTAAATAATGAAGTAGGATTTTGTACAATCGGCATTAATGATAGTATCTCTCCAACTTTTTATTTAGGATATATGCCACTTGTAGAAGTTGAAATGCAAATTCCAGTTATAAACAATCCTTCTTCAAAAATTTATGTAGGTTTACAAAGTTTTTATATAATCCCTTATGGATTCATGACTATAACAAACTGCAGATTTGGCTATGCCTTTAAAAAACTTGAAAATTGGAAAAAATATCATCTGGAACTACTTGGAAATACAGGACTTGGTGCAACTTTTACATTTATTTATAGACCAGAAATCTATCCTGTGTGCGAAACAGGCTGTCACCTATACTGGATGCCTGAAGACAAAGGATTTTTCTGGGGATTTGGTCCCAATGTAATGGGTCTGATGAATTTCTACACCATCCCGCGCACAGATATTATGTTTATGTTCTCCTGTAACTTTGGATACAAATTCTAAACTACAAAAACACTGCAACAAATTGTATTAACCCCTGAAGCAAATAAGTTCTATTCATCGGTGGTGAAAAAATGAAAAAAAGATTAATCACCCTGATTCTGGCCATTTGTTTAAGCGGTCTAAGTTTATTTTCTGAATCCCCTCATTTTTTATTACAATTAAATCTTTACCTGTCATCATTTACAATATGAATCAGACCTTTTCCTTCAAGAATTTCCTTCATTCGATAACGAAGAAAACGGGGTCTTACATCTATTTCAGGTAATTTATCCAAAGGAATCCAATATATCTCTTCTTTTTCATTATTCCAGCCATAAGTATCACATTTTACATCCTTACAACCGCGACTTTTCATCAAATAATAAAATTCAATTACATGGCATTTAAGATTTTCATAACCAAGTGCATTTTCAGTAAAAAAATTCTCACAAATAACGGCAAGTCTGTCCACCTAGTAATCAACTCCAGTTTCTTCCTTAACTTCGCGGGCAATACAGTCCTCTGCCTTTTCGTTCATGTGAACTCCACCACCAACTGAATAATAATTTGGAGATTTTGCATTTTTCACTACAAGAAGAGAATTATCTTCAATGATTATTGCTCCAGTTCTAAAACGAAACCAATTATCATTCACCGAAAAACAACAATCTGGATATCCCACCCGGATATCATCTTTTTTATCTTCCATACCACTTTTCCTTGAGGGGACAGACCCCTCAAATTTAAAAAAAACTAAATCTCCACCAGCAAATTACTGTAAAACTTCACAGTTTCAATCAATGTTTCAACCCTGATACGTTCATCTACCCCGTGAATCATTGCCCTGTCTTCTTTAGACATAAACATTCCGCTAAATCTGTAAACTTTATCTGTAATTTTGCAATAATGTCTTGAATCGCTGCAGGCCATCATCAAATATGGACTAACCAGAATTTCCGGCCAGGTTTTATTAATCACTCTTTCAAGAACTTCCCACTGCTGGCATTTTGTTTGGGACTCAATCGAAGGATTATTTTCGCTAACCATCCTGATTGTCACATCTGCTTTTTTTCCAACAGCCTTTCTGGCAATTTTTTCAATTCTGGCCCTAGATTTTTCAACTGTATCACTTCCCAGAAGTCTCAAATTTAAGCCAATCACCGCTGATGAAGGTAAAACATTATATGCCTGACTACCCTGACACATTGTTACAGCACAAGTTGTATGTAAAAGAGCATTTAATTCCCCACCCATAAGTGATGAAGCAAGTTTTACAAGAGGTTTTGTAAGCCACAAACTACCAAATAAAAACTTAAGAAAAGGATTTTTATTGTTTTTGCTCATTATCTTAAAAAGCTGTCTTACAGGCATTGTTAATTCTGCAGGACAGGCCTTTTTCTCTATCTGACAAATCACTTTAGATGCAAGTCCAAGAGCAGAATGTTTTGGAGGGGCGGATGCATGACCCGCATTTCCTTTTATTTCAATGTCCATGTAAACAGAGCCCTTTTCTGCAGTTCCAACCATAGCACAGCGTTTACTTACACCTGGAAAAACGTTTTCTACAATGGCTCCACCTTCATCCAGAACAAAATCTACCGTAATTCCCTGCTTTTCAAACCATTCAACAATATTTTTGCAGGAATCTCCGTTTATTTCCTCTTCACCACTAAAACAAAGATAAAGATTCTGCTTAGGTTTCCACCCGGCCTTAAGACCAATTTCTACCGCTTCAAGACAGGCACACAAAGTTCCTTTTGTATCCATTGTTCCCCGTCCGCGAATATATCCGTCTACTAAATCTCCGGCAAAAGGTTCAAAAGTCCATTTTTCTTTTTCAGCTGGAACAACATCATAATGAGCCATTAAAACTACTGCATGATTTGCATCGGGGTCTGTCCCCTTAATTTTGTGAACAATCCCTGATTTTCCAACCCTGAAAAATTCACAGACAGAATAAATATTTGGAAAGATTTCTTTCAACAAAGTACGGAATTTTTCAAATTCATCCCAATCAACAAGCGAATCATCAATGTTTGAAACTGTCCTGCATTGAATCATCCTGCACATATCAGAAACAATTTTTTCTTTATCAGCCTCAGTAAAATCTGTAAAATCCATTTATTTCAACCAGCCTTTTTTGTACATAATTCTGGAAGCTCCAAGGGCAATCAAAATACCTACAGGAACTAAAACTCCTACTGAACTTGCCAGTGATGGAACTGCTACGAAAAGAGCAATCATAAATACAAGCGGTGCAATCGAAATTTTCCAGTTTCTGCTTATGTAAACAACACCAAGTCCACCAAACAAAGAAGGCATGATATTATCAAAAGCAGGTTTTAATTTTTCTGATGAAAGCAAAGGCTGAAGTGGAACAAATAAAAATATTCCAGCTGCAATTATCAAAGTTGTTACGATTGAAGCAGTTGCAATTGCTATTGTCGAGATGATTTCTCCTTCTTCACTGTTTGCTTTTACTCCCGCACTTTCCATGGCATTCAAAGCGGCAGGAACTTTTAAGGCTGTTACATTTCCTGTTACAAAACTTAAATAGGTTCCGCCAGTACCTAACATTGGTGTAAAAGTGATGATTTCAATAATTCCAACTGTCCAGTAAATTGGAGCAACTCCTATCAATCCTTTTAAAACTGCAGAAAATGATGGCCAGGCATTGTAATAAAGGCAGATTGCAACCGGTACAAATAAAATCACACAAACAGCTGTCCAAATCCAAATCTGTCCGGTTTTATGTGTTTTAGAAATATATTCATCGTATGTCATATTAATTCTCCAAAAATTAAAGCCCAAAAAGTGGTGCTGCAATAACCGCAAAGGCCATAGAAATCAACATTGAAAAAGGCATTGCGTAATTTTCAAGCCAGGAAATTTTACATTTTTTTATCAAAAGTCCACAAATACACATAATCAAAGCTGAAACTACAAGAACTGCCACTGGAAGAAGGCCTTTTAATCCTTCTCTAAGATGACTGAAAACCATTCCACTGAAGGCAGAAATCATTCCCATAAAAAGAGAAGTCATAAAAATCTCTCCCCACTTGGCATCTTTTGTCTGGATTTTTACAACTCCTTTCTGAATCTTCTTAATAAGAAGCGGAGTTCCTACAACACTTGGCAAAATACCCAAAGTCATAACCCAGGCAATTGCGGTGTAAATTTTTGGGTCTTTTATCATTTCTGAAAGTGAGATATTCAAAGCTTTGGCAGTAGAAGTGGCTGCAGGAAGTTCATAAGTAATGGCACCAATAACGCTAAGACGAATCCATGGCAGAGGAAGTCCCAGAAATTGGGATAAAGTTACAACACCAAGCAAAATTGAAAAGGCAGGTGCAAGGGTGAAAATTGCAGTTGATCCGATAGTTTTCCAGACAACAGGCATTTTCATATTTATGGCTTTTGCCCTACGAATTGAACGGATTAGGAAGAATACAGATTGAGCCAGGACAAAAATAATGACACAGGCTGCAAGAACATATAAAAAGAAACTATTTGTACTAAAACTTTTCATAACAATATTTTAACACAGATTGATTATTTTAGTTAAAAAAAGGAGGGGTCTGTCCCCCCTCTCACTTTACAATTTCCCCAAAAATCACAAAAATTACTTTCCAATGAGTAAATATGATCTTATTGCCTTCGACATGGACGGCACTCTTTTAGATTCACAAAAACGAATCCGACCCGACAGCCTAAAAATGATAGATAAAGCCACCAAAGCAGGAAAAATCGTCTGCCTTTCAACCGGCCGCTGTCTACCTGAATTAAAAGATTACGAACAGGCCCTTTCTTCCATGCCATATTTTATCTGCATAAGCGGAGCCCTTATTTACGACAATAAAAATCATTCAGTTTTATCATCAACTTCAATACCAGATAAAACTGCCAGACAATTATTCGAAAGGGTAAAAAATAAAGATTTAATGATTCATATCCTTTCCGACCAGTCCATTATCAACAAGAAAAAAATAGAAGAAATGCCTCTCTACCAAATGGGCAACTATCAGCAAGCCTTCAAAAAAATTACAAGACAGGTTGATGATGTAATCGACTCCTGGCAAAATGAAAATTTTCCCCTCTACAAAATCAATCTATACTCTAAATCACCCGAAAAACGTGAACAACTTCTTCCTCAAATCTCAGATATAGATTTAACCTTCACATATTCCGAAATTACCAGCATCGAATGCACCGCTAAAGGCCTTTCAAAAGCCACAGGATTAAAACAACTTTGCCAGAAACTCCATATTCCCCTGGAGCGTACAATTGCCGTAGGAGATGCAGATAATGACCTTGAAATCTTGAAAACTGCCGGTCTAGCCATAGCAATGGGAAATGCAAATCAAAATATCAAAAATATCGCAGATGTAATTGTAAAAAGTAATGATGATGAAGGATGTGCTCAGGCTATTTCAGATTTTCTTCTTCCTTCTTCATAAGTTCTTCAACTTCTTCTTTATGAAGAGGAATATTATTTACATAAGCTTCCTTATTTTTTTCAATTTCCTCAACAGGCCAAACCTTTCCCTTATTCATTCCAGGACAATCTTTTGCACATTCATTCCAAGTTTCTTCATCCGCAATCATCCAAGACCAGAAAGGATAAGTTGAACACTGAACAGGACGAGCCTCGTAAGCAGAACATCCCTTATCCCACAAAATACAGTCATAGTTTTTCTGCTCCAGAAGAGCCAAAACCTTTGTACCGTAGTAATAATCTGCCCAACGACAATATTTTTCTACAAACTGTCTAATCGTCATCTTAAAATGATTACAAAGAGTTCTTAAATCTCTTTCAGAAAGATAAACAAATCCAGGAGAATGCCCACAACAAAAGGAACAACGCTGGCACTCAAAATTCAGGCCTTTTTCATAAAATTTATCACACATTAGAAAAATATCCCTTTAACAAAAATTTCAATTCCAATTCCAACAAGAATTATACCACCAAAAATTCCAGCCTTATCACTAAACTTGTCGCCTACCTTTATCCCAAGTTTTAAACCAACCATACAGATAAAGAAAGTTACTATCGCAATTATCAAAGAAGCTACTACGGCCATAATTAGCACATAATCCGCAATTGTAAAACCAACTGAGAGAGCATCTATTGAAGTTGCAATTGACTGTATAATCAAAATAGAAAAAGCCAGTTTTTTATCGGTTATCTCTTCTTCTAAGTCACCACGAATTCCTTCAATAATCATCTTAATTCCAATATATAAAAGCAAGATTAAGGAAATCCATGGTATAAATTTTTCAAAAGATTTTATATATGTGATAATTGTGTGAACACAAATCCAACCAATCATTGGCATTGCAAACTGAAAAAAAGCATAAGAGCCTGCAATAAAAGACATTCTACCAAACTTCATTTTTGGTTCATTAAGTCCATTTGCTAAAGACACCGAAAAAGCATCCATTGCAAGGCCAATACCCAGAAGAGCACTGTTAACAAAAAACATCAAGTTCCATGTCATAAAACTATGACTCCCAAAACAATAGAATACGTCGAGTCAAGGCACGCTCACGCTTAAAGCCTTGACTCGATGTTTTGAGGGTTTTGTAATAAACCTTCAATAAAAAAAAGCCCCAAGCGTAAATTGTGCTTGGGGTATTAATAATCATATTAAATTCCTCATGCACAGTTATAAGACATCATTATAATGTCCACGCTATACATGAGTCTCGCAAATTGAAACAAGCCAGGTTGCCAGACCAGTATGTTGACTTGCTACGTTCTTTATTTTTACTTGCTCTGAACGCTTGCTACTCCCTCATGGGGTAGATGAATATTAACAAATTCTATGTTATAAATCAAGGCGGAGTAAAAACATGAAAGAAATTAAAGCTCAGGAATTAAATGAAAATCCATTTAAGCTGATTGGAGATGACTGGATGCTCATTACAGCCGAAAAAGATGTTTTCCCAGGAATTATCAGCAGCAGGTTTTGTAGATAAATCAATCATCGATGCAAATTACAGCAACAAAGACTGGCATGTAATGTACATCGGTGAAATTGAAAAAGTTCTTGTAGATTAGTTAGATTAAGAATTTTGTTTCTGAAGAATCGAATACAAAATTCTATAAAGATTTTTTGCATCCTCTTCAGGTAACTGAACACAAGAGAACATTTTTTCAGGAACCTGAAGAGCTTTTTCTTTTAACTCTTCACCCTGTTTAGTAATTTCAATATTAACAATTCTCTCATCATCCTTCTGACGAGTTCTTGTAATAAGCCCTTTTGAAGCCATACTTTTTAAAAGTGGAGAAAGAGTTCCTGTATCCAAAAAAAGATATTTTCCAAGTTCACCAATAGTAAGTTTTTTATGTTCCCACAAAACCATCATTACAATGTATTGCGTATATGTAAGATCAATTTCTTTTAAAAATGGAGTATATTTTCTTAAAATTTCTCGTGAAGCTGCATACAAAGGAAAGCACAATTGATTTTCGAGCTTTAAACATGAATATTTATCTGTTTTTGTTTCTTCCATTATTCCATCACCTTTTATTTCTTTCTCTTATTTTATAGTAAATTAAATAATTTTACACCCTCTAAAATAGTATTGTATGCAATATTATTTTGTCAAGTAATGACTTTCATTTCTTCTTGCAAGACTCTCTTTAATTCATTAAAGTCTCATAAAATGACTCGCACTTATGAAAAAGATTTAACCCAGGGTTCTCTTTCAAAAGGAATATTTTTTTATGGGTTACCTCTTATTTTTTCAAATCTTCTTCAAGTTTTATTTAACATTTCAGATGTAGCCGTAGTCGGTCATTTTGCCGGTAGTCTTCCTCTTGGCTCTGTAGGTTCTACTTCCCAGATTTTGTTTTTATTTACAGGCCTTTTAATGGGGCTTGGCGGTGGAGTAAACGTAATTATTGCCTACTACATCGGAGCAAAATCTCAAAAAAAACTAGATTTATCTCTTTATTCCTCGTTTATAGTTTCCATGATGGTGGGACTTATTTTAATGCTTGCTGGATTTTTTCTAGCCCGTCCAATACTTACACTCATAAAAACAAAAGCAGAACTATTAGATAATGCAGTTACCTATTTCAAAATCTATATTCTTGGAATGCCTGGCCTTGCCCTTTACAATTATGGAAATGCCGTTCTAAGTGCCGCAGGAGATACCAAAAGACCTCTTTATTATCTTACAATTGCAGGCATCGTTAATATCATTCTTAATCTTATATTTGTTATTATTTTTAAGATGTCATGTGCCGGAGTCGCCCTTGCCAGTCTTATTTCACAATACGTTTCTGCAATCCTTGTTATGATTCCACTTTTTCACGGAATCGGAAATATTAAGTTTCAAATAAAAAATTTCCAAACAAACAGAGAAATAACACTTCGTGTCTTAAAAATTGGTATTCCTTCTGGTATGCAAAATGTAATTTTTGCAATTGCCAATACCTTTGTTCAAGTTGGTATTAATTCTTTTGATGCAAATATGGTTGCCGGAGCTGCAGCTGGTTCCAATCTTGACAATATTGTTTACAGTGCCATGAATGGATTTTACGTTGCCTGTGCCACCTTTATTGGTCAAAACTATGGAGCAGGAAATAAAAAGAGAATAATAAAATCTATGTTTATTTCTAATGCCTACGCCTTTACCCTTGGTGCCACTTTAAGCACTTTAATGTTTATATTCGGACATCAGTGTCTGGCACTTTTTACAAATGATCCACAAGTAATTCATGCAGGTTATTTAAGATTAAGTATTTTGTTTTTTTCTTATCCCTTTGCAAGTTTTATGGATAACACGATTGCTGCAAACCGAGGATTGGGAAAAACCTTTATCCCTTCTATCATCGTATTTTTGGGCTCTTGTCTCTTCCGAATTGCATGGATTTACACAGTCTTTGCCTTTTTCAAAACAATACAGTCACTCTTCCTGCTTTACATCTTCAGTTGGACTATTACCGCAATTGCAGAAATCATTTACTTTATCCGCACTTACCGAAAAATATAAAAAAATGATAAAGAATAGGGGGACAGACCCCTGTTATTAGAAAAAACTATCTTCTTTGTTCACTCAACCATTCAAATATAGTTTTTCCATTTTCTTTTGGATCATTATTTAAAACATAAATCCAAGAGCAATGACCATTATATTCATAAGGCATATCAGGATCTTCTTCATCATCTTTTTCTGCAAAATATTTTCCTGTCTGATCAAAAACACCCTTATACATTGTAAGATGAAGATTTTTAGCCCCAAATCCTTCTAATCGCTTATAAGTAGGACTTACATAAGTAGATGGTTTTGCCATACCATCAGTTTCAGCCTGAACAAACCATAAAGGAACCTTGGAAAGAATCTTTATTTCTTCATCAGAAAGCTTGGTATTTACATATACTTCACAAGTTGGAATTCCTGCCGCAAAAAATCCAGGTTTTTCAATCAGCATATTCAAGGTCATATATCCGCCAGCAGAACAACCACCTATATATATTCTATCTCTATCGATATTTGGATTTTGCTCTAAAAATACTTCAATCAAATCCATAAGGCTTTCTGTATAATATGATGTTTTAGCCATTGGCACTGTATTAGGTGTATCTAATGGTACTGAAATAATTTTACTTAAAACACTTTTTACAGGTCCCGAATATCTATTAATAAAACCCGAAATATTTTCTGGTTCCCATATCCTCATTCCATTAGAATCTAAAAGGGTTGTTTCAAGCCAAGTTGTAGGACTCTGAGGAATTAAAACACTTGCTCCTTCATCAAAACAATTTTGAATTTCATCACTTGCAAGATTTACAGCCTTTATTCCAAGTAATGCAATATAAGGATTTCGTCCACCCTCAGAAATTCCATGCAACCATATAATTAAAGGTCTTTTTTTATTTTTCTCAGGTGGATTATAATAAGCATAAGACATTTTGTATCCAGAAGTAATTAATTCTGAAGTTTTAAATTTAGCTGCCAGGCTATTTACCATTCCTGCCATCGAATAAATTTCTAAATCTAAATAACTATTTATAATTCTATATCCATAAATATCATGAACATTATTTAATATACTTCCAGTAAAAGGACTTGCATATTTACTTTCTGGTAAATACTTAAAATATGCTGTTAGATATGTACTTGCTTCATCAATTTTATTTCCATAAGCATCGGAAGTATAAACTTCTGAAGCTTCAAGATCATCTTCAAGCCAATCAGCACGACGATCATGATTAAAAATCATTCTTTTTTCACGATAAATTTCAAAGTTTATAGTTCTTACTTTTTGGGGATCAATCATTTTACCGGCATTGAAAACAATTTTATCTACAGAAGGTCCCCAATCATTTGCCGTAACGTAAATTACCAGTTCCTTTGCTCCGGGAATTTTTTCTTCATCAAAACTTATCTGTTTCTCTAAAGCGAATAATGGGAAAAAAACAAAAAAACACAATACTATTAGAAAAAATCTCTTATTAAACAAACTTCTTAAAATCATGATAAGATAATATTAATTATAATTAATCCTTTTTTCCATACCGCTATTAATAATACTTTTTATATTTATAAAATTTTGTCACATATCTATAATATATAGTATAATAAAAAAAGTATTTCGAAGAGGGTATTTTATTGAGATGGGTATATTTGGCAAATGCCATAATTTCTTTGGCTTGCTGTATTTATTATCTAGAGACTAACGTTAGAAAAGTAAATCCAAGACATGTATTACTTTTCATTTTCACAAATATTGCAAACTATAGTTTTGCTCTTGGAGCCTTTGCAGATAATTTAGAAGGTATATATGTTTCCTTCCAAGTTTATTATTTTGGCTGCGTATTTACAAATATCACTTTACTCTTATTAATCATAGAACTTTGTGGATACAAAACAAATTTCTTTATCAGACTTATTTTATTTGCCTATGGTGCTTTAATTGTATACTTGATTGCCAATGTTAAACATTCCAACCTCTATTACACTTCAATGACTTTTGTTCAAAAGTACGGAATGTCTTCTATGGAACGAACTTACGGGCCTCTTCATAATCTTCTTATTTTCTTGATTATAGGTGTAACTTCAATTTCCATAACTTATATCTTAATTGCCCTTAAACGAAAAAAAGACATAGCTTTAAGAACTATTAATATTTTACTCGTAATGTTTTTTATAGGCGTAGTACTTTACTCAGTTCCTAAGATTCTTCACTTTAATATTGAATTTATGCCTTTCTTATTCACAACAATGAACATTTTGGCCATCTTACTTTTTAAAAGAGCAGCCCTATATGACCTTTCTTTTAATATCCTAAATGTTTATGAGCGGCATTCCGAATACGGTTATATTGCATTTGATACAAATAGCCGTTTCCTTGGTTCAAATGAATATGCAAACAATCTTTTCCCATTTCTTCGTGGTTATCGCATAGACAAAAAATTTATAAACAGTGAAATAGACCATGAATTTTTCAAAAATGAAATTATTCCATGGGCCGATTCATGGATTAACGGAAATCAGCAGCCTAAACTATATGCTAAAGATGATGTAATAAATGAATTCTCTATGCGAAATATTAAACGTAAAAAACAAATAGTTGGATATCTTATTGTAATTAAGGATGTAACCCAACACCAAAAGTATCTTAACCTGATTAATAACTACAATTCTAATCTTCAGGAAGAGATTTCCAAAAAAACAATAAAACTAATCGCAATTCAGGATTCCATCATCACAGGTATGGCTACAATGGTTGAAAGTCGCGATAACTCGACCGGTAACCATATTAAAAGAACCAGTGAATGTATCAAAGTTTTTGTTGATAAACTTAAGTATTCTGATAAATATAAACTCCTTGATTCAAAATTTTGTAACAATCTTATAAAAGCTGCTCCTATGCATGATTTAGGAAAAATTGCAGTTCGTGATGATGTTTTGAAAAAGCCTGGAAAATTTACACCTGAAGAATATGAAAATATGAAAATTCACCCTACTGAAGGTGCCAGAATAGTAGCTCAGGTATTAGCAAATGTTGATGATGAAGAATTCAAACAAGTTGCTGTAAATATTGCTCACTATCACCATGAAAAATGGAATGGAACCGGCTATCCAAATGGATTAAAGGGTGAAGAAATTCCTCTTGAAGCTAGAATTATGGCTTTTGCCGATGTATTTGATGCCCTTGTAAGTAAACGTTGCTATAAAGAGGCCTATAACTATGATAAAGCTTTTGAAATTATTCAGAACGATTTAGGTTCTCATTTTGACCCAGAATTAGGAAAAATTTTCCTTTCTTGCAAACAAGACCTTATAGATTTATACAATAACATGGAATTAAAATACTAAACTTTTTCTTTTTAAATTTGTAGAATACGGTTTATGTCTACAAAATTTGATAAGTTTTTGCATCCAAATTTAACAAATGATAATATTCTCAAAAGCATGCTGGCCTTTGGTGCACCTATGCTTGTTTCCTACATCTTTCTCCAATTTTACAATACCGTTGACATTGTTGTTGTAGGTCATTTCTTAGGTGAAAAATCCCTCGCCGCAATTGCTGCCTGTAGTGCTGTAAACGATCTTCTTATAGGTTTTGGAAATGGCTTTGGAAACGGACTAGGAATTGTTGCAGCCCGTGCCTATGGAGCAAATAAAGAAGATCGCCTTAAAAAAATTGTTTTAGCATCTTTCTTTATCACTCTGGCTGTAACAATTTTTATTATGATTATAGGACATTTTTGTTTACGTCCAATTTTAAATCTTCTTGGAACCCCTCATGAAATTATAGATGAAGCTCTTTCATACATCTGGGTTATAGCTATTTTCTGTGGATTTTTATTTGGCTACAATTTGCTTTCTGGCCTTTTAAGAGCTATTGGCAACTCCATCATGCCTCTGGTTTTCCTCATTTCTTCATCAGTCTTAAATATCTTTCTGGATATACTTTTAATTGTAGTTTTCCACATGGGAGTGCAGGGAACCGCCATTGCAACCATAATTGCCCAGGGAATAAGTGCGGTTTTATGTTTTATCTACATTCTAAAAAAATGCAAAATTCTTATTCCTAATAAAAAAAGTTTTCAAGCCGACATTACCATTTACAGAGACCTGCTTGGACAAGGCCTTTCTATGGCTCTTATGAGTTCTCTTGTAAATTCAGGAACTGTAATTTTACAAAAGGCCATCAATACTTTTGGAACCTTTATTATGGCAGGTCATATTTCCGCCAGAAAGATTTTTATTTTTACAAATATTCCTCTTTTCACCTTGGGAATGATTTCTTCTACCTTTGTTTCACAAAACTACGGCGCTCACAAAATTGACAGAATTAAAAAAGGACTTAAACTTCTCTTTTTGATGAGCACCATATGGGGACTTTTGTGTACAGTAACTATTCCTTTCTTCGCTAAAAATCTTATTTCTTTAATAAGTGGTTCAACTACCCCAGAAACCATAAATTACGGAGCAAAATATATTTCATTTGCCATGCCTTTCTACCCCGTTCTAGGTATACTCCTTGTAAGTAGAAATTCACTACAGGGACTAGGCAGTAAAGTTTTACCTCTAGTTTCAAGCATAATCGAATTAATTGGAAAAATTATTTTCACAAGCTTAATCATTCCACTTATGGGTAACTGGGGAATTATAATGTGCGAACCAATTATCTGGGTAGTTATGACAATCCAGCTTCTTTTGGTTTTACTTCGTCATCCTCTTTTACGGGAAAACAATCTAAATAAATAAATTTTTTTCAATCCAGGTGGCAGGGCCATCTTGGTCGCAGGAATCGCAAACAAAATCGGCAATTTTTTTTACCTGAGGAATTGCATTTCCAACCGCAATTCCTGTGCCACACAATTTAAGCATTCCAATATCACTAAAATCATCTCCAAATGCAGCCATTTTTTCCACAGGAATTTTAAGATACTGACTTAAAAAACTTATTGCATTTTCTTTAGTGGCCGATTTTGGTGAAAATTTATACCAGGGAATATCCGAAAAAGGCATGCATACACAATTTTCAATTCCATAAGCAAGCTTTTTTGCAACTTCTTCATCACTAGTCTGGACACAAATTTTTAAAACTTCCTGCTTAAAATCCTTAAAATCATCAAAAGGAGCATCAGGACCATATTGTTCAGTTTTATCTTCCCTACGATTCCAATAAAGTGTATTCAAAGTATCACACGTTATTTCAACTTTAGGACCACAAAAACTATAAGCCCTATCAAAGATTTTCTGGCTTTCTTCTAGAGAAAAAGACACAGTTTTTATTAAATTATTATGATAATAGATTGAGGCACCGGCATTACAAATAACTAAATCTGGACCTACCTGATTTATAAGCTGCCCAATATTTGTATTTCCACGACTAGTCGAAAAACCAATCAAAATTCCTTTTTCCCGACATCTTTTTAAAACTGATAAAGTATAAGATGAAATAGTTTTATCACTGCGTAAAAGAGTAAAATCTAAATCAAAAAGTAATAACTGATAATCCATAAGTACTCTATCAAAAAAACAAAAACTACAAATTATATAAGTCCATTTATTAATCTATAAGCAATGGAACCTTCACCAGGTAGTTTTACAGGACAATTTTTAAGATCAAACCACTGGGCGTCTGCTAGTTCTTCCCTTTGAATATTTATATCACCGCTTTCATATTCAGCAGTAAAACCCAACATCAATTGTTCAGGGAAAGGCCAACTTTGACTGCCCCTATAAGTGATATTTTTTACCTTCAGACCTGTTTCTTCCAGCACTTCACGTGCAACCGCGTGTTCTGCAGATTCCCCTGCCTCTATATAACCTGCCACCAAGGCATAAAAATCTTGATTAGGGTTTGCCGATTTTGCCAGAAGAACCTTATCACCTTTCATTATCTTTACAATAATACAAGGATTTATTCTTGGAAAAACCAGGTTACCACATTTTGGGCATTGTCTTGCCGTCAAAGTCTTATGATTTTCAAAAAGACCACCACAAACTCCACAATACTTTGTAGATTTTCGCCAATTAACCAAAGCCTTGGCCCTAAAAGCCATAAAATTTTCCTCTTCGGAATGTCTGGCAAAATACTGACGTAGATAGCACAAAACAAATCCTTCAGGAATATTATCAGCAGATTTTAATTCCAAAACCCTTAATCCGAAGTTTTTTTCTTCAAAATAATCAGAAAAAGTATTTAAACTCTTTATTTTTTCTAAATCTGCTAAATCAGGCAGACTTCCATCAGCCTTTAAAACCAAATTTTTTTCAAAAATAATAAAACTCTTCATAAAATTTAATAAATTATACCTCATAACGATTAATTATCTCAATTTATTTTGCTAAAATTAAAATATGAAAACTTGTAAAAAGCTAAATCGTCCTTTTTTTCATTTTTCTACACCAAAAGGCTGGTGCAACGACCCAAATGGATTTTCTTTTTTCAAAAACAAAGTTCATCTCTTTTATCAATATAATCCTAAAGACACAAAATGGGGGCCAATGCACTGGGGACACGTAACTTCAAAAGATATGCTCCACTGGAAAAACCTTCCAATTGCACTCAAACCTAAAGATAAATTTGATAACGGGGGGTGTTTTTCTGGTAGTGCTATTGATGATGATGGAAAACACGTCATTCTTTATACAGGTGTTCAAACTATTCATGATAATACCGGTTTACAACAACAATGTCTTGCAATTGGAAACGGCCGAACATATATCAAATATAAAAATAATCCCGTAATCACTGCAAAAAACATTCCTTTTGAATTTGATAAAACCAATTTCCGAGATCCAAAACTTTTTAAGAAAAACGGCATTTATTACGCAGTATGTATGCTCGTTAATGCAAACGGACTAAGCAGCCTGGTAGGACTAAAATCTCATAATCTAAAAGATTGGGACTACCTGAATGTTATAGATTACAGCAAGGATGATAAAAGTACACTCTGGGAGTGCCCAGATTTTTTTACTCTGGACGGAAAAGACCTTATTTTAATTTCTGCAAAAGACATGAAGGCCGATCCCGAATTAAATTTTTTTAAAGGCGACAATAACCTTTATATAACAGGAAACTTAGATTCCTCTTTCGTTTTTCATAGAGAAGCAAGAAGCGAAAATAATTTTACAGCCGCACCAATTGATTACGGAATAGATTTTTACGCTCAACAAACATGCCTTCTGCCAGACGGCCGACGAATCTTAATAGCATGGATGCAAAACTGGGAAAGCTTTATAACCCCCCGCTATTTTAAATGGACAGGAATGATGACACTTCCTAGAGAACTACATCTTGTAGAAAACCGTTTAATTCAAAAACCTATAAAAGAATATCAAAACCTTAAAAAGTCCCCATTACAAGGAAAGCTTTCAAATTGCGAATTCAAACTCCTTGATGATAAAAGTCGTCGTTGCTTTGAACTAGAAATATACATTCCAAAAAAACAACTGGAAGAAAAAGGATTCCAGGAAATTAGTCTAAACATTTCATCCGTAAATAAAGAATATGTAAATCTTAGCCTAAATATTTCCCAAATGACGCTTTTTTTTGATAGAAGTCATACAAACCATGGGGGACAGACCCCTAGTCGTTCCTGCAAAATCCCAAAACTTTTGCCTTTAGAAAATGACCAGCTGACACTCCATATTATTGCAGATTGTTTTTCTCTTGAAACCTACCTTAATCAAGGAGAATTCTGGTTTACCAACGCCTATTTTATGGACAGTCCATTTTCAAAAATTTCATTGGAATCTAACCTGCAGACTCCAATCAACTTTAGTTTTTACAAGCTTTAAGCTAAACTGATAATGATGAAAGTCTTAAAAGTACTCCGTCCACTTGATCCAATAATCTTTACCTTAATTTTATTTTTGGCCATTTTTTTAATAAAAAATTCTCTTTCACAAAAAAGTAACAAAGTTCTTGTTAAAGCAAACGGAAAAAACTACGAGTATACACTTGATCAAGAAGGAATCTTCCAGGTTGAAGGAGCACTTGGCTACACTACATTCGAAATCAAAAATCATGCTGTTCGCATTATAGATTCCCCTTGTCCAAATAAAAATTGCGTTCATCAGGGATGGGCAAGTCCCCTTGTATGTCTGCCAAACAAAGTTATAATCACAATAGAAAATTACGGAGAGTTCGATGCAATTTCAGAATAAAAACAAAATTGCCTATTTAGGTGCATTAACTCTACTTTTCTCCTATGCCGAAATACTTCTTCCAAGATTTACACCTTTTTTCCGCATTGGTCTTGGAAATATTGCAATTCTTTTAGCCTTTGACCTAAATCCTCTATCATTTATGCTCCTGACCCTTATAAAAGCTTTTGCCTCATCACTTATGGCTGGAACCCTCTTTTCTCCTTTTTTTTTAATATCTCTAGGCCAATCTTTTTTTAGCGGAATGATGATGTACCTGCTAGCCAGATTAAATCGCAAGTGCAAAAATAAACTTTTTAGCCTCTACGGAATTTCTATTTTGGGTTCGGCTGTAAGTGCATTAATTCAGATATTTTTAAGCACCCTCTACCTTGGAAAAGGAACCTACTCCCTTTTGGGACCAATGCTACTCTTCAGTCTATTTAGCGGAATAATAACAGCATTTTTCAGCCTTATTTTACACATACCAGAACAAGCTCCAAACCTTATCCGCAAAGAAAGTGTAGAAAAAAAACAACCAGTACTTTTATTAGCTCTTTTAATTTTATCAGCTTCAGCCGCTATTTTTATGATAAAGAATTTAATCATCCTGAGCCAAGCCCTTATACTCGCCCTAATTTTGCAATTAATTTCGGGTCGTAAAATTTATATTTTTCCTCATATCAGCCTTTGGATTTTTGTAGTAATTTCGTCACTTTTTATACCAAATGGAGAAGTTTTAATAAAAATCGGTACTTTCTCCATCACAAAAGGCTCACTTCTTATAGGAATTACAAAAGCCCTAAAACTCTCTATTGTTTCAGCTCTAAGCCAATGTGCCGCTAGTTTAAAACCAAGAGGGGACAGACCCCTAGCTTTAGTCCTAGCCTACTTTACAGCCCTAAGCAATCTCTTCCGCTCAAGTCAGGGAAACTTCATTCAAAAATTAAAAACCACTTTACAAGCCCAAAACCTGACAGAATAAATCCTAAAATAAGAGAATCACATTATATTTTTCTTTCTCAAATATTCTAGAATGAAACTAAGAGGAATATTTTATGATTTATTACGTTAATGTTGCCGCTCCTGCGGGTGGTAATGGTTCAAAAGAGAAACCTTTTAATAAAATTCAGAATGCTGCAGATCTTGCACAGGCTGGTGATGAAGTAATCGTTGCTCCTGGTATTTACCGCGAAGCAGTTAATCCAAAAAATGCTGGAAAACCTGGTAAACCAATTATATACCGTTCCGAAAAAATGCTAGCAGCCCATATCACAGGTGCAGAACCAGCAAAAAAATGGGAAAAAATTGATGGTAATGTTTATTTTACACGTATACCAAATGCAATTTTTGGAGATTTTAATCCATACACAACTCTTGTAAGTGGTGACTGGTTTATTGCCTATATGACCGCCCATCTTGGAGATATTTTCTTAAACGGAAAATCAATGTATGAAGTAAAAACTCTAGATGAAGTTAAAAATCCAAAAATTTACAACTTATCTTGGGATCCAGAGTTCACCCTTTATACCTGGTATACAGAACAGGATCAGGCCAAAAACGAAACTCTTATTTATGCAAACTTCCAGGGGACAGACCCCAACAAAGCTGATGTAGAATACACTGTTCGCAAAAATTGTTTCTATCCAGAAGCAGAAGGAATTGGCTATATCAACTTATGCGGATTTAAGGTTTCTAAGGCAGCAAGTCAGTGGGCACCTCCAACCGCCTACCAGGAAGGAATGATTGGTCCACACTGGTCAAAAGGATGGATTATTGAAGATTGCGAGGTATTCGAAGCAAAATGTTCAGGAATTTCTTTAGGAAAATACAAGCAGCCTGAAAACGACAATAAATGGCTAAAATGGAAATATAAGGATGGAACTCAAACCGAACGCGATTGTATTTGTCAGGCACAACTTGAAGGCTGGGACAAGGCAAATATTGGTTCCCACATCATCCGCCGCTGTAACATTCATGACTGTGGACAGACTGGAATTGTTGGCCATTTGGGAGGCGTTTTCTCTATCATTGAAGATAACCATATTCATCATATCAACAATAAACAAAATCTTGCTGGTGCAGAAATTGGTGGAATTAAAATGCATGCCGCAATCGATGTAATTTACCGTCGAAATCATATTCACCACTGTACAAGAGGAATGTGGTTAGACTGGCAGGCACAGGGAACTCGTGTAACCCAAAACTTCTTCCACGATAACTGTTTACCTTTTGATCATCTTATGACAAAAGAAGCTGTTGGTAATGCCGGAGAAGATTTATTTATTGAAGTTTCACACGGACCAACCCTCTTAGACAACAATATTTTCCTTTCAGACCGAGCTGTAAAACTTGCTACCCAGGGTGTTGCAATGGTTCACAATCTTGTTGCAGGAAGTCTTGCTGCAGTTGGTTGTGGTGTTGATAATGGATCTCTGTCCCGCATATCACCTCGTTATACCCCTTATCACCTTCCACATCAAACCCAAGTTGCAGGTTTTATGACAATTCTTCATGGCGACTGTAAATTCTACAACAATATCTTTATTCAACAACCAATGAGAGAAATGCTCAAAAAAAATATGGAAGAATGTAATAATTTTGCCTGGGATGACGCCAACGTAAAAGCAGGAACTTTCAAATACAATAAATATCCAACTTTTGAAGAATGGGATAAATTATTTGAAGGCTACTGTGGAATGGGTTCAGCCCCTAGTGACCGCTACTATACAGAACTTCCTGTTTGGGCTGGTGGAAATTTCTACTTCAATGGTGCTTTACCAATGGATAAAGAAAAAGATGCTGTAGTTGATTCTAAAAACAAAGTAGAAATTAAATATACCGAAATTGAAGGAAGACCAGCTATTAAAACAAATCTTTACGACTTCTTGCCAGATGCAAAATTAAATATCCTCAAAACAGATGATATTGCAATGGCCTTTGAACCTGAAGAAAAATACGAAAACCCAGATGGTTCAGCTATTGTTTTTGATACTGACCTTATGGGTCTTAAACGCCTTTCAACAGCTTTACCAGGTCCATTCGTAGATAAAACAGAAGTTCAAAAACCTTTATTCTAATTTGTTCTATTCTTAACTAAAAAGGAGAGGGGACAGACCCCTCTCCTTTTTCATTGAGGGTTTATTACAAAACCCTCAAAACGGCGAAGTCAAGGCTTTAAGCGTGAGCGTACCTTGACTCGACGTATTACTACTTAGAATGATTCAGATTTTACTCAAAAAAAAATCTTACTCTGGCTTCAAATAAACTGAAACATAATTATCAACATTCAGATATTTTTTTGCAGCTTCCATAATATTTTCTGCTGTAATCCACTCAACTTCCTTTTTCTTTTCATTTTTAGAAACCCACAAAGGTTCATAGGTGAATACTAATTCAGCATTAATTCTGTTCAACCACCAGCCATTATCATAAATATTATTTTCACTACCGCGTTTTTCTGTTTCAATCAGCTTTTTAATATAAAGCTCACCAAGAGGCTGAGTTTGGAGCAATTTTATTTGATTAAGAACTTCATCTCTCAATTCTTCAGCACGAGCTGGTTCACATCCAAAAGAAATTTCAGTTCTATAATAACGCTCTGGATATCCATCGATATAAGCATTTACACCAATACCATAAGAACCACTCTTATCTTCTCGAATAACTTCGCGTAAACGAATATCAAGAATAGTCTCCAGATAAGAAATAATCTTAGTTTCTTTAAAGGATTTTTCTATATCATCCTGGGCAGGCAATTCACCACCAAAACAAAGGTACACTCGTCCCTTATCTTCCTTACCTTTCTTTACAGTTTCATTTATTTTTCCTTTAGGGAAATCATAATATTTATAAACAGTTTCTTCCCTATCTTTTGAAGTTTTCAAATTACCAAGATAGTACTGACAAAGCTCAATAAGTTTTCCTTCATCAAAATCACCAACAAATACATAAGTAAAGTCAGCAGGATTTCCATAACGTTCCTTGAAAACCTTTTCAGCTTTTTTTGCATCCATTTTTGAAACAAAATTCAAATCGAATGGTGCATGGTAAATATCATTCTTTCCGTAAATTATTTCTTTAATCTTATCTGAGAAAATATCATTTGGTGCATTTCCATGACTACTAGCAGCCTCTTTAAGCTGGTGAATAACTGTATTCCATGCATCATCATTAAATTTAACCTGACTAAAGAAAAGGTTGAGCATCTGTAAAAGTTCTTCTGAATAATTACTAGAACATGCTGTTGAAAAATATTCAGAAGTATTTTGTATATCAAAATTAAATCTAATCTGCTTTGAAGAAATTTCTTTCACCAGCTGATTATATGTAAGACTTTCAAAGCCTGAATACATTGCGTAAGATAAAGCAACCGAAGCTGATGGAACATCTTCTTCTGCCACCTGGTAAAGTCCACCCTTACTGAAAACATTCATATAAAAGAAGTTCTTCTCAAAATCAGTTTTCTTGGTCAAAATCTTAATTCCGTTTTCAAGAAGATATTCCTTCATACCCAGTTCTTTTATCTGCTTTTTAGAAACTATTTTTGCCTTATTTGCAGGACGTTTCATCAAACCGTTAGAAGAATCATCCTCATAAGCTGCAAGTCCACTACCCTTGTAATTTTTCCACAGTGACATAATTTCTGCTTCAGAAGGTAATTTTTCACTTGGATTGCAGGCAATGAACATTAAAGAACCTCTGTTTCCCAAAGCCTTTTTTGCGGCTGCATTTACATCTTCAATTGTGATAGCAGGAATTATTCTTTTATAAATCTTAAGATAATCTTCCTCCGAAGTCTGAACTTTTCCAACAATGGCAGAATAAACCAGTCTATCAGCATAATTAACGTTTTCGACTTTATCCTTATTCTGGTAAGACAATTCCTGAGAAGATAAATAACCCGCTTTTACTCTTTCAACTTCTGATTCAGTAACACCAAAATCAATGAATCTGTCAGTTTCATCAAAGAACTGTTTCAAAGCCTGTGTAAATTGTCCAGATTTTGGATAAACTCCCAGATAGTTATGAGCAGAAGTATTTGTAAGAGATATTTCATTTGCACCTGCCGCCAGCCAAGGACTTTCTGCTTTTGCTGAAATTTCGTTCATACGAACTTCAAAAATCTTAGCGGCAATTTCTTTTGCAATCTCTTCCTTCAGTTCCTTTTCTGTTTCAATAATTTTGTAATCCTTTTCTTGTTCAAACATAAATACCTGTGTATAAGGCATTTCTTTATCAACTAAAATGCTAATCTTCTTTTCTGTAGGATAAGGAACACTAAAGTTTGGACGTGTAATTTTTTCTTCCGAAGCTGGAATCTGACCCATTATCTTTTTAATCGAAGCTTCCATTTTTGAAGTTTCTAAATCACCAACAACTACTACCGACATTAATTCTGGTCTATACCACTTTTTATAAAAATCAAGGACTCGATCACGGCTGATATTTTTGACTATATTCATATCCCCAATAGGACGTCGATTTTCATAAACAGAATCATGCAAAAGGAGTTTTATCTGTTTTTCAGATAATCTTTCCTGAAAGCCTTGGCCAAGACGCCACTCTTCAGTTACAACTCCACGTTCTTTATCAAGCTCTTCCTGTGAAAAAGTTACCGCACAAGCCCAGTCATGCAAAATCATCATTGCAGTATTCAAAATTTCTGGATCGTCTGCCGGAATTTCAAGTTTATAAACAGTTTCTTCAAAAGAGGTGTAAGCATTCAAGTCAGAACCAAAATTCATACCAATTTTTTCAAAATAATCTACAATTGCAGATTTTTCGAAATGCTCAGTTCCATTAAAACACATATGTTCAATTAAATGAGCAATACCCTTCTGGTCTTCTTCCTCCATACAAGAACCTGCTTTTACAACAAGTCTAAGAGTAATTCTGTTAGCAGGAATTGAATTTTTACGAATATAATAAGTCATTCCATTATCAAGACTGCCAAGTTTATACTTAGAATCCCATTTTAATGCTGCATCTGTATTAGAATTTGATGATGTAGATGCACATCCAACAAAAGAAAGGTTTATTACTAAAAAAATAGCAATAAAAACCAAAGTAAAATGATTAAGAAACTTTTTCATTTAAACCCTCTAATAATTTTTTATTATTATACTTATTTGTATAAATCATTTTCTACTAAATAAAAGTAATTTAGGTAAAAAAAATTACAGATTAATTTGTGTTAAAATAAAAAAAACGAGACTTATGAAAATTAAATCTCCATAAATCTCGTTTTCTCTTATCAAATCTTATTTTAAAGAAAGATTATTATACTTCACGAATATCTTCAACTTTTCCACAAGTTTCGCAAATTGTATAAAAGGTATCAAGTTTAATTCCTGCAACCTTAATTGTAACCTTACGGTCCTTTGGATTTTCAGCATCTGTTGTAATACAGGTGATGATGTTTCCATTTGCTTCTGCAATCTTCTGTGTAAACTTACCTAAAGCACCCGCTGTATCCTGCATAGTAACAACAGCTCTTACACTTGGTAAGTCATAATTGAACATATTAATAAACATCTTGAACAAATCGCTGTCGGTAATAATTCCAACCAACAATTTATCCTTCATAACTGGAAGACAACCAAAATCTCCATCAGACATAATTTTAGCTGCAGCTTCTACAGTTTCTGTTTCCTGAACTGTAAAAACCTTTCGTACCATTGTTTTTTCAACAGTCAACTTGCTAAGCAAATAACTAAGTTCGTACATATCAAGAGTTGTTGCTTCACTTGGTGCTGCACGCTGTAAATCATTTGCGGTAATAATTCCAACCAGCGAACCGCTTTTATCTAAAACAGGCAATTTATTGATATTATTTTTCTTCATCAAATCATTTGCTTCTCTAATAGAAGCCTTAACATCAATAGTGATTGGATTTTTTGTCATTACGTCTCGAACTAACATTTTTAGCCTCCTAAATATGCCGAAATAACAGCCTTATCCGTAATCAAATCACTAGCTTTTCCAGTTTTAGTGATTTGGCCTGTTTCTAGTATATACGCTCTATTGGCAATTGACAAAGCTTTATATGCATTTTGTTCAACAAGAAGGATTGTAGTTCCACTGGAAGAAATTTTAGTAATGATATCGAATATTTCATCCACCAGAATTGGGGCTAATCCCATAGAAGGTTCATCAAGTAACAATAATTTTGGCTTAGACATAAGTGCACGTGCCATAGCAAGCATCTGCTGTTCACCACCAGACAAAGTTCCTGAAAGCTGGCTTAAACGTTCTTTCAAACGTGGGAATAATTCATAACACCATTCCATATCTTTTTTGATATTTTCTTTATCACGTCTAAGATAAGCACCCATTTCAAGATTTTCTTTTACACTCATGTTAGCAAAAACACGACGTCCTTCTGGAACTTGAATAAGTCCCATCTGAACAATTTTATCAGCAGGAAGAGAAGTAATATCAACTCCATCAAAAGTGATAGAACCACTTACCTTTTTAATCAGATTACTTACTGAATGTAATGTTGTTGTTTTTCCAGCTCCATTTGAACCGATAAGGGAAATAATTTCTCCTGCATCTACATCAAAAGAAATTCCTCTCAAAGCCTTAATAGCACCGTAAGAAACAACTAAATCTTTTACTTCAAGCATACTCATTATTTGTCACCTCCAGCAGTCATCTGTTCATAACCAGAACCAAGATAAGCCTTAATAACAGTTGGATTTGACTGAATTTCTGCAGGAGTTCCGGCAGCAATTACAGAACCATAGTTCAAAACCATAAGTCGTTCACAAATACCCATTACCAGCTTCATATCATGTTCAATCAACAAAACTGTAAGATTAAATTCCTTTCTGATAAAGGCAATCATCTCCATCAATTCCTGTGTTTCCTGACCATTCATACCGGCAGCTGGTTCATCAAGAAGCAGAAGTTTTGGGCCAGAAGCAAGTGCACGACAAATTTCAAGTTTTCTCTGTTCACCATAAGGAAGATTTCTTGCTAATTCATCAATCTTGTTTTCCATATGGAACAAACTTAAAAGGTGTAGTGCTTTTGCATCCATCATTTCTTCATCATTGCGGAATTTTTTTGTACGGAATTCTACATCCAAAGGATTAACGCCACGTGTTTGATGAAGGGCAATTTTTATGTTATCGCGAACAGACATACCACCAAACAGACGGATATTCTGGAATGTTCGCGCAATACCAATTCTATTCAACTGTGCAGGCGATTTTTTATTAATAACCTGTAAATTTCCTTTTTTATCAACAAAAGTGATTGTTCCAGATGTTGGTTTATAAACACCAGAAAGCATATTAAATACTGTAGTTTTACCAGCACCATTTGGACCAATCAAACCAATCAGTTCACCTTCATACAAATCAAGCGAAAAGTCTGATACAGCCTTAAGTCCACCAAAAACAATCGAAATATCCTTTGCACGAAGGAGCAGTTCTCTCTTTTCTTCTGCCATTATTTTGCCTCCTTCTTAGCTGATTTTGAAAATAGATTTTTGAACCAGCGACCAATTGCCTTAAAGTAATCTGGAATCTTAAAGAAACAAAGTTCTGCAGTACCAAGTAATCCCTGTGGTCTAAAGAGCATCATCACAATTAGAATTAATGGATAAATCAACAAGCGGTAATCTCTTAAGAAACGCAAAACTTCCTGGAGAATTGTAAGAACAAAAGCTGCAAAAATTGCCCCAGTAACAGAACCCATACCACCAAGAACGACATAAATTAAATCGTTTACAGAATTGTTAAAAGATGCCAGATCAGGCTTAACAAAACCAATTAAAGGTGCATACAAAGCTCCGCCAATTCCTCCAATAAATGAAGCAATTACAAAACCAATCATCTTATAACGGAAAACTCCAACACCCGAAGAATTAGCAGCAATTTCATCTTCACGAACGGCCATTATTGCACGTCCATAAGTTGAACGAAGGAAATTCTGAAGGAAGACTACAATCAATACTAAAACACCAATAACCGATGCATAGGCAATTGTTGCCCCCCATTCCAATGATTCAGTAAAAATTGTTCCAAACTGAATACCATTTGGACCGCCTGTCCATGATTTTTGATTCAACAGAACAACACGAATAATTTCACCAAAAGCAAGTGTTACAATTGCAAGGTAATCTCCTTCAAGTTTCAGAGTTGGGAAACCAATCAAAAATCCAAAAAGGGCTGCAATTAAACCTGCCAAAATAATACTTACAGGAAGTGGCAGATGAAGATTCTGAGTAAGAAGAATTACTGCATAAGCTCCGATTGCCTGGAAACCAGCCTGACCCAAACTAAGCTGACCTGTAATACCACAAACTACGTTTACACTCAAAGCCATAATGGCATTTACACCAGCAAGTGTTATAACCTGAGCCCAGTAGGCATCAATACCAATTGGAAGATCATAAAAGAAAGACTTTAATGTAATAAGTCCAGAAGGAATTAAAACACACGCAAGTCCAATTACTGTAAGAATAATTGTATTTCTAACAAACTTATTTTTCATTTCTTATCCTCCTTAAACCTTAACAACTTTCTTCTTGCCTAAAAGTCCGGCAGGTTTTACAAGAAGGATTACAATTAAAATCAAATAAGAAATTGCATCTGCATACTGAGATGAGATATAAGCCTTTGTCATTGTTTCAGCAATACCAAGAATTACACCACCAAGCATTGCTCCTGGAACAGAACCAATTCCACCAAGTACAGCGGCTACGAATGCTTTTAAGCCAGGAATGTATCCCATTGTTGGTTCAATCTGAGGATAAGCTGTAGCGTAAAGAACTCCACCAGCACCTGCAAGAATAGAACCAATAACAAAAGTGATTGCAATAGTTCTGTTTACATTTATACCCATCAAACTAGAAGCACCTAAATCATAAGAAACGGCACGCATAGCCTTACCAGTTCTTGTATAATTAATTACATAATTTAGAAGAACCATCAAAAGTGCAGAAGAAATAATTACAATCAACTGGATATTTGAAACAGAAATAATTCCTAAATTGTAAATGTGAGTATCCATTGTTGGGAACTGACGTGGATTTGGACCAACAAATGGAAGAACACGCATACCATTCTGTAAAATTAATTCCACTGCAATTGCTGTAATAAGTGAATTCAAACGTGGTGCATTTCTTAAAGGACGATAGGCACAGCGTTCAATTAAAAGGCTCAACAAAGAACAAACAATCATTGCACCAAGGAAGGCACAAGCAAGTCCCCAAGGTGTAGTTCCCATTGCCCTTAAAATAAAGTAACCGGTATAAGCACCAATCATCATAACATCGCCATGGGCAAAGTTAATCAACTTTACAATACCGTAAACCATTGTATAGCCAAGAGCAATCAAAGCGTAAATACTACCCAATGAAAGTCCATTAACTAATTGCGTTAAAAAGGTATTCAATTTAACCTCCAACTTTATGTTTTACATAACTTTCAAATTTTTCGATATATTGTACAAAAAATCTGTTAAATAAAAAAGGTGCATACTTTTTCAGCATGCACCCCTTTGTACAATAAAGATAAATTAACTGATTTTAGAAAATTAGTCTACGTTTACTGTAGCTGCATAAGCCTGTGAAAGCTTACCATTTTCTTTAATCATCTTAATCATAACTGCAGATTTAATTGGGTTACGTTTTGAGTCAAACTTAATGTGACCTGTTACATAATCACCATCTGTTGCTTCAAGTGCATCACGAACCTTAGCTGCATCAGTTGTACCAGCCTTAACAATAGCATCTTTAAGCATGTACATTGCATCATAACCAAGAGTTGCAAATGCGTTTGGCTTAGCGTTGTATTTCTTTTCAAATGCACTTACAAATTTCTGTACAACTGGAGAGTCAGAGTCAGCTGCATAGTGATTTGAGTAGTATCCGTTAAGAACTTCATCACCAGCTACTTCTGTAAGACCATCCCAACCGTCTCCACCAACTAATGGAACTGTTACACCCTGAGCACGAAGCTGTTTTGAAATCAAAGAAACTGTTGAATAATAATCTGGAAGATATACAACATCAGGTTTAGCAGCCTTTACCTTTGTAATGATTGCGTTGAAATCTTTTTCACCAGTTGCATAAGATTCTTTTGCAACGATTTTTCCACCTAATTTCTCAAATTCAGAAACAAAGTTTTCCATCAAACCTACAGAGTAGTCGTTTCCAATATCATAAAGGATAGCGGCTTTTTTAGCTCCAAGATTGTCAGCAGCAAATTTTCCACCAACACGACCCTGGAATGGATCTGTAAAACATGTACGGAAAATGTAATTTCCTGCATCTGTAACAGCAACTGCAGTAGCAGCTGGAGCGATCTGAACAACTTTATTTGCCTGAGCCTGGGCTGTAATAGCAATTGTACATCCAGAAGTTAAAGAACCAATAATAAGCTTTGTTCTATCTTTTGTTACAAGTTTCTTGTAAGCACTAACTGACTTTGCAGCATCACCTTCGTCATCTTCACAAACGAATTCAACTGTCTGGCCCAAAATACCACCAGCAGCATTAATTTCTTCTACAGCAAGATCAATACCTTTCTTGCATTCAACACCGTAAACTGCTACAGCTCCTGAAAGAGGTGCAACACCACCTATTTTAATGGTCTTAGCTTTTTTAGCAGCAAATACTGAAGTTCCAGAAACCAAAACTAAAGAAGCAGCAATAACTGATTTAACTCTATTCATACTATTCCTCCTTTTTTGAATATATGAATTAATTTCAAAAAAAATAATAATGAATTTGTTTTTTTTGGTAAATAAGTCAGATTAAAAATCTTTAATATAATTAAAGATTTAACAGTATTTTCCAAAAATCATTTCAAAAATCTTAATACTTAAGCAATAACCGGCTTAGAAAAGATTTTCTTCCAGTAAATTAAAAACATAACTATCATTGTTGTAAAAGCAAGAACATCCGAAACAGGACCTGCCCAGAGAACTCCTTCTACACCCATAAAAACAGGCAACAAAATAGTTACTGGCAGCTGGAAAATAATCTGCTTTGAAAGAGACAAAATAGAAGCCTGAACAGGATATCCTAAAGCCTGGAAGAAAATACCGCTCATAATCTGAATGCCAACTGTAGGAATGAGCATAAGGTAAATTCTCATACACTTTATTGCGAACTCGTTATATAAATCACTTTCAGAACCAAAAATGCTGATAATTGCCATTGGTTTAAACTGAGCAAGGAAAAAAGCTACTGTACAAATGATAGTTGAAAGAACTGCTACAAGTTTAAAAGTTTTCTTAACTCTATCATATTTACCGCTGCCATAATTATATCCAAAAATAGGCTGAGCACCTGCAGAAAGACCAATTACAATACTCATAATGATTGCAAAAGTCTTCATTGTAATTCCAAGCGTAGTAACAGGAATATCAGGACCATATTTACTCTGAGCACCATAAGTAACAAGAACATTATTTCTGGTAGCCATAGCCACAACTAAAGCCATCTGTGTAATAAAGCTTGAAATTCCAAGTTTAGAAACACGTGGAATATAAGAAATACTTTTTCTAAATACAAAACGATTCAAACTTACATTTTTCATTTTTTTAGAAAAGTAATAAATATTTAATACCGCATTTGCAAACTGACCTAAAATTGTAGCAAAAGCCGCACCCTTTACACCCCAGTGAAATATAAAAATAAAAATTGGGTCCAAAACTACATTGATGATTGTTCCTGCAAAAAGACCAATCATATTAAATTTTGGATTTCCATCTGCACGAATAATACTTGCACCACCGGCACATACCGCACAAAATGGCAAGCCATAAGTAATAATTCGACCATAATCTTTTGCATAAGGAAGAATTGCTTCAGAAGCACCAAAAAGTTTACACAAAGGTTCAAGGAAAACTAAATAAAGAATTGTGATGATAATACCAATTCCTACAAAACCAATAATTCCTGCTCCAGTACCGCGAGCAGCTTCATCTTCTTTTTTTTCACCAAGTTTCAAACTTAAAAAAGCAGCAGATCCATCACCAAAAAGCAGAGAAAACGCCATTGCAAATGTAGTCATTGGGAAAATTACAGTAGTTGCACCATTACCTAAATAACCAACACCCTGGCCAATAAATATTTGATCGACAATGTTATACAACGAGTTTACAACCATTGAAATAATGCCTGGGATTGCAAACTTTGCCAAAAGTTTTCCAATTTTTTCTGTACCTAAAATATTTTCTTTTTCCATAACATAGCAAATATAATGATATTAGGAAAAACTCGCAATTAGTGGAAAACTCTGATATTTTTTGTAATAACCTGCATTTTTCGGTTTTTTACACCGTTTTTCCGTCCCACTCTTTAGAATGAGAACGTTCAAACTCAATTGCAGCATCAAAATCAACTTCTGGAGAACAGTTTTTTTCAATATTCAAAGCAGTTGTATGAAGACGTCTGATACATTCCGATTTATCTTTATAACCAAGTTTTGATTTTTCAATACTTTCCCTAAGCACACGAATAGATTCATCATAAATTTTTAGAGGGACAGGAAACGGGTGGCCGTCTTTTCCACCATGAGCAAAAGAAAATCTTGCAGGATCAGTAAAACGACTTGGAGTACCATAAATTACTTCGCTAACCAGGGCAAGCGACTGCAAGGTTCTGGGTCCAAGGCCTGGTGTTAACATCAAGCTTTCAAAATTTTCAGGCCTGCTTTCATAAGCTGTAGCAAGAACTCCACCAAGACGTTTCAAATCCACATCCTGGGCTAAAACTTCATGATGAGCAGGCATTATAATTGAACGACCATTAGTTTCAAACGAAAAAGTTTTAGGGGTCTGTCCCCCCTGATTTATTCCACCCACAGAGGTCTGTCCCCCCTGCAAATCTTCCTCCGCAAAAAGTTCCCCCTGCAAATCACTCGACGATTTTTTTATAGACTGAACTTTTCCACCGCTGAACAAAATCATCTCATTTTCGCTTTTACCAATCTGAGTTATTTCTTTCAACACTTTTTCAGGCGATTCCAAACTCAACTCCAAAATAGAATCCCTTGCTGTTCTGGCTTTTGAATCCGTAAGATTAAGGATCTGTCCCCTGTTATCACCAACAACACCAGTATGAGGTTCTTCCACAAAAGAACGCAAATCCGAAGAGCACCAGTGATATCGGCGTGCCTTCTTTTCTCCAACATTCATTCCCTGCTGAACAACAGCCCATTTTCCACTTTCAGTTACAATAAAATTATGCTGATATAGTTGAAATCCATCCTGAATAGCATTGTTATCTACCTTAGCTACAAGTTTACTGTCTCGAACCAGCTCCAGCCCATTCAAACCTGTTTTATCCGCAATTCCAAGCAGTTCATCCGGAGTCATTCTGGAATATTTTCCACGCCCACCGCACACATAAATTCCAAGCTCTTTTGCCCTAGGATTTAATCCTCTTTTTAAAGCATACATAACAGATGTGGTAATTCCAGAACTATGCCAGTCCATCCCCATAACAGCACCAAAACTTTGAAACCAGAGAGGATCACTTAATCTTACTAAAACTTCATCCGGACCAAAATTTTCAACAAGAGACTCGGTGATTAAAGTCCCCAAAACCATCATTCTGTCTGCCAACCAGCGAGGGACAGTCCCCGTATGAAGAGGTAAATCTGCATGTCCGGAATTTCTCATATTTCCACCCAAAAAGCATTATAACACATAATATAAATACATTTACACTTTATACTGTCACTAAAAATCTTTATAATTATTTAAAATTTTCAATTCCTTAAAATGAGGTTTCAAATGATAGACGAAACAAAATTTTCAGATAAAACAATTTTTTCATTCGAAGTTTTTCCACCAAAAAAGAATATGCCTATCGATACAATTTTTAACACCCTGGATCAGCTTCGCGACCTTAAACCTGATTTTATTTCTACAACTTTTGGAGCCGGTGGAAGCGAAAATTGTGATAATGCTGTAGCAATTGCAAAACGAATTAAAGATGAATGCAAGGTTGAATCTGTAATTCACATGCCTTGTATAAATATGACTAAAAATGATGCTCTTTTCTGCCTTGGTCAGTTCCGCGAAGCAGGCATTGAAAATATTCTTGCTCTCCGTGGTGATAAAGTTGAAGGCAAAGAACCTTGTACAGATTTCCTCCACGCTTCTGATTTAATCAGATTTATAAAAGAATACGATTCAAAACGAACAGACGGAAAGTCTTTCAAAATTATGGGAGCATGCTATCCAGAACTCCATCCTCAGTCAGCTTCTGTTTATGATGATCTGGAATATTTAAAAATCAAAGTTGAAGCCGGTGCATCACATCTTTTATCACAATTATTTTTTGATAATGAAAAATTCTACCGTTTCCAGGAACGTTGTAATATAAAAGGAATTAATGTTCCTATCGAAGCAGGAATTATGCCTGCTACAAATAAAAAATCAATCGAAAGAATGGTCAGCATGACAAATGCAGTTTTACCAAAAAAATTCACTGATATGATGGAACGTTATGGCGACCACCCTGATGCCATTCGTGATGCAGGTATTGCCTATGCCATCGATCAGATTGTCGATTTAGTAACTCACGGTGTTCAGGGAATCCACCTCTACACAATGAATAATCCTTTGGTTGCAAGAAAAATTTACGAAGCTACAAAATCACTTTTTGCTGTTTCACCAATTATAAAACACTAATTCACGCATTTTTACAAAAAAAATCCGATTGATAAATTAATATCAACCGGATTTTTCATTGTAGGTTTATTACAAAACCCTCAAAACGGCGAAGTCAAGGCTTTAAGCGTGAGCATGCCTTGACTCGACGTATTGTAACATTAAATATTAAAATTTATTTTACTACTTTAACATCAAAACAAATGTAAGCGTTTCCAGGAATTACTCCAGGATATCCACGACTTCCATATGCCAGTTCTGGTGGAAGAACCATATGGCGAGTTTCACCATATTCCATGTCCTGAACCATTTCATCAAAACCAGCAATCATCTGACCTGCACCAGTTGTAAATTCAAGTGGCTCATGTCCCTGTGGGTGGAATTCTTTAGAAGCATCAAACAAAGTTCCATCAACAAGATATCCCTTATATTCAACAGTTACTGATTTTCCTTTTCCAACTTTTTTACCATTTCCATATTTCAAAGTCTTCCAGTAAATTCCGTTAGAAGTTTTATTATCACAGCCTTCAATCACTTTGGCCATTTTTGCTTCTTCTTTTTTAGCATTTTTTTCTTTCTGTTCTTCAACTAATTCGTCAAACATAGCCTGAGTTGGTTTAAAGTTTTCTGCATCTGCACCCTGACGAATAATCTTAAGAGACTTAATTGTATCGTTCTGAAGAACTTTATTTACAACATCCTGTCCTTCAATTACCTGTCCAAAAATTGTGTGCTTATAGTTTAACCATTCAGTAGGAACATGAGTGATAAAGAACTGACTTCCGTTTGTATTAGCTCCTGAATTAGCCATAGCAAGTTTACCAGGCTTATCAAAAGTAAGACCTTCTACAAATTCATCTGGAAACTTATAACCAGGACCACCTGTTCCATTACCTTTTGGATCACCACCCTGAATCATAAAATCCTGACCATCACCATTTGCTTTACTAATTACGCGGTGAAATTTCAAACCATCATAAAAAGGCTTACCTTTTGCAGCATCCAAAGTTCCTTCAGCCAAACCTACAAAATTTGCTACAGTCATTGGAGTTTCTTTATAAAAAAGTTCCAAAATAATTTCTCCTTTTTCTGTAGTAAGAACAGCAAAAAGACCTTCTTTTCCTTTTAATGCATCCATGTATTTCCCCTTTGGACTGCAGGCTACATTAAAAATAAATGTAGAACCTACAAGAATTCCAATAAATATTTTTTTTAAAACGTTCATTTGTTCCCTAATTCCTATTAACGAATTCCCTTATAAAGAACTCTAACCTGTTTATAAACGCCTTCACCTTCACTCTTTGTTTCTACATCTGGAATATCATTCAAAGTTGTGTGAATAAGTCTTCTTTCAAAAGGATTCATTGGTTCAAGCAAAATTGAATTCTTTGATGAACGAACTTTATCAGCTGTTGTATAAGCAAGACGAACCAAAGATTCTTCACGACGAATTCTGTAGTTTTCTGTATCAAGAATTACACGAACTTCCTCATGACCAAGACGGCCTGCATAAATATTTGCAAGAAGCTGCAATGCATCAAGATTCTTACCCTTTCTACCAATCAAAATTGATGAATGAGCAGATTCAAGTTTTACACCAAGTTTTTTCTCTTCACGATAAGATACTTCAACTTTTACATCGTAACCCATCTTTTCAATTACATTCTGAATAAACTCAATAAGTTTCTGTTCAAATTCACCCTGTGGAAGTGGATCAGCATAAACTCTTGAATGATTCTCTTCTGTTGATTTTCCACCAAAAGATGAACCTTTATCATTATCATCAAGAGTGTGAACACGGATTTTTACGTATCCTTTTTTAAAAAGTGAATTTTTTTGAGTTTCAAGAATTTCTACATCAAACTGATCTCTTTCAAGACCAAGTTCATTAGCAGCCATTTCAATAGCTTCTTTTTCAGTTTTTCCTTCGTATTCGTAAGTCATTTATATCTCCTATGTAAAGTGTTAAAGCCCTTTTTTTCATTACTTTCTTTTAGCTTTTGGTGGTAATTTCTTCTGTGTAGTTCCACCAGCCATTTCTGCTTTCTTATCCTTCATCATTTTATTGATAATGAGCTGCTGGAAAATCTGAAGAATGTTACTTGTAAGCCAGTAAAGAAGAAGTCCAGAAGGTGCATTGTAGAAAATAAAGAAGAAAATAAGTGGCATACCATACATCATAAACTTCATAGAAGCCTGATTCTGACCACCTGCTTGTCCATACTGAGTAATTTTTCCAGACAAAAGCTGTGTACAAACATAAATTACTGGTAAAAGACGGATATCATTTCCAAGGAATCTTGAAATAACAGGAATATCCTTTGAGAATGTAAATACACTATCACCTGTAGAAAGATCAGGAATCCAGTGTGGAATAAACATAGCACCACGGAATTCAAAATAGTTGTTGAACAAGTTATACATTGCAAAAAGGATTAAGAACTGGAACAACATTGGCAAACAACCACTTGCTGGATTATAACCGGCTTCTTTGTAAAGCTTAGATGTTTCAATCTGAAGTTTCTGCTGGTCTCCCTTATATTTTTCCTGAAGAGCCTGCATTTTTGGCTGTAATTCCTGCATTTTTAAGGTTCCCAAAGACTGTTTCTTTGAAAGTGGGAAAAGTGCAAGTTTGAGAAGGAATGTAAGAACAATAATACAAACACCCCAGTTCTTAATTACTTTGTGTAAAATTTCAAGACAGAACTTTAAGATTGCTTCAAGCCAGTTCAGCCAGCCAGAAGACTGTAAAGCATCTGTAATTTTATAACCAGAGAATCCCCAGCCATTATTTTCTTTAATGTTATAACGTTTAAGTTCATTACCATCGCGAGGTCCAAAATACATATAGTATGTATCTTGTACTTCTGAACCTGTAAATGATTTTCTCTCTGTAAATGCCTGTGCATTTGCATAATCATTTACTTCAATCTGTGTAGAATAATAAGTTCCAGAAGTTTTGCTTGAATCTGTAGGAATTACAAGTTCTATAAAATATTTACTTGCAATAGCTGACCAAACGCTTTCTTTATCATTTCTCTTAAACTGACCAGTTCCAAGAATTGTTCTTTTAGATTTATTTCCGTTATAAGTAAGGAACTGACGATTTTCATAACGATCCCTCTTAGCATTAAAGTGTGGACCAATCTGTGGAGAAGTTCTAATAGAATAAGCAACTCCATCAATATCAAGACCTTTTCCGTCTGGTGCATAAAGTTTTACATCAAGTTTAAAAAGATATTCACCAGGCATAAATTCATACTGTTTTCCAAGAATAACTTCTTTGCCATTAACATTCAGCTTTTTTTTGAACATATATGAATAATCACTGATTTTTTCAACTTCAAACAATTCATTTACAATTTTTTTATTGTCGCCAATTGGTCCAAAAGAAAGTGATAAAGTTCTATTCAAATCACTTACATTATCAGACAACTGAACAAAATCGTTTGTAAAAGTATCTTTATGCTCTTTTAACTTATAACTGATAATATCACCACCACGATTTGTAAGAACAACTTGAATTTTATCAGTTTCAACTGTAATTGTTTCTTCATCAATAACTGCTTCGTCAGCAGCTGTTTCCATTACTTTATTTTCTTCGGCAACTAAAGTTGATTCTTCATTTTCCAAAGAAAGTTCTTCTACATCATTTGTTTCAGCATTTTCAGTTTGCTGACTTACCATATTTTCTGGTCTCATTCCAGGGAAAAATCTTGGTAACAACAAATAAGATGCAACAATAACTACTGTAGATAGGACAATTGCCCAAATAGTATTTTTATCCACTTAATACTCCATTTTAAAAACAGCCAAATTAACTTTTTTTTTACTTTTTATTCAGGGAACCGGATCATATCCGCCTTCATGATATGGGTTACACTTGATAATTCGTTTTATTGAGAGATAAAGACCCTTTATCGGCCCATGTTTTTGAATTGCTTCTAATGCATAAGCAGAACATGTTGGAGTAAACCTACAACAAGGTCTATGCAAGGGAGAAATACAAATTTGATAAGCACGAATTAAGAAACAGAAAAATTTTATAAAAAATTTTCTAATACCTCTGATTAAAATTTTAATCACAGCTTATTCCTTAAATAAACCTGCCTTTTGACACAATAAACGAATTTGATCACATCGCGAGTGGAACGAGTCATTTCCGGGATATATTAAAATTAACATATCGTATCCGGTGTTCAGATGTGATTTTATTAAACGATAGACTTCTCGGCTGTATCTTTTTGATAAGTTCCTTTCGACCGCGTTACCGTAGCCACGAATCAAAGGAAAACCAACTCGATTCATTCCCAAATCATTTTCTAAATAATAGATTTTAGCTCCAGGAATACTTATCTTTTTTCCGCATTTAAACAGCTTTTTAAAATCAGCGGGATTTTTTATACGCTCATTACGTTTAAAAAACCCCGTTTTTATTAAGTCTGTTTCCATCTCTAAAAATTAGTACTTCTTCTTTTCGTCAGCAACTGAAAGTTTAGCGCGTCCCTTAGCTCTTCTTCTAGCTAATACTTTGCGTCCGCCCTTTGTAGCCATACGAGCTCTGAATCCAAATTTTCTGTTACGCTTTACTTTACTTGGTTGATATGTTCTTTTCATGGAACGTACTCCTTATATTTAATATTTAAAATTGTCCCTATATAAAACAAAAATAGTAATAAAATATATCATTTATTTTCTGAATTGGTCAACATATCATTTTTTATACTTTCAAATTTTGCTAAAAGTTCTGGAGGCAATGTTGATTGATTAGTCTTTTTTATTTGAGTTTTATTTTCTTCATAAAACTTATTAAGTTCTTTATCCTGTTCATCTAATTTTTCTTGCATCTGCTCTTTATATTTTTTTAACTGATCATCATAAGATTCCGATAATTTGGCTTTGGAACCAGCAAGTCTAAAAGCAAGACAAGAAATTTTTAAATCTGGGGCTTCCATTTTTAAGCCCTTCAAAATAAATTTTTCATAAAACCGAAGATATTGAATCCAACCCGAATGATCTGCCTCAATCAATAAAACTCCGTTTTTTAAATCAACAACTTTTGTATTTCCTGCTAAGCGTTCACCAATAGGCATTCTTCTTTCACTATCTTCACTTTCATATTTATTTGAATGAATTCTTGAAACAACTTTTTTCCAGGTAGTGGTAATTCTATCTGCTTTTTGAAAATCAATATTTAAGTATTTTGCCATCATTTGATTAGCTTCAATAATTTTATCATTCATACCATTCCCCCTTAATTATTTTATAAATCTTAGTATTTTCTTTCATGTATCTTTCGTATGGTTCACCTGGTAAAAAAGTACAAAAAAGCTGTTCATAATCAGGCAACATGGCAGTTAATTTAGTTCTCTTATCTGGATCTAATTCAAGCAAAACATCATCCATCAAAAGAACAGGTTTTAAACCAGTTGAACGGGTATAATAAATTGATTGAGCAACTCTTAAAAGTAAAGAAATTAATCTACACTGGCCAGTAGAAGCTGTATGTACAAATAGATGATGGTCTTTTACAAAATCAATTCTATCTCTATGGGGTCCAGAAATTGTAGTTTCCATTTCCATATCTTTATTTCTTTGAATTTTAAGTTGAGCAATTAATTCATCAAAAGTTGGAAGAGTTTTTCTGGTTCCATCATCATGTTCTTTCCAGCTAGGATGATAAGAGATTGAAAGTCCTTCAATACCAGTAATATCTTCATAAATCTTACCAAAAATTTCATTAAATTGAAAAATTGCTTCTTTTCTTTTTTCTTCAACAATTAAACCAAGCTGAACTAATTGTGCATCATAAACATCCAGCATTTCATATTCATGATTTTTTAATACAAGATTACGGCTCTTTAATACTTTTTTATAATTGCGAGTATCATCCAAATAAGATGAATTATAAAGAGTTAAAGACTGGTCTATAAAAAACCTTCTGTATTCAGGTTCCCCAGTCGCAAATTTCATATCATCATGACAAAATAAAATACATGGAATTGTATTAATTATTTCTTTTCTGTCTTTAATTTTTTTCCCGTTTTTTTCGATTCTTTTTTTATTATTTTCAAAAAAAACACTTACTTTATCAGTATTATTTTCATCACTTTTATATAAAGCATTTAAACTAAAACTATTTTGCCCATTCTTAACTATTTGTGAATCTACATGAGTTCTAAAAGAAACACCATAAGCTGAATAATAAAGAGATTCCAGAATATTACTTTTACCTTGTCCGTTTTCCCCAACAAAATAGACCTCTCTATTAGAAAGGTCTATTGTATCATTTTTCAGATTACGGAAATTATAAAATGTTTGATAAAGAAAAGGCATAAAATTAAGAAAAAAATTTAAAAAACTATAAAGCTAGTTTTTGTGCATACAAAAAAAAAACTCTTCGCTAGTTTATTTATTTTTTAATAAAAATAAATAAACTAGTTAATGAATTATTAAAAATTACAATGTAATTTTTAATAATTCATTGGCATAATTACATGGATATAATCACCAGCAGGTTCTCCTCTGATAATTACAGCCTTAGTAATATTTGCTTCTCCTTCACCACTTGCTTCGTTGATATTAAAATCAAATACAACGTTTTCTGAATCAATAACTTTCAATGGTTCAGTAACATAAGTAAAGTTCAAAGCCATTGAAATATCTTGTCCATCATAACGACAAGGAATCTCTTCATCTGCAGTACCAATATCTGATTCAGGAGAAATAAGTTTTAAAACTCCAGAAGAAATCTTAAAAATAATTCTGCTTACTTTTTTATCAACCATAATTGTTGTTCTTCTAAGTGCTGCATCTAAATCAGCCTTATTAACCATAAATGACATTGATAAACTTTCTGGAATTACTTTTTGATAATTAGGGAACTGTCCTTCAATCAATACAGAAGAAAATTCAATATTTCCAAATTTAACAAAAATAGATTTATCAATTACAGCAATTTGTATATTACCTTCATCAGGAGCATTTTTTAAAATACATGATAAAATTTTTGTAGGTATGATTGCAGGCTGAAAATCTGGAATAGAAAGTCCTTTTTTATTATCACAAGAAAGACGTCTTCCATCTGTTGCAACCATTGTTAAAACATCATCTTTTTTAACAAAGTAAACACCTGTCATAAAATATCTGTTTCTATCATCTGAAACTGCAAAAATAGTTTCCTTTATCATTTCCTTAAAATCTTTTGAAGGTATTTCAAAGAAAGGTAAATTTTCCGAAGTTCCAATTTCTGGGAATTTATCACTTGCCTGACTTTTAAGCTGGAAAACAACTTTTTTAGATGTAGGTTTAATTGTTACTCCAATATCTTCCTGAATAAAATCAATATCACCAGAAGGTAAAGAAGAAAGAATACTCATAAATTTATCACAAAAGATTGTTGTTCTTCCTTCTTCCTGTATATCAACAGGAATTGTAGTAGAAAATTTAACGGTTGAATCAGTTGCTTTAATAATCAAAGCTCCATTTTCAGCAATTAAAAGAATATTAGAAAGAATTGATATTGGACTTTTATTTGTAATAATTTCCTGTGCAATTGAAATTTCTTTTATCATTGCATCTCTATCAAATGTAAACTTCATTAAATTCTCCTTTTACACTGCATTTATTTATATTATAAATTTATATAAATTTAGTAGTAGTAATAATAATGTATGTGTGTTATGTGGATAAATAACTTAATTTATTATAATACAAAGATTTAAATTGTTTATAATTAAAAAGCTATTTTCCACCTTTTATCCACTTATCCACTTTAAACTTAATTAATTCTAACTTATCCACTTTAAATACACAAGTTAGAAACTTTTTTTATCTCTTATATTGTTTAATTTCCCTTATAAATAATTCAATTTTTGTTTCCATTGTTGGATCTGTTTTTATTTGATCTGCAACCTTTCTATAAGCTGTCATAATTGTAGAATGATCTTTTCCACCAAATTCATTACCAAGTTCTGTATAAGAAATTTCTGTTAATTCTCTAGAAATGTAAATTGCAATTTGTCTTGGAATTACATATTTTTTATCTCTTTTTTTACTCTTCAAATCTGATATAGAAATTTGGTAATTATCTGCAATTACTTTTTGAATAATATCTAAAGAAATATTTTCTGTACTATTAGAATCTAAAATATCTTTTAATAACATTTTAGTGGTTTCTAAATTTGTTTTTTCACCACATAATTCTTCATAACCAAAAACTTTCTTTAATGCAGTTTCAAGTTCACGAACATTTGTTTCTACATTTTTAGCGATGTAATCTATAATTTCAGGATCTAAAGTTTTACCCATCAATTCTACTTTTTTCTGTAAAATTGCAACACGAGTTTCGTAGTTAGGAGGCTGTAAATCTATACAAAGCCCATTTGCAAGTCGACTTACAAGACGAGCTGCCATATTTTTTATTTCACGAATAGGACGGTCGCATGTAAATACCATTTGAGCTTTTTTATCATTTAGAGCATTGAATGTATAAAATAATTCTTCCTGTGTTTGTTCCTTATTTTGCAAAAAGTGAATGTCATCCAAAAGTAAAATATCAAGATTTCTATATTTATTTTTGAATTCGTTAGTTTTTTTGGTTTTTAATGAATCAAGAAATTCATTTGTAAAAGATTCTGCAGATATATAGCAAATTTTTAATTTTTCATCTGTGTTCTGATAAATATAATTTCCTATAGCCTGCATAAGATGAGTTTTTCCAAGTCCTGATCCTCCATAAAGAAGGATAGGGTTGTACTGTTTACCTGGATTTTTAGCTACAGTTAAAGCTGCATTATAAGCAAATTTACTATTATCACCTGGAATAAAAGTTTCAAATGTAAATTGTTCCTGTAAAAGGGAATGTTTCTTTTTTTTAGTTATATTAGATTCAGTTGGAATTTCTTTTTTAACAACTTCTGTAGTTTCTTTTATATTTTCATCTTCATTAATTTTAGAAGATTCTTCCTGCACTATACATTCTACTTTTAAATTTTGAAGGCCAGTAATTTCCTTCATCTTATTTTCAATTACTTTTAATGAACCTTTATTTGTAACCTGATTTTTCATAAATGGAGAGGCTACAGAAACAGTAATAACATTAATTGAATCTTCAACATAATTTACATTGAAGTTAAAAATAAAATCGCTTTCTTTATCTTCAGCTATATATTTTTTATGTAGCTCTTCCATTGCATATTTAAAAGCTTCTTCATACATTTTTTCTGACATAAGAAATATTATCCTAAAGATTTTTAAATTCTTCAAGGGTTTTTAAAATAGTTAAACTAACAAGTGTTAGTTATTTATAAGACTAGAATTTAAATTTTATATGGGATAAAATGAATAATTATTCTTATTATAATGACATTTATTTTGTGGGAAAATTTATGTCAAAAAATCAAAGGAAATAACAATGTCAGCAGATAATTATGGTGCAAGTAATATCCAGGTTTTAAAAGGATTAGAGGCTGTTAGAAAAAGACCAGGTATGTACATTGGTTCTACAGGTCCTCGTGGTCTTCATCATCTTGTATATGAAACAGTTGATAACTCAATTGATGAAGCAATGGCTGGTTTTTGTGACAACATTATAGTTGCTCTAGAAAAAGATGACGTAGTTAGAGTTGAAGATAATGGACGTGGAATTCCTGTTGATATTCATCCTACAGAACACATTTCCGCTCTTGAACTTGTTTTAACAAGACTTCATGCTGGTGGTAAATTTGATAAAGGTTCTTATAAAGTTTCGGGTGGTTTGCATGGTGTTGGTGTTTCCTGTGTAAATGCACTTTCAGACTGGATGGAAGCTACTGTAAAAAGAGATGGGCATGTTTATCGTCAGAATTATGAACGTGGTGTTGCTAAATCTAAAGTAGAAATTATTGATGATTGTGCAGAAGATGTTCATGGTACAACAATCCGCTGGAAGGCAGATAAAACTATTTTTACAGAAACTACAACTTATGATTTTGATGTTTTAAAGACACGTCTTCGCGAACTGGCATTTCTTAACTCTGGAATAAAAATTACTTTCCGCGATGAAAGACTTGAAAATCCAAAAGAAGAAATTTTACAGTTCGTTGGTGGAATAAATGAATTTGTAAAAAATATTGATGAAGGAAAAGCAGTCGTTCCGGAAGAACCAATTTATATTTGCGAAACTCATGATGATATCGTTACAGAAATTTCAATGCATTATAACAATTCTTATTCTGATAATGTTCACACTTATGTAAATGATATTAACACTAGAGATGGTGGTACTCATCTTGAAGGTTTCAAAAGTGGTCTTAGAACTGTAATTAATAAAGCTTTAGATACAAATGAAAAACTTAGAAAAGCAGTTGGAAGTTTAGACAAGGATGAAAAACTTACTTATGAAGATATGAGTTCTGGTCTTACAGCTGTTATTTCTATGAAAGTTCCTGAACCTGAATTTGAAGGTCAGACAAAGGAAAAACTTGGAAATACAGAAGTAAGAACAATTGTTCATCAAGTTATAACAGAAAAACTTACAATTTATTTTGAACAAAATCCTGCTGTTCTTGAAGCAATTTGTAAAAAAGCAATGGATGAAGCCAAAGCACGAATTGCTGCCAGAAAAGCAAAAGATAACATGCGTAAGAAAAACGCATCTGATGGATTTGGTCTTCCTGAAAAACTTTCAGACTGTTCTGAAAAACATGATCCTGCATCTTGTGAAGTATATATAGTCGAAGGAGATTCTGCCGGTGGTTCTGCAAAGAAGGGTAGGGATCCAAAACATCAGGCTATTCTTCCTCTTTGGGGAAAAATGTTAAACGTTGAAAAAGTTCGTCCTGAAAAGGTAATGAATAATGATAAGCTTGAACCAGTAATTGCATCACTTGGTACAGGTTTTGGAAAAGACTTTAATATTGATAAACTTCGATATCATAAAATCATCATTATGGCCGATGCCGATGTTGATGGTTCACATATTCGTACTTTGCTTTTAACATTCTTTTTCCGCTACATGCCTGCTCTTATTGAAAGAGGTTATGTATATCTTGCTATGCCTCCTTTGTTTAAAGTTCAGCTTGGAAAAAAAGATCCAGTTTATTGTTATTCAGATGCAGAACGAGATGCAGCTTTGGAAGCTCTTGGAGACCAGCGTGATAAAGCAGAAGTTCAGCGTTATAAAGGTCTTGGTGAAATGGATGGAAATCAGCTTTGGGAAACAACAATGGATCCAGCTCACCGACGTATGCGTGTTGTAACAATTCCAGATGCAATTGCAGCTGATAAGATATTTAGTATTTGTATGGGTGAAGAAGTAGAACCTCGTCGTCAGTTCATTGAAGAAAATTCAAGTTACGCAAATCTGGATATTTAGTAAAAGATGGAGAAAATGATGGAAGAAATAAAAACAGTCGAAGGTGGATCTTTAATAAAAATCCCAATCGAAGATGAAGTAAAAAAAGCATATATTGACTATTCAATGTCTGTAATTGTACAGCGTGCTCTTCCTGATGTTCGTGATGGTTTAAAACCTGTACATCGTAGAATTATGTACGCCATGGATACGCTCCATCTTGCAAGTGGTGGCAAAACCAAAAAGTGTGCAACAATCGTTGGTGAAGTTTTAGGTCATTATCACCCACATGGAGATGCTTCTGTATATGATGCTCTTGTTCGTCTTGGACAGGATTTTGCTCAGCGTTATACAACTGTAATACCTCAGGGAAACTTTGGTACAATTGCCGGTGACCCTGCCGCAGCTTACCGATACACCGAAGCTAAGATGTCAAAAATCACAGAAGAAATGGTTTCTGATATCAATAAAAATACAGTTGATATGGTTCCAAACTTTGATGATACAACAAAGGAACCAGCAGTTCTTCCTGGAGCTTTTCCATTTCTTCTTTGTAATGGTACAACTGGTATTGCGGTTGGTATGGCCACAAACATGCCTACTCACAACTTACGTGAAGTTGCCGCAGCAATTGGTGCCTACATTGATAATCCAGAAATTTCTATAGACGAATTAATGAAATATATCAAAGGACCAGACTTCCCAACTGGAGGTATCATTTATGGTACAGCTGGAATTAAGAAGGCTTATACAACTGGTCGTGGAAAAATCACAATTCGTTCTAAGTTTACAATTGAAACTCATAAAAACGGAAAAGAATCTATTGTATTTACAGAAGTTCCTTACGGAGTAAATACAACAAATATAATTCGTAGAATTAAGGAATTAAACAGAGATAAACAGATTGATGGTATTGTTGATGCAAACGATGAAACTTCAGACCGTACAGGTATGCGACTTGTAGTTGAACTGAAAAAAGGTGCAATCACAAAAATTGTACTTAATCAACTTTTTGCTAAAACAGATTTACAGTCTAATTTTGGTGTTATCAATCTTGCTCTTGTCCCAAAAGAAAAGGAAGGTGAACCACGTTATTCAGAACCAGAATACGGACTAACACTTCCACAGACATACTTAAAGCCAGAAGTTCTGACACTTAAACAATTAATTGCACACTTTGTTAGTCACCGTGATGAAGTAATTACACGCCGTACAATTTATGATTTGAAAGTTGCAAAACATCGAATGCATATTTTGGAAGCTTTAATTACTGCAATCAATAATATTGATGAAGTAATTAAAATCATCAAAGAAAGCCGTGATACAGAAGCTGCTAAACTTGCTCTTGAAAAGAGATTTAATTTTGATGATGAACAGGCACAGGCAATTGTAGATATGCAGCTCAAACGACTAACACATCTGCTTGTTGAAGATCTTCAGAAAGAAATTAAAGAGCTTCAGGCATTCATTGACTATCTTACAGATTTACTTGCTCATCATGAAAAAATACTTCAGCTCATTAAAGAAGACACAAATAAACTTGCTGAAAAATATGGTGATGATCGCCGTACAGATATTGTTTATGATGAAGTCGAAGAAATCAATGTTGAAGATATGATTAAAGATGAAGAGATGGTAGTTATGATTTCTCGTCTTGGTTATATCAAACGTGTTTCAGTTGATAAATACAAAAAGCAGGGTAGGGGAGGAACTGGAAGTAACAGTACAAACCTTCTTGAAAACGATTATATTAATCAACTCTTTATTGGTTCTACAAAGGAACATTTGTTATTCATAACTAACATTGGACGTGCTTACTGGATTAAGATTCATGAAATTCCTGAATCTGAAAAGAATAGTCGTGGAGCAAATATAAAAGGACTTCTCCAGGTTTCTGCCGACGAAGAAATTACTACAATTGTTTCTCTTAAAGAATTCTCCGATGATCAGTACCTCTTTATGACTACCGCAAATGGTATTGTTAAAAAGGTTCGTTCTTCAGAATTCCAGAATGCAAAAACAAAGGGTATCATCGGTATTAAACTTAATGATGGTGATAAGCTTATTTCTGCAATTGCAACTAAGGGTGATTCACAAGTCATGCTGATTACTCGTCGTGGTAAGGCTCTTAGAATTACAGAGGATTCTGTTCGTTTGATGGGTCGTGCAAGTTGTGGTATTAAAGGTATGAAACTTTCTGAGGGTGATGAAATTGCTGCTGCAGTAAAAGTTGAATCTGATTCTAATATCATTCTTCTTACAGAAAAGGGTGTAGGAAAACGTATTTCATTTGACTTCTTCTCTGTACATGGAAGAGGAACTGGTGGACAGCGAATCTTTGGAAATACAGACGGTAAGGGTGAAATTATTGGAGCCCTGAATGTAAAAGATAAGGATGAAGTTGTTTGTATGACAAGCCAGGGTAAAACACTCAGATTCAAAGCTTCTGATATTAAAGAGCAGGGACAAGGTGCTTCTGGTGTTAAAATTCTTAATGTCAAAGAACCTGATTATTTAGTAGGAATAGATAAGGTTCAAGATAAGGATGAAGAAAATTAACTAACGATAGGTAGTTTAAAATAATTCATTCTAACAATTGACAAAAAGTTTATTTTACCTAATAATAAAGTAAGGGTAAGAGCTAATTTATTTCTATTTAAAATTTAGTTCAAGGGTGATTATACATCAGGCAAAGGCTGATTGATTTTTCAATCAGCCTTTTATTTTTAACAACATATCTTAAATGTTTCATGTGAAACACGCCTAATCATAATAAAAAAAGTTATCCACATTATACACAAGTTATCCACAATTTTTGTGGATATGTTATTGATGGTTTATTACAAAACCCTCAATACGTCGAGTCAAGGCTTTAAGCGTGAGCGTGCCTTGACTCGACGTATTGATAAAGTGGAAAACTATCTTAAGTGTATTTTAATGTTTCATGTGAAACAAATAATCTGTTTATTTAAACTTCATGTTTCATGTGAAACAGTTTGAATGACAAAATTAATCAGAACAATTAATTATAACTTTAATAGAAAAGTTTCATGTGAAACATTTTATGAATTATAAATCCAATTTAGAAATTATATATGTTTCATGTGAAACAGAAATGTTTTGTTGTGGCAATGATTTTTTATGTTTAAAATAGCGTGTATTTTTGTTTCATGTGAAACATTGGTTTGGAAATGAGTGATGTGAAAATAGAAAAAAAACTTTAGTTATGTCGATTAAAAAGAATATAACTGTTAAACCAAATAGTTAATGTTTCATGTGAAACTTTTGGGGAAAATTGAAAAATGTTTGAATAGGGTAGGGAGGAGTTATAGTTAGAAAAGATGTTTCATGTGAAACAGTAAAAAAAAATTTTTATATGATAGAAAAACTAAATGATAATAAGTTTCACGTGGAACGTGTTTTATTTATGTAAAGTAAAATTTTAGATTAATAATTAATTTGTTTCATGTGAAACAGAAAAATATGAAAAAGTATTAAGAGAATTGAAAATATTTCAAATGTTTCATGTGAAACAAAATTTTAAACTGACAAACGGTTGTTAACTTTTAAAACTAATAAATGGTCGTTAACTTTAAAATAAAACTAACACTTGTTAGATTTTCTTTTCTCTTAATTGAAAACGACCTTTTCTCCAGTCGGCGTATCCAGTTACGTTATATCCAGCTTTGTTATAGAGTTTTTGTGAATAAGGATTTTCTGTAAAACAATCCAGACGAATTGAATCATATCCTGCTTTTTTACAGATTTTTTCAATGTAATCTATGGTTTTGGAAGCAATACCCTGGTTTTGAAATTCTGGATTTACACATAATCTATGAATTACACAAAACTTTGAATCGGGATAGTTCCAATTGCCATTTTTGTATTCTTCATCACATTCTTCGCTTAAAACAAAGCAAACAGCGATTTTATTATCAATAATCCCAAGATACATTTGATTTTTCTTTATATCTTCTGTAATGGTTGGTAAATCTGGATATATTTCATCCCATTGGTGAATTTCTTGTTTTTCCATTTGTTTTATGGCTGCAGAATATACAGAAAAGACTTCTTCGGTTTGATTTATATTAGCTTTAGAGTAATTCAATTTTGAACTCCTTAAAGCTGGCTTTTCCTCCACTTTCCTTGGTGGAATAGCAGAACAAAGCAAAACGAACACCTACGAACTGATCTAGAGTGTAGCGTAGTTTTACTGGTGCTCCAAAATCCTTAAAATTGCTACTTTTATCATTAATATCTGAAAAAATAAATTGAACATATTGCTGATTAAATCCTAAATTAAAAGTAGCCTTCAAAAGTAATTTATCTGTAGAAATGCTTTCTTTTGTAATAATATCAGGTTCATTATCATCAAAAACACCCATTGTCCATTGACTGTATGGGATTTTGTGTTCTGCGGTAATTAGTTTATATTTTCCGTTTTCTTTTGTAATTCCAATAAATCCATATTCACCTTCCAGAGCACAAAGGCCTGCAACATCTCCATCATTAAGTTTCGAAGCATCAATTTCTATACTTCCGCTGCAGTGTTCAGTAAAAGTTCTTTGTGTAAGAGTATTTGCAGCTTGAATTGGATTCCTGCAGATTTTATCTGTTGTTACGGTAAAAGTGTTTGAATTCAGACTAATCAACTTTTTATTAGGAATATGATTCCATTGCCAGGCCGGATTTGTAAAATCATTACTGTAGAGTGGGGCATATTTATAATCAGGACGATTATCGGTCACTTCTACTTTTTCTGGTGTAATTCCATTGGTTCCGAAAACTGGAAAATCATTTCTAAAGTGAACTGGCACTAAGACAGGGATTCTGCCAAGTGCACCATGGTCCTGAAAAACAATAGAGAACCATTTACCGTCTGGAGTTTGGACAATTCCTCCCTGAGCGGTTCCGCTATTCCATCCGCCTAAATCTGAGCAAAGAACATCGCCACCTGTATAAGGTCCCTCAATTTTGTTGGAAACATAGCAAGCTTGAGTACGCATTTTTCCCTTTGGAATATGAATAAAGAAGATGTAGTATTTGCCGTTTATTTTATAAATATGACTTCCTTCATATCCCAAAGCTACATTTTCTTTATCATCCTGGATAATGATCTTATTTATTCCACCATCTTTTGGTCCGCTTAAATCGGCATTAAATTCTGTCAGATGAATATCAGTATTTCCGCTTATACAAAAAACTCGACCATCATCATCAAAAAGTAAAGACATGTCATGATAAAAACCTTTTATTTCCGAACGGTGCCATGGACCTTCAATTTTATCTGCTGTAAACAAAAAAGTTTTATGAAGATCATTTGCAACGAAGCTTACATAAAATTTTCCTTGGTGATAACGAAGACTTGCAGCCCACATTCCTTTACCGTAGGCACCCTTATTGTCCGAAAGTGTTTCGCCTGGTGTAGCTTCGAGTTCTTCATAAACATAAGCGGCATGTTCCCAATCAACCAAATTATAGGAACGTAGAATCACGCAGCCTGGCATAAAATGCATTGTGGTACTTACCATGTAATAGGTGTCTTCAACACGGATTATGTCCAGGTCTGGGAAGTCAGCAGGGATGATGTAAGATGATGATGTTTTCATAAATTCAGCCTTTTTTTATTATTTGTATTCAGAATTATAAAAAGAACTCTGCAATGAATACTACAGCACAGCAAGCACAGGCTACAGGAAAAAGACCAAGTCCAATATAAGATAAAATGATTCCGGTAACCAATGCAATAATTCCTGCTATAGGAGATTCTGTTGCTTCTACTATTGCAGGGAAGGTCATAACTGAAAGTGTTATGTAAGGCACATAGTATAAGAATGATTTTATAAAGCGATTTTTAATAGGTTTGCGGATAAGAGTAAGTGGAAGTACACGAATCAGGTATGAAACAAGAAAGGCTGTTAATATTGAAAGATAAGTATAAAGTGTCATTAGCGTTCCTCTTGTGTTAAACTACCGCTCGTTAGTTTAGCGTCATTTTTATCATCATTAATATTTTCTGTATCAGGAAGAGGTTTTATAAGAGCTACAATTGAGGCGATGATAATTGTAAGAATGATTGTTCTTGTACCGCTAGAAAGTTGACTAACGTATGGTAGTTTACTACATAAAAAGCTTGTAGCAAAACTTATGATTACAGCAATCATAATAGTTAGATTTTTCTTTGCAGGTGGAACAATAATAGCAAGGAACATTCCGTAGAGAGCAACAGAAAGTGCACTTACTACACGAGCTGGTAAAAAGTTTCCTGCTATAATTCCAAGGGAAGTTCCAATACTCCATAAAGGTACGGAAATCAAAATTGCTCCATAATTATAAACAGGCTGGATGCAATTTGGACGAGCAATTGTTATTCCAAAGATTTCATCTGTAATGCCAAAACCTACTAGGAAACGGTTGATAAAAGGTGTTTTTGTATCAAACTTTTGGGCAAGAGCACAACTCATAAGCATGTATCTTGCGTTTACAACAAGTGTGATAAGGGCGATTTCAAAATATGAAGCTTTAGATTGAATTGAGGTAAATAGGGCATATTCACCGGCAGATGCTACATTTAAGAAACTTGCAATGAAACCTTGCAGCGGTGTAAGGCCTGCATTTCTAGCTAAAATTCCCAGAGAAAAGGCTACGGCAAAATAGCCTAAACCGATTGGAAGGCCATCTCTAATACCTTCAAAAAAAACTTTACTTTTCATAATCCCACCCAAAACAAAAAGGGCTACCTTTTCAGATAGCCCGCATATTCTATCAAATTTTTTTTAGTTAGCCAACTTTTTAAGTTCATCTAACATTTTTGGAAGTTCTGTGTCCATGTTTTCATTTGTGAACTGACAGGTTCCAACTTTTTCGTGTCCACCTCCGCCATACTTAAGCATAAGGCTGCCAACATTTACTTTAGATGTTTTGTTCAAAATACTGTATCCAACTGCAGCAGAACATCCTTGGCCACCACGTCCACTTACAATCCATGCAGAAATATTCTGTTCTGGGTACATACTGTAAATCATAAAGCGGTTTCCAGTATAAATAGGATCTACACCACGTAAATCTGTAATAATTAAATTACCTTCAACTGTAGTGTGGGCCTTAACCATTTCCTTAAACTTTTCAGTTTGTTCATTGTATACTTCAATTCGTTCTACAACATCAGGCATTTTTAAGATTTCAGATGTTGATTTATCTCGACAAGCTACCATGAGCTTTTCCATTAATTCATAATTTGGAACAGTAAACTGACGCCAGCGACCAAGACCAGTTCTAGGGTCCATTAAGAATCCAATTAAAATCCATCCCTGAGGATTCTGGATTTCGTCAATTGTAAGATTGCCTGAGTCAACTTTATCAACAGCAACCATAATATCGTCAAAGTTTTGGAAACGACTTTTTCCGCCGTAGTATTCATAAATAATTCGTGCACAAGATGGTGTAATGCGACTTTCACCCTTGTATTTTCCCTGAAGCTCCTGACGTTCAAATTCCGATGAGTGGTGATCGAACCAAAGTCCACAGCCAGGTACAAAAGGAACGTTTGCCAAGCAGTCATTTTCATCTATTGGAATTAATCCATCTTGTAAGTCTTTTGGGTGTGCAAATTTCCAGTGATCAACAATTCCTGCTTCAAGTAATAAGGCTCCACAGGCTAAGCCGTCAAAATCCGAACGAGTTACTAATCTCATTGCCATATAAAAATCCCCCGAATTTTTTTAATTAATTCAGAAAATATTTTAACTGATAAAGGGTAAAAAAGATAGAAAATTATTCAGTTAGATAAGCAGAGAATTCTGGATACTTTTGAACAAACAAATCTACTGCATCAAGATAATGATCCCAGGTAGATGAAAAAAGATGAACTATGCCAGGAATATAAGGTATATCATTTACATTAACATAGCGGTAATTTATGTTTTGTTCGTTGAAATATTGATTTACGGAAGCTACGTTTTTATTTAAGACATAAGCTAGAAAAGTTGAACATACAAAATTGTTTTCAGTATAACTTGGATCAAATTCAAGACGGTCTTCGCGAGTAGAAGAATCATAATTTATACTACCAAAAAGCTGGTGGTCTTTTGGAGTAAAAAATTTTCTTTTTATATTAAAACCGGCAAATTGAAAGTTTAAGGAAGTTTTATATTTTATTTCTTCCTGTCTTGCATATTCTTCAACAAAGGCCTTGGCATTATAGTATTCTTCTTCTGTAACTTTTATTGCGTATGTAAGTTGCTGAGAATCCCTAGGATCACATTTATTCATGTATTTATTATCAGATATATCACTGCATGCCTCCCTAGAAAATTGAGGTTGTCCTGTTAGGGTTAGGCCCCAAAAATTATCTTCAAGTGAAAAATTTATGGAAGCATGACTTACAACAAGTTGTGGATAAATGTTTGTCAGGTTTATTCCTATTTGAAGCAGATTTGCTATATAAAAAGGATCCGTATAATCGGGATTATAAAGTCGTATAAAAATGTATTTATAAGGTTTTTCTACATCTTTAAATTCTACATTTTCGTTTAAAACAATAGGTGTTTCTCTGTTAACTCCATCATTAATTTTTAAAGTTTTACAGGATAAAAGAAAAGTTATGAGAAATAGTGATATAGAATAGCTTATATAATAATAATTTTTATTTGTTTTAGACATTGATTTCAATTTTTTTGCCAGTTGGTTGATATTGATAATATCTCACTCCAGCAGCATTCATAAGCCGCTTGGATGCTTCAACTGAAGGCGTTCCATCATATTTATTTTCTGCATAAACAACAGTTTTAATTCCACTTTGAATTATAGCTTTTGCACATTCATTACAAGGAAAAAGAGTAACGTAAATTTTGCAGCCTTCAAGTGAACCGCCGCGGTAATTTAAAATTGCATTTAGTTCGCTGTGGGTAACATAAGCATATTTTGTGTCTAAAGTATCGCCTTCGCGAGCCCATGGAAAATCATCATCTGAACAACCACGAGGAAAACCATTGTATCCCATAGAAAGAATTTTGTTGTCTTTATCAACAATACAAGCACCAACTTGAGAATTTGGATCTTTTGAACGAAAACTTGCTAGGTGGGCAACACCCATAAAATATTCATCCCAAGAAATGTAATCTGCTCTTTTGAAGATTTTTGAAGCCATAATTTAACCCTCTAATTGGATTATATAAAATTTTTAGAAAAGGTAAAATTGCCTTTTTGGATTAAGATGTCGAAATATAAGATGATTTTAGGAATTTGTTTTAAAAATAGTAATTTAAAATACGTCGAGTCAAGGCACGCTCACGCTTAAAGCCTTGACTTCGTCGTTTTGAGGGTTTTGTAATAAACCCTCAATAAAAAAACCGTGATTAACACGGTTTTTTATGGTTTAAGATTTAATGATTATATTGGAAAGCTGGACTTAAGTATAATGAATCTCGTTCAACAGATTCAAAAATAATAATATCTGGTTTATATTCCAAAATATAATTCTTGTATGAATCATTAAAAGGTTTCCAAATATAATCAACCTCAGAAAAGAGTGGTGAAACAAAAGGTTCAAGTGCAACAAAGAAAGAATCACGGAAAACTATGGCTCTTGGAAGATCTTGATTATTTCCTTTTGTATGTACCCCACTTTGATCTTCATTTTTAAGATATGTGTAATAATCAGACTTTTGTTTTCCTTCCAAATTATAGTCAACAATAGTGCATTTAGATTCTTTTAAGTTTAAAATTGGAAGCAAGTCACCAAAATTGTTAGATTCGGAAACAACTCTTTTATAAGGTGGATTAGGGAATTTTGTCTGAGGAAAGAGAGAAACAATTTCATCTTTAAGTAAATTATAAGTAAGATGAGCTCCTTCCAAATTCCAATGTGTATCAGTTTGATAGTAAAGAGGGAAATTGTAATCCGGTTTTTTAGAAATTAAATAATCACGTGGGTAAATATATGGAACATCAAGGTGGTGGAAGATTTCTGTAAGCTGATCTGTACGAGTCATTCCTTTTGGTCTGTCAAAAGGGTAAAACTCTGGGTATACAGAATGTTTATTAGGTCCAATTAAGAAAACATATTTAATATTATTTTGATCACACCAGGTAGTTATTTCTTTTATGCTATGTGAAAAATCATTTATTTGTTTGTCGTTTAATAAATTACGCTTGTAAAAATCTAATAAGTTATTTCCATATGTTGGATCTGTAAAGAAGAACCATCCATCTTTTCCTTTAAGAGCTCTATCAAAATTTGTAGAAACCTTTATCTTAAGAGGGTTTTTAGAATCAAAAGAAATTAAGGCTTCTCTAAATCCCATATGGTCTTGAAGATAATTGTCACATTCGCCAAATAATCTTTCATTAAAATGACCATCTTTTAGCAAATGTGGTTTTGGTGCAAGTTTACGTTTTTCTGTATTAGAAACATCTGTTTTTACATTAAAAAAGAAAACTGGAAGAAAAAGAACAATTAAAATTGAAATAATAAAAGTAATTTTGATTTTCATATTAGAACCTGAAATAAATAAATGGATTATAAGAATTACCTGCAAGATTTGCATAGCAAAGTACAAACAGGAAAATTAGACAAATATATTTTAAGACGTTCATTACTTTGGCAACTGTAGAGTTCTTACATATAAAGTTGAACTTTCTCCACCAAGGGAATGAGAAAAGAATTCCTACAGCTAAGAAGATATAGAAAATTGGATCAACTTTAGGTGATAACAGTTCATCAAAATAAATAGGTTGAAAGTGAGTAACGAAAGAGGAATTAATACCAATCATTTTAAGAAGTTGTATTATAGACATTTTTATTGGATTTCTAAAAAGAACCCAAAGGAAAATTACAAAAATTAAAGTATAAACATGACCAAAAATCTTAAGAAAGATATTTGGTTTTTTGTCAGGATTAGGTTTTACAATACTTCTTTCTGTAATCATTAATGTTCCATGAGCTAAACCCCATAAGATAAAGTTGAAGTCGGCACCATGCCATAAACCTGTTGTAAAGAAAACAATAAAACGGTTTAAGATTGTGCGGGCTTTACCTTTTCTGTTTCCGCCAAGTGGAATGTAAACATAGTCACGGAAAAAGTTGGTAAGAGAAATATGCCATCGTTTCCAGAAGTCTGTAATAGATGATGCTGAATAAGGATAATCAAAGTTTTCTAAGAGCTCAAAACCAAACATCTTAGCAAGTCCAATTGCCATATCCGAATAACCAGAAAAATCGTAATAGATTTGTAATGTGTAAGCAATTGCAGCAATCCAAGCCTTATAAGTTCCGTAACTTAAATAGTCAGCACCGTATATGCTGTCACAAACACTGGCAAAAGCATTTGCAAGAAGAACTTTTTTACTTAATCCAACGATGAAGCGTTCCCATCCATCTGCAAACTGATCAACTGTAACTTTGCGTGCAGAAATCTGTTCATTAATATCATGATAACGAACAATTGGACCGGCAATCAGCTGAGGGAAGAAAGTAATGTATAAACCAAGGTTTAGGAAATTTTTTTGTGCAAGTTCTGGATTGCGGTATACATCAACAAGGTAAGAAAGTTCCTGGAATGTGTAAAAAGAAATACCGATTGGCATTATTAAATTGATGGCGGTAAGAGTCTTAAAATGTAAAGCGTTCAGGAAAATATCAATAATTTTAACTGAAAAACCTAAATACTTGAAAACAAATAAGATTCCAAGATTAATAAAAATTCCAATGATAAGGAATAATTTTTTGTGCTTACCATTTTTACCAATCAATAATCCAAATGTGTAATTCACTATTATTGATGCAAGCATTAAAAAAACAAACTTTGGCTCACCCCAAGCGTAAAAAAGAAGGCTTGCAAGAAATAGGATACAGTTTTTATAAAAAAGATTTGGAATTATGTAATATAGTATTAATATTACAGGTAAGAAAAAAACTAAAAAAGAAATTGAACTAAAAAGCATAATCTCCCCATAACGATAAATTATATAAAATATCATTATATTAACGTTTTAGGCCTTTTATTTCAATTCACTGCAAATTTAATTGAATGGTTATAAAAAAATCGTCTACAGGATTGCAGGCGATTTTTTAGTGGTTTTTGGGGGAAGGAAATTTCAAAAATTGGTTAATTTTTATCTTCTAAAAACTGTCCAAGTGTATCAACCATTTCACTGAAGCTGTCTTTTAATTGCTTCATTACAATCTTTGCTCGACGGGTATCGTAGTTTACCACTTTGTTTTCTGGTAGAAGCAGTTCATATGGTTCAATCTCTAAAGCATTTGCAATAGCAACAAGAGTATCAAGAGAACACGGTTTTCGACCAGTTTCAATATCACTCCAATATTTTTCTGATATTCCAATTTTATCTGCCATGACAGCTTGAGTAACTTTCTTATTCTGGCGTGCTCTACGTATGTTTCCAGCATAAGTTTTCATGATTTCATCCATTCTAACCATGAAAGATATTAAATCTTAAAAAACAATCAGGTTTAACCGACTTAAATTAGGAATTTCCGCCCTATAACTATTGTAGTATAACTAGAAATAGTATAAATTCCGACTAAGAGTTATATAACTCCGAAAAATAAACAGAATTTTGAAATGCGGTGGAGGAATTTGTAATGGATTTAGTTGAAAATAGTGGGAATGGAGAATTGCAAGTAGAAATTATTCCGAAAGAAACTTCAATGCGTATAACATCATTAAGATTCTTATTGGCTATTTTTGTTGTTTTTATACATAACAATTTTACAGTTGAATATATAGCACAATTAGTAGAACATGGGGCAGAAGAAATATATTTTAAACCAAATATAGTAAGTGAATGGATACAATTAGTAATTACACAGGGAATTACTCAATGTGCGGTACCATTGTTCTTTTTATTTGCAGCATATTTACAGGCAAGAAAAGCAGATTGTTATAAGACTTTATTAAAAAAGAAACTGAAGACTCTAGTAATACCTTATGTTTTATGGATTTCATTAAATGGCATTTATTTTGGTTTTGGAAAATTAATTTTAATAAAAATATTTCCAAGTCTTTTTCAAAATCATGAAATTGATATGTTTATATGGACAAAGTGGGATTGGTTTCACAAGATTATTGGATATGGAACAGGTGATGGTATACCTGAATTTGCCGGTCAATTTTGGTTTGTTCGAGATTTATTTATTCTTGTAATTGTTTCGCCAATTATTCAATTTTTATTAAAAAATTTTAAACTAGGCTTTTTTATTCTAGTTTTTATTACATATATCTTAAAAATAAATGTTTATTTTGTTAGAACCGAAGCTCTATTCTTTTATGTTTCGGGCTTATATTGGGGATATTATAATTTCAATTTATTTAAAATAATTGATGAAATCAAATTCTCTGAAGTAATAATAGTGTGGATTTTTTCATTCTTATGGGAATTTATAGGTTTTGGTGAGGGAAATGCAATTGGAAGTTTTACAGAATTATCTTCTTGTGTTTTATTTCTAAAACTTTCGGCAAATATTATCAAAAATGAAAAAATATATAATATAGCAAATTATCTTTCTGGTTTTTCATTCTTCTTATATGCAATTCATATGCCATTACTAAATGAGTACTTAAAGAAGTTGTGGATACACTTTTTCCCAATGAAAAACGAATTTTTCTGTCTTTTTGAATATTTTGGTGTAACAATTTTGACTGTCGTAATAGGAACTGGTATTGGAATTGTGTTAAAGAAAATTTGCCCAAAACTATTTGTACTATTAAATGGTGGCAGAAAATAATAATCTTTAAAATATAATACCGTCCTTCGACAGTCTTTCTAAAAATTCTAAAACAAGTTCAGAATAACATCAAATTGTAATTGCGTTAGCAATTCCGAATCTGTGTGTGTCGCACGTAAGCGTGCTTACCGAGTTTTGAGTTTCGCAAGCGAACCTCAAAACTCGCACGGCATCGCAAATTTACTTTATCAGAGCATGATATTCCTGCAGAGACTTAACTCCACCTTCACCACCATTACCATTCTTTACTGACTCAATTCCTTTAACAGCAGCCAAAGCTCCGGCGAGTGTTGTGATGTAGCTTACCTTGTACTTGAGACATGCTTTGCGGATTGTCTTACGGTCTTCGGCATAGTTTCTCTTTGCTTTTGGTGTGTTGATTACGAGGCAAACGTCCTTGTTCATAATCAAATCTACAACGTCTGGGCGGCCGGCACCAATCTTGTTTACAACTTCGCACTTGATTCCGTTTGAGTTGTAGAAGTCTGCAGTGCCCTGAGTTCCAATCAAAGTGAAGCCGAGGTCTTTCAAAGTTTTACCGATGAAGAGTACTTGATCTTTCTGACCTTCCTTGTTTGAAAGGGAAATAAGAACCTTCTTGTTTTCCCAGGCAGCTGGTGCGTGTGGGAGCTCTGAACCGGCAGCTTCCTGTGCCTTGTAGAAGGCGAGTGGGAAGGTTTCTGCGAGGCCAAGAACTTCACCTGTAGAACGCATTTCTGGTCCGAGGATTGGGTCAACTCCAGGGAAGCGTGCCCATGGAAGAACAGCTTCTTTTGCTCCGTAGTAAGGAA